>NZ_WUUD01000016.1:0-4703 GCF_009831705.1 Pseudomonas sp. PICF6 | reverse complement strand
CAGCGCGGCCCTGGAGCAAAGCACTGTCGTGGAAGACATCAGCCATCGCGTCAGTGACATTCGCGGGATCAGCGAGACCTTGAGTAGCCGGATGGAGGAAGCCTCACAGGCCAGCCACTCGTTGCATGCCATGGCCAACCATCAACAGCAGTTGGTGGGGCACTTTCGTATTTAAGTGATTACACAATTTCACAGAGCGCCTACAAAGCTTCACCCCTGCCATGAGCCTGGATCCCTACCATGGGCGGCTCAATAGTGGGGAAGTACCATGTCCAAGATTCCTTTCGTCACACTGGGCCTGTTGGTCGGGGCACTGCTGCTCAGTGGCTGTGATAGCGCCTCGACCCCGCAAGCCGCCGCCCCGCTGCCCAGTGTGCGTGTCGAAACCGTCCAGGCCCGGCCCCTGTCGATCAGTAACGAGCTGAGCGGCCGGATCGTCGCGCCACGGGTTGCCGAAGTCCGGGCGCGGGTGGCCGGCGTGGTCTTGCAACGGGTGTTTCATGAGGGCCGCGACGTCAAGCAGGGCGATGTGCTGTTTCGCATCGATCCGGCGCCGTTCAAGGCTGACCTGGACAGTGCCGAGGCGGCGTTGCGCAAGGCCGAGGCCAATGCGTTCCAGGCCCGCTTGCAAGCCCAGCGTTACGCGCAGTTGATCGATGACAAGGCGATCAGTGGCCAGGACTACGACAACGCCCGGGCCAGCGTGCGCCAGACCGCCGCTGACGTCGCTGCCAGCAAGGCTGCGGTGGAACGGGCGAAACTGAACCTGGGCTATGCCACGGTGACCGCGCCGATTTCCGGGCGCATCGGGCGCGCCCTGGTGACGGAGGGCGCCTTGGTCGGGCAAAACGAAAGCACGCCTTTGGCGTTGATCCAGCAACTGAACCCGATCCACGCCGACCTCACGCAATCGACCCGCGAACTCAACGACCTGCGCCGCGCCTTTCGCGCAGGTTTTTTGCAAGCGGTCGGCCAGGACCAGGCCAAGGCCACCTTGATCCAGGACGACGGCAACCCTTATCCGCTGCCCGGCAAGTTGCTGTTCACCGACCTCAGCGTCGACCCGAGCACCGGCCAGATCACCCTGCGCAGCGAGTTCCCCAACCCGGACCTGGACCTGCTGCCGGGCAGTTTCATCCGTGTGCGCCTCGAACAGGCGATCAACAACCAAGGCATCACCGTGCCGCAACGGGCCATTCAGCGCGACAGCGCCGGAGTCGCCCAGGTGTTGCTGCTGGACGCCGAGCAGAAAGTCAGCCTGCAACCGGTGCAACTGGGCGCCGCGCAAAACGATCGCTGGGTCGTCACGCAGGGTTTGAAATCCGGCGACCGCATCGTCATTGAAGGTCTGCAACACGCCCACCCCGGCGAGCACGTCCGGATCGACGATTCCCCACTCCCCCTCGCCCAGGTTCCCGGGCCACAGGCAGGACACTAAGCCATGCCGCAATTCTTCATCGACCGTCCGGTGTTCGCCTGGGTCGTCGCCTTGTTCATCCTGTTGTCCGGTGTCCTGGCCATTCCACAGTTGCCGGTGGCGCAGTACCCGGTCGTGGCCCCGCCACAAATCGAGATCTACACCGTCTACCCGGGCGCTTCGGCGCAAACCGTGGACGAAAGCGTGGTCAGCCTGATCGAGGAGGAACTCAACGGCGCCGACAACCTGCTGTATTTCGAATCCCAAAGCAGCCTGGGCAGCGCCACTATCACGGCAACCTTCCAACCCGGTACCAACCCGGAACTGGCCCAGGTCGACGTGCAGAACCGCCTCAAGGCAGTGGAATCGCGCCTGCCGCAAGCGGTCACGCAGCAGGGCTTGCAAGTGGACAAAGTCTCCGCTGGCTTCCTGCTGCTGATCACCCTCACCTCCAGCGACGGCAAGCTCGACGACGTGGCGCTCAGCGATTACCTGGCGCGTAACGTGATGAACGAGATCAAGCGCCTGGACGGTGTCGGCAAGGCCCAGCTGTACGGGGCCGAGCGAGCCATGCGGATCTGGATCGATCCGCAGAAACTCGTCGGCTTCAACCTGACCCCGGCCGACGTCAATGCCGCCATCGTGGCGCAGAACGCCCAGGTGTCGGCGGGCAGCCTGGGAGAATTACCGAGCCGCAGCACTCAGGAAATCACCGCGACTATCGTCGTCAAAGGCCAGCTCAACACGCCCCAGGAGTTTGCCGACATTGTGCTCAAGGCCAACCCCGATGGCTCGACGGTGCGCATCGCCGATGTGGCCCGGGTGGAAATCGGCAGCCAGGAATACCAGTTCTCCACGCGCCTGAACGGCAAGCCGTCCACCGCCGTGGCCGTACAACTGTCGCCGGGGGCCAATGCCTTGAACACCGCGACCCTGGTGCGCAACAAGATGGACGAGCTGTCGCGCTACTTCCCGGCCGGGGTGGAATACAAGATTCCCTACGACACCTCGCCGTTCGTCAAAGTCTCGATCACCAAGGTGATCTACACCCTCGGCGAGGCGATGCTGCTGGTGTTCGCGGTGATGTTCCTGTTCCTGCAGAACATCCGCTACACCCTGATCCCGACCCTGGTGGTGCCGGTGGCGTTGATGGGCACCTTCGCGACGATGCTCGCGCTGGGGTTCTCGATCAACGTGCTGACCATGTTCGGCATGGTGCTGGCCATCGGCATCCTGGTGGACGACGCCATCGTAGTGGTGGAAAACGTCGAGCGGATCATGGCCCAGGAAGGCTTGTCGCCCAAGGAGGCCACGCGCAAGGCCATGGGGCAGATCACCGGCGCCATCATCGGCATTACCCTGGTGCTGGTGGCGGTGTTCATTCCGATGGCGTTCATGCAGGGCTCGGTGGGGGTGATTTACCAGCAGTTCTCGCTGTCGATGGCGACGTCGATCCTGTTCTCGGCCTTTCTCGCCCTGACCTTGACCCCGGCGCTTTGCGCGACCTTGCTCAAACCAGTCGCCAAAGGTGATCACCACGCCAAAAGCGGTTTCTTCGGCTGGTTCAACCGTGGCTTCGATCGATTCGGCGACCGCTATCAAGGCTGGGTGGCCTATGCGCTGAAACGCATCGGCCGTTATCTGCTGATCTACGGCGTGCTGCTGGTGGGCATGGGCCTGCTGTTCAGTCGCCTGCCCTCCTCGTTCCTGCCGGTGGAAGACCAGGGCTACACCATCACCGACATCCAGCTGCCGCCGGGTGCCAGCAAACACCGTACGGTGCAGGTGGTGGAGCAGATCGAAGCCCATAACGCCGGCGAGCCGGGGGTCGGCGACAGCACGATCATCCTCGGTTTCAGCTTCTCCGGCAGTGGCCAGAACGCGGCGCTGGCCTTCACCACCCTCAAGGACTGGTCGCAACGCGGTGCCGAGGATTCGGCAGCGTCGATTGCCGACCGTGCCAACCTGGCGCTGGGTCAAATCAAGGACGCCATGGCCTTCTCGGTGCTGCCACCGCCCGTGGATGGCCTGGGCACTTCCAGCGGTTTCGAGTTCCGTTTGCAGGACCGGGGTGGCCTCGGCCATGCCACCTTGATGCAGGCCCGCAGCGAATTGCTCGCCGCCGCCGAGAAAAGCCCGATGCTGATGAATGTGCGCGAAAGCGCCCTGGCCGAAGCGCCGCAAGTGCAATTGGAGGTCGACCGCAAGCAAGCCAATGCCCTGGGCATTTCCTTTGCCGATGTCGGCAGCGTGTTGTCCACGGCGGTGGGATCGGCCTACATCAACGACTTCCCCAACCAGGGCCGCATGCAACGGGTGGTGGTCCAGGCCGAGGGTGATCAGCGCAGCCAGGTCGAGGATTTGCTGAAGATCCACGTGCGCAACAACAGCGGGAAGATGGTCCCGTTATCGGCATTCGTCCAGGCTCGCTGGACCCAGGGACCGGCACAACTGACCCGCTATAACGGTTATCCAGCGGTGAGCATTTCCGGCGAACCGGCACCGGGCTACAGCACCGGGCAAGCCATGGCCGAAATCGAACGGCTGGTGGCCCAGGGGCCGACAGGCCTGGGCCAGGAATGGACCGGGCTGTCCTTGCAGGAACGTTTGTCCGGCAGCCAGGCGCCGATCCTGTTGGGCCTGTCGCTGCTGGTGGTGTTCCTGTGCCTGGCGGCGCTGTACGAGAGCTGGTCGATCCCGACCTCGGTGCTGCTGGTGGTGCCGCTGGGTGTGCTCGGTGCGGTACTGGCCGTGTCGTTGCGCGGCATGCCCAACGATGTGTTCTTCAAGATCGGGCTGATCACCATCATCGGTCTCTCGGCAAAGAACGCGATCCTCATCATCGAGTTCGCCAAGAGCCTGTACGACGACGGCCACGACCTGATCGACGCCACGCTTGAGGCCGCACGCCTGCGCCTGCGGCCGATCATCATGACCTCGCTGGCCTTCATCCTTGGGGTAGTGCCGTTGGCGATTGCCAGCGGTGCCAGCTCGGCGAGCCAGCAGGCCATCGGCACAGGGGTGATCGGCGGGATGATCACCGCCACGCTGGCGGTGGTGTTCGTGCCGGTGTTTTTCGTGGTGGTGATGAAGCGTGTCAGGCGTGTTGATTCCAAGTGAGGCTGGGCCGGAGCACCGCTATCGCGAGCTTGCTCGCGATAGCGGCCTTACAGCTGGCCTTGTTCACGAGTACATATCCATTGCTGCGGTAACGGCTACTTAGGGTTCCGCCCTTACGGCGGCTCACTTTTGAGAAGCGCAAAAGTAAGCAAAACGCTTTTGCCCC
>NZ_WUUD01000015.1:30071-30481 GCF_009831705.1 Pseudomonas sp. PICF6 | reverse complement strand
GCTCGCGATAGCGGTGATTTAGATGTTGAAGATGTTGGCTGTGCCGCCGTCATCGCGAGCAGGCTCGCTCCCACATTGCCCTGAGGTGAGCGCTGGATAGGTCTGCACCCCGAATCTCCTGTGGGAGCGAGCCTGCTCGCGATAGCGGTGATTCAGATGTTGAAGAGGTTGGCTGTGCCGCCGTCATCGCGAGCAAGCTCGCTCCCACATTGCCCTGAGGTGAGCGCCGGATAGGTCTGCACCCCGAATCTCCTGTGGGAGCGAGCCTGCTCGCGATAGCGGTGGTTCAGTTGTTGGAGATCTTGGCTGTGCCGCCGTCATCACGAGCAGGCTCGCTCCCACATGGTCCTGAGGTAAGCGCCGGATAGGTCTGCACCCCGAATCTCCTGTGGGAGCGAGCTTGCTCGCGA
>NZ_WUUD01000015.1:0-30061 GCF_009831705.1 Pseudomonas sp. PICF6 | reverse complement strand
ACTAACCGGTAGACACCTTGTCACTTTGAAAATCCCTCACCGGCGTGCGCCGATCCGTGGTGCTGCCGGTCAACAACGAATAGTCAAGGCTGCGCTTTTGCAGCTCCTCCTCAATCAAGGCCAGCATTGAGGTGAACTGGGAAAACAACAGAATCTTGCGCGAATAGCCCTTGCTGGCAGCAGGAAACCTTTGCGCCCGTTTTCACTGCCTGTTCCGCTAGCCAGCCATCAATACCCGCGCCAACGTCGACTTCACCTTCCCCATCCCATCATGCAGCGCCTGCTCGATTTCCGCCATGGTGATCACAGCCGTGGACTTTCCCGCCGCCGGATTCACCACCAGCGCCAGGCAGGCGTAATCGAGCTCCAGCTCACGGGCCAGCGCCGCTTCCGGCATGCCGGTCATGCCGACGATGTCGCAACCGTCGCGCTCCAGGCGGGCGATTTCGGCCACGGTTTCCAGGCGCGGGCCCTGGGTGCAGGCGTAGACGCCATGGCTGCTGTAGCCACAGCCTTCGGCGGCCAGAGCGGCGATCAGTTGCTGGCGCAGCGCCTCGCTGTAGGGGTAGCTGAAATCAATGTGGGTAACCGCCTCCAGGTCATCGGCAAAATAGGTGTGCTGACGGCCGCTGGTGTAATCGATCAATTGGTGAGGCACGCAGAAATGCCCGGTCCCCATCGCGGCGTGAATCCCGCCCACGGCGTTGACCGCCAGGATCGCCTCGGCGCCGGCCTGCTTCAGGGCCCAGAGATTGGCGCGATAGTTCACTTGGTGAGGTGGAAAGCGATGAGGATGGCCGTGACGGGCCAGAAACAGCACTTCGCGCCCGGCGTAGTCACCGATCTGCACCTCGGCCGATGGCGCACCATAGGGCGTTTCTACTGCCAGGGACTGGCGAATGGTCAGACCTTCGAGCTGGGTCAGGCCAGTGCCTCCGATAATTGCGTAAACGGTCATGACAAATGTCCTTAATCGATCAGTTGGGCGGCTTTCAGCGCGCCGATTGCCGTCAGCCAGCGTGGGTCCTGGCGGTACTCGGTGGAGGCGAAGGCCTGCCCGCGCATGCGTGCGATGCGCGCCGATGGTTTGACCTTCAACCGCTGGGCGGCGCTCAAGGCCAGTTCGGCGGCGGCGCGGTCGTTGCACACCAGCCCCATGTCGCAACCGGCCGACAACGCCGCCTCGATACGACTGGCGGCATCACCCACCACATGAGCACCCGCCATCGACAGATCATCGCTGAAAATCACACCATCGAACTGCAATTCGCCACGCAGAATGTCCTGCAGCCAGCGCCGGGAAAAACCGGCCGGATTGGCATCGACCTGCGGATAAATGACATGGGCCGGCATGACGGCCGCCAGTTGCTTGCTCAGTTTGGCGAACGGAACCAGATCGTGGGCGCGGATCTGTTCAAGGCTGCGCTCATCGTTGGGAATGGCCACATGGGAATCGGCTTCGGCCCAGCCGTGGCCGGGGAAATGCTTGCCGGTGGCGGCCATACCGGCGGCGTTCATGCCCCGAATGAAGGCACCTGCCAGCAGCGCTGCGCGCTCGGGGTCGCCTTCGAAGGCACGACTACCGACCACCGCGCTACGTTGATGATCGAGGTCCAGCACCGGGGCAAAACTCAAATCGAGGCCGACCGCCAGCACTTCAGTGGCCATGATCCAGCCGCACTGCTCGGCCAGGTATTCGGCATTCGGGTTGTCGGCAATCGCCCGCATTGCCGGCAAACGCACAAACCCCTGGCGCAGGCGCTGCACACGCCCGCCTTCCTGATCGACCGCCAGCAGCAGGTCGGGGCGGATGGCGCGAATCGAGGCGCTCAGCTCGCGCACCTGGCGTGGATGCTCGATATTGCGAGCAAAAATGATCAGGCCACCCACTTCGGGCTGGCGCAACAGGTGGCGATCTTCGGCCGTCAACCAGGTACCGGCGACGTCCACCATCAACGAGCCTTGCAGGCCAGCAGTCATAATATTTCCTTGATAACAATGAACCCGCACAGCGGCGCACGCACGACCGCGCCGCCGGGCTCCAGGCCCGGCAGGTCACGGTTATGCAATGAAATATAAAGCGGGTTCGAAACGAGAGTCGGCATGGGCCGCTAGCTTAGCGGATGTAGGCAGCCGCGCCCACCCGTGCACTCAGGCCTTGGCGAGCGCCGGGGTTGATTTGCTGCGCGGGCGCAACTGCGCGGCAGCCATGGCCTCATCGGTGACGCCACTTTCGGCGCGCATGCCAGCAGCCAGGAATGGCACCATCAGACGCATCACTTGCTCAATCGAGGTATTCACACCGAAATCGGTTTCAGCGATGGCCCGCAGCGCCTTGATGCCGGACATGCTGAAGGCAGCGGCGCCGAGCATGAAATGCACGCGCCAGAACAACTCGATCGGCGGAATGCGCGGCGCGGCCTCGTTGACCAGAAGCATATAGCGGCGGAAAACCTTGCCGTACATGTCTTCCAGATACCGCCGCAGGTGGCCTTGGCTCTGGCTGAATGCCAGGCCCAGCAAGCGCATGAAAATGGAAAGGTCGTTACCGCTGCGTGGCTGCACGACAAGGGCTTGCTCGACCAGGATCTCCAGCAGCTCTTCCAGGGTTGGCTTGACGTCAGGCTTGGCCTGACGCCGCTCCAGCTCACGATCCAGGCTGACACAGAAAGGCCCGAGGAAACGCGAGAACACGGCCTGGATCAGCGCTTTCTTCGAACCGAAGTGATAATTCACCGCCGCCAGGTTCACCCCGGCCTTGCTGGTGATCAGACGCAATGAGGTTTCAGCGAAACCTTTTTCCGCGAACAATTGCTCGGCAGCATCGAGAATGCGTTCTACGGTTTCCGACTGGGCCATGGCTACTCCGCCTGACAAACACTTGTTTGAAACATACGTTTCAGCCTTGGGGTTGTCAAGCCTGCCGGGACGTTTTGCGAACGCTCGGTCAGATATTTAACCACACCTGCGGCCCGCTGTAGCCCATGACGTTTTTGCGGCCCGACCGACCGTCCAGCGGCCTGTGCGAAAAGGAGGATTGCCAAGCCGCGCCCACTGTATATAATCCCAGTCACTGTATAAAAAGACAGAGCGATCAATATGCTAAAGCTGACGCCACGCCAAGCAGAGATTCTAGCCTTCATCAAACGCTGCCTCGAAGACAACGGCTACCCGCCGACCCGCGCGGAAATCGCCCAGGAACTGGGCTTCAAGTCGCCCAACGCGGCTGAAGAGCACCTCAAGGCGCTGGCTCGCAAGGGCGCTATCGAAATGACCCCGGGCGCGTCCCGTGGCATTCGCATCCCCGGTTTCGAGGCCAAGGCCGACGAAACCACCCTGCCGATCATCGGCCGGGTAGCAGCAGGTGCTCCGATCCTCGCCGAGCAGCATGTCGAGGAATCCTGCAACATCAACCCATCGTTCTTCCATCCGCGAGCTGACTACCTTCTTCGCGTGCACGGCATGAGCATGAAGGACATCGGCATCTTCGACGGCGATCTTCTTGCGGTCCACACCACTCGCGAAGCCCGCAACGGCCAGATCGTGGTGGCGCGAATCGGTGATGAAGTGACCGTCAAGCGTTTCAAGCGCGACGGCAGCAAGGTCTGGCTGATTGCCGAGAACCCCGAGTTCGCCCCCATCGAAGTCAATCTTAAAGATCAGGATCTGGTCATCGAAGGCTTGAGTGTCGGCGTTATTCGCCGCTAAAGGAGGCTTTATGCAGTTCCCACACACACCACAACACACTCAACTTCCGCTGTTCGAGGCGTTCATGGCCCAACCGCTGGTTCCCGCCCTCAAAGAGGTGATCGAGTCACCTTGGGGCGCCGAGCCCGAAGCCTTCAGCGAACTGTCGTTACGTGGTGCCGCCGGGAACTGCCTGAACCTGCTGGCGCCGATCCTGCGCGAGCTGAGCCAGGACCAGGACGCTCGCTGGCTGACGCTGATCGCACCACCGGCCAGTGTCACCCAGTCCTGGCTGCGAGATGCGGGCCTGAACCGTGAGCGCATCCTGCTGCTACAGCCGCGGGGCACTCAAAGCGCCCAGCAACTGACCTGCGAAGCGTTGCGCCTGGGCCGCAGCCATACGGTGGTCAGCTGGCTCAATCCGTTGACCACGACCGCACGGCAACAGTTGATCAGCGCCGCGCGCACCGGGGACGCACAAAGCCTGAATATTCGATTGGGCTAAAAAACTCAGGGCTTCTCCAGGACAGAGAAGCCGGCCAGGAACACTATCGTCCAAAAAGCCGACAGGCGGGATCAATGAAGAACCCGCGGCCCCTCTTCCTTGTTGAATTCGCCTTCAACCAGACGACCTGCCATCTGCACGCCCACACTCAACATCGCCTTGGCGACTTCGACGTGCTGGCCTTGCAGGAAGGCCTTGGCGTCCTCAGAGAAGTTCAAGGTAACCAGAGAACCCTCGTCCTCGGCCCTGCGCAGCTCGATGCGGCCATCAGGAAGTTCGACAATTTCTAGAAAGGACGTTGGCATAAAAGTCTGTTCTCCACGAAAGGCGAGGATTATATAGTCATCGGCCAGGCTTCGCTCGGGATCTTGACCAAGCGTTATGGGCGAATATTACGGATCGAGGGAAAACTCAGCACTCGTTCAGCCCTTCGCGAAAGCGGATTGCCAGGCTCTTGAGGTTCTGACGCCAGCTTTCCAGCTCCTCTCGGCTCAACGCCTGCTCGGGCTCTTCTTCGTCCAGATTGACCGCCATGATCAAAGGTTGGGTCACGTCGCCCTTAGGCTTGCGAGGAGCACGGGGTGGCTCGAACAGTGCCGCGTGTGCCGCCAACAGTTGCGCCAGCCAGGTTTGCGGGTTGTGCGCCAGCTCGACCATTTCGGCCAGTTCCGGAATGGCGACGGTTTCCAACACTTCTTGTGTCAACAACAGTTCGGCCCGGGGCGCATTTGCCTGCGGCAGACGGTAGAAACCGGCAATTTCGTGGCAAAGCCCCAACAACGCGCCGTACAGATGAAACAGCGCTGATTCGCGCCCAGCCTGGGTCAGCGCGGGGGAATTCATCGCACGCCCATCCTCTGCCCTGGCGAGCGCTTCGAGCGACAGGCCGGCGAAATAAATTTTCTGATTGGTGCGGGTGTAGAGTTCGTGGGCCATGGCGGCATTCTCCCCAACGAAATAAAAGCTTCACGCAAGGGCGACAGTGTCGTGGAACAACCGAGGCCACTGCAAGGCAAAAACAAAAAGGCCGCATGAAAACCTACGGGTTGTCATGCGGCCTTTTGTTTACTTGAGGCTATTGGGACGGCTGCGCCCGAAATATCGGACTGGTCCAGCGGGAGCAAGCTCCCTCGCCACAGGGAGCCCTAAAGCAAGCCCCCCCCTCTTCAGACAAGCCTTTGCGATCAGCGCTTGTCTTCAACCGTCCATTTACCGCCGTCGTAGTACGCCTTCCAGCCGGTTGGCTTGCCGTCGACTTCGGTCTGCACGTACTGCTCCTTGGTCTTGCGGCTGTAACGAATCACCGCCGGCCGACCCTCCGGATCCTTCTGCGGAGCTTCGCAGAGGAAATGGTACTTCGGATCGATTTCGTCCTTGTGCGGCACGATCTCCAGCACCAGCGGCGCACGGGTCTCGCGGTTTTTCGGGAACTGGCTCGCCGCCAGGAACAGGCCGGACGCGCCGTCGCGCAGGATGTAGGTGTCGTTGACCTTCTCGCACTTGAGTTCAGGCATCTTCACCGGGTCCATCTTCGGCGGCGCCGCATCACCGCTCTTGAGCAGTTTGCGGGTGTTCTTGCAGGTCGGATTGGTGCAGCCGAAGAACTTGCCGAAGCGGCCGGTCTTGAGCTGCATCTCACTGCCACACTTGTCGCACTCAAGGCTCGGACCTTCATAGCCCTTGATGCGATAGGTGCCCTCTTCGATCTCGTAACCGGCGCAATCGGGATTGTTACCGCAGATGTGCAGCTTGCGCTTCTCATCCAACAGGTAGGCATCCATCGCTGTGCTGCAGATCGGGCAGCGGTGCTTGCCGCGCAGCACCAGGGATTCCGATTCACCCTCGTCGTCCGCGGCGATTTCGTCGCCCGGCACCAGGTTGACCGTCGCCTTGCAGCGCTCCTTGGGAGGCAGACTGTAGCCCGAGCAACCCAGGAACACGCCAGTCGAGGCGGTACGGATCTGCATCGGACGACCACACGTCAGGCATGGGATGTCGGTCATGACGGGCTGGTTGGCCCGCATGCCGTTCTCGGCACTTTCGGCTACTTCGAGCTTTTTCTTGAAGTCGCCATAAAACTCGTCGAGGACGTTTTTCCAGTCCCGCTCACCCTGGGCCACATCGTCGAGGTTCTCTTCCATGCCGGCGGTGAAGCCGTAGTCCATCAGGTTGGAGAAGCTCTCGGACAAACGTTCGGTGACGATGTCGCCCATCTTTTCCGAATAGAACCGACGGTTGTGCAGCGCCACGTAACCGCGGTCCTGGATGGTGGAAATGATCGCCGCGTAGGTCGAAGGACGACCGATGCCACGCTTTTCCATTTCCTTGACCAGGCTGGCTTCCGAATAACGGGCCGGCGGCTTGGTGAAGTGCTGGGTCGGATCAAGCTTGATCAACTTCATCACATCGCCCTGGGCCATGTCTGGCAGGACGTCGTCGTCACCCGGCTTGGTGATTTGCGGCATGACGCGGGTGTAGCCGTCGAACTTCAGGATGCGGCCCTTGGCGCGCAGCTCGAAGTCGCCGGCACCGACGGTGACCGTGGTCGACAGGTATTGCGCCGGCAGCATCTGGCAGGCCAGGAACTGGCGCCAGATCAGCTCGTAGAGGCGCTCGGCATCGCGCTCCATGCCCGACAGCTTGCTTGGCTCGGTGTTGGCATCGGAGGGACGAATCGCTTCGTGAGCCTCTTGTGCGCCTTCCTTGCTGCTGTAGACGTTCGGCGTCTCCGGCAGGTATTTCTTGCCGAACTCGCTTTCTATATAAGTGCGCGCCATTGTCACGGCATCGGCCGAGAGGTTGGTCGAGTCGGTACGCATATATGTGATGTAGCCCGCTTCGTACAAACGCTGGGCCATCATCATGGTTTTCTTCACGCCGAAACCCAGGCGGTTGCTCGCGGCCTGTTGCAACGTGGAGGTGATGAACGGTGCCGACGGCTTGCTGCTGGTCGGCTTGTCTTCGCGCTTGACGATGCTGTAGCTGGAAGCCTTGAGCTTCTCCAGCGCAGCCATGGCTTGGGCTTCGTTGAGCGGCTTGAAGGCTTCACCCTTCTCGCGGGCCACGTCGAAGCGCACGGTGGCGCCCTTGGCGGTGCCGAGGTCGGCGTGGACTTCCCAGTATTCTTCAGGGATGAACGCACGGATCTCCCGCTCGCGCTCCACCACCAGCTTCACGGCGACCGACTGCACACGCCCGGCCGACAGGCCACGGGCGATCTTGGCCCACAGTAGCGGCGAGACCATGTAGCCCACCACGCGATCAAGGAAGCGCCGCGCCTGTTGGGCGTTGACCCGATCGATGTCCAGCTCGCCTGGCTGGGAGAAGGCCTCCTGGATGGCCTTCTTGGTGATTTCGTTGAACACCACGCGCTTGTAGCGGCTGTCATCCCCACCAATGGCTTCGCGCAGGTGCCAGGCAATGGCTTCCCCTTCGCGGTCCAAGTCCGTCGCCAGATAGATGGTGTCGGCATCCTTGGCGAGCCGACGCAGTTCTTCGATGACCTTTTCCTTACCCGGGAGGATCTCGTACTTGGCTTTCCAGCCGTGTTCCGGATCAACCCCCATGCGCGAGACCAGCTGCTTGCGCGCCTTGTCCTTGGGCGACAGCGCCGGCGCTTCACCGGCAGCAGCCTTGCCGCGCTTGGCGGCTGGCTCCTTGCTGGCGCTAGCCGAACCGCTGGTGGGCAGGTCTCGGATATGGCCGATACTCGACTTCACCACGTATTGGTTGCCCAGATACTTGTTGATGGTCTTGGCCTTAGCCGGGGATTCCACAATGACCAGCGATTTGCCCATGGATCAGAAAATTCCTGAATTCTAAAAAGTGAAAGGCGGTTGGCGCCTGACGCGGCACCGCTATATATAGTGGCTGCAAGGTGAGGTCAAGCGCAGGGTTGCCCCGGTATCGGCCTCAAGGCTTGGAAAAAAGGCTCTCTTCGGCCTGCACCAAAGCAAAGCGTGGCACCTGCTCGCCGTCAACTTCGACAGACTCCTGGAACATGCTCAACGGTCGCACCCAAAAGCCGTAATCGCCATACAGGGCTTGATAGAAGACCACTTCTTCCTCGGTCTCGGAATGCCGCGCGATGCTGAATACGCGGTACTGCGGACCTTTGTAATGTTGGTAGAGCCCAGGTTGTATCGGCATGCTTCGGCCCTCGCTCAAATATTTTTTAAATAAAAACAAAATCTTTTTTTCTAAACCCGGAAAAACAAAAACCGGGGCACTTGGCCCCGGCTTCCATCGACGTAACGCTTAGACGCGTTCGAAGACAGTGGCGATGCCCTGGCCAAGGCCAATGCACATAGTGGACACCCCAAAGGTGCCGCCGTTCTGCTTCATGACGTTGAGCA
The DNA here is from genome assembly GCF_009831705.1 of Pseudomonas sp. PICF6. Classification (NCBI taxonomy): domain Bacteria; kingdom Pseudomonadati; phylum Pseudomonadota; class Gammaproteobacteria; order Pseudomonadales; family Pseudomonadaceae; genus Pseudomonas; species Pseudomonas sp. PICF6. The sequence continues at coordinate 21,514 of NZ_WUUD01000015.1, read as the reverse complement.
GCGTGCCGGAGATACGCGCACCGGAGCAACCGAACGGGTGACCCAGGGCGATCGCGCCGCCGTGCAGGTTAACCTTCTCGTTCATCTTGTCGAGCACTTTCAGATCTTTCAGCACTGGCAGGGCCTGTGCGGCGAAAGCTTCGTTGAGCTCGAAGAAGTCGATATCGGAAATACTCAGACCCGCACGCTTCAAGGCTTTCTGCGTCGCCGGTACTGGACCATAGCCCATGATTGCCGGATCAACACCGGCCACGGCCATCGAACGAATCACCGCCATCGGCTGGATGCCCAGGTCCTGGGCACGCTGGGCCGACATCACGATCATGCACGAAGCACCGTCGGTGATCTGCGAAGAAGTACCGGCTGTCACGGTGCCGCCCTTTGGATTGAAGGCCGGCTTGAGGGCCGCCAGGCTTTCCAGGGTGGTTTCCGGACGAATGGTTTCGTCGTAGTCGAACAATTTCAGGAAACCGTTCTCGTCATAGCCCTGCATCGGGATGATTTCGTCCTTGAACTTGCCTTCCACGGTCGCCTTGTGGGCGAGCTGGTGGGAGCGCACGCCGAAGGCGTCCTGCTGTTCGCGGGTGATGCCGTGCATTTTGCCGAGCATTTCCGCGGTCAGGCCCATCATGCCCGAGGCTTTCGCCGCGTACAGCGACATGTGCGGGTTCGGATCGACGCCGTGCATCATGCTCACGTGGCCCATGTGCTCGACACCGCCGACGACGAACACATCACCGTTGCCGGTCATGATCGCCTGAGCAGCGGTATGCAGCGCGCTCATGGACGAACCGCACAGACGGCTGACGGTCTGGCCGGCCGCGGTGTGAGGGATCTGGGTCATCAGCGAAGCCATGCGGGCGATGTTCCAGCCCTGCTCCAGGGTCTGGTTCACACAGCCCCAGATCACGTCTTCGACTTCGTTGGGGTCGACCTTGACGTTACGTTCCAGCAGCTTGCTGATCAGGTGCGCCGACATGTCTTCGGCGCGGGTGTTGCGGTGCATGCCGCCCTTGGAGCGGCCCATCGGCGTACGACCGAAGTCGACAATCACGACGTCTCTAGGATTCAAGCTCATAAATGTTCTCTCGCTCTAGTCGTTGGGCGCTTAACCGAAGAAGCTCTGGCCGTTCTTGGCCATTTCACGCAGCTTCGCGGTCGGGTGGTACAGCGCGCCCAAATCAGCGTACTGGTCTGCCAGGGCAACGAACTCGGCCACACCGATCGAATCGATGTAGCGCAGCGCACCGCCACGGAATGGAGGGAAACCGATACCGTAGACCAGACCCATGTCGGCTTCGGCGGCGGTTTCAACAATGCCGTCTTCCAGGCAACGCACGGTTTCAAGGCACAGCGGGATCATCATCCAGTTGATGATGTCCTCGTCGGTGACTTCGCGCTGCTCGTAGACGATCGGCTTGAGCACTTCCAGCACCGACGAATCGGCCACTTTCTTCTGCTTGCCGCGCTTGTCAGTCTCGTAGGCGTAGAAGCCCTTGCCGTTCTTCTGGCCCAGGCGCTTGGCTTCGTAGAGCACGTCGACGGCCGACCGGCGGTCGTCTTTCATGCGGTCCGGGAAGCCTTCAGCCATGACGTCACGACCATGGTGGCCGGTGTCGATGCCGACCACGTCCATCAGGTACGCAGGGCCCATTGGCCAGCCGAATTTTTCCATGATCTTGTCGATGCGCACAAAGTCCACACCGGCGCTGACCAGCTTGGCGAAACCGCCGAAGTATGGGAACAGTACGCGGTTGACCAAAAAGCCCGGGCAGTCGTTGACGACGATCGGGTTCTTGCCCATTTTCTTGGCGTAGGCCACGGTGGTGGCGATCGCTAGTTCGCTGGACTTCTCGCCACGGATCACTTCCACCAGCGGCATCATGTGCACTGGGTTGAAGAAGTGCATGCCGACGAAGTTTTCCGGACGCTTGAGGGCCTTGGCCAGCAGCGAGATGGAAATGGTCGAGGTGTTCGAAGCGAGGATGGTGTCCTCTTTGACCTTGTCTTCGACTTCAGCCAGTACCGCCTGCTTGACCTTCGGGTTCTCGACAACGGCTTCGACCACCAGGTCGACATGGCCGAAATCGCCGTAGGACAGGGTCGGACGAATGCCGTTGAGCACTTCGGCCATCTTCGCCGCGGTCATGCGACCTTTATCGACGCGGCCAACCAGCAGCTTGGCCGCCTCGGCCAGGCCTTGCTCGATCCCGTGTTCGTTGATGTCTTTCATCAGGATCGGCGTGCCTTTGGACGCCGACTGATAGGCGATACCGCCACCCATGATACCGGCGCCGAGTACGGCGGCCTGCTTCACGTCACGGGCGATTTCGTCGTAGGCCTTGGCCTTTTTCTTCAGTTCCTGGTCATTGAGGAACAGACCGATGAGGCTTTGTGCAGCCGAGGTCTTGGCCAGTTTGACGAAGCCGGCGGCTTCGACTTCCAGGGCCTTGTCGCGACCGAAGTTCGCGGCTTTCTGGATGGTCTTGATCGCTTCGACCGGCGCCGGGTAGTTCGGGCCTGCTTGACCTGCGACGAAACCCTTGGCGGTTTCGAAAGCCATCATTTGTTCGATGGCATTGAGCTTGAGCTTTTCCAGCTTCGGCTGGCGCTTGGCCTTGTAGTCGAACTCGCCACTGATGGCGCGCTTGATCGTTTCGAGGGCCGCTTCCTGGAGTTTGCCTGGCTCGACCACGGCATCCACGGCGCCGACTTTCAGTGCGTCTTCAGCACGGTTTTCCTTGCCGGCGGCAATCCACTCGATAGCGTTGTCGGCACCGATCAGGCGCGGCAGACGCACGGTACCGCCAAAGCCTGGGTAGATGCCCAGCTTGACTTCCGGCAGGCCGATCTTGGCCGTGCTGGACATGACGCGGTAATCCGCTGCCAGGCACATCTCAAGGCCGCCACCCAGGGCGATGCCGTTGATGGCCGCGACGGTCGGTACGTTGAGGTCTTCGAAGTCGCTGAAAATACGGTTCGCTTCGAGGTTGCCAGCGATCAGTTCGGCATCGGGCAGCTTGAAGTTATCGACGAATTCGGTGATGTCGGCGCCGACGATGAAGACGTCCTTGCCGCTGCTGACGATCACACCCTTGATCGAAGCATCTGCCTTGATAGTGTCCACAGCCTGACGCAGTTCATTCAGGGTTAGACGGTTGAACTTGTTGACGGACTCACCCTTGAGATCGAACTTCAGTTCGACGATGCCACTTTCAAGAGCCTTAACCGTGATGGCTTTACCTTCGTAAATCATCAACTGATCTCCACGATATGGAAGCTGAACAGTACACGTTGAACGCTGACTGCTGGTTCGGCATTGACGTTTACCGCCGATGCTACGCCAATCCGCCAGGCACACCCGTCAACGCGATAGTCGGGGTTCTGTAGGAACGTTCGGAAAATACAAACGCTCAATTCATACGCCCGTTTGATTTGGGTACGCCACCTTCACGGAATTTCCGACAATTGTCAATCGCGCTAAACAGGGGCTTGAACGCGACTTCCCGGTCATTTACGTACCGCACGGATCCGCAACACGGCGCTGCATGTACAGCCATTCATAGGATCAATAATTAGAAAAGTCGCCCTAATTCCAAGCGCGCTGGATTCAACCGACTACTCTGTCGGGAGCGCGATTGAAGATTTTGAGCAAAGGACGTTACGAACGAACGTCCGGATAGGCGTTTTGATTACCGGCCTGCCTGGCCAACCCGCCCGATGAGACTGTCGGGCTTTTTTATGCCTCAGGCCAGCGCCTTGAGCACCGCGCAAATATCCTGCAACACAGCGGCTTCGCCCTTCTCGCCCCAATATAAGGCGATCATTTGCCCGTCGGCCTCGATTTTGTAGACGTTGGCTGGCAATTTTTCGAAATGATTGAGCAACGACTCATCCTGGCAGACTTCGCGCCACTGATTGACCCATACGCCCGGCGCGGTTTGCCAGTAGGTCCAGATAGCCGGCTGCTTGCCCCGTCGGGGCCGATGGTACTGGGCGCAGGGGTTTGGCGCCTGCTGCCCGAGCCAGTGGGGCCACTCCTGCGGAGCCAGTTGCATGGCCAGGCCAAGGCGTCGCGCCTCCATGCGCAACGCCATGCGACCGCTCTGAACACGGGACGGGCGCAACCATGCCAGGGGGCTTAATACCACCAACAGGATTGACACCACTATCCAGACCGTCATATTCGTACTCCCCGAATTCTGATGAGCCCATTGACGATTGACCCACGTCGCCGTCGATGCGCTTGAAACCAGCCATACTTACCGTATCGCAATTCTCTGGAGTGCCTTCCATGTACTACGAACACGTCCTGGTCGCCGTCGACCTCACTGAAGAATGTGATCCCGTCGTCAAGCGTGCTCTGGCCCTTTGCGAAGGTCGAGACACCAAACTGTCGCTGGTTCACATCGTCGAACCCATGGCCATGGCCTTCGGTGGTGATGTGCCGATGGACCTTTCCCAGTTGCAACAACAACAATTCGATCAAGCCAAGGAACGCCTTGACCGGCTGATCGTGAAATACCCCGCCCTGAAAAAGGAATACAGCCACCTGACCTACGGCCAGCCGCGTCAGGAGATCCATCACCTGGCCAAGGAACAGGGTTGCGACCTGATCGTCGTGGGCAGCCATGGCCGTCATGGCCTGGCACTGCTGTTGGGCTCTACAGCCAACGACGTGCTGCATGGCGCGCCTTGCGATGTGCTCGCGGTGCATCTGGTCAAGCGCACATAAAACCTAAACCTGTGGGAGCGAGCCTGCTCGCGATAGCGTTGGGTCAGCCAATACCCATATTACTGACCCACCGCTATCGCGAGCAGGCTCGCTCCCACTGGGGAATAGCGTTTCAAATAGAAATCCCGGCGTTCATCTCTGAGCACCGGGATTCTTTACAACAGTGGATCAAGCGTCCAGTTCAGCCCAGCGCTCGACCAGCGCATCCAGCTCGGCCTGCAGCTGCTCCAGATGCGCGATCACCTTGGCGGTTTCAGCCGCAGGGCGCTGGTAGAAGCCAATGTCAGCCATTTCGGCTTGCACCGCTGCGATCTGCTGTTCCTTCGCGTCGATATCACCCGGCAATGCTTCCAGCTCACGCTGCAACTTGTAGCTGAGCTTCTTCTTTGCCGGTGCCGCCGCCGGTGCAGCAGCAACCGGAGCAGGCTCGGCCTTGACCACCGCCGAATTCAGGTCGGCCTTGCCGGACTTGCTCTCAGTCACGCCCAGCAAGCGCGGCGAGCCACCCTGGCGCAGCCAGTCCTGATAACCACCGACGTATTCACGCACCAGGCCTTCGCCTTCGAACACCAGGGTGCTGGTCACCACGTTGTCGAGGAATGCCCGGTCGTGGCTGACCATCAGCACAGTACCGTTGAAGGTCAGCAGCACCTCTTCCAGCAACTCGAGGGTTTCCACGTCCAGGTCGTTGGTCGGTTCGTCGAGCACCAGCAGGTTCGCCGGCTTGCTGAACAGTTTGGCCAGCAGCAGACGGGCACGTTCACCGCCGGACAGCGCCTTGACCGGGGTACGAGCACGTTGAGGGCTGAACAGGAAGTCGCCCAGATAGCTCAACACATGGCGGCTCTGGCCATCGATGTCGATGAAATCGCGGCCTTCGGCAACGTTGTCGATGACGGTTTTTTCAAGGTCCAACTGATGGCGCAACTGGTCGAAGTAGGCGACGTCGATCTTCGTGCCCTCCTCCACCTTGCCATTGGTCGGTACCAGACCGCCGAGCATCAGCTTGAGCAAGGTGGTCTTGCCGGTACCGTTGGCGCCCAGCAGACCAATGCGGTCACCACGCTGCAGCACCATGGAAAAGTCCTTGATCAGGAACGGGCCGCCAGGGTGCGCAAAACTCACGTTCTCAAGAACCATCACCTGCTTGCCGGACTTGTCAGCGGTATCCAGCTGAATATTGGCCTTGCCGGTGCGCTCGCGACGCTCACTGCGCTCCATGCGCAGCGCCTTGAGCGCTCGTACACGGCCTTCGTTGCGGGTGCGACGGGCCTTGATACCCTGGCGAATCCAGACTTCTTCCTGGGCCAGCTTCTTGTCGAACAGCGCGTTTGCGGTTTCTTCCGCCGCCAGCGCCGCTTCCTTGTGCACCAGGAAGCTGGCGTAGTCGCCGTTCCAGTCGATCAGGCCGCCGCGATCCAGTTCGAGGATACGGGTCGCCAGGTTTTGCAGGAAAGAACGGTCGTGCGTGATGAACAGCACCGCGCCCTGGAAATCCTTCAGGGCTTCTTCAAGCCAGGCGATGGCGCCGATGTCCAGGTGGTTGGTGGGCTCGTCGAGCAGCAGCAGGTCCGGCTCGGACACCAGGGCCTGGGCCAACAACACCCGGCGACGCCAGCCACCGGACAGCTCGGCCAGGGTCTTGTCGGCCGGCAGTTGCAGACGGCTCAGGGTGCTGTCCACCAACTGCTGCAGGCGCCAGCCATCGCGGGCCTCGAGGTCGTGCTGCACATGCATCAACTTGTCCAGGTCGGCATCAGTGACGATGTTCTGGCTCAGGTGGTGATACTCGGCCAGCAGCGCGCCGACACCGTCCAGGCCTTCGGCGACCACGTCGAACACCGTCCGCTCGTCGGCCACCGGCAGTTCCTGGGGTAATTCGCCGATTTTCAGGCCTGGCGCGCGCCAGACCGAGCCGTCATCGGGCTTCTGATCGCCCTTGACCAGCTTCATCATGCTGGACTTGCCAGTGCCGTTGCGGCCGATGATGCACACCCGCTCACCACGGGCGATCTGCCAGGACACCTTGTCCAACAACGGCATAGCGCCGAAAGCAAGGGACACATCGCTGAATTTGAGCAGGGTCATGAGCTTCTCCAAAAACCGGGCGCGCATTCTACCTGAGATGAGGCCTCAGAAGTCCGCCAATTTCGCCCTCGAAGCACTCTGCATAACAAATGTTGCGAACTTGCGCGGATGACCCCGCAAAGCTTTCGCCCATTGCTGGCAAAAGGCTAAGCTACAGACAGTTACCCTGGGGTCAAACCTTGGGCTTGTCATGTTTTTTTCTGCCCGGACGTATCATGCGCAGTCGCCTTTTCAGTGTTTTATCTTGCTTGTTTGTATGTGCCACTGCCGTTCAAACCGCCCAGGCGGTGGATATCTCCACCCAGCGTCAGTATTACGATGAAGCCAAGCGTGCCTTGGCCAAAGGTGATTCCGGCCCCTATTTTCGCTACAGCCAGGCCCTGCGTGACTATCCGCTGGAACCCTACCTGGCCTACGACGAACTGACCGCTCGCCTCAAGAGCGCCAGTAATGCCGAAATCGAGAAATTTCTCGCCGAACATGGCGACCTGCCCCAGGCCAACTGGATGAAGCTGCGCTGGTTGCGCTGGCTGGCCGACCGTGGCGATTGGGCGACCTTCGTCAAGTACTACGACCCCAAGCTCAACTTCACCGAACTGGACTGCCTCAACGCCCAGTATCAGCTCAGTCATGGCCTCAAGGCCGAAGGCTACGCCAACACCGAAAAGCTTTGGCTCACCGGCAAATCCCAACCGGCCGCGTGTGATGCGCTGTTCGGCCTGTGGGCGACCCAGGGTCAACTGACTGAACAGAAGCGCTGGGAGCGCGCCAAACTGGCCGCCCAGGCCCGCAATTATCCACTGGCTAAAAGCCTGATCAGCGGCCTGAGCACCCTCGCCCCTCGCGGCCAACTGCTGATAGACGTGGCGCAAAAACCGGAACTGCTCAATCAGCCATCGCGTTTCCGTCCGGCCGATGAGCCGATGGCCGATATCGTCAGCCTCGGCTTGCGGCGCCTGGCCCGTCAGGATCCAGAGAAAGCCATGGCGCTGTTGGACGGCTACGCCAGCACCATGCATTTTTCCAAGCCTGAGAAAGTCGCCATCGCCCGGGAAATTGGCCTGACCCTGGCCAAGCGTTTCGACAGTCGCGCCTTGGGCGTGATGACAAAATATGACCCGGAACTGCGCGACGATACCGTCTCGGAATGGCGCTTGCGCCTGCTGTTGCGCCTGGCCCGCTGGGACGACGCCTATGAGTTGACCCGCCGCCTGCCCGAGACGCTGGCCAGCACCAGTCGCTGGCGTTACTGGCAGGCCCGCAGCCTGGAGCTGGCGCAGCCTCAGAATCCCGAGGCGCTGACGCTTTACAAGCATCTGGCCCGTGAGCGGGACTTCTACGGTTTCCTGGCCGCCGATCGTTCTCAATCGCCCTATTCGCTCAACAACAAGCCGCTGGTGATGAGCCAGGCGCTGATCAATAAAGTGCGCAACACACCGGGTATTCGTCGGGCCCTGGAGTTTCATGCCCGGGGTCAGATCGTCGACGGTCGCCGCGAGTGGTATCACGTCACTCGCCACTTCAACCGGGACGAGATGGTCGCCCAGGCGAAACTGGCCTACGACCTGAAATGGTACTTCCCGGCGATCCGCACCATCAGCCAGGCCAAGTATTGGGATGACCTGGATATTCGCTTCCCAATGGCCTACCGCGACACTCTGGTGCGTGAAGCCAAGGTTCGCGGCCTGCATTCAAGCTGGGTGTTCGCCATCACTCGACAGGAAAGTGCCTTCATGGAAGATGCGCGCTCCGGTGTTGGCGCCAGCGGCCTGATGCAGTTGATGCCGGCCACCGCCAAGGAAACCGCACGCAAGTTCAACATCCCGCTGGCCTCGCCCAAGCAAGTGCTGAACCCGGACAAGAACATCCAGCTGGGCGCGGCGTACCTGAGCCAGGTTCACAGCCAGTTCAACGGCAACCGCGTCCTGGCCTCCGCCGCCTACAACGCCGGCCCTGGTCGGGTGCGCCAGTGGCTGCGCGGTGCCGACCACCTGAGCTTCGATGTCTGGGTCGAAAGCATCCCCTTCGACGAAACCCGGCAATACGTACAGAACGTGTTGTCGTACTCGGTGATCTACGGCCAGAAACTCAACTCGCCGCAACCGCTGGTGGACTGGCATGAGCGCTATTTTGATGATCAGTGAGTGGGCAGCAGCAAGCCATAGGCTTCAAGCGGCAAGTTGTTCCTGAAAAAATGCCCGCATCTTTCGATGCGGGCATTTTTTTGCTCGGTTGCAGACCCTGTGGGAGCGAGCCTGCTCGCGATAGCGGTGTGACAGTCGACCTCATGGTTGCCTATCTGCCCCTATCGCGAGCAGGCTCGCTCCCACATTGGTTTCGGCTCGGCAGGCTCACGGAACAGAATCACCCTGCTGATTGAACTGCAACGCTGCCAATCGCGCATACAGCGCGTTACTGGCCACCAGTTCCTGATGGGTGCCCACGGCGACTACTTTGCCCTGGTCCATCACCGCGATCCGGTCGGCATTTTTCACCGTGGCCAGGCGGTGGGCGATGACCAGGGTGGTGCGATTTTTCATCAGGCTGGGCAGCGCTTGCTGGATCAAGTGTTCGCTTTGCGCGTCGAGGGCGCTGGTGGCTTCGTCCAATAGCAGGATCGGTGCGTCCACCAACAGCGCTCGGGCGATGGCCAGACGCTGGCGTTGACCGCCGGATAACCCCAGACCGCCGTCACCCAGGTGGGTCTGGTAACCCTCCGGCATTTTTTCGATGAAATCGTGGGCATGGGCAATCTGCGCGGCTTCGCGCACCTGCTCGGACGTCGCCTCGGGATTGCCGTAGCGGATGTTCTCTTCAACCGTGCCGAAAAACAGCGCCGGGTTCTGCGAAACCAGGGCGAAATGGCGACGCAGGTCCAGTGGATCGAGCTGGGTCAGCGGCACATCATCGATGAGAATCCGCCCTTGCGCCGGGTCGTAGAAGCGCAGGAGCAAGTCATACACCGTGGATTTCCCGGCACCGGACGGCCCGACCAGGGCCAGGGTCTCGCCAGCCTGGACGCTCAGGTCCAGGCCGTCGACCGCATAGCTGTCTGGCCGGGACGGATAAGAGAAGCGCACGCCTTCGAGACGCAAATCACCCCGTACCCGCTCAGGCAGAGTCACCAGGCCAGAAACCGGCGGCTGGATGATGTTTTCCGAGCGCAGCAATTCGGCAATGCGCTCAGCCGCACCAGCCGCCCGCTGCAACTCGCCGATGACTTCGCTCAGGGTGCCGAAGGCGCTGCCGACGATCAGGCTGTAGAACACAAACGCCGCCAGCTCACCCCCGGAAATCCGTCCGGCGATCACATCCATGCCCCCGACCCAGAGCATCACCCCCACCGCCCCCAGCACCAGCACGATCACCAGTGTGATCAGCCAGGCCCGCTGGGCGATGCGCTTGCGGGCGGTGTCGAAGGCCTGCTCCACGGTCACGGCAAAGCGCCGTTCATCCTGGACCTGATGGTTGTAGGCCTGCACGGTTTTGATCTGGCCGAGGGTCTCGGAGACGTAGCTACCGACATCGGCAATGCGGTCCTGGCTCTGGCGTGACAGGCTGCGCACCCGCCGCCCGAATATCAGGATCGGCGCCAAGACCAACGGCAGCGCGATCACCACGATACTGGTGAGTTTGGGGTTGGTGATGAACAACAACACAATGCCGCCGACCACCATCAAGGCGTTACGCAAGAATAGCGACAACGACGAGCCGATTACTGACTGCAACAAGGTCGTATCGGCGGTCAGGCGCGACTGGATTTCCGAGCTGCGGTTGTTTTCGTAAAAGCCCGGGTGCAGGTACACCAGATGGTTGAAGACCTGCCGGCGGATATCGGCCACCACTCGTTCGCCAATCCAGGACACCAGGTAGAAACGGGAAAAAGTGCCGATCGCCAATCCCACCACGAGCACCATGAACAGGCCAATGGACTGGTTGAGCAGGTGCGGGGAGCGCGTCATGAAGCCCTGGTCCACCAGCAACCGGATGCCTTGCCCCATGGACAAAGTGATTGCGGCGGTGACGATAAGGGCCAATAAGGCGCCAGCAACCTGCTTGCGATAAGGAGCAATGAAGCCACTGGCCAGGCGTATGGCACGGCGTTGTTGGGAAGAGAGCATCAGAAGCATCCGATAATGCAGCAGGAAATGGACCGCCCGGCGACACCGAAGCGCAGCGGAACTTGGTTGAATCAGAATGAGTCAGGTTAAATATGACCGTAGCGACTAGAGGCTAGATGTTATCGGTCTAAAGTCTGGCTGGAAACGCGACCGTGTTTCTGATTGAGTGGAGCTGTCGCCATGAACCTACAAGGAGTGTCATGGCTCGGTCACCTGGCGACACTAAAATAGGCACACAACCTGATGAGGAGACAGGCCATGTCCTTGCAACACAGCAGCGACGACAAGATTCAAGTGATCCGCACGCAACCGGACCAGTCTCTGGGCTGCTCGTTCATCGACGCCCAAGGGCGCGAAGTACCGATCACCGAAGACATGATCCAGAAAGCCTGCAGCGAGCTGGAAAAACGACTGGTCAAGCCTGCCGAACAAAAGTGATACAGCCCGTCTTCATTGAACCCGACCATGATGTCGGGTTTTTTATGCCCGCAGCCTTTGCGGGCTCCTGTGACCTGGCGCTTGTGGGTTGGCTCTTGTGGCGAGGGAGCTTGCTCCCGCTCGGCTGCGCAGCAGACGCCAGGTTTTGGGCCTGCTTCGCAGTCCAGCGGGAGCAAGCTCCCTCGCCACAAAAGCGATCCACGATTAAAGGCTGGTGGCGCCCAGAGCGCTCACGATCTGTTGCAACGCCGGCGACTGCCCCTCGATGCGAACCTTCAGGCTGTCGATCTCCCGACGCGGCGGATAATGCTTGCGCAGGGCATCGAAAGCGCTGCGTTGGTCGCTGACCGTTCCCACCAGGCTGCGACGAAAATCCGCGTCGTCACGACGTGGGTCATACACGCCACGGCACAACATCGCCAGCGCCCAGGCCGGATCAGTGTCAGCGTCCAGCGTGATGCCGCCCAGCCATGGCCGGGGCAGCAGATCGCTCAACCGGACCGCAACCGGTTGCTCGAGGAATGCGCACAAGGATTCGTAGATCTGCGCCGTACCACGCTGGCGACCATCGAGGCTGTAGCCGGCAATGTGCGGGGTGGCGATCACGCACAGGTCGGCCAGATCCGCATCCACGCTCGGCTCATGCTCCCAGACATCCAGCACCGCTTGCAGGTCTTCGCGTTCCAGCAACACCTCGCGCAGCGCCGTGTTGTCGATCACCGGTCCACGGGCTGCGTTGATCAGCCAGGTACCGGGCTGGAGCCGGCGCAGGCGCTGCTCATCGAACAGGTGCCAGGTCGGTTGCGCGCCGTCGCGAGTCAACGGTGTGTGCAGGCTGATCACATCGCACTGCTCGATGATCTGTTCCAGACTCACGTAGTCGCCGCCTTCGGCAGCCTGACGGGGTGGATCGCAGACTTTCACCGTCCAACCCAGGCCCTTGAGCACCTCAACCAACCGCCCGCCCACCTGCCCGGCACCGACCACGCCAAAGGTGCGTTGCTTGAGGTCCGCGCCTTCGATTTCAGCCAGGGTCATCAGGCTGCCCAGCACGTAGTCCACCACGCCACGGGCGTTGCAACCCGGTGCGCTGGCCCAACGAATACCGGCCTCGGCGAAATAATCCAGATCCAGGTGATCGGTGCCGATGGTGCAGGTGCCGACGAACTTCACCTTGCTGCCTTCCAGCAGCGTGCGGTTGACCTGGGTGACGGAGCGCACCAGCAACACATCGGCCTGCTCGACCATTGTCCGGTCAATCCCCCGGCCCGGGACCCGGCGGATCTCGCCAAACCCTTGGAAAAACGCATCGAGCAGGGGAATATTTTCGTCGGCGACAATCAGCATGGCAGAGCTCCTTTGGCGGGATGGGCAGTGTAGGCGTTCCGTTAGGCCTGTGCATTACCCGAAGCAAATGATGTTGTGGCGAGGGGATTTATCCCCGCTGGGTGCGCAGCACCCCAACGACTTTGCGACTGCTGCGCAGTCGAGCGGGGATAAATCCCCTCGCCACAAGGTATTCGCAAGCCAGCTAAACGATTACAAATCCACAACACAGGTTTTTTCCTGACCACTGTGTCAAGGCGTAGAATGCGCCGCCTCGCGCTTATCTTTTTTCGGACGTTTCGCCTGTGAATCCTGTGATCGACCACGCCACCACCCTCTCCCGCCCGGCCCGGGTTCGCCTGGAGCTCAAGACGCTGCTGGCCCTGGCATTGCCGATCATGGTGGCGCAGCTGGCGACCACTGCCATGGGCTTTGTCGACGCGGTGATGGCCGGCCGGGTCGGACCACGGGACCTGGCGGCGGTGGCACTGGGCAATTCGATCTGGGTGCCGGTGTTCCTGTTGATGACCGGCACACTGTTGGCCACCACGCCGAAAGTCGCCCAGCGCTTCGGCGCCGGCACGTTCGACGAGATTGGTCCGCTGGTGCGCCAGGCGTTGTGGCTGGCGCTGGTGGTGGGGTTGATTGCCACGCTGGCGCTGCTCGGCGCCGAACCGATCCTGCACATCATGAACGTGGACCCCGAACTGATCGGTCCTTGCATGGAGTACCTGCAAGGCATCGCCACCGGCCTGCCGGCGGTGGCGCTGTATCACGTGCTTCGCTGCTTCAGCGACGGCCTGGGCCGAACGCGACCGGCGATGGTCCTGGGTTTGTGCGGGCTGGCGCTGAACATCCCGCTCAATTACATCTTCATTTACGGGCATCTGGGCCTGCCCGCCATGGGCGGCGTCGGTTGCGGCTGGGCCACGGCCCTGGTGATGTGGTTCATGGCCCTGGGCATGGCCGGTTGGGCGCGCTGGGCGCCGGCCTACCAGTCGAGCCGGCTATTCAACCGCTTCGACTGGCCACAATGGACCGTCATCAAGCGCCTGCTGGGTATCGGCCTGCCGATTGGCATCGCGGTATTTGCCGAATCGAGCATTTTTGCAGTGATTGCCCTGCTGATCGGCAGCCTCGGCGCCACCGTGGTGGCCGGGCACCAGATCGCCCTGAACTTCAGCTCTCTGGTGTTCATGATTCCCTATTCGTTGGGCATGGCTGTGACGGTGCGGGTCGGCCAGGCCCTGGGCCGGCGCCAGCCGCGCGAAGCGCGCTTCGCCGCCGGAGTCGGCATGGGTACGGCGCTGGCGTATGCCTGCCTGTCGGCGAGCCTGATGTTCTGGCTGCGCGGGCCCATCGCGGCGATCTATACCGGCGATCCGGTGGTGATCGAAGTGGCGTCGATGTTGATCGTCTATGCGGCGTTGTTTCAGTTTTCCGACGCGATCCAGGTCACGGCGGCGGGCGCGTTGCGCGGCTACCAGGACACCCGGGTGACGATGATCCTGACGCTGTTCGCCTACTGGGGCATTGGCCTGCCCGTGGGTTACATCCTGGGCCTGACCGACTGGCTCGGCACCGCCAGCGGTCCGAGCGGGTTGTGGCAGGGCCTGATCGTGGGCTTGAGCTGCGCAGCGCTGATGCTGTCGATCCGCCTGACACGCAGCGCACGCAAGCAGATCCGCATCAGTCGTTCGGCGGACTAAGCGAGCTTCTTGCGGATCCAGTAGCGGTAGGTGCCATCGACCTCGTCCTGGGCCACCAGTTCGTGGTCGAGGAACACACAGAACTTGGGAATGTCGCGACGGGTCGAGGGGTCGGTGGCAATCACCTTCAACAGCCCGCCGGGCATCAGGTCGCGGATGTGCTGGTGCAGCATCATCACCGGCTCCGGGCAATTGAGGCCGGTGGCATCCAGCGTGCCGTCGACCGGCGTATCGTTCATTTCACTCATGTTCTACTCCTGAAACTGGCGGGCATTGTCGCGCAATGTCGGTGCAAGGTCACCTCTGGCTTAACACTGCCCCCTGTGGGAGCGAGCCTGCTCGCGATAGCGTCGGGCCACCCAACATCGATGTCCACTGATGCACCGATATCGCGAGCAGGCTCGCTCCCACAGGGATTTCATTGCCTTTCAAGCGCTAGCGGGACTTGGGCTTTTTGGCGTCCAGCCGCCGCAGATGGCACGTCACTTCCTCACGGTCGTGGTACAGCTGCTTGCAGCCGATCTCGACCTTGATGCCCCGGGCCTTGAAGCCGTCGGCGATACGTTCGAGCAGGCGTTTCACTTCGGCGTAACGCTGCTTCATCGGCAGCTTGAGGTTGACCACCGCCTCGCGGCAGTGCCCTTCGCCGATCCACTCTTCCAGCATCGCCGCATTACGCGCCGGCTTCTCGACGATGTCGCAGACCATCCAGTCCACCGGCTGCTTGGGCTTGAACGTAAAGCCGTCCGCCATCAGATGCTGCACCAGGCCAGTGTCCATCAGGCTTTCGGCCATCGGCCCGTTGTCGATGGCCGTCACCAGCATGCCGCGGTTGACCAGTTGCCAGGTCCAGCCGCCCGGCGCGGCGCCTAGGTCCACACCGGTCATGTCGCTGTGCAGGCGCTCGTCCCACTGATCCCGAGGAATAAAGTGGTGCCAGGCCTCTTCAAGCTTGAGGGTGGACCGGCTCGGCGCCTCCCGAGGAAATTTCAGGCGTGGAATGCCCATCGGCCACATGGCCGAATTATCGGCCTGCGCCAGGCCCAGGAAGACTTCGCGACCGCTCTTGAAGGTCAACAGCAGGCGTGGCTTGTACGGGTCATCCACCAGTTTGCCGGCGCCGGTCAGCGCCTTGCGCAGCGGCCCTTCGAATTTCTTGCAGAAGTTCGACAGCTCTTTACCGTCATTGGTGTCCACCACCTCCAGCCACAAGCTGCCGCAGGTCGGGAAGGCGCTCATGTGGGCCAGGATGACACTGATGCGGTCGGTTTCCGGCAGATCGATGAAGCTGCCGCGCGCCCACTGGCGCGGAAAAATCAGCTCGGCGAAACGCTGGCCGCGCATCAGTCGCTCGGCACCGTCGTCTTCGGTACAGACAAATTCGGCGCAGGCGCTGGCCGGCTTGGCCTTGGCGTAGCCGGCCACGTTCAGCCGTGCGGCGTGTTCGGCGATCTCGGAACAGACCTCGCCTTCGAAACCTGGTCGGCAGTGCATGAAAAGCGTGTTCATTGAAACTCCGTAGCAAAGCCTGTCACGAAAACCGGCGCATGATAGCGGAGTTCGGAACCCCAAACCCGCTCGTAGAGTCCAGTGATTAGTCATACGCTCAAAACAGGGCTAGGTTAAAGGCTCTGTCCGTCCCGTCAGTCCGTAGCCGTGCGGACTCAAAGGAGTCATTTCAATGCCGTCCCTCGATAGCCTGAAAACCCTTAAAACGCTGCAAGTCGACGCCAGGATTTACCACTATTTCAGCCTGCCCGACGCCGCCCGAAGCCTGGGAGACCTGGACCGGTTGCCCATGTCCCTCAAAGTGCTGCTGGAGAACCTGCTGCGCTGGGAAGATGAAAAAACGGTCACCGGCACCGATCTCAAGGCCCTCGCCGGCTGGCTGAAGGAGCGTCGTTCCGACCGGGAAATTCAATACCGTCCTGCTCGGGTACTGATGCAAGACTTCACCGGCGTCCCGGCCGTGGTCGATCTGGCCGCCATGCGCGCCGCCATGGAAAAGGCCGGTGGCGATCCGCAGCGGATCAACCCGCTGTCACCCGTGGACCTGGTGATCGACCACTCGGTGATGGTGGACAATTTCGCCAGCAGCCAGGCGTTCGAACAGAACGTCGACATCGAAATGCAGCGCAACGGAGAGCGCTACGCCTTCCTGCGTTGGGGCCAGAGCGCCTTCGACAATTTTAGCGTGGTGCCGCCGGGCACCGGCATCTGCCACCAGGTCAACCTCGAATACCTGGGCCGCACCGTGTGGACCAAAGAGGAAGACGGACGGACCTATGCGTTCCCGGACACCTTGGTGGGCACCGATTCCCACACCACCATGATCAACGGCCTCGGTGTACTGGGCTGGGGCGTCGGCGGGATTGAGGCCGAAGCGGCCATGCTCGGCCAGCCGGTGTCGATGCTGATTCCAGAAGTCATCGGTTTCAAACTCATCGGCAAGCTGCGCGAAGGCATCACCGCCACCGACCTGGTGCTGACGGTCACCCAAATGCTGCGCAAGAAAGGTGTGGTGGGCAAATTCGTCGAGTTCTATGGCGACGGCCTTGCCGACCTGCCGCTGGCCGACCGCGCCACCATCGCCAACATGGCCCCGGAATACGGCGCCACCTGCGGTTTCTTCCCGGTGGACGACGTGACCCTGGACTACCTGCGCCTGTCCGGACGTCCGACCGAAACCGTGAAGCTGGTGGAAGCCTACTGCAAGGCTCAGGGCCTGTGGCGGCTGCCCGGCCAGGAACCGGTATTCACCGACACGCTGGAACTGGACATGGGGAGTGTCGAGGCCAGTCTCGCCGGGCCCAAGCGTCCTCAAGACCGGGTCTCACTGCCGAATGTCGGCCAGGCTTTCAGCGACTTCCTGGGCCTGAACGTCAAACCCACCAGCAAGGAAGAAGGCCGCCTGGAAAGCGAGGGTGGCGGTGGGGTCGCGGTAGGCAACGCCGATCAGGTGGGGGAAAGCGAATACGAGTTCGAGGGCCGGACCCATCGCCTGAAAAACGGCGCAGTGGTGATTGCGGCCATTACCTCTTGCACCAACACCTCCAACCCCAGCGTGATGATGGCCGCCGGGCTGCTGGCGAAAAAAGCCGTGGAGAAAGGCCTGACCCGTAAGCCGTGGGTCAAGAGTTCCCTGGCGCCAGGTTCGAAGGTGGTCACCGATTACTACAAGGCCGCCGGGCTGACCGAGTACCTGGACAAACTGGGTTTCGATCTGGTGGGTTACGGTTGCACGACCTGTATCGGCAACTCGGGGCCGTTGCCCGAGCCGATCGAAAAAGCCATCCAGAGCGCCGACCTGACGGTGGCCTCGGTGCTGTCGGGTAATCGTAACTTCGAAGGCCGCGTGCACCCGTTGGTAAAAACCAACTGGCTGGCGTCGCCGCCCCTGGTGGTCGCCTATGCCCTGGCCGGCACGGTGCGCATCGACATCAGCAGTGAACCGCTGGGCAACGACCGCGACGGCAACCCGGTGTACCTGCGCGATATCTGGCCCAGCAGCCAGGAAGTCGCTAACGCGGTGGCCCAGGTCAACACCAGCATGTTCCACAAGGAATACGCCGCCGTGTTTGCCGGTGATGAGCAATGGCAGGCTATCGAGGTGCCGCAAGCCGCGACTTACGTCTGGCAATCGGACTCAACCTACATCCAGCACCCGCCGTTCTTCGAGAACATCAGTGGGCCGCCACCGGCCATCAACAATGTCGAAGGCGCACGAATCCTGGCTTTGCTCGGCGACTCGGTGACCACCGACCACATCTCTCCGGCCGGCAATATCAAGACCGACAGCCCGGCCGGCCGTTATCTGCGCGAACAGGGCGTGGAGCCCCGGGACTTCAACTCCTACGGTTCAAGACGCGGCAACCATCAGGTCATGATGCGCGGCACCTTCGCCAATATCCGGATCCGCAACGAAATGCTCGGCGGCGAAGAAGGCGGCAATACGATCTACATCCCCAGTGGCGAGAAAATGCCGATCTACGACGCCGCCATGTCGTATCAGGCCATGGGCACGCCCCTGGTGGTGATCGCCGGACAGGAATATGGCACCGGCTCGAGTCGGGACTGGGCCGCCAAGGGCACCAATCTGTTGGGGGTCAAAGCGGTGATCGCCGAGAGCTTCGAGCGCATCCATCGCTCCAACCTGGTGGGCATGGGCGTGCTGCCGTTGCAGTTCAAGCTCGATCAGAATCGCAAGAGCCTGAACCTCACCGGCAAGGAAACCCTGGACATCCTGGGCCTGAGCGACGTCGAACTGACGCCACGCATGAACCTGCCACTGATCATCACCCGCGAGGACGGCCGCCAGGAGCGGATTGAAGTGTTGTGCCGGATCGACACCTTGAATGAAGTGGAATATTTCAAGGCTGGGGGGATTTTGCACTACGTCCTACGGCAATTGATTTCAGAATAAAAAGAAGCGTCTTACGAAAACACCGCCTGTTAATAGGCGGTGTTTTCGTATGGGTCTGCCTATAATCCCGCCGGTCCTGCCATCACCATCGCCACAAACGGTTCTTCAGTCTCAAAGGATGTGATATGCCTGCCCTGCCCTGGCCATACCTGGCCTTCCTTTCCATCGGCTATGCCTTGGCCCTGGCCTTCGGCCATCTGGCCTGGACTGCTGCGATCTCGGTCGCGCTGCTGCTGTTCGCCGGGTATGCGGTGCGCCAGCAGCAGACACCGGTCGGGCAGTTTCTCGGCCACGCCCTGTTTGTGGTGATGGCCCTGGCGTTGGCCTTGCACTGGATGCCGGGTTTTTTCAATGGCCGGGCAATCGCGCCGCAACGTTTTACCGACGATGCCGTGCCGTTTGCCATGTACCTGAACCAGGACAAGCCACTGATCGGCTTCTGGTTACTGCTGGCGTGTCCCTGGATCGTCGGCAGGCGCTCGTTTCGCCTGTCGCTACAGGCCACGGCCCTGGGGCTGACCCTGAGCGCCGTGCTGGCGCTGGGCGGGGCGATGCTGCTGGGAATGATCCATTGGGCACCGAAGTGGCCGGAGTCGGCCTGGATATGGGTACTCAATAATCTTTTATTGGTGACGTTGGTGGAGGAAGCGCTGTTTCGTGGCTACATTCAGGGTGGCCTGAGCCGACGCTTCAAACATCTGAACTATGGCGACAATCTGGCATTAATCCTGGCCTCACTGCTGTTCGGCCTGGTGCATGCCGGGGCGGGATGGCAATGGGTGTTGCTGTCGGGCATGGCGGGGGTCGGTTATGGCCTGGCTTATCGCTTTGGTGGGCTGGGCGCGGCGATTGCCGCCCACTTTGGCCTCAATCTGCTTCATTTCGCCCTATTTACCTACCCGATGCTGGCGTGATACCGACCGGAAAAATAACTTCAATAAAAACCTGACGACGCCGACAACCTTTCAAAGCCTTGCGGATCTACACACCATGCGTAACAACCAGCCCGTCACACAACGCGAAAGGACCTTCCCGGCCCAACAACGTCTGATTTCCACTACCGATGCCAAAGGTGTGATCACCTATTGCAACGACGCGTTCGTTGAAATCAGCGGGTTTTCCAAGGAGGAACTGATCCGCTCGCCCCACAACCTGGTACGCCATCCCGATGTGCCGTCGGCCGTGTTCGCCCATATGTGGAACACGCTCAAACAAGGCTTGCCATGGATGGGTATCGTCAAGAATCGCTGCAAGAGCGGTGACCATTACTGGGTCAACGCCTATGTCACCCCCGTGTTCGAAGGTAACCAGGTGATCGGCTACGAGTCGGTGCGGGTCAAGCCCAGCGCCGAGCAGATCAGCCGGGCCGAAGCGCTCTATCAACGCATCAATCAGGGCAAGCCGGCGATCCCGCGCAGCGACAAATGGTTGCCGATCCTGCAGGACTGGCTGCCGTTTATCCTGGTCAGCCAGTTGAGCTTCGTCGTTGGTGCGTTTCTCAATTCCTCCTGGGGCTTTGCCCTGGCTGCCGTGCTCTCGGTGCCCCTGGGCCTGATGGGCCTGCAATGGCAACAGCGCGGGATCAAGCGCCTGCTGCGTCTGGCCGAGCAAACCACCTCCGATCCGTTGATCGCCCGGATGTACACCGACAGTCGAGGCGTCCAGGCGCGCCTGGAGATGTCGATCCTCAGCCAGGAAGCTCGCCTGAAAACCTGCCTGACCCGGTTGCAGGACACTGCCGAACACCTCAACGAGCAGGCGCGGCAGTCGAATTCGCTGGCCCATAACAGCTCCAGTGGGCTGGAACGCCAACGAGTGGAGACCGAACAGGTGGCCACCGCCGTCAACGAGATGGCCGCGACGACCCAGGAAGTCGCCAGCCACGTGCAACGCACCGCCGACGCCACCCAGGAAGCCAATCGTCTGACCAGTCGTGGACGCGACATCGCCGGGGAAACCCGTGAAGCCATCGAACGTTTGTCGGTGGTGGTGGGCGAGACCGGGCAGACCGTGACCCAGCTGGCCAAGGACAGCGACGAGATTGGTGGCGTGGTGGACGTGATCAAAGGCATTGCCGACCAGACCAACCTGCTGGCCCTCAACGCCGCCATCGAAGCGGCCCGCGCCGGAGAGATGGGTCGCGGCTTTGCCGTGGTGGCGGACGAAGTGCGCCAACTGGCGCAACGTACCAGTGAATCCACCGGGCAGATCCACGCCCTGATCGCCAAGCTCCAGCAAACCGCCACCAATGCCGTGCAGACCATGGATGCCGGCCACCGCCAGGCTGAAGAAGGCGTGGCTCGGGTCATGGAGGCGGACGCAGCGCTGGTGGGCATCAGTGAAGCGGTGGCCAACATCACCGACATGACCACCCAGATCGCTGCCGCTACCGAAGAGCAGAGTTCGGTGGCCGAAGAGATCAGCCGCAACATCAGCAACATCTCGGAACTGGCCGACCAGACCTCGGGCCAGGCCCACAGCTCGGCGCTACTGAGCGAAGAACTGACCCGCACCGCCAATACGCAGTATTCGCTGGTGGAGCGGTTCAACCGCTGATAGAGGCCTGCCTCATGAAAAACCCGGACAGCGCAAGCTTCCGGGTTTTTTGTTGCCTGACAGGCCGCTATCGCGAGCAGGCTGAACTGGTCAAGTAATTCTGGACACCAGTTAAGGT
>NZ_WUUD01000014.1:0-618 GCF_009831705.1 Pseudomonas sp. PICF6 | reverse complement strand
CGACCGACCCAATAGCCGTCCCGGCTGATCAGGCTTTCCCCGGCCGCCAGTTGTCCGCGCAGGGCCAAGGCCTGTTCAAGGCTGTCCACCGGTTTCACCTGCCCCAACCAGGGAGACAGGTCGACCTGGGCCTCGACTTTATCCAGCAAGCTGCCCGGCATCCGCACGCCATCGCCAGGCGGGCTGAGCAGGCGCAGATCGCCCTGAGTGAAGCCCGACAGATCGAAGCCTGCGAAGTCATCCACCAGCACCGCTTGCAGATCGGCGCCCAGCACGGTTTCCACCGCCAGCTCCCAACCGGCATCGACCTTCAGGCCTTCGGCCAGTCGCGGACGCTCGGCCAAATGCTGGTCGCGCAGCCATTCGGCAGCGCCGGTGCCGGGGTCCAGCGCCGCTTGCTGCAAGGCCTCCAGCGAAGCCAGACGGCCATTGAGGCGCTGCAATTCGCCCTGGGCCTGCTGCTGATTCTGCAGAGCCAGTTGCAAGGCCTGGCGCAGTTGCTCGAGCCGTTCGACCTGGGCATCTTCGCTGGCTTGCAAGTCTTCAAGGGTGGCTTCGCTGGCAGCCAGTTGTTCGCTCAGATCGACAATCGCCGCGTCTTCAGGGTCCGCCGCGAGC
>NZ_WUUD01000013.1:583113-595581 GCF_009831705.1 Pseudomonas sp. PICF6 | reverse complement strand
GGGTCAAGGTTGCTCATTCAAAGGCATTCCAATTGTGGGAGCGAGCCTGCTCGCGATGAGGCCTTGATAGTCGGCAAGGAACCTACTGAAGAAACCCGGCCACCCTGCCCGCCGCCGCCTCCAAGTGCTGCTCATGACTAAACCCCGAGGCCTTCAGCGGTTTCAGATCATGATCCCCCGCCACCAGCCACATCACCTCGATACTCGGTGACAGCACGTAACCCTGCACCGCCTCGCGGTTACCCAAGGCATCGCGCTCGCCCTGGACGATCAAGGTCCGGGTCTTCAATGCTGCCAAGTGCTCGACCCGCGGTTTCTCCGGTTTGCCCACCGCGTAGAAGGGATACCCCAGGCACACCAGGGCATCAGCTTTCAGCTCATCGGCCAGCAAACTCGCCATGCGCCCACCCATGGACTTGCCGCCAATGGCCAACCGCCCAGCGACATAAGGCCGCACCGTGGCGTACACCTCACGCCAGCATTCCAGCAACTTGGGAGCCTGGTTCGGCGGACGTTTACCGCCGTCCAGGCGTCGTTGAGCCATGTAGGGAAACTCAAAACGCAACACGTTGATGCCATGCCCGGCAAGGCGCGCGGCCATTTCGTTCATGAACCCGCTGTCCATCGGCGCGCCGGCGCCATGGGCCAGGATCAGGGTCGGTGGCTCGGCGCTGACACCCGTTTGCGCCGCCGTCCATAGCCAACCGTGTTCGGCCACACATCGCGCCCATTGATCCCCGTCAATACTGGCCTTGTGCTGTTTGTCCATGCTTGCCTCGCTTTTAGTCTGCCTATAACTCCAGGCGAAGAATGCCGCGCTGCCTTGCGCAAGCGCTCACTTCGGCTGAACCGTGGATGGGGAACCATGAACACATCTATCAGTACCGCCTACAACTACAAGGTGGTCCGCCAATTCGCCATTATGACGGTGGTGTGGGGCATCGTCGGCATGGGGCTCGGGGTTTTTCTCGCGGCCCAATTGGTCTGGCCACAGCTCAACTTCGATTTGCCGTGGACCAGCTTCGGCCGCCTGCGCCCGTTGCACACCAACGCGGTGATCTTCGCCTTCGGCGGCTGCGCCCTGTTCGCCAGTTCGTTCTACTCGGTGCAACGCACCTGTCAGACACAGCTGTTCGCGCCGAAAATCGCCGCGTTCTGCTTCTGGGGCTGGCAATTGGTGATCCTGCTGGCGGCCATCAGCCTGCCGCTGGGCTACACCAGCTCCAAGGAATACGCCGAACTGGAATGGCCGATCGACATTCTGATCACCATCGTCTGGGTCGCCTACGCCATCGTGTTCTTCGGCACCGTGGCCAAGCGCAACACCAAACACATCTATGTCGGTAACTGGTTCTTCGGCGGGTTCATCCTGACCGTGGCGATCCTGCACATCGTCAACAACCTGGAATTGCCGGTGAGCTTCACCAAATCCTACTCGGTGTATGCCGGGGCCACGGATGCGATGGTGCAATGGTGGTACGGCCACAACGCCGTAGGCTTTTTCCTCACCGCCGGCTTTTTGGGGATGATGTACTACTTCGTGCCGAAGCAGGCCGAGCGTCCGGTGTACTCCTATCGGTTGTCCATCGTGCACTTCTGGGCGCTGATCACCCTGTACATCTGGGCCGGCCCGCACCACCTGCACTACACCGCACTGCCGGACTGGGCGCAGTCCCTCGGCATGGTGATGTCGCTGATCCTGCTGGCGCCAAGCTGGGGCGGCATGATCAACGGCATGATGACCCTGTCGGGTGCCTGGCATAAATTGCGCAGCGACCCGATCCTGCGGTTCCTGGTGGTGTCCCTGGCGTTCTACGGCATGTCGACTTTCGAAGGCCCGATGATGGCCATCAAGACCGTCAACGCCCTCTCCCACTACACCGACTGGACCATCGGCCACGTACACGCTGGTGCCTTGGGTTGGGTGGCGATGATTTCCATCGGCGCGCTGTATCACATGATCCCGAAAGTCTTCGGCCGCCCCCAGATGCACAGCATCGGCCTGATCAACGCGCACTTCTGGCTCGCAACCATCGGCACCGTGCTGTACATCGCCTCGATGTGGGTCAACGGCATCGCCCAGGGCCTGATGTGGCGTGCGGTGAACGAGGACGGCACCCTGACCTACTCCTTCGTCGAAACCCTGGTGGCCAGCCATCCTGGCTTCATCGTACGGCTGGCGGGCGGGGCGATCTTCCTCCTCGGCATGCTGCTGATGGCCTACAACACCTGGCGCACCGTGCGGGCCTACCAGCCTGCCGAAGCCGCCGCTGCCGCGCAGATGGCTTGAGGAGTCCGCCATGAAACACGAAACAATCGAAAAAAACGTCGGCCTGCTGATGCTGCTGATGGTTCTGGCCGTGAGCATTGGCGGCCTGACCCAGATCGTGCCGCTGTTCTTCCAGGACGTGACCAACAAACCGGTGGACGGCATGAAGCCCTACACCGCGCTGCAACTGGAAGGTCGCGACATCTATATCCGCGAAGGCTGCGTCGGCTGCCATTCGCAGATGATCCGTCCGTTCCGCGCCGAGACCGAGCGCTACGGCCACTACTCGGTGGCCGGTGAAAGCGTCTGGGACCACCCGTTCCTGTGGGGCTCCAAGCGCACCGGGCCGGACCTGGCCCGGGTCGGCGCGCGCTACTCCGATGACTGGCATCGCGCCCACCTGTACAACCCGCGCAACGTCGTGCCTGAGTCGAAGATGCCGGCCTATCCGTGGCTGGTGACCCAAACGGTGGACAGCAGCCACACCGAAGGCAAGCTGCGCGCCATGCGCACCCTGGGCGTGCCGTACACCGACGACGACATCGCCGGCAGCGTGGCCTCGCTCAAGGACAAGACCGAGATGGACGCGCTGGTGGCCTACCTGCAAGTGCTCGGCACTGCCATCAAGAGCAAGAGGTGAGCCTATGTTTCTTGAAATGAGCACTGGAATGATCCGCGGCCTGGGCACGGTCGTGGTGTTCGTGGCCTTCATCGGCCTGACCCTGTGGGTATTCAGCAGCAAGCGCAACTCGGAGTTCGCTCAGGCGCGCCTGCTGCCGTTCGCCGACGAGCCATCCGCCGACATCGCCAACCCCCAAGACCCTGCAACAAGGAGCACCCGGCCATGACCACCTTCTGGAGTACGTGGATCAGCGTACTGACCATCGGCAGCCTGATCGGTCTGACCTGGCTGCTGATCGGCACCCGCAAGGGCGAGACCAAGGGCAGCGTCGACCAGACCATGGGCCACAGCTTCGACGGCATCGAGGAGTACGACAACCCGCTGCCGCAGTGGTGGTTCCTGTTGTTCGCCGGCACTTTGGTGTTTTCCGTCGGCTACCTGGTTCTCTACCCGGGCCTAGGCAACTGGAAAGGCATCCTGCCCGGCTACGAAAATGGCTGGACCGGCGCCCATGAATGGGAAAAGGAAATGGCCAGGGCCGACGCCAAGTTCGGGCCGATCTTCGCCAAATTCGCCGCCATGCCGGTGGAAGAAGTCGCCAAGGACCCACAGGCCTTGAAGATGGGTGGCCGCTTGTTCGCCTCCAACTGCTCGGTCTGCCACGGCTCGGACGCCAAGGGTGCCTTCGGCTTCCCGAACCTGGCCGACAGCCACTGGCGCTGGGGCGGCAGTGCCGAAACCATCAAGGCCACCATCATGGGCGGTCGCATGGCCGCGATGCCGGCCTGGGGCGAAGTGCTGGGCGAAGCCGGCGTCAAGAACGTGGCCGCGTATGTGCGCCATGATCTGGCGGGCCTGCCGCTGCCGGCAGACAGCGGCGCCGACCTGCAAGCAGGCCAGCAAGCGTTCAACACCACTTGCGTTGCCTGCCACGGTGCCAACGGTAAAGGCACCGAAGCCATGGGCGCGCCAGACCTGACCTTGCCGGCCGGCTTCATCTACGGCACCAGCCTGGCGCAACTGCAACAGACCATCCGTCATGGCCGCCAGGGCCATATGCCGGCGCAGAATGAGCTGCTCGGCAATGACAAGGTGCAACTGCTCGCGGCTTACGTCTACAGCCTGTCCCACGCGGCGGGCGCCGAGCGTCTGCAAGCTGAACGCAAAAGCGAATAAATCCTGACCACGCGAACAGCCGCATCCATCTGGATGCGGCTGTTTCGTGCCCCTGCGCGACGCATTGTCGCACCCTCCCTTCGTCTTCCTTTCGGTTCCCCGGAATCAAGTCTAAGCTTGCCTCTGCGTGCGCTGGCGACTGCCGGTTTCAGGTCTACCCGACCCGATGCGTTCGACAATCGTTCGACAAAAAGGCCGCAAAGGCAGGTGAATACCGGCTGTTGCGACAGTTACCTGGCATCACCCGAACGCCGTGCTCGAACACACCCCGTTACAACCGACCTGCCCCCCTCGCCTCTTTCCTTCGTTGCGACATTTTACCGAGGGCCAATTTTGTCCCTACTCAGCACATGGAAAGGCCGCAGAATCTGCTTTGGAAAGCATTGACCCAGGTCATGGCGCGTTGCAATGACCCCCCGCTTTCTCCATACTTGCGACCGATTTTTATCCTAATAAAACACCCAAACCGTGGAACCTTAGAATGAGCACAGCAATCAGTCCGACTGCTTATAACTATAAGGTAGTCCGCCAGTTCGCCATCATGACGGTGGTCTGGGGGATCCTTGGCATGGGGCTCGGTGTATTCATCGCCTCGCAACTGGTCTGGCCGGAGTTGAACTTCGATCTGCCATGGACGACGTTTGGACGCCTGCGCCCGCTGCACACCAACCTGGTGATCTTCGCCTTCGGTGGTTGTGCGTTGTTTGCCACTTCCTATTACGTCGTGCAGCGAACCTGCCAAACGCGACTGATTTCCGACAGCCTCGCCGCCTTCACCTTCTGGGGTTGGCAAGCGGTCATCGTCGGTGCGATCGTGACCTTGCCGATGGGTTTCACCACCACCAAGGAATACGCAGAGCTGGAATGGCCCCTGGCTATTCTGCTGGCCATCGTCTGGGTGACCTACGGTCTGGTGTTCTTCGGCACTATCGTCAAGCGCAAGACCAAGCACATCTATGTCGGTAACTGGTTCTACGGTGCCTTCATCGTCGTGACCGCCATGCTGCACATCGTCAACCACGCGTCCCTGCCGGTCAGCTTCTTCAAGTCCTACTCGGCCTACTCGGGCGCCACCGACGCGATGATCCAGTGGTGGTACGGCCACAACGCCGTGGGCTTCTTCCTGACCACCGGCTTCCTGGGGATGATGTATTACTTCGTGCCGAAACAGGCCGAGCGTCCGATCTATTCCTATCGCCTGTCCATCGTCCACTTCTGGGCGCTGATCACCCTGTACATCTGGGCCGGCCCGCACCACCTGCACTACACCGCGCTGCCGGACTGGGCACAGTCCCTGGGCATGGCGATGTCGATCATTCTGCTGGCTCCGAGCTGGGGCGGCATGATCAACGGCATGATGACCCTCTCGGGCGCCTGGCATAAGCTGCGCACCGACCCGATCCTGCGGTTCCTGGTGGTTTCCCTGGCGTTCTACGGCATGTCGACCTTCGAAGGCCCGATGATGGCCATCAAGACCGTCAACTCCCTGAGCCACTACACCGACTGGACCATCGGTCACGTACACGCCGGGGCCTTGGGCTGGGTTGCGATGATTTCCATCGGCGCGATCTACCACATGATCCCGAAACTGTTCGGTCGTGCGCAGATGCACAGCACCGGCCTGATCAACACTCACTTCTGGCTCGCCACCATCGGCACCGTGCTCTACATCGCCTCGATGTGGGTCAACGGCATCACCCAGGGCCTGATGTGGCGTGCAATCAACGACGACGGCACCCTGACCTACTCGTTCGTTGAAGCGCTGCAAGCCAGCCACCCTGGTTTCATCGTCCGTGCCCTGGGCGGCGCGTTCTTCGCCAGCGGCATGCTGTTCATGGCCTACAACGTGTATCGCACCGTTCGTGCCTCTGACCCGGCTGAAGCTGAAGCCGCCGCCAAGATCGCCGTAGTTGGAGCTCACTGATGAAGCACGAAACAGTAGAGAAGAATATTGGCCTGCTGGCCTTCTTCATGGTCATCGCCGTCAGCATCGGCGGCCTGACCCAGATCGTTCCGCTGTTTTTCCAGGACGTGACCAACAAGCCGGTCGAAGGCATGAAGCCACGCACCGCCCTTGAACTGGAAGGTCGCGACGTCTACATCGCCAACGGCTGTGTCGGCTGCCACTCGCAGATGATCCGTCCGTTTCGCGCCGAAACCGAACGCTATGGCCACTACTCGGTTGCCGGTGAAAGCGTCTGGGACCACCCGTTCCTGTGGGGTTCCAAGCGTACCGGCCCGGACCTGGCCCGTGTGGGCGGTCGCTACTCCGACGACTGGCAGCGTGCGCACCTGTACAACCCGCGCAACGTAGTGCCTGAGTCGAAAATGCCGGCTTACCCGTTCCTCGTAGAAAACAAGCTCGACGGCAAAGACACCGCCAAGAAAATGGAAGTCTTGCGTACCCTGGGCGTGCCTTACACCGATGAAGACATCGCCGGTGCCAAGGATGCCGTGAAGGGCAAGACTGAAATGGACGCGCTGGTGGCCTATCTGCAAGGCCTGGGCACCATCATCAAAAGCAAACGGTGATTTAGATGGATATCGGGATGATTCGTGGCCTGGGCACCGTCGTCGTGATGGTGGCCTTTATCGGTCTGGCGTTGTGGGTGTTCAGCCCCAAGCGCAAGTCGGAGTTTGACGACGCGACCTTGCTGCCGTTCGCGGATGATCCCGAAGCCATCAAGCACGTCGAGCAAGCTTCTAGGAGTAACAAAGAATGACTACGTTCTGGAGTCTGTACGTCACAGTCCTCAGTCTGGGTACGATCTTCGCCCTGACCTGGCTGCTGCTGTCGACCCGTAAGGGCCAGCGCGCCGAACAAACGGACGAGACTGTTGGTCACTCGTTCGATGGCATCGAAGAGTACGACAACCCACTGCCTAAATGGTGGTTCATGTTGTTCGTGGGCACCATTGTCTTCGCCTTGGGTTATCTGGTGCTCTACCCGGGCTTGGGCAACTGGAAAGGCCTGCTGCCAGGGTATAACTACCTGGACACCGAAAAGCAGACCCCTTTCGCCAATGGCCAGACCGGCTGGACCGGCGTTCACGAGTGGGAAAAGGAAATGGCGCGTTCGGATGCCAAGTTCGGCCCGATCTTCGCCAAGTTCGCCTCCATGCCGATTGAAGAAGTCGCCAAAGACCCGCAAGCCCTGAAGATGGGTGGCCGCCTGTTCGCCTCCAACTGCTCGGTCTGCCACGGTTCCGACGCCAAGGGTGCCTATGGCTTCCCGAACCTGACCGACGCCGACTGGCGCTGGGGTGGTGAGCCGGAAACCATCAAGACCACCATCATGGGCGGTCGTCATGCCGTGATGCCGGGCTGGGCTGCCGTGGTTGGCGAGCAAGGCGTTGCCGACGTCTCCGCCTACGTGGTGACCAGTCTGCACGGCCGTAAACTGCCGGAAGGCGCCAAGGCCGATCCGGCCAACGGCCAGAAGCTGTTCGCGGCTAACTGCGTGGCCTGCCACGGCCCAGCTGGCAAGGGCACGCCTGCCATGGGCGCACCTGACCTGACGCACCCGGCCGGTTTCATCTACGGTTCGAGCTTCGCTCAGCTGCAGCAGACCATCCGTTACGGTCGCCAGGGCCAGATGCCTGCCCAGGCCGATCTGCAGGGTAACGACAAGGTCCACCTGCTGGCTGCGTACGTCTACAGCCTGTCTCATGGGGAACCGGCGCCAGCCGCCGATGCCCAGTAAGGCACACGCCTGATGTACCAAAGGCCCCGTCAACCCATGTTGGCGGGGCCTTTTTTATTGGTGGGTATCCAGGAGCGAAGCTGTTTAACTTGCTCGCCGCCCACGCCAGTAGTAACGTGCCTACATTGTAGTTTATGAGGGCACTGCCATGTCCATCACGACCATTTCCAGCCGCGAATTCAACCACGACACAAGTGGTGCCAAAAAAGCCGCCCGCCAGGGGCCAGTCATCATCACTGACCGTGGCAAGCCGGCCCACGTACTGCTAAGCATTGAGCAGTACCAGAAACTGACCGGCATTGGCACCAGCATTGTCGAGTTGCTGGTCATGCCTGACGCGCCGG
This sequence comes from Pseudomonas sp. PICF6, assembly GCF_009831705.1. Taxonomy (NCBI): domain Bacteria; kingdom Pseudomonadati; phylum Pseudomonadota; class Gammaproteobacteria; order Pseudomonadales; family Pseudomonadaceae; genus Pseudomonas; species Pseudomonas sp. PICF6. The sequence continues at coordinate 587,467 of NZ_WUUD01000013.1, read as the reverse complement.
ATACCGATTTCGATACCGAACGTGCCGTCATCACTCCCCGGCCAGTGGACCTGTCCTGATGTTTCTACTCGACACCAATGTCATTTCGGAACTGCGCAAGCCGCATGCAGATAAAAACGTACAGGCCTGGGCACGGAGCGTGTCCGCCCCCAACCTGTATGTCTCGGCAATCACCGTATTGGAGCTGGAAACTGGTGTAATGCGCTTCGAACGCAAGGATCCGGTGCAAGGCAGCCGCCTGCGCGCGTGGCTGGATAACCACGTCCTGCCCGCATTTTCCGGCAGGATCCTGGCGGTCGACCGCACCGTCGCGCTGCGCTGCGCTCGCCTGCATATACCGGATCGCAGCAATGAATGCGATGCACTGATTGCCGCCACCGCGCTGGTCCATGGCCTGACCGTGGTCACCCGCAATGTGAGTGATTTTCAAAGCAGCGGCGTGGCCTTGCTCAATCCATGGTCAAGCTAATATAACGTCGCGACGGACCATCAATTACCGCCAAGGAGATAGGCGCAATGGGCATCGAAACACTTCAGCGCGCAACGATGAGCCCCCAACATGTCTGACGCGCTCTGGGCCGCTCGCCTGGGCGATGCACTGAACCACACCTCCATGATGGCCGACATTCTCGGCGGCGTGCTGGAAGTGGCGGCCAACATCGCCATCACCGCCCTGGCGACGGCAGCGGTGGTGGCCGCCACCGGCATCACCGTCGCCACGGGTGGCTTGGGTTGTTTCCTGCTCGGTGCGGTGGTGGGGGCGGTCGTGGGCATTGCCATGAGCAAGACCGGGGCCGACGAAGGCCTGAGCAATATCTGCGAAGGCATCGGCAACGCGCTCTTCCCGCCCACGGTGCAGGCCAACATCCTCACCGGCTCCAAGGACACCTTTACCAACAACATCCCCTCGGCCCGCGCCGCCGGAGCGGTTGTTTCCCATGTCGCGCCGGCCGGCACCGAACTGGACATGCCCGAGCCGGAAGAAGAAGCCGAGCCCAGTTACCTGGACATGGCCGGCAACTTCTTCTCGCAGATGTGGCGCCCCACCGTCGCCTCGCCCGCCCCCGGCACAGAGACTCGGCCGGAAGACCTGGTGATCTGCACCAAGCACCCACCGATGCCGCCGCAGTTCATGGCTGAAGGCTCGGACAAAGTCACCATCAACGGCCAGCCCGCCGTGCGCAGCGGCGACCGCAGCACCTGCGATGCGACGGTGGTCTCGGCCGGGTTGATTTCCCCGGACGTGACCATCGGCGGCGGCTCAGTGGTGGTGCGTGAGATTCGCAGCGGCAAGACCCCGGGCGTGGGGCTGGCGGTCACCGCGTTGCTGATGCTCAAGGGGGGCAAGGGCAAGTTCTTCAGCAAACTGCCGTGCATGCTGGCCGGTGGCGCGGCGTCGATGGCGGTCAGCAGCGCTATGGGCGCCGCGGCCAACGCCGCCATGGGTTCGTCGAACCCGGTGCATGCCGCCACCGGCGCCAAGGTGCTGGGCCGCGATGAAGAGCTGGACTTCGTTTTGCCCGGTGTTCTGCCAATCGACTGGCAACGCTTCTACAACAGCCGCGACGAGCGCCGCGAAGGTATGTTCGGTGCGGGCTGGAGCGTGGTCTACGAGGTGCAGGTGGAGATCCTGGCCCATCCCGAGGGCGGCGAGACCCTGCTCTACACCGACGAACAGGCCCGGCCCATCGACATGGGTTCGATCCCGTTGGGCGGCGCGGTGTTCAGTGCTGGCGAAGGCCTGGCCGTGCGACGTCATCTCAACGGGCAGTTGCTGATCGAAAGCGACGACGGTGTGTATCGCCTATTCGAACCCACGCCGGGCCACACATCCCTGCTGCGCCTGAGCCAACTCGGTGACCGCAACGACAATCGCATCTTCCTCGACTACGACGCCGCCGGACGACTGATACGCCTGCGCGACACCTTCGATCTGGTGCAAGTCGAGCTGATCCGCGAGCGCGAACGCGTCACCCAGATAGAACGCCTCTACCCCGACCAACAGCGCGAAGTGCTGGTCAGCTACGCCTACGACACAGCGAACAACCTGAGCGAAGTACGCGACGCCACCGGCCAGGTGCAACGGCGTTTCAGCTACGACGCCGGCCAGCGAATGCTGGAACACCAACTGCCCACCGGGCTGCGTTGCTTCTACGAATGGGCCTTGGTCGAAGACCAGGAATGGCGCGTGGTCCGCCACTGGACCGACGAGGGCGACACCTACCAGTTCGACTATGACCTCAAGGCCGGTGTAACCCGCATTACCGACGGTTTGCAGCGCGTCAGCACGCGCCACTGGAACAGCCAACACCAGATCACCCGATACAGCGACAACCTCGGCCAGACCTGGCTGTTCGAGTGGAACGACGAACGCCAACTGCTCAGCGCCACCGACCCACAGGGCGGGCGCTATGAATACAGCTATGACGAGGCCGGTAACCTGATCGGCGAAACCGATCCCTTGGGCCGCAGTGATTCGACGTTATGGCTCGAGCACTGGGCGCTGCCGCTGGTGGACACCAATGCCGCCGGCCACAGCTGGAAATACCGCTACGATCAACGCGGCAACTGCACCGCCGAAACCGATCCTCTGGGCCACGTCACCCGCTATCGCTATGACGCCCACGGTCAGGTCATCGAAATCATCGACGCCACCGGCAAGCTTAAAAAGCTGCGCTGGAATCCGTTCGGGCAGTTGGTGGAGCACATCGATTGCTCGGGTTACCCGACACGGTTCAGCTACGACCAGCGCGGCTACCTGCAGACCATCACCGACGCCCTCGGCGAGCGCACCCAGTTCAGCTACGACGCCCAAGGCCGTTTGCTCAGCAGCCAATTGCCGGATGGCCGCACCGAACAGTACCAGCGCGACCTCGCCGGGCAGTTGACCGGCTACACCGACCCGGCCGGGCACACCACGCTCTACCAGCACAACCGTCGCGGTCAGGTCCGCCAACGCACCGACGCCCAGGGCCGGCAGGTGCAATTCGCGTACGACAGCTACGGGCGGCTGCAGGCGCTGGTCAATGAGAACGGTGAGAGCTATCGGTTTACCTGGGATGCGGGGGATCGGTTGGCCGAACAGCGCAACCTTGATGGCAGCGCCAAAGGCTACACGTACGACGTCCTCAACAACGTAAAACGAGTCGAAACCATCGCAGCGCCGCGAGGTGATCATCAGCCCAGTGAAAGGACCATTGTTCATCATCTCGAACGTGATGCCATTGGCCGGCTGACCACCCGAATCACACCTGATGGACAGTCCCGGTACAGCTATAGCCCGTTGAATCAGTTAATCGAAGCCACCGTCATCGCTAACGACGGCAACGAACAACGACTGGGCTTTGCTTATGACGCGCTGGGTTATCTGATTGAGGAGCAGAGTTCAGCGGGCGTTCTGAAGCATCACTACGACGAACTCGGCAACCTGATCCAGACCCACCTACCCGACGGCCGTTGGGTCAGCCGCCTGTACTATGGCAGTGGTCATCTGCACCAAATCAACCTCGACGGCCACGTCATCAGCGACTTCGAACGCGACCGGCTGCATCGAGAGGTGCTGCGCACCCAAGGCCAAATCAGCACACGGAGTGAATATGACCGTAGCGGGCGCTTACGCAGCCGCCAACGCCGGCATACCAGCCAGCCGTCGTTGATGCCTGCCGCAGATCAAACCCATTTTGAGTTTGATCCTGGCGACCACCTGGTGGCGCGCCTTGAACGGCAGCCAAAAGGTCAACAACGCCAATTGCTGCACTACGATGTGACCGGCCGCATCCTGGCAAGCCAGGGCACTCGACAAGGCCAGAATGAAACATTTTCCTTCGATGCCGCCGCCAATCTCCTCGACAGTTCACCTGGTACAGGTGGGCGGGTTACGCACAACCAACTCAAGCGCTATCAGGATAAGCATTATCGCTACGATGATTTTGGCCGAATGATTGAAAAGCGCAGTGGGCGACATGGCCTGCAGCGCTTCAGTTACGACTCGGATCACCGGCTGGTTGAAGTTCGAACCCAGAAATCCGACGGTGAAAACGTCGTCAGGATGCGCTACGACCCGTTGGGCCGAAGGATTGAGAAAACCGAACATGACGACAACGGGCGTCTCATCGCCCGCACGCGTTTCGACTGGGATGGCCTGCAATTACTCAAGGAACATAAAAATAGCCTGACCAGCCTGTACCTCTATATTGGCGACAGTCACGAGCCCTTGGTCCGGGTCGACGGCATCGGTGAACATCAACGCATCCGCTATTACCACAACGACCCCAATGGTCAGCCACAGGCCTTGACGGAAAGTGACGGCCATCCGCTATGGCACGCTCACTACCAGGTATGGGGCAATACCACT
>NZ_WUUD01000013.1:576964-583103 GCF_009831705.1 Pseudomonas sp. PICF6 | reverse complement strand
TGAAGTCCGTGAGCCGTACTACATCGAAGAACAGAACCTGCGTTTTCAGGGGCAATACCTGGACCGGGAAACAGGCCTGCACTACAACACCTTCCGCTTCTATGATCCCGACATAGGCCGCTTTACCACGCCCGACCCCTTGGGCCTGGCCGCAAGCCTGAATCTTTATCGCTACGCACCGAATCCATTTACCTGGATCGACCCGCTGGGGCTTAAAGAGAATGAGATTATCCGGTACATGGGCGAGAGCGAAACCGTCTCGTCCAAGGCCGCCAACGGAGGCAAAGGCGGCTTGGTTCCGAATATCCGAGGAGAGAAAGCGGTCTGGGTCAACCAGGACAGTAACCCTGGATTCAACCCAGGCAATGAGAAGTATCGGGTAGTGGCCACCGTCAATAACGAAGGGGTCAGCATGCTCAATAACCACAAGGACATCTCTACCGTTGACTATAAAGAGACGGGCCTGAAAGATGGCGTGCTGTCCAAGACGAATGAGCCCAAGGCCAGAGGCATCGGTTTCCGATTATTGGATAAATTCAATAAAACCATTACGTCATTTCGTGTCGAGAAGAAAGGCCCGAACGGAAAATGGAAGACCTGCGGATAAAGCCAGATGGACATATTCGATCTTCTCTCATACAAGCTTGAAAATTTCCTGAACGTCCGGCCGTATCCGAAGGCGTTGGGTGCTGTTTTTTACAAAGAAGACGAGCCTTCGCTACTGAACGTCGTCGCGAAAAAACACAATGGCGCTCCCTTCAGCGTTAGCCGCTGGCGGGACTTGTTTTCCACCAGCGCTTTCGAAAAAGCCATGCTGAAGAACGGCTTCACGGAACCCGACTGCTACGCCCTCCTCCTGGTCCTGTCGCGCTTTGGCTACCTGTTTGAAATCGACAACCGTCAACGAACCAACAAGGAATATTTTATTTTCTTCTACCTGATCCAACTGATCAGCTTGAAGAACAGCACCCTGGATGCGGATGCGCGCCTCAGGAACTACATGCTTAGGTTCCTCCTCTTCGAATTGAGCATCGATGACGAGGCGTATCGTCGGTTCAGCATCGAGGGCAATCAGTTGATGATGGCGACCGATGGGCTGGGGTCCGTGGCTTTTCTGGATGTGATTGATGTGGTTTACAAAGCGATCAAGGCCGACAGCAGGAAAGAGCATCAACTGCTGAGTACGTTGAAAACGTTTCAAACAAGCACAGTCAGATTACTCAGCGAGCCCGACGATACCCATTACCGCTGCGCGATCAATGATCGTCACAGCGAGCTTATGTACCCCGACGTTTTTTTGCCCACCTATGCTCAGGACAGGCAAAAAATATTTGATGCTTTGATCGACGCGGTCAATCCGCTTCAGTCAACGGCAAACCTGTTCGTCTCCAATATGGTTGTGATGAATTACGCCTTTCACGTCCTGAAAGACAAGCCTCACGAAATTCTAAAACTGAAAAAACACGTCCGTGATGAAGCGCTGTTCGGCCAATTGCTGGAGGTGATCATCATGCGTCGGATGGCAGTCAACAAAGCGCTGTTCGAAAAAATTCTCACGGGGCACGATCTGTCCTTGATCAAGGATGAGCAAACCGCGTTCTACAACATTTTGTACCGCCGGTAGAAACTTGATGCATTTGTGCGCCTTACGCTTCTCTTTGCAGCGCACAAAAATAATCAGAGCCGGGATTCGGCTGTGCTCAAGAAAACCCTGGCGGCTAGATCAAATTGGGAAACAAGCAGTTCGATCTGGCGCTTGCGAACAAATGACCAGGCGCAGGTTAAGCGCAAATCCCCGTGGCGAGGGAACTTACTCCCGCTGGGCGGCGGAGCCGCCAAAAATAGTGGCACAAAACAATCAGGAGGGCCTGTCGAACGAGTCGCCGGCCCATGGTTTTTTTCGCCAACGCCATGGAATGTCTATAGTCAATTGATCTGGGTCATGACTTGTTACATCCGCTACACCATTCTATGCAGAGTCCCAACGCGACCAAAGGTCGCACCCTTGAGCTAGACCTACAGGCGTATCATTGCACCACTGCAATACCCTTTCTGACCGTGGTCGGCACGTACTGATCCCGGCACTTTTCCACTGCCGTGGGATGCATTTTGATGAGTAACCAGATTCCGGTACATGACGTCACCCCGCCTGCCAAGGACGCGAACCAAAGCGTCGACCTGTATGCCTCTCGGGAAAAAATCTACACCCGTGCCTTCACCGGCCTGTTCCGCAACCTGCGGATGGTCGGCGGTGGCGTGTTGTTCCTGCTGTATTTCGGTACGGTCTGGCTGAACTGGGGCGGGCATCAGGCCGTCTGGTGGAACCTGCCCGAACGCAAATTCTTCATTTTCGGTGCGACCTTCTGGCCCCAGGACTTCATCCTCCTGTCCGGACTGCTGATCATTGCCGCGTTCGGCCTGTTTTTCATTACGGTCTATGCCGGTCGGGTCTGGTGCGGCTACACCTGTCCGCAAAGCGTGTGGACCTGGATTTTCATGTGGTGCGAGAAGGTCACCGAAGGCGACCGCAACCAACGCATCAAGCTCGACAAGGCGCCCATGAGCGGGAACAAGTTCCTGCGCAAGTTGGCCAAGCACAGCCTGTGGCTGCTGATCGGTTTTGTGACCGGCATGACCTTCGTCGGTTATTTCACGCCGATTCGCGAACTGGTGTTCGAATTCTTTACCGGCCAGGCCGATGGCTGGTCGTATTTCTGGGTCGGCTTCTTCACCCTCGCCACCTACGGCAACGCCGGCTGGCTGCGCGAGCAGGTGTGCATCTACATGTGCCCTTACGCCCGTTTCCAGAGCGTGATGTTCGACAAGGACACCCTGATCGTTTCCTACGACCCGCGTCGGGGCGAAAGCCGTGGCCCGCGCAAGAAGGGCGTTGACTACAAGGCCCTGGGCCTGGGGGACTGCATCGACTGCACCATGTGCGTCCAGGTCTGCCCCACCGGTATCGACATTCGCGATGGCCTGCAGATTGAATGCATCGGCTGCGCGGCGTGCATCGACGCCTGCGACAACATCATGGACAAGATGGATTATCCGCGCGGGCTGATCAGTTACACCACCGAACATAACCTCTCGGGGCAGAAAACCCATAAACTGCGCCCACGCCTGATCGGTTATGCCCTGGTGCTGCTGGCAATGATCAGCCTGCTGGTGACCGCGTTCTTCATGCGTTCGCTGGTCGGTTTTGATGTCAGCAAGGACCGCGTGCTGTACCGCGAGAACGCCGAAGGCCGGATCGAGAACGTCTACAGCCTCAAGATCATGAACAAGGACCAGCACGACCATACGTACGTGCTGGAGGCCTCCGGCCTGCCGGATCTCAAGCTCCAGGGACGCCGGGAAATCAAGGTCGCGGCCGGTGAGATCTTCACCCAGCCGGTAGAACTGTCCAGTGCACCGGACCAACTGCCGTCGAGCACCAACGAGGTGACGTTCATCCTCAAGGATGCCGATGACGACAGCGTTCATGTTGAAGCCAAGAGCCGGTTCATCGGCCCACAAATTCGTTGAGAGAACTGAACATGCCTGCAGCAACCGCCACCAGCCCCTGGTACAAGCATCTCTGGCCGTGGATCATCATTGCGATCCTGGCCTGCTCGGTGACGCTGAGTCTGACCATGGTGACCATCGCCGTGAACAACCCGGACAACCTGGTCAACGACAACTACTACGAAGCCGGCAAGGGCATCAACCGCTCCCTGGAGCGCGAACTGCTGGGCCAGACCCTGCAACTGCATGCCAACGTGCAACTGGATGACGTCACCGGCGAAGTGAACCTGCGCCTGAGCGGCGACAGCCGGCCCCAGACCCTGGAACTGAGCCTGATCTCGCCCACCCAGCCGGAGAAGGATCGCAAGATCGTCCTGACGCGCAACGACAGCGAGCCGGGACGGTATGTCGGTCAGTTGACGGACAAGATCGAAGGCCGGCGCTTTGTCGAATTACTGGGTGTGGAGAACGACAAGACCTGGCGCCTGTTCGAAGAAGAGCAGATCAACCATGACCAGGCCATCCTGCTCGGCGATGAACCGCTGCAAGGCGCTGAAGACCTGAAGAAATAGACGGCTGCGCTGCGCGCAATCGCGAGCAGGCTCGCTCCCACATTGAGGTGTCGTTAGGTTCAATTCACAACGACGCAGACCTGTGGGAGCGAGCCTGCTCGCGAAAAGGCCTTCAGATGCCAGAAAGTTTCGATATGTGAATACCTCATGACCACCCCACTGCCTTGCTACCACTGCGCCCTGCCCGTCCCCCCGGGCAGTCGCTTCACCGCCGTTGTCCTGGGTGAAACCCGTGAGCTGTGCTGCCCGGGCTGCCAGGCGGTGGCCGAGGCCATTGTCGCTGGTGGTTTGGAAAGCTATTACCAGCATCGCAGCGAAGCGTCGGCCAACCCCGAAACCCTGCCGGTCCAGTTGATCGATGAGCTGGCGCTGTACGACCGCCCGGACGTGCAGCAGTCGTTCGTGCGCCATGAAGGCGAGCTGGCCGAAACCACGCTGCTGATCGAAGGCATCAGTTGCGCCGCCTGCGGCTGGCTGATCGAAAAACAACTGCGCAGCCTGCCGGCCGTGGCCGAGGCGCGGCTGAACCTGTCCAATCACCGCCTGCACGTGAGCTGGGCCGACGCTCAATTGCCGCTGAGCACCTTGCTGGCCGAACTGCGCCAGATCGGCTACGTCGCCCATCCCTACCAGGCCGATCAGGCCAGCGAACAGTTGGCCGCGCAAAATCGCCTGGCCCTGCGCCAATTGGGCGTAGCCGGTTTGCTCTGGTTCCAGGCGATGATGGCGACCATGGCCACCTGGCCGGAATTCAACATCGACCTGAGCCCGGAGATGCACACCATCCTGCGCTGGGTCGCGCTGTTCCTCACCACACCTATCGTGTTCTATAGCTGCGCGCCGTTCTTCAAGGGCGCGATGCGCGACCTGCGCACCCGACACCTGACCATGGACGTTTCGGTGTCCCTGGCCATTGGCGGTGCCTACGTGGCCGGGATCTGGACGTCCGTCACCGGGGTGGGCGAGCTGTATTTCGATGCCGTGGGCATGTTCGCACTGTTCCTTCTGGCCGGTCGCTACCTGGAACGCCGTGCCCGGGAGCGCACCGCTGCCGCCACCGCACAACTGGTCAATCTGCTGCCGGCCTCGTGCCTGCGCCTGGAGGATAACGGCCAGAGCGAACGAATCCTCCTCAGCGAATTGCGCACCGGCGACCGGGTCCTGGTGCATCCCGGAGCGGTTCTGCCGGCCGACGGCAGAATCCTCGACGGCCAGTCCAGCGTGGACGAATCACTGCTGACCGGCGAATACCTGCCACAACCTCGCCAAGTGGGCGACACGGTGACGGCCGGCACCCTTAACGTAGAAGGCGCATTGACGGTCCAGGTGTTGGCACTGGGGCAAGACACCCGGCTGTCGGCCATCGTCCGGTTGCTGGAACGAGCCCAGGCCGAAAAGCCGCGGCTGGCGGAAATCGCCGACCGCGCCGCGCAATGGTTCCTGCTGTTCTCCCTGGTCGCTGCGGCGGCCATCGGTCTGCTGTGGTGGCAACTGGATGCCTCTCGCGCCTTCTGGATCGTGCTGGCGATGCTGGTCGCTACCTGCCCTTGCGCACTGTCCCTGGCCACGCCAACCGCTCTTACCGCCGCCACCGGCACGCTGCACAAGCTTGGCCTGCTGCTGACTCGCGGCCATGTGCTGGAGGGCCTGAACCAGATCGACACGGTGATTTTCGACAAGACCGGCACCCTCACCGAAGGGCGTCTGGCGTTGCGCGCCATTCGAACGCTGACGGCCCTGGACAGTGATCAATGCCTGGGCCTGGCCGCTGCCCTGGAAAATCGCTCCGAACACCCCATCGCCCGTGCCTTTGGCCGCGCGCCACTGGCCGCCGAGCATGTGCAAAGCACCCCGGGGCTGGGCCTGGAAGGGCTGGTGGGTGACCAGCGCCTGCGCATCGGCCAACCCGGTTTTGTCTGCGAACTCAGTGGCGCGGCGGTGCCGGTGATGCCGGATGAGCCCGGACAATGGTTGCTGCTGGGTGATGACATCGGTCCGTTGGCCTGGTTCGTCCTCGACGACCGCTTGCGTGCCGACGCCCCGGCACTGCTGGCCGCCTG
>NZ_WUUD01000013.1:569672-576954 GCF_009831705.1 Pseudomonas sp. PICF6 | reverse complement strand
GCCGAACTGGGCATCGATGAAGCCCGCGGCGGTTTGCGCCCGGACGACAAACTGGCCGTGTTGCAACAATTGCACCAGCAGGGCCGCAAGGTGCTGATGCTCGGCGACGGGGTGAACGACGTGCCGGTGCTGGCGGCGGCGGACATCAGTGTCGCCATGGGCTCAGCCACCGATCTTGCCAAGACCAGCGCCGATGCGGTGCTGCTGTCCAACCGTCTCGACGCCCTGATCCACGCCTTCAGCCTGGCCCGACGCACACGGCGGGTGATCATTGAGAACCTGGTGTGGGCCGGGCTGTACAATGGCCTCATGTTGCCGTTCGCCGCCCTCGGCTGGATTACGCCGGTGTGGGCCGCGATCGGCATGTCCATCAGTTCGCTGACCGTGGTGTTGAATGCGCTGAGGCTGACTCGCCAGCCCAAGACGCAGGTTTTCGATACCTCGCCCGATACCCGCCCGCTGCCGGCCTGAGCCGCGCGGGCATGGAGTTCCGACATGCCAGCTCTTTACGTGATGATCCCGGCCGCACTGCTGATCGTGGCCATTGCCGTCTACATCTTCTTCTGGGCCGTGGACAGCGGGCAGTACGACGACCTCGACGGTCCGGCCCACAGCATTCTGTTCGACGATCAGGATCCGAACCACAAGGCAGCGGTGGACGAAGCCAGCGGCGAGCCCCGCAAACCGGACGACAAGGCCCCGCCCGATGCTTGATCTGGCGCCACTGTTGGTCTCGGCGCTCATCCTGGGTTTATTGGGCGGCGGCCATTGCCTGGGGATGTGCGGCGGCCTGATGGGCGCCCTGACCCTGGCAATCCCCAAGGAACAGCGCAGCCGGCGCTTTCGGTTGCTGCTGGCCTACAACCTGGGGCGGATTCTGAGCTACGCCAGCGCAGGGCTACTGATCGGCCTGGCTGGTTGGGCCGTGGCCAATAGTCCGGCGGCGATGGTCATGCGCGTGTTGGCCGGCCTGCTGTTGATCGCCATGGGCCTGTACCTGGCGGGCTGGTGGAGCGGCCTGACCCGCATCGAAGGCGTCGGTCGTGGCCTGTGGCGGCATATCCAGCCCGTCGCCAACCGCTTGCTGCCGGTGTCGAGCCTGCCCCGGGCCTTGCTGCTCGGCGCGCTCTGGGGCTGGCTGCCGTGTGGGTTGGTCTACAGCACCCTGCTCTGGTCGGCCAGCCAGGGCGATGCGCTGGACAGCGCGTTGCTGATGCTCGCCTTCGGCCTCGGCACCTGGCCGGTGTTGCTCGCCACCGGCATGGCCGCCGAACGCATCACCGCCCTGTTGCGCAAACGCAGCGTGCGCATGGCCGGTGGTTTGCTGGTGATTGTCTTTGGTGTCTGGACCCTGCCAGGGCCGCATCAGCATTGGCTCATGGGGCATTGACCGAGTCGCCGCCATCGCGAGCAGGCTCGCTCCCATAGGAGACTTGCGGCGAATGCTGCATTTGTGAACATCCCCGATCCAATGTGGGAGCGAGCTTGCTCGCGATTGGCCTTCGCCCAGACTCCACACCCCGTTGACGCAAATCAAAACCGCCCCGCGCCCTCCCTCTTAAACTCTCGCCCATGCCAGCCTATCCGGGAAACGCCCGCATGCTCGACGCCATTCGTTGGGACTCAAACCTGATCCACCGTTACGACCTGGCGGGGCCCCGCTACACCTCGTATCCGACCGCGGCGCAATTCGGCAGCCAGGTGGGGACCTTCGACCTGCTCCACGCCCTGCGCGACAGCCGCAAAGCCTTGAGGCCACTGTCGTTGTATGTGCATGTGCCGTTCTGCGCGAACATTTGCTACTACTGCGCCTGCAACAAAGTCATCACCAAGGACCGCAGCCGCGCCCATGCCTATCTGCAACGCCTGGAACAGGAAATCCAGCTGATCGGCTGCCACCTCGACCCGGCCCAGCGCGTAGAACAGTTGCACCTGGGCGGCGGCACCCCGACGTTCCTCAACCATGACGAACTGCGCCAGTTGATGGCCAGGTTGCGCCAACACTTCAACCTGCTGGAGGACGATTCCGGCGACTACGGGATCGAAATCGATCCCCGGGAAGCCGACTGGTCCACCATGGGCCTGTTGCGGGAACTGGGTTTTAACCGCGTCAGCATCGGCCTGCAGGACCTTGACCCGGCCGTACAGCGCGCCGTCAACCGCCTGCAAAGCCTGGAAGAAACCCGCGCGGTGATCGAAGCCGCCCGGACCTTGCAGTTCCGTTCGATCAACATCGACCTGATCTACGGGCTGCCCAAACAGACCCCGGAGAATTTCGCCCGCACGGTCCAGGAAGTCATCCAGCTACAGCCGGACCGGCTTTCGGTGTTCAACTACGCCCACTTGCCGGAACGCTTCATGCCCCAACGCCGCATCAACAGCCAGGACCTGCCCAACCCGGCGCAGAAACTGGCGATGCTGCAAGGCACCATCGAACAGCTGACTGCGGCGGGTTATCGCTATATCGGCATGGACCACTTCGCCCTGCCCGACGACGAACTGGCGATTGCCCAGGAAGACGCCACCCTGCAACGCAACTTCCAGGGCTATACCACCCATGGTCACTGCGACCTGATCGGCCTTGGCGTGTCAGCCATCAGCCAGATCGGCGATTTGTACTGCCAGAACAGCAGTGACCTGAGCCATTACCAGAACACCCTGGCCGACGGTCAACTGGCGACCAGTCGCGGGCTGCTGTGCAATGCCGACGATCGGCTGCGGCGCGCGGTGATCCAGCAGTTGATCTGCCATTTCAATTTGCTATTCACCGACATCGAACAAACGTTCAACATCGATTTTCGCGGTTACTTCGCACCGTTGTGGCCACAACTGCAAGAGATGGCTGCGGACGGCCTGATCGAATTGGACAGCAGCCACATCAAGGTACTGCCCGCCGGGCGCCTGCTGGTGCGCTCGGTGTGCATGGTCTTTGATGCCTATCTGGAAGGACACAACCGACAGCGCTTCTCCCGAGTCATCTGAGCGCGACAATTTGACGATGAAAGCCCACTGGCCGGAGTACCTTAGCTGAGTTACCCTTACGGCTTATGTGTGTTTCCCACAAGGATTTAAGAAATGTCCGAGCCAGTCAAACTGCGCGCCCACAACCAGGCCCATTGCAAGGATTGCAGCCTGGCTCCGCTCTGCCTGCCACTTTCATTGAATCTGGAGGATATGGACGCGCTGGACGACATCGTTAAACGGGGCCGACCGTTGAAAAAAGGTGAATTCCTGTTTCGCCAGGGCGACACCTTCGATTCCGTCTATGCCGTGCGCTCGGGCGCCTTGAAAACCTTCAATCTGAGCGATGGCGGCGAAGAACAGCTCACCGGCTTCCACCTGCCCAGCGAGCTGGTGGGTCTGTCGGGCATGGACACCGAAACCCATCCGGTCTCGGCCCAGGCGCTGGAAACCACCTCGGTGTGCGAGATTCCCTTCGATCGCCTGGACGAACTGGCCTTGCAACTGCCGCAACTGCGTCGTCAGTTGATGCGGGTCATGAGCCGGGAAATCCGCGACGATCAGCAAATGATGCTGCTGCTCTCGAAGAAAACCGCCGACGAACGCATCGCCACGTTCCTGGTCAACCTCTCGGCACGTTTCCGCGCTCGCGGGTTTTCGGCCAACCAGTTCCGCCTGAGCATGTCGCGTAACGAAATCGGCAATTACCTGGGCTTGGCGGTGGAAACCGTATCCCGAGTATTCACCCGTTTCCAACAGAACGAGTTGATCGCCGCCGAAGGCAAGGAGATCCATATTCTCGACCCGATCCAGCTCTGCGCCCTGGCGGGTGGCTCGATCGACGGCTGATGAGCATGCGCGCGGCCCAGGTTCGCCTTGCCGCGCTATACTCCGGCGTTTGCAGCCTGCCAGGACACCTAGACGATGGTCTTCGACTCCTTCGATATCAAATCCCTGATCCGCCCCGTGATCGATTTCCCCAAGCCGGGCGTGATCTTTCGCGACATTACCCCACTGTTCCAGTCCCCCACCGCGCTGCGGCTGGTGATGGACAGCTTCGCCCATCGTTATGTCGAGGCCGAATTCACCCACATCGGCGCGATGGATGCGCGAGGCTTCCTGATCGGCTCAATCCTGGCTTATCAGTTGAACAAGCCCTTGGTGCTGTTTCGCAAGCAAGGCAAGCTGCCGGCGGATGTGCTGGCCGAGGGTTACCAGACCGAATACGGCGAGGCCTTCCTTGAAGTTCACGCCGACAGCCTGTGCGAGGGTGATTCGGTGGTGATGTTCGATGACCTGATCGCCACCGGCGGCACGCTGATCGCCGCCGCCAACCTGATCCGCCGCATGGGCGCCAAGGTCCACGAGGCCGCGGCGATCATCGACCTGCCGGAGTTGCTTGGCTCGCAGCGCCTGGAAGACATGGGGATACCGACGTTCTGCCTGACGCAGTTTTCGTTGAGCGAAAGGTAACGCCCGTCAATAGCACACACACCCCATGTGGGAGCGAGCCTGCTCGCGATAGCGGCGTGTCAGCCGACATCGATGGTGACTGACACACCGCTATCGCGAGCAAGCTCGCTCCCACAGGGTTATTCGTGGCAGTTATAAAGCGATCGGTTTGCGCCCGGCAAACGAATGCGCCAGCGTCCCGCCGTCCACCAGTTCCAGCTCGCCGCCCAGCGGCACGCCATGAGCGATGCGTGAGGCGATCAGGCCCTTGTTGTTGAGCAATTGCGCGATGTAGTGGGCGGTGGCTTCGCCTTCGACCGTCGGGTTGGTGGCGAGGATGACTTCGGTGAAAGTCCCGGCCTCTTCGATCCGCGCCATCAGTTGCGGAATGCCGATGGCTTCCGGTCCCAGGCCGTCGAGCGGAGACAAATGCCCCTTGAGCACGAAATAACGGCCGCGAAAACCGGTCTGCTCCACGGCGTACACATCCATGGGTCCTTCCACGACGCATAGCAGGCTGTCGTCCCGACGCGGGTCGGCGCATTGCGGGCAGAGGTCGTCTTCAGTGAGGGTGCGGCATAAGCGGCAATGCCCTACCCCTTCCATGGCCTGGCTCAGGGCCAGAGCCAGACGCGAACCGCCGCTGCGATCACGCTCAAGCAATTGCAACGCCATGCGCTGAGCAGTTTTCTGACCCACACCCGGCAAAGTTCGCAGGGCGTCGATCAGTTGGCGAATCAAAGGGCTGAAGCTCATGGAGGAAATGTCCGACATAACAACGAGACGCGGTTTATACCCGCGCCTCCGATTAGCGTCAAATACTCAATCCTGCGCCACCCGCACCACCAGCTTGCCGAAGTTGCGCCCTTCCAGCAGGCCGATAAAGGCCTGTGGTGCATTCTCAAGGCCATCGACCACGTCTTCGCGGAACTTGACCTTGCCGTCACGCACCCAAGGCGCCATGGCGCTGATGAACTCCGGCTGACGACCACTGAAGTCGTCGAACACGATAAACCCCTGGATCCGCACGCGCTTGGTCAGCAAGGTGCGCTGCAATTGCGGCAAGCGATCCGGGCCAGTGGGGGCTTCATGCTCGTTGTAGGACGCGATCAGGCCACAGAGGGGAATGCGCGCCTTGGCGTTGAGCAGCGGCACTACGGCGTCGAACACCTTGCCACCGACGTTTTCGTAATAGATGTCGATGCCCTTGTCGCAAGCCCGGGCCAGTGCCTCGGCAAAGTCATCGCGCTTGTGATCGACACAGGCGTCGAACCCCAACTCGTCGACCACGTACTTGCATTTCTCGGGGCCGCCGGCCACACCGACCACCCGTAGGCCCTTGATCTTCGCCACCTGGCCGACCACCGAGCCGACTGCGCCCGAGGCCGCCGCGACCACCAGGGTTTCCCCGGCCTTGGGCTGACCGATCTCCATCAGGCCCATGTACGCGGTCATGCCCGGCATGCCCAGCACACCCAGCGCCATCGACGGGCTGGGCAGCCCGGACGGGATCGGAATGACATTGCGGCCATCGCTGACAGTGTGGCTCTGCCACCCCGTAGCGCCCACCACCAGATCCCCCTCCTGAAACTTCGGATGCATAGAACGCTCGACCCGGCTGACAGAACCACCGGTCATCACCTCATCGATTTCCACCGGCGCGGCGTAGGAAGGTGCGTCGCTCATCCGTCCGCGCATGTAAGGGTCCAATGAGAGAAACAGCGTCTTGAGCAGGATCTGCCCCTCCTGCAGCTCCGGCAACGTCACCTGCTCCAGACGGAAGTTGTCCGGGGTGGGAGCACCTGTGGGGCGGGAGGCGAGGACGATGCGCTGGTGGGTGGTCGATGCTTGTGACATGGAAGCGTCTCCTTGATCGTTGAGTGGCACTTACAGGAAGCAGACCATTGCCGGCTGGGCGGCGTTCGATGTTTGTTCAGTGGGTACTGGTGGGAGCAAGGCTTGCCCGCGATGCAGACGCCTCGGTTCGTCGCAGCGGCACGTCATCGTCCATCGCGGGCAAGCCTTGCTCCCACAGGTAAAGTTTCTAGCGCACTCGCCTTGTGACACAAACAAAAATGCCAGGCGCGATGCCTGGCATTGTATGTAGCCCATCCCGATCGGGATGGCGAGTCAGAACGGCAGTTTCATGCCCGGCGGCAGTTGCATGCCAGCGGTCATGCCGGACATTTTGTCCTGGCTGTTGGCTTCGATCTTGCGCACTGCGTCATTGACGGCGGCGGCGAACAGGGCTTCGAGCATTTCCTTGTCGTCTTCGCTCAGGCCTTCGACCACGCTCGGGTCGATGCTCACGCGCTTGATGTCGTGGCGACCGGTCATGACCACGGTCACCATGTCGCCGCCGGACTTGCCGGTGACTTCGGCGTTGGCCAGTTCTTCCTGCATCTTGGCCATTTTTTCCTGCATCTGCTGCGCCTGCTTCATCAGGCCGGCCATGCCACCTTTCATCATGGGAATCACCTCGAAAGTACTTGGATAAACACCGCGCCCGGCCCGTTCGGCCTGACGCTTTCAGTTATGAGCCCTGGGTCACCGGGGCCTCGACAGGTTCGATAGTATCGTGACGGACCACGGCACCGAACTGTTGCATCATTTGCTGGATGAACGGATCACCGTGGATCGACTCCTCGGCTTCGCGCTGACGGTCGGCACGGCGGCGGGACGCGGCCTGGGCCGGCGTCTCCTGCTCAGGCTTGATCAGCTCGATGCTCAGCGTCAGCGTGCGCTGGTGATACTGGTTCAGTGCATCGTTGAGACGGCGCTGCTGCGTGGCGTTGAACAGCGCGCTGTGGGCCGGGTCCAGGTGCAGCAGCCAGTGGTCGCCCTCCACGGAGATCAGCGTGCAGTTGGC
>NZ_WUUD01000013.1:553683-569662 GCF_009831705.1 Pseudomonas sp. PICF6 | reverse complement strand
CTCCAGCCATTGCAGGGCCAGCCCGGTAGCCGGCATCGCCGCCGGTTCAGGCTCGGGCTCCGGGGCCGGCTCGGCGGCGTGCTCGCTGGCCAGTTCATCCAGATAGCTGTAGGCCGAATCCATGTCCGGCTCGATGTAATCCTCGTCCAGTGGCGGCTCATCATCCAGGTCCATGCCTGGCGTGGCGACATCAACGTCCGCCACCGTGGGCTCAGGCACCGGGGCAGCCACCCACTCGGGCGCGTCGGGTACCACGCTGTCGGGCGTGGGCATGGGCATCGGCGGCAGTTCGGGTTGCTCGGCGACGGTTTCCAGCACCGGTTCCACGGCAGGCTGCTGGACGACCTGGGCCTCGACCGGGTCGTTCCAGGGCAGGTCGACCACTTCCTCAGCGACCGGCTGCGGCAACGCCTCGACGACAGGCTCAGGCTCGGGCTCAGGCGCCGCGACGACAGGCACCGGGGCCGGTTGCTCAACCGCTGCCGGGGCAGAGGCCACTGCCGGCGCAACGACGGGCGCGGCAGCCACTGGCTTGGCGGAATCAGCTGTGGCCTGGCTGATCCCCACTGGCTTTAGCGGTTGCCTCGGGGCGTTGTCCGTGTCGGCTGGCCGGAACGCGAGCATTCGCAGCAGCACCATTTCGAAACCACCGCGCGGATCCGGCGCCAGGGGTAGGTCGCGCCGACCGATCAGCCCCATCTGGTAGTAGAACTGCACGTCTTCGGCCGGCAGCGCCTGAGCCAATGCCAGCACCCGATCGCGGTCGCCATGACCGTTGTCGACACCCTCGGGCAAAGCCTGGGCGATGGCGACACGGTGCAACACGTTGAGAATTTCCGAAAGCACGCCATTCCAGTCCGGCCCCTGCTCGGCCAGGTGACGCACCGCTTCGAGCAACGCCTTGGCGTCACCGTCGATCAGCGCATGCAACACGTCGTAGACCTGGCCGTGGTCGAGGGTGCCAAGCATGGCCCGCACATCGGCGGCCATGACCTTGCCTTCACCAAAGGCAATGGCCTGGTCGGTCAGGCTCATGGCGTCACGCATCGAACCATCGGCGGCGCGACCCAGCAGCCACAGCGCATCGTCTTCGAACGGTACGTTCTCGACACCCAACACGTGGGTCAGATGCTCGACCACCCGCTCCGGGGTCATGTTCTTGAGGGAGAACTGCAGGCAGCGGGACAAAATCGTTGCAGGAAGCTTCTGCGGGTCGGTGGTCGCCAGGATGAACTTGACGTAGGGCGGCGGCTCCTCGAGGGTCTTGAGCAGCGCATTGAAGGAATGGCTGGAAAGCATGTGCACTTCGTCGATCAGGTAGACCTTGAAGCGCCCACGGCTTGGCGCGTACTGCACGTTGTCGAGCAGTTCACGGGTGTCTTCGACCTTGGTGCGGCTGGCGGCGTCGATCTCGATCAGGTCGACGAAACGGCCTTCGTCGATTTCCCGGCATACCGAGCACTCGCCACACGGCGTCGAGGTAATACCGGTTTCACAGTTCAGGCACTTGGCGATGATCCGCGCGATGGTCGTCTTGCCGACGCCGCGCGTGCCGGTGAACAGGTAGGCGTGATGCAGCCGCTGGCTGTCCAAGGCATTGATCAGGGCCTTGAGCACATGGGTCTGGCCGACCATTTCGCGGAACGAGCGCGGACGCCATTTACGTGCAAGAACCTGATAACTCATCGAAAACCATCGCCACTGGGAAGCAGAAGCGGCTAATGCTAGCGGAGCAGGGGCGAAATTGCATCCGGTGTGCTCGTCTAATCTGTCTAAGCTTGGGTCAGGGGCCTGGTTGCCGACAGGATTTTGCACCATCAGGAGAGTTTATGCGTTCGGCCATGGGGGCTTTGCTGTTATTGGGTTCAGGGTGTTTTGCTGGCGAAATCCCGTTGCGTTTCGCCATTACCGACAGTTGGGCCATGCCCATGGTGCAGACTGAAGAAGGTCGCCCGATCCAGGGTATCATCCCCGACGTAATGACCCGCCTGGCGGCCCAGGTGGGGATGCCGGCGCAGTTTCATGTGCTGGCCCGCGCCCGGCTGGACAATGCCATGAACCACGGCGAAGTCGACGTACGGTGTTATGTCACCCCCGAGTGGGTAAAGGATACGGGGGGCAATTACCTGTGGAGCGTCCCGCTGTTTTTCCAGCGCGACGTGCTGGTGGGCACGGCCAGCTCCCCCAAGGTGGTGACGCCCGCCACCCTGCCCCACCAGCCGGTCGGGACCGTCCTCAGCTATACCTACCCGACCTTGCAGCCGTTATTCGACGGCGGGCATCTGCGACGTGACGATGCACGCAGCCAGGAACAAGTCCTGGCCAAGCTTCTGGCCGGGCGCTATCGCTACGCGGTGAGCAATCAATGGGCGCTGGACTGGTTCAATCAACGACATCCCCCAGACCGGCAACTGCGTGCCGTGGCTGTTCTCCAGGAGCGCGGGCTGGGCTGTTATGTACGCGATGATCAAAACATTCCGGCCCAACGCATTCTGCGCACCTTATTGAAGATGAAAACGTCGGGGGAAATCGACGCGATCATCCAGTCCTACACCGGACATAAAGAGTCGCCGCAAGCCGGATCCGATTCGCCCTGAACGTCCGACTGATGCTGCCATTGCGGCGGCGAAACAAATCCTTTCACCCAGCCAGGCACCTGGTCGGGTGGCATGGGCCGGGCGATGAAATAGCCTTGGGCCACTTCGCAGCCCAGGCGCAGCAGCAATTGACCATGCTCCAGGCTGTCCAGCCCCTCCGCCACTACCTGGCGCCCAAACGCCCTGGCCAAACCGATGACCGCTTCGGTCAGCGCCAGATCATCGCGGTCATTGAGTATGTCGCGGACAAAGGTCTTGTCGATCTTGATGGTCTGCGTGCGCAGGTGTTTGAGGTCATTGAGCGAACAGTATCCCGTGCCGAAACCGCCCAGGGAAAACCCCACGCCCAAGGCCTGGCACGCCTGGAGACAGGCGCTGACGTGGGCAAGGTTTTCCACCGCCAAGGATTCAACGATCTGCAGATCCAGCATGCGCGGCGACACCGCCGGGTGCCGTTGCAGCACCTGCCGCAACCGCTCGACGAAATCTGCCCGCTGGAAATGCCGCGCCGAGATATTGATGCTCACCGGCCAGACTTGCCCCGCGTGCTGCCATTGCTGCAACTGAATCAGCACCTGCTCCATGACCCACTCACCGATCTCGACGATCAGGTCGGTTTCCTCCACCAGCGGCAGGAACTCCCGGGGCGGCACCAGGCCCCGTTGGGGGTGTTTCCAGCGCAGCAGCGCTTCGAGCCCCACCACCGTGCCATGGCGCATGTTGACCTTGGGCTGAAAATGCAGGCGCAATTCGTTGCCGGCCATGGCCTGCCGCACCCGCTCGACGGTCTGGTAAGTGGCCCGCACTTCCTGGTCCCGGGACACGTCGAACAAATGAAAGCGATTGCGGCCGCTCTGCTTGGCCACGTACATCGCCTGGTCGGCGTGGCGCAACAAGGTATCGGCGTCTTCGTTGTCACCGGGAAACAGGGTGACGCCAATGCTGGCGAAAACCTTGATGGCCTTGCCATCAATGGCATACGGCATGGAGACGGCAATCAGCACCCGGTTCAACGCGGCATGCAATTCCTCAAGCCCGCATACATGGCGCAGTACCAGCACAAACTCATCGCCGGCCAACCGCGCCACCACATCCTCCCCGCGCACGATGCTGCGCAGACGCCGGGCGACCTCCACCAGCAACTGGTCACCACTGGCATGGCCGTGGCCGTCGTTCACAGCCTTGAAGCCATCCAGGTCAAGCATGCACACCGCCAGGGGCAAGCTCTGCGCCCTGGAAAATTCCAGGGCCTGATCCAGCAGGTCGGACAGGTAGGTGCGGTTGGGCAACCCGGTCAACACGTCGTGACCGACCCGCCATTGCAGCGAATGCAACAACTGACGCTTCTCGCTGACATCAAAACGAATCGCCAGATAGCGCTCGATCTGACCGGTCGCATCGTCGATCACCGGCACCAGAGTGGTATCGACCCAATGCAGCGTACCGTCCTTGGCCCGGTTGCAGATCTCACCCTTCCAGACCTGCCCCAGGGCGATGGTGCGCCACATGGCGCTGAAGAACTCGTCCGGGTGCTGGCCGGAGTTGATCAGGCGATGGTTAGCCCCCAACAGCTCATCGCGCGGGTAGCCAAAAAGCTTACAGAACTGGTCGTTGACGTAGGTAATGCGCCCGCTCAGATCGGTTTCAGAAAAAATCGCGGCGGCGTCAACGGCTCTGCGGTACTTCTTATCCATCGAAGCAGTCATCCATGAGTCAGGCTCATTTGTCGCGCGCGGTTGCACCGCCCCAGGACAGGCGAAAAATCAACTAGGCTCAAACACCTTGAGATACGCTGGAGCGCGGGCCGTGGCGGTGCTACCTGAAGGCGCCAAGCGTCGCCTTGTGTACAACAAGAAAACGCAAGGCTCGCCTTTTTCGCACATCCAGGCTTCTGAAGCAGGTCACCAAATGCCCGTGCCAAAGGCCGATTCTACGAAACACATCACATTTTGCAAAGCAAGGTGATGAATCATGCGGTTGCCTAATGCAAAAATCTATCGTTAAGTTCTTGATTCTAAATGGGAATTAAGCGATGCAAATTTCAAGTTTGGGTCCGGCCATCAGACGCTATCGCAAAGTAGCGGGGCTTACTCAGGCTGAACTTGGCGAAAAAACCGGTTTTGACCCCAAAACCATCAGCCGCTTCGAAACCGGCACCTACACCCCGAGCATGGAAGCCTTGGTCTTGCTTGCCGACAAACTGGATGTGCAGCTCAAAGCATTTTTTGCCGACATGGACGATGAGGACGAACAGCGAGCGTACCTGTTTGGTGTCATACACAGAGCCACCGCAAAGGATCTGGGGAAGCTGATTGCGGCGGTAGACCAGGCACTGTCGAAGCCTTGAAGCGGTGATGTAAAAGAAAAGCCCGACCTGTCGATGAGCGACAGGCCGGGCTTCTCTTTCGGTGTTCGGTTGCTCTGCCACACCAGAACCCAGGCAGCAGAAAGCGACGATAAATATCGTTTGGCAAATAAAAGAAATATGGAATATTCGTAAACCTTGCGAACGAAGGCCTGGGCGTTATGGAGGCAACCCCACCAGCCACACCCCGGCACACAATGTTCCCGCTGTGGCTGCTTCCTTCCGGATCTGACCAGGTTCACGGGTAATCGTTGCGGGGGGACCGATGGGGTCACCATAACGACGCCCGCCTGACGGCGAGCCGCGCCATTGTACCTATCTGACGAGAAGTTACAACCGTTCGCGCCGGATTAAAAAACTGAAGATGTTCAAGCACTTGCCTGTGAGAACAAAGCTTGCTCCCACAAGTCGGCGGTTACAGCAGCACCTCGTCAGCCCGGCCGCCCTCCTCCTGAATCACCAGATGGATGAAATGCAGCTTGGTGATCACCGCGGCGGGTACGACGAACGGGTAGAAATCCGGTTGGCCCATGCTGCGCGACAGTTCGTTGAGCATGCCGGCCAGTTCGATCCAGGCGTTGACGAACGAAAGAAAGGCCACGCCCCCCGTATGTTCAGGGTCGAACAAGGTCTCGGGCGGGAACGGCTGGTAGTCGAAATCCATTTCCCCGGCGCTCATGCCAAAACCCAGGGCCGTGTCCACCGCGTCCATCATATGCAGGTAATGCGCCCAGGTTTCCGCCCAGTCTTCCCAAGGATGCATGGTGGCGTAGGCGCTGACGTAGTGGGTTTGCCAGTCCAGCGGCGCGCCTTGCTGATAGTGACGCTCCAGGGCATCGCAATAGCTGGCCCGCTCGTCACCAAACTGCTCGCGAAATGCATCGAGCCAATGGCTGTTGGCGATCAACCGGTCCCAGTAGTAGTGCCCTACCTCATGACGAAAATGCCCGAGCAAAGTGCGATACGGCTCGCGCATCTGCTGGCGCACATGCTCGCGGTGGGCATCGTCGGCCTCTTTGATGTCAAGCGTGACCAACCCGCTGGCGTGGCCGGTGGTCGGAGGCGTGCCATCGAGGTCGACGCCGATGAAATCGAAGGCCAGCCCCTCACTTTCACTGACGGTTTTTGGGATGACAGGCAAACCGAGGGTGATCAATTGCGCCACCAGCCGCCGCTTGGCGGTTTCGACCTTGCACCAGCGTTCGGGGTTTTCCGGGATCGACAGGTCGGGAATGGTGCGATTCAAGCTGCAGGCGATGCACAAGGTGTCGTGCCCATTGGCCGGCAGCAGCCAATTGCAGGCCGCCGGCGTGTCGAGGTTGGCGCAACGGCGAAACAACCCGGCTTGTGGGTCGGCATCCAGGGTCCAGGTGCCAGGCTGCTCGCCGGGTTGCAGGGACGACAAACGGCTTTGCTCGGGCTGATAGCCCAACACCGCCTGGCAGGCCAGGCACTGGCTGTTGCGAAAAAACAGCGACTGGCCGCAGCGACACGGCCAGATCTTGCTGTTACGCGAGCGATCGCCCGTAAAGGGCGCGGCGATGCGTGAACTCAGTTGCTCGAAGAAGCGGTACATGGTGATCTCCGGGGGCCTGCAAGACTAGATCCCCTCCTGTGCGTGATCGTTCCCAGGAGCGTGCGAATCATCCGAAGATTGTGAGCATTGTGTAGGACGCTGCCGGGCCGGGCTACCCCGCCTTGCGCCATTGCCTACAACTGCGCCAGAATCCGCCGGCTTGTGCGCCTATGGGCCGGACTTTATCGTTTCCGGGTCGCTGACGAATCAGCGATCGGGTTTAGCGACCCGGATCATTCTAGGTGCATAAGCGGCCCATGCTTCGTTGCAGGTCTAACTGCAATGACGTTATGGCGGCTGTATGTGGGAGACCTTCGAGTCTGCCGGGTGCCTATGACCGGTTCGCTAACCTGCGTGCAGCCGCCACCATTTCTGTTTAGCGACAGGCCTTGGTGGCTCCATCCCATAGGAGCGTCACCATGTTCAAAGCAACCCCCAACCCACCGGACACCGATCCAACATCCCCGCACAAAACCGCCGCCGCTAAAAAACTCGACGAAGCCGCCGAGCGCGCCCTCGACTTCTACCTGAAGCCAAAACCGGAAACGCCGGAAGCTGATCCCGCACCCGCTCAGCTCTTCACCGTGATCAACGGCATCGACACCGAATGCCTGCTCGCCAACCTCAGTGAAACCCTGGCTTCGGCCGATGCCATGATCAGTGATCTGGCGTTCGAGCTGGAGGGTTCGCGGCGGCATGTGGCGCTGGGTATTCAGCAGTTGATCGAGCTGGGAGGGTTGCTGGCGAATCGGGCACTGGATAACGTCGACCCGCGCTAGCCGACTCGCCACATAACCCTGTGGCGAGGGGATTTATCCCCGCTGGGCCGCGCAGCGGCGCCAATCCTGTCGACTCAATCAACCAGACAGACCGAGATGGCAGATTTTAGGGCTGCTGCGCAGCCCAGCGGGGATAAATCCCCTCGCCACAATGGGTCCGAGTTTCCTGGCGACATGACTAAACCGTGATGCCGTGCTGACTCAAGAACGCCACAAACGCTTCTTCATCCAGCACCTTGAGCCCCAGCTCATTGGCCTTGGTCAGTTTCGACCCGGCCCCCGGCCCGGCGACGACGCAATGGGTTTTCGCCGACACGGAACCGGCCACCTTGGCCCCCAGGCTTTCCAGTTTGTCCTTGGCGACATCGCGACTCATCAATTCCAGCGATCCGGTCAGCACCCAGGTGTGCCCGGCTTCGGGCAAACCTTCGACGACTTTTTTCTCGCTCTGCCAGTGCATGCCGAAGGCCTGTAGTTGCTTCTCGGCGGCTTCGGCCTGTTGGCGGTTGGCGGCGATGGCGAAGAACTCGCGCACGGCGTTGGCCTGTTTTTCCGGCAGGGCCTGGCGCATGTCCAGCCAGTCGGCGTTCATCACCGCTTCGAGCGAGCCGAACTTGTCCGCCAGTTTCTGCGCCCCGCCCGGCCCGACCGAGGGAATGTTCAGCTTGTCCAGGAAACCGCCCAGGGTGGTGCTGGCGGAGAACTCCGCGCCCAGTTCGCCCTGGTCCTGGATATCCAGGCCATGGCGCAGCAAGCCCTCGATCACCTGGCGGTTGTGCGAGTCTTCGAAGAAGCTGTGGATCTCGTGGGCCACTTCCAGGCCGACGTCCGGCAAGTACGTGAGCACTTGCGGCAAGGCCGCCTGCACACGCTCCAGTGAACCGAGGGAGCGGGCCAGGACCTTGGCGGTTTCCTCGCCCACGTCCGGGATGCCGAGGGCGTAGATGAAGCGCGCCAGGCTCGGCTTCTTGCTGTCGACGATGGCCGCCAACAGGTTCTTGCTCGACAGTTCGGCGAAGCCTTCCAAGTCGACCACTTGCTCGAAGGTCAGGGCATACAGATCGGCAGGCGAGCCCACCAGCCCTTCGTCCACCAACTGCTCGACACTCTTCTCGCCCAGGCCTTCGATGTCCATGGCCCGGCGCGACACGAAATGAATGATTGCCTGCTTGAGCTGCGCACCACAGGCCAGACGACCAACGCAGCGGTACACCGCGCCTTCGCTGATGGTTTCACGGCCCTTGCTGCGCTTGATCAGTTGCGTGCGTTCCACATGGGAGCCACACACCGGGCACTGTTGCGGGATTTCAACGGGACGGGCGTTTTCCGGGCGACGCTCGGTGACCACTTGCACCACTTGCGGGATCACGTCACCGGCGCGGCGGATAATCACCGTGTCGCCGATCATCAGGCCCAGGCGCGCCACTTCGTCCATGTTGTGCAGCGTGGCGTTGGCTACGGTCACACCGGCCACCTTGACCGGCTTGAGCCGCGCCACGGGTGTCACGGCGCCGGTGCGGCCGACCTGGAACTCGACGTCCAACAGTTCGGTGAGTTCTTCGCTGGCCGGGAATTTATGGGCGATGGCCCAGCGCGGTTCCCGGGCGCGGAAACCCAGTTCGCGCTGGGAGGCGATGCTGTTGACCTTGAACACCACGCCGTCGATTTCGTATGGCAGCGCGTTACGCCGCTCGCCAATGTCGTGGTAGTAATCCAGACACTCGTCGATGCCGTGGGCCAGTTTCAGTTCGCGACTGATGGGCAAGCCCCAGGCCTTGAGCTGCTTGAGATTGCCGATGTGGGTGTCGGCAATGTCCGCCGTCACCTGGCCGATGCCGTAACAGCAGAATTCCAGCGGACGATTGGCGGTGATCTTCGAATCCAGCTGGCGCAGGCTGCCCGCGGCCGCGTTGCGCGGGTTGGCGAAGGTCTTGCCGCCCGCCTCCAGTTGCGTGGCGTTGAGACGCTCGAAGCCGGCCTTGGACATGTATACCTCGCCGCGCACTTCCAGCACCGGCGGCCAGCCACTGCCCTGCAACTTGAGGGGGATGTTGCGCACCGTGCGCACGTTAACGCTGATGTCTTCGCCGGTGGTGCCGTCGCCGCGCGTGGCGCCGCGCACCAGCAGGCCGTCCTGGTACAGCAGGCTGACCGCCAGGCCGTCGAGCTTCGGCTCACAGCTGTACTCCACCGCCGCGCCACCGCCCAGCAAGTCGCCCATGGGCAGGTCGAGGCCTTCGGTCACCCGGCGGTCGAATTCACGCATGGTGGTTTCGTCGAAGGCATTGCCCAGGCTGAGCATCGGGATTTCGTGGCGGACCTGGCTGAAGGCCGACAGTGCAACACTGCCGACACGCTGGGTCGGGGAGTCGCTGGTCACCAGCTCCGGATGCTGCTCTTCCAGGGCCTTGAGCTCATGGAACAGGCGGTCGTACTCGGCGTCCGGGATGCTCGGTTCGTCGAGGACGTGGTAGCGGTAGTTGTGCTGATCCAGCTCGGTACGCAACTGTTGGATGCGGGTTTGGACGGCAGTCATGGATGTTCTCTCATAAAGCAAAAGAGCAGCCTAGGCTGCTCAATTTTTTGAAATCATCGGCAGTCGGACCTGAGCCCGCCGAACATACAACCTGTGGCGAGGGGATTTATCCCCGCAGGGCTGCGAAGCAGTCCCAAAGCTAACGACTCAACTAGCTGATAAGGCCAAGGGGCCAGGATTTAGGGCTGCTGCGCAGCCCAGCGGGGATAAATCCCCTCGCCACAAAAGCCCTTCAGCCAGAAAAATTCTGCCGACTTTAGCGCTTCTGGGTCAGCTTGCGCGCCGCGGCCACCATCACGTCAAAGGCCTGCTTGGGATGACGCGGGCCGGGCAGGCCGAGAAAGAAGCTCACCGCTGGGGTGCTGAAATGGTCGATGTCGTCCAGGTCGAACACGCCTGGCTTGACCGCGTTGGCCATGGAGAACAGCACCTCGCCGTTGCCGGCCATGCTTTCATGGCGGTGGAAAATGTCCATCTCGCCAAAACGCAGGCCGCTCTCCAGGATGTTCTGCAACAGCGCCGGGCCCTTGAAGCCGGCCGGGTCGCGGCAGATCACGCTGATCACCAGCACTTCCTCGGCCTGGGCCTGGTCCTTGTCGCCGCGCACGGGTTTGTTCTCGTCCGGGAAGTCGTCGTCGCGGCTGCTGAAGCTCGGGCCGCCGTCCAGGTCGAGATTGAGGTTCAGGTCGCCCTGGGACGGTTCGCTGTTGCGCTTGCCGCGCTTGGAACCCGTTTCCCGTGGCTCGCGCACTGGCGCGCTCATCGACGGCAGGTCATGCTCATCCAGTTGCGGCTCCTTATGGGTATCCAGCACCCGGGGCGGGCCCAACAGCTCGGCATTGCCATCGTCATCCGGCAGGTTCGACAGGCTGCGGTCGAGACGAAACTTGAGTTTCCCCTTGCCGCCGCGCATGCGGCGCCAGCCGTCGAAAAGAATACCGGCAATGACAATAATGCCGATGACGATCAGCCACTCGCGCAGACCGATTTCCATGTAATCCCGTGCCTCTATAAAAATGCTGAAAAATAAGGGGCTTAGCTATGTGCAAACCGCTTTAAAACGTGGCGCCAACTCTATGTTCTGAATGGCGTTTTGCCCACGCATACGAAAAATTGACATTAAACTAGCACGACCAAAGATAACTTTACACCGTCTGTCGCGTAGGCTTGCGCCATTCTGTGAATTGAACGACAAGCCCAAGGCTCAAAAAAATCCTACAGCATCCTAAATAGATGCCCTACAAGCAGTGTTTCACGCGTCCACCATCGCCATCGCCTCCTCCACATCCACGGCCACCAGACGCGAGCAACCCGGCTCATGCATGGTCACGCCCATCAACTGGTCGGCCATTTCCATGGCGATCTTGTTGTGGGTGATGTAGATGAACTGCACAGTCTCAGACATCTCTTTTACCAGCCGCGCATAACGCCCCACGTTGGCGTCGTCCAGCGGCGCGTCCACCTCATCGAGCATGCAGAACGGCGCCGGGTTCAATTTGAAAATGGCAAAAACCAGGGCCAATGCCGTCAGCGCTTTTTCACCCCCGGAGAGCAAATGGATGGTGCTGTTCTTCTTGCCCGGGGGACGCGCCATGATGGTCACCCCTGTATCGAGTAAATCTTCGCCCGTCAGTTCCAAGTAAGCGCTGCCGCCACCGAAAACTTTCGGGAAAAGTGCCTGCAAACCGCCGTTGATCTGATCAAAGGTATCCTTGAAGCGATTACGGGTTTCCTTGTCGATCTTGCGGATGACGTTTTCCAGGGTCTGCAACGCTTCCACCAGATCGTCGTTCTGGGCATCCAGATAGCGCTTGCGCTCGGACTGCTGCTGGTACTCGTCGATGGCCGCCAGGTTGATAGCGCCCAGACGCTGAATGCGCGCGGCGATGCGTTCCAGCTCTTCTTCGGCGTCTTTCTCGTTGGCCCCGGCCACCAACGTGGCGAGCACGCCGTCGAGGTCGTAGCCGTCTTCCAGCAATTGGTCCTGCAAGGCTTTGCGGCGCACCGTCAGGGCCTGCCATTCCATGCGTTGCTGTTCCATCTGGCTGCGGATCAGCTGGGATTGCTGTTCGGCCTGGCTACGACGCTTTTCGGCGTCGCGCAGTTCGCGGTCGGCATCTTCCAGGGCAATTTGCGCAGTCTTGAGTTCTTCATCAACGCTCATGCGCTTGTCGAGCAACTCTTCGAGTTTGAGGCGCAACTCTTCCAGCGGCGCTTCGCCCTCCTCCAGGTTCAGGCTCAATTGCTCGCGCTTTTCGGTCAGGCGTTCGGACTGCATTTCCAGACGCTCCAACGCCTGGCGCGTGGAATCGTACTGGGCCTTGAGCGAGCCCAGGCGCACCGCCAACTGATGGGCGTGATCCTTATGCTGGCGGGCATCCTGGCGCACCCGATCGAGGCGTTCGCGCAGACTGTCGCGCTGAGCCAGCAGCAACTCGCGCTGCTCGGTGTCCACGGCCATGGCATCGAGGGCTTCCTGCAGTTGCAGGCGCGCTTCACCGATCTGCTCATGCTCCAGCGCCCGTTGTTCGCCCAGCTCGGCGATTTCTTCCTCAAGGCGCGTGCGGCGCAAGGCCAGCTGTTCAACCTTGGCCTTGCCGGCGGACAGCTGCGCTTTGAGTTCGCCTTGCTGGCGTGCTTCGTCCTGCAACAGCCGACGCAAGTGTTCGCGACCATTTTCCTGCTGACGCTGTTGCGCCCGCAGATTCTGTAATTCGGTTTCCAGGGCTTCGACGCTCGCTTCGCGTTCTTCACGCTCAGCGCTCAGGCGCTGGATTTCCTGGCCCCGGGCAAGCATGCCGCTCTCGGCTTCGCTGGCCCGGCGCACCCGCAGGAAATGCCGACCGACCCAATAGCCGTCCCGGCTGATCAGGCTTTCCCCGGCCGCCAGTTGTTCGCTCAGATCGACAATCGCCGCGTCTTCAGGGTCCGCCGCGAGCAAGGCGCGCTCTTCGGCCAAACGGCGCTGACGCTCGGCTAGGCGTTCCATGCTGGCTTCCAGTTGCTGGATGCGCGACTGCTGGACTTCGGCCTGACGCCGCGGCTCGGCAGAGCTCAGGTTGAAACTGTCCCACTGCTCTTGCCAGCCATGCATGCTCAGCTCGGCTTCTTCCAGGGCGGCGGCAGCCTCTTCGGCGGCGGCGCTGGTGAGTTCCTGCTCGGGCGTGAGCCGGTCCAGTTCTTCGCCCAGGGTCAGCAGCAACGTGCGGTCGTGGCCCAGGTGGGATTCGGTTTCCAGGCGCGCGCGCTCGGCCTCTTTCAAATCATCCTGCAGCTGGCGCAGCCGTTGCTGACCGTGCTGGATGCTCTGCTCGACCCGGGCGATGTCGCCACCCACCGAATAGAAGCGCCCTTGCACCAGGTTGAAGCGTTCGGACAGGTCGTGGTGGCCGTCACGCAGGCGCTCGATGGCGGCGTCGGCATTGCGCTGCTCGGCCACCAGGGCCTCGAAGCTGACTTCCTGGTTGCCAATGATCGCCTCGCGCTGGCCGACCTGCTCGTTCAGCGCCTGCCAGCGCAGGGCCGAAAGCTGGGCCTTGAGCTGACGTTCTTCGCCTTTGTATTCCTGATATTTCTTGGCGGCTTCGGCCTGGCGGTGCAAGCGTTCGAGCTGGCGTTCGAGTTCTTCGCGCAGGTCGGTCAGGCGGGCCAGGTTTTCGTGGGTGCGACGGATGCGGTTTTCGGTCTCGCGGCGCCGCTCCTTGTACTTGGAGATGCCGGCGGCTTCTTCGATGAAGTTGCGCAGGTCTTCGGGCTTGGCCTCGATCAGCTTGGAGATCATGCCCTGCTCGATGATCGAATAGCTGCGCGGGCCGAGGCCGGTGCCGAGGAAAATATCGGTGATATCGCGACGTCGACATTTGGTGCCGTTGAGGAAATAACTGTTCTGGCTGTCGCGGGTCACTTTGCGGCGGATGGAGATTTCCGCGTAGGCCGCGTACTCGCCGATCAAGGTGCCGTCTGAATTGTCGAACACCAGCTCGATGCTCGCCTGGCTCACCGGTTTGCGACTGGTGGAGCCGTTGAAGATGACGTCGGTCATCGACTCGCCGCGCAGGTTCTTGGCCGAGCTCTCGCCCATCACCCAGCGTACGGCGTCGATGATGTTCGACTTGCCGCAACCGTTGGGCCCGACCACCGCCGCCATGTTACTGGGGAAGTTCACCGTGGTCGGGTCGACGAAGGATTTGAACCCCGCCAGTTTGATGCATTTGAGCCGCACGTTCAGGCCGCCGTCAGGGCAGAAACCACCAGATCGCAACTGCGCTGGGCATAAGCCGTCAGCACGATGCGGATCTGCGGCAAATCACGGGCCAGCACGGCGGTCAGCAAGCGCTGGAACAGGTCGAGGAATTCGCTCATCTCGGCCTTGCGTTGTTCCAGGGCCAGGAAGTAGGCGCGGCTCATGGCCGGTTGCAGGTTCTCGACGGTTTCCTGCAAGTACGGGTTGTTGGCGAAGGGATACGCGGCGCGCATCACGCTGAAACTTTCATCGACGAAGGTGCGGATGTCCTGGCGCGCGAAGGCGTCCTGAAGACGCTGCTGGATCTCGATGAACGGCGCCATGTCGGCCTGTTCCTGCCAGCCATGAGCCACGGCATTGCCCAGCAGGATGTACAGCTCGCTCATCAGCGCACAGAGGCTGCGCACCTTGTGTTCGCTCAATTCGGTGACGTGTGCACCACGGCGCGGCAGGATCGCGATCAGATGCCGGCGCTCCAGTATCAGCAAAGCCTCACGGACCGAACCGCGACTCACGTTGAGCGCCAGCGTGACCTTCTGCTCCTGGATGCGCTCGCCCGGCTTCATTTCACCACGAATGATGCGCTCGGCCAGGTGATGGGCGATTTGCTCGGCGAGGCTGTCCGGGGCCTTGAACGTCATGGTTGTCCTTCAAACTCTTCGATTTGCACAAGCGGCGCAGTGTAGCGCACTCAATACGTCATGGCGCAGGGCCTGCAGCGGGTTTTTGGCACGATCCAAGCAAAAAAGTTTGAGCCCTCATCCTGAAACAGAATCTGTGGAAGAACCTGTGGGAGCCGAGCTTGCTCGCGATAGCGGTCTGTCAGCATGCATCCATACTGAATGTACCGCCGTCATCGCGAGCAAGCTCGGCTCCCACAGGGTTCTACAGTGTCTATAGACCGTTGTTCATCGACCAAGCGGATTTTCTTGACCTTTAAGTCAGAAAATCGTTGACCGCAAAGTCAGACCTGCTAAATTCAGCCCAAGTCGATACAACAATAATGAGTCTGCGAGGCCTTCCGTGATCCAGTTTTTACTCAACCAGGAACTCCGTAGCGAGCACGCCCTGGACCCGAACCTGACCGTGCTCAACTATTTGCGCGAACACCTCGGCAAATCCGGCACCAAAGAAGGCTGCGCCAGCGGCGACTGTGGTGCGTGCACCGTGGTGGTGGGCGAGTTGCAGACCGACGAGGACGGCCGTGAACGCATTCGTTATCGCAGCCTCAATTCGTGCCTGACCTTCGTCTCGTCCCTGCACGGCAAGCAGTTGATCAGCGTCGAAGACCTCAAGCACCAGGGCCAGTTGCACAGCGTCCAACAGGCGATGGTCGATTGCCACGGTTCGCAATGCGGCTTCTGCACACCGGGCTTCGTGATGTCCCTGTTCGCCCTGCAAAAGAACAGCAAACAGCCCGACGTTCATAAGGCCCACGAAGCCTTGGCCGGCAATCTGTGCCGCTGCACCGGCTACCGGCCGATTCTGGCGGCCGCCGAGCAGGTCTGCTGCGCCAGGCAAGCGGACCAGTTCGACGCCCGCGAAGCCGAGACCATCGCTCGCCTCAAAGCCATCGCACCGACTGACACGGGTGAACTCAACAGCGGCGACAAACGCTGCCTGGTGCCGTTGACCGTGGCCGACCTCGCCGACCTTTATGACGCGTATCCCCAGGCGCGCCTGCTGGCCGGTGGCACGGACCTGGCCCTGGAGGTCACCCAGTTCCATCGCACCCTGCCGGTGATGATCTACGTGGGCAACGTCGCTGAGCTCAAGCGTATCGAGCGTTTCGACGATCGCCTGGAGATTGGCGCCGCCACCGCACTCTCCGACTGCTACGAAGCCTTGCAGGCTGAATACCCGGACTTCGGCGAACTGCTGCA
>NZ_WUUD01000013.1:513508-553673 GCF_009831705.1 Pseudomonas sp. PICF6 | reverse complement strand
GCTTCGCTTCGTTGCAGATCCGCAACCAGGGCACCTTGGGCGGCAACATCGGCAACGCCTCGCCGATTGGCGACTCGCCGCCCTTGCTGATCGCCCTCGGCGCGCAGATCGTCTTGTGCAAGGGCCAGACCCGTCGCACCCTGGCGCTGGAAGACTATTTCATCGATTACCGGGTGACCGCCCGCCAGGAAAGCGAATTCATCGAGAAGATCATCGTGCCCCGGGCCAGCGCCGAGCAGGCGTTCCGCGCCTATAAGGTCTCCAAGCGCCTGGACGATGACATTTCCGCCGTATGCGCGGCGTTCAACCTGCGTATCGAGCATGGCGTGGTCCAGGACGCTCGGGTGGCCTTCGGCGGCATGGCCGCGACGCCCAAGCGCGCCAAGCATTGTGAAGCCGCGTTGATCGGTGCCGCGTGGAACGACAGCACCGTCGAACGTGCCTGCGCCGCACTGGCCGAGGACTTCACACCGTTGTCGGACTTCCGCGCCAGCAAGGAATACCGCCTGCTCAGCGCCCGCAACCTGCTGCGCAAATACTTCATCGAACTGCAAACGCCGCACATCGAGACTCGGGTGACCGCTTATGTCTAACCATCACGCCGTAGAGAAGACTCAAGCCGAGCTGGCCGAACTGTTCGCCCGCGACCTGACCACCGGCGTGGGCCGCAGCGTCAAGCATGACAGCGCCGCCAAGCATGTGTCCGGCGAAGCCCAGTACATCGACGATCGCCTGGAATTTCCGAACCAGTTGCACGTCTATGCCCGGCTGTCGGACCGCGCCCACGCCCGGATCATCCGTATCGATACCGCGCCCTGCTACGCCTTCGAAGGCGTGCGCATCGCCATTACCCATGTAGACATTCCGGGGCTGAAGGACATCGGCCCGCTGTTACCCGGCGACCCGTTGCTGGCCATCGATGACGTGCAGTTCGTCGGCCAACCGGTGCTGGCGGTTGCCGCCAGGGACCTGGAAACCGCGCGCAAGGCAGCGATGGCGGCCATCATCGAATACGAAGATCTGGAACCGGTGCTGGACGTGGTCGAGGCCCTGCGCAAGCGGCATTTCGTGCTGGATAGCCACACCCACCAGCGCGGAGATTCGGCGGCGGCACTGGCCAGCGCCGAGCACCGCATCCAGGGCTCGCTGCACATTGGCGGCCAGGAACACTTTTACCTGGAAACCCAGATTTCCTCGGTGATGCCCACCGAAGACGGCGGCATGATCGTCTACTGCTCCACACAGAACCCCACCGAAGTGCAGAAACTGGTGGCCGAAGTGCTGGACGTTTCGATGAACAAAGTCGTGGTGGACATGCGCCGCATGGGCGGCGGCTTTGGTGGCAAGGAAACCCAGGCCGCCAGCCCGGCGTGCCTGTGCGCGGTCATCGCCCACCTCACCGGCCAACCGACCAAGATGCGCCTGCCCCGGGTCGAAGACATGCTGATGACCGGCAAGCGCCACCCTTTCTACATCGAATACGACGTCGGTTTCGACAGCACCGGGCGTTTGCACGGTATTGCCCTGGAGCTGGCCGGCAACTGCGGTTGCTCGCCGGACCTGTCGGCCTCGATTGTCGACCGGGCGATGTTCCATGCCGACAACGCCTACTACCTGGGCGATGCAACCATCAACGGCCATCGTTGCAAGACCAATACCGCGTCGAACACCGCTTACCGTGGCTTCGGCGGGCCGCAAGGCATGGTCGCCATCGAAGAGGTGATGGACGCCATCGCCCGGCATCTGGGGCTGGATCCGCTGGCGGTGCGCAAGGCCAACTACTACGGCAAGACCGAGCGTAACGTCACCCACTACTACCAGACCGTCGAGCACAACATGCTCGAGGAGATGACCGCCGAACTCGAGCAAAGCAGCCAGTATGCCGAGCGCCGCGAAGCGATCCGCCGCTACAACGCCAATAGCCCGATCCTGAAAAAAGGCCTGGCGCTGACCCCGGTGAAATTTGGTATTTCCTTCACCGCCAGCTTCCTCAACCAGGCCGGGGCGCTGATTCATGTCTATACCGACGGCAGCATCCACCTGAACCATGGCGGTACGGAAATGGGCCAGGGCTTGAACACCAAAGTCGCGCAAGTGGTGGCCGAAGTGTTCCAGGTGGAAATGGACCGGGTACAGATCACCGCGACCAACACCGACAAGGTGCCGAACACCTCGCCCACCGCTGCCTCCAGCGGTGCCGACCTCAATGGCAAGGCTGCGCAGAATGCCGCCGAAACCATCAAGCAGCGCCTGGTGGAGTTCGCCGCGCGGCAGTACAAGGTCAGCGAAGAAGACGTGGCGTTCCACAACGGCCATGTGCGGGTGCGCGATCACATCCTGACGTTCGAGGCGCTGGTGCAGCAGGCGTATTTCGCCCAGGTCTCGCTGTCGAGCACCGGTTTCTACAAGACCCCGAAAATCTATTACGACCGCAGCCAGGCCCGGGGCCGGCCGTTCTACTACTACGCCTACGGCGCGGCGTGCGCCGAGGTGATCGTCGACACCCTAACCGGCGAATACAAGATGCTGCGCACCGACATCCTCCACGACGTCGGCGCCTCGCTGAACCCGGCCATCGACATCGGCCAGGTCGAGGGCGGTTTCATCCAGGGCATGGGCTGGCTGACCATGGAAGAGCTGGTATGGAACGACAAAGGCAAGCTACAGACCTGCGGCCCGGCCAGCTACAAGATTCCGGCGGTGGCCGACATGCCGTTGGATCTGCGGGTCAAGCTGGTGGAAAACCGCAAGAACCCGGAAGACACGGTGTTCCATTCCAAAGCCGTGGGCGAACCGCCGTTCATGCTCGGTATCGCCGCGTGGTGCGCCATCAAGGATGCCGTGGCGAGCCTGGGAAATTACCAGCACCAGCCGAAAATCGATGCACCCGCGACCCCG
The DNA here is from genome assembly GCF_009831705.1 of Pseudomonas sp. PICF6. Lineage (NCBI taxonomy): Bacteria > Pseudomonadati > Pseudomonadota > Gammaproteobacteria > Pseudomonadales > Pseudomonadaceae > Pseudomonas > Pseudomonas sp. PICF6. The sequence continues at coordinate 550,775 of NZ_WUUD01000013.1, read as the reverse complement.
GAGCGGGTGTTGTGGGGGTGTGAGCAGATGCGTGGGTTGCGGGTGGCTAAGGTTAAGGAAGCCGAGCCCGAAGCCATTTGATGATCGTTCCCACGCTCTGCGTGGGAATGCAACCCCCGACGCTCTGCGTCGAAGTTTGAAGAGCGGACGCGGAGCGTCCAAAGATGCATTCCCACGCAGAGCGTGGGAACGATCAGTTGAGGTGAAATATGTACAACTGGATCAGCGCCCTCGCCGACCTGCAAGATCGCGGTGAACCCTGCGTGCTGGTGACGATCATCGAAGAACTCGGCTCGACCCCGCGCAATGCCGGTTCGAAGATGGTGATCAGCGCCAGCCAGACGTTCGACACCATCGGTGGCGGCCACCTGGAATACAAGGCCATGGAGATCGCCCGGCAGATGCTCGCCAGCGGCCAGCAAAGCACCCATCTGGAGCGCTTCAGCCTCGGTGCCAGCCTGGGCCAGTGCTGCGGCGGCGTCACCGTGCTGCTGTTCGAACCCATGGGCCAGGTCCAGGCGCAGATCGCCGTATTCGGCGCCGGCCACGTCGGCCGCGCCCTGGTGCCGCTGCTGGCGAGCCTGCCCTGCAAGGTGCGCTGGATCGACTCCCGGGAAGCGGAGTTTCCTGAACACCTGCCCCACGGCGTGCGCAAGATCGTCAGCGAAGAGCCGCTGGATGAAATCGACGAACTGCCCGCCGGCAGCTACTGCATCGTCATGACCCACAACCATCAGCTCGACCTGGAACTGAGCGCCGCGATCCTCAAGCGCAACGACTTCGCTTACTTCGGCCTGATCGGTTCGAAAACCAAACGGGTCAAGTTCGAACATCGCCTGCGCGATCGCGGCTTCGACAGCAGCACCTTGCAGCGCATGCGCTGCCCGATGGGCATTGGCGACGTCAAAGGCAAGTTGCCTGTGGAAATCGCCATCTCCATCGCCGGTGAAATCATCGCCACCTATAACGCGGATTTCGGCCAGCACACCACGCGCGCCGAACCGATTGCCAAGCTGTTGCCGGCCTCGCGCCGCAGCCAGGCGAACCGTTGAACAATCGTTGAGAATTCCCATGCCCCTGACACGTAAAGCCTACCGCGCCGCCCTGCTCCACAGCCTCGCCGACCCTGCCGAAGTCGGCATTGAAGCGTCCTATGAATATTTTGAAGACGGCCTGCTGGTGGTGGAAAACGGCCAGATCAGCGCCATCGGCCACGCCAGCGAATTGCTGCCGACCCTGGCGGCCGACATCGAGATCACTCATTACCAGGACGCACTGATCACGCCCGGCTTCATCGACACCCACATCCACCTGCCGCAGACCGGCATGGTCGGGGCTTACGGCGAGCAATTGCTGGACTGGCTCAACACCTACACCTTCCCCTGCGAAAGTCAGTTCGCCGACAAGGCCCATGCCGACGCCGTCGCCGATATTTTCGTCAGGGAACTGCTGCGCAACGGCACCACCACCGCGCTGGTGTTTGGCAGTGTGCACCCGCAATCGGTGAACGCGTTTTTCGAGGTGGCCGAGAAACTCGACCTGCGGATGATCGCCGGCAAAGTGATGATGGATCGCAACGCCCCGGACTACCTGATCGACACCGCCGAATCCAGCTACACCCAAAGCAAAGCGCTGATCGAGCGCTGGCATGGCAAGGGCCGCCTGCATTACGCCGTGACCCCGCGTTTTGCGCCGACCAGCACGCCGGAACAACTGGCCCTGGCGGGTCAGTTGCTGGGGGAATATCCCGACCTGTACATGCAGACTCACATCAGTGAGAACCTGCAGGAAGTGCAATGGGTCAAGGAACTGTTCCCCGAGCGCAAAGGTTATCTGGACGTCTACGACCACTACCAACTGCTCGGCGAACGCTCGGTGTTCGCCCACGGCGTGCACCTGTGTGACGACGAATGCGCGCGCCTGGCCGAGACCGGTTCGGCCATCGCGTTCTGCCCGACCTCGAACTTTTTCCTCGGCAGCGGCCTGTTCAACCTGCCAATGGCCGAGAAGCACAAAGTGAACGTGGGGTTGGGTACGGATGTGGGGGGCGGCACCAGTTTTTCGCTGCTGCAAACCCTGAACGAAGCCTACAAGGTGATGCAGTTGCAGGGCGCCCGCCTGAGCCCGTTCAAGTCGCTGTACCTGGCCACGCTTGGCGGCGCCCGGGCCTTGCGCCTGGAAGACCGGATCGGGACTTTACAGCCGGGCAGCGATGCGGACTTTCTGGTGTTGGACTACAACGCCACGCCGCTGTTGAGCTATCGCCTCAAGCAGGCCCGGGACATTGCCGAGAAGTTGTTTGTGTTGATGACGCTGGGGGATGACCGGACGGTGGCGCAGACCTTTGCGGCTGGCCGGTTGGTGCATCAGCGCTAGATTTCTAGCGCCTGTCAGACTGCCAATCGCGAGCAGGCTCGCTCCCACAGTGGATTTGTGTCAATCACATAACCCTTGTGGGAGCGAGCCTGCTCGCGATGAAGGCAACTCGGTATGACTGATTCAACTCATCAAAGCTTGGCCGTCGACCGCCCTGGCTTCTTGCTCTGCAACAAATGCGAAAACACCGCATGCAAATCATCCGACGCGCTTTCTTCGTCGAGGTTGAGCTTGCTGTCGATGTGGTCCATGTGGTGCATCATCAGGTCCACCGCCAGGGTGGCATCGCGGGCCTCGATGGCGTCGATCAATTGGGTGTGTTCGTCGTAGGAACAGTGGGAGCGGTTGCCGCTTTCATACTGGGCGATGATCAGCGAGGTCTGCGACACCAGGCTGCGCTGGAAGCTGATCAGCGGGGCGTTCTTCGCCGCCTCGGCCAGCTTGAGGTGGAACTCGCCTGACAGGCGGATGCCGGCGCCACGGTCACCACGGGAAAAACTGTCGCGCTCGTCGCTGACCATCTGCCGCAGCTCGGCAAGCTGCTCGGCGGTGGCGTGCTGCACGGCCAGTTCGGTGATGGCCCGCTCCACCAGACGCCGGGCCATGAATACCTGGCGGGCCTCTTCAACACTCGGGCTGGCCACCACGGCGCCGCGATTGGGCCGCAACAGCACCACACCTTCATGGGCCAAGCGCGACAACGCGCGGCGAATGATGGTGCGACTGACCCCGAAAATCTCCCCCAACGCCTCTTCGCTCAACTTTGTACCGGGCGCCAGACGCTGTTCGAGGATGGCCTCGAAAATATGCGCATAGACAATATCGTCCTGGGTTCCGCTGCGGCCGGCTTTGCCTGCTCGCGGTTGTTTCTTGAGGGGCTGCAACTGTTCGTTCATGGGCACTCGAGTCGGAGAACTGCGGCGAATTGACCGTGACTGTAATACGCCTCAGCGGGTCGCTGACAAGTATCACGTAAATAATACGTCGATTGTACACAACCTCTGATGGCAACACGACTGTACGGCTGTTTACGGACGTGGCTGTATTGCAATTGGCAACGGAGTTGAGTTTAGGCTTAAACCCCGAATCTGTGGCCCCCGCCCTCCTGCAATTTACAACAAGGACCACCGCCCACCATGACCGAAGTCACGACCACGCCACTTCGTCCGTTGGCCGATACATCGCCATCGGCGATCGTCGCCGGTTTCATCGCCATGATGACCGGCTACACCAGTTCGCTGGTGTTGATGTTCCAGGCCGGACAGGCGGCAGGGCTGACCAGCGGGCAGATTTCTTCGTGGATCTGGGCGATTTCCATCGGCATGGCCGTGTGCTCCATTGGCCTGTCGTTGCGGTATCGCACACCGATCACCATCGCCTGGTCGACACCCGGCGCGGCGCTGCTGATCACCAGCCTGGGCGGGGTCAGTTATGGCGAGGCCATCGGCGCCTACATCACCTGCGCGGTGCTGGTGACGATCTGTGGCCTGACCGGCAGCTTCGAGCGCCTGGTCAAGCGCATTCCGGCCTCGCTGGCGGCGGCGTTGCTGGCGGGGATCCTGTTCAAGATCGGCAGCGAGATTTTCGTCGCCACCCAGCATCGAACCGGTCTGGTGCTGGGGATGTTTTTCACCTACCTGATCGTCAAGCGCCTGTCGCCGCGCTACGCAGTGCTGGCGGCGTTACTGATCGGTACAGCTCTGTCAGGCTTGATGGGGCTGCTGGACTTCAGCGGCTTTGCCCTGGAAGTCGCCACACCGGTATGGACCACGCCGCACTTCTCCCTGGCGGCCACCATCAGCATCGGCATTCCATTGTTCGTGGTGGCGATGACTTCGCAAAACATGCCTGGCATCGCGGTGCTGCGGGCCGACGGTTACAACGTACCGGCCTCGCCGCTGATCACCAGCACCGGCATCGCCTCGCTGCTGCTGGCGCCGTTCGGCTCCCACGGCATTAACCTGGCGGCCATCAGCGCGGCCATCTGCACTGGGCCCCACGCCCATGAGGATCGTAACAAACGCTACACGGCAGCAGTCTGGTGCGGGGTTTTCTATGGGCTTGCCGGGGTGTTCGGCGCGACACTGGCGGCGTTGTTCGCGGCGCTGCCCAAGGAGTTGGTACTGTCCATCGCGGCGCTGGCGCTGTTCGGCTCAATCATCAATGGCTTGAGCATCGCCATGAGCGAAGCCCGGGAACGGGAAGCGGCACTGATCACCTTCATGGTCACGGCATCGGGGTTGACGCTGTTTTCCATCGGCTCGGCGTTCTGGGGGATTGTGGCGGGGGTGTTGACCTTAGTGATCCTGAACTGGCGTAACGCCTGAAGGCATCGCGAGCAGGCTCGCTCCCACAGAAGGATCTGTGTCGTTCACAACAATCCTGTGGGAGCGAGCCTGCTCGCGATGGCAGCCTGAAGGGCAACACCTACCCAACCGACAGGCACAAAAAAACCGGCACCCAAACGGGCTGCCGGTTTCAGACCATCAAGCGACCGGATTGATCGGCTTTTCCGGGTACCAGACGTCCATCAGCGGGCTGACTTCAACGCTGGTCAGCTCAGGACGCGCCTTGAGCCAGGCTTCAACGGCCGCACGCTGCTCTTCGGACACCGAGCCACGCTTCTGCAGGCAAACCAGACCGTAGTCGTCGCCGCCAACATAGCCCAGGCCATTGGCTTCCATGGCTTCTTTCAGGAAAGCGTCGAGGAAAGCGTCAACGGCCTCATCGGCCAGATCTTCTTTGAAATCCAGGTTCAGTTCGAAACCCAGCTCTTGAAATTCATCCACGCACAGTTTTTTGCGCAGACGCTGGGAACGGTTAGTCGCCATTGGAACAATCCTCATAAGTAATAACGGCGGGCACTCTACCAGTTTGGTGCACTGTTTGCCCGCCTGATCGGGTGTGTGGGCCTACCGTCGGTAAAAAATAGCGCCCCGAAGGGCTCAGGCACGGCACAAGCCGTTGCACCTTGGGGCATAATGCCGACACTTTCATGACGTTGAGGGCGTTCATTTTCATGTCCTCGTTTTTTCCCCCCTCGCCCGTAGGGTTTTATTTCAAATGATCAGATCTTTGCGTCCACTGCTTTTGGCCAGCCTTCTTCTTCCCCTGGCCCTGCCCGCATCCACCAGCGCCGCCACTATCAACACGGCCCTGACGCCCAATGTGCAAAAGGCCCTCAAGAACAGCAAGCTGCAAAACAACGCCTTGTCCCTGGTGATGATCCCGCTCAACGGCCCTGGCACCCCGACCCTGTACAACGCCGACGTCTCGGTGAACCCGGCCTCCACCATGAAGCTGGTGACCACCTATGCCGCCCTGGAGATGCTGGGGCCCAATCACCAGTGGAAAACCGAGTTCTACACCGACGGCACCCTCAGCGGCGGGATTCTCAACGGCAACCTGTACCTCAAGGGTGGCGGCGACCCCAAGCTGAACATGGAAAAACTCTGGCTGCTGATGCGCGACCTGCGGGCCAACGGCGTGCAACAGGTGACCGGGGACCTGGTGCTGGACCGTGGTTTCTTCATCAAACCGCAGTTGCCTGAATTCAACGACGACGGCAACGACAAGAACAAACCGTTCCTGGTCAAGCCCGACTCCTTGCTGGTCAACCTCAAGGCCCTGCGTTTTGTCGCCCGCAATGACGGCGGCCGGGTGCTGGTGTCGGTGGAGCCGCCGATTGCCAGCATTCGCATCGAAAACCAGGTCAAGGCACTCAACTCCAAGCAATGCACCGGTGGCGTGCGCTACAACCCGGTGCCCCAGGCAGACGGCAGCGTGACCGTGACCGTCGGCGGCCAGCTCGGTGACGGTTGCAGCTCCCAGACTTACCTGGCGCTGCTGGACCACCCCACCTACACCGCCGGAGCGGTGCGGGCGATCTGGAAGGAACTGGGCGGCAGCATTCAGGGCAAGGATCGCCTGGCGGCGACCCCGAGCAGCGCCAAGGTGCTGGCCCGGGCGTTCTCGCCGGACCTGGCGGAGATCATTCGCGACATCAACAAATACAGTAACAACACCATGGCCCAGCAATTATTCCTGAGCCTGGGCGCAGAGTTCCGCAACGAAGCCGACGGTGACGACGCCAAAGCGGCACAGCGGGTGGTACGCCAGTGGCTGGCCAGGAAAGGCATCACCGCGCCGCACCTGGTCATGGAAAACGGCTCCGGCCTGTCCCGCGCCGAAAGGGTGAGTGCCCGGGAAATGGCGGCAATGCTGCAAGCCGCGTGGCGCAGCCCGTACTCCGCCGAATTCATCAGTTCGATGCCCATCGCCGGCACCGACGGCACCATGCGCAAACGTCTCAAGACCACCGCCATGGCCGGCGAAGCCCACGTCAAGACCGGCACCCTGAACACCGTTCGCGCCATCGCGGGCTACAGCCGTGACATCAACGGCAACACCTGGGCCGTCGTGGCGATTCTCAACGATCCGCGGCCATGGGGCGCTTCGTCGGTGCTGGACCAGGTGCTGCTGGACCTGTACCGCCAGCCGAAACTGCCGCAGACGGCTTCGGTGCTCTAAACCCGTACCAAATTGAATGTGGGAGCGAGCCTGCTCGCGATGCGTCAGCCAGTGAACAGCGATGTTGAATGGCACACCGTTATCGCGAGCAGGCTCGCTCCCACATCGATCACCGGCGCGAACGCCTACCCCAACTGCACCTCAACCCGATCCCGTCCGGCCTGCTTGGCCGCGTACACCCCCGAGTCGGCCCGCAGCAGCAGCGCATCCGCCCCCTCCCCGACCCGCCAGGTGGCGATACCGAAGCTGGCCGTGATGACACCCACGTCCTCGATCGGCGCGCTGCGCAGCCCTTCCCACAACCCTGTGGCCAAGGCCTGGGCACTTTCGCCGTCGGTGTCCGGGCATAACACCACGAACTCTTCACCGCCCAGCCGACAGAACACGTCGGTCCGTCGCAGCCGCTGGGTGATGCGCTGGCAAACCGCCTGCAACACCCGATCGCCCACTGCATGACCATGCTGATCGTTGATGCGCTTGAAGTGATCGATGTCGAGCATGATGACCGCCAACTCGCCGGTGCCCCGCTCCACCCGCGCCATCTCCGTGGTCAGGCGCTCCTGGAAATAGCGCCGGTTGCGAATACCTGTCAGGGCGTCGGTCACTGACAAGGCTCGCAGTTCTTCTTCCACCCGCTTGAGATCGGAAATGTCGGAAATATAACCGTGCCACAACACCCCGCCGCCTGGCAGCTCCTCAGGCGTGGCCTCGCCGCGCACCCAACGCAACCCACGCTGCGGCAGTTGCAGGCGATACTCCTCGCGCCATGGGCTCAGAGTGTCGGCCGAGGTGCGGATCGATCTGCGCACGCGCGCACTGTCCAGCGGATGGATGCGCGAGAAAATCGATTCGGCGTTGCGCACCAGTGTCTCGGGCTCCAGCTCATAGATATCGCGAATGCCATCACTGGCATAAATCACGCTGAAACGCCCATTGAAATCCATCTTGAACTGGTAGATGCCCCCAGGCACGTGGGCACTGAGTTTTTTCAGCAACAGGTCCCGGGCGGCCAGGGCCTCATGAACGCGCTTGCGTTCGGTGATGTCGATGCAGATCGCCAGATGCCCGACCCACAGCCCCTGATCATCGAGCATCGGTGTCGCCAGCATGTTCACGGTCAGATGGCTGCCATCGCGGCGCACCAGAGTCCATTCCCGGGCCTGCTGGCCACCCTGTTCGCCGCCCTCGACCAACATTGCGTGGCACGTGGGAATCGGTTTGCCATAACGCGCAGCAAGTTGTACGGCCCGGGCCTGGAGCTCGCGCGGCAAGTGAAGGCTTTCGAGGGTCATGCAGTGCAGAACCTCGCCGCTGTCGTAGCCAAGCATCTGCTCGGCGCCCGCATTGAACGTGGTGATCACCCCGCGAAGATCCGTGGCGATGATCGCAACCTGGGTCGCGGCATTCAGCACACCACGCAACTGACCATGAGTGCCCCGCAGTTCCTGCTCACGCTCGCGCAGCTCTCGGGTCCGCAGCTCGACCAACTGCAGGGCCCGCTGTCGCTGGCTGACCAGCACATACAGCAGCGCACTGAGGAGCAGGCTGAGCAAGCCCCCCAATACCACCAGGCTGGCCACCGAGGAAGGGTTGGTGGACAGGAACATACGACTGGGCCGCAACTCTATCCGATAGTCACGATCGGCCAGGCGTAACAGGCGGGTCGCCGACAAGTCACTTTCGCCCGGTGGATCGAGTGACTCGAACAGCACTTCCTCCCGATCGTCCGTGGACAGGTCCATGACCCGCATCGAAAGGTTGTCCTGACCGGGCGCCGGCAGGCCATCACCCACCAGTTGGCGCATGCTGACGGCAGCCACGACATAACCGAAAGGTTCCTTGGACCACGCCTTGGAGACCGGCGCGACCAGCAACACCCCGCGGGTGGCGGTGGCGGCCTCTCCCGCCAGGTCCAAAGGTTGCGATACCACTATGGTCTCCCGGTGGCGAGCGCGCTCAAGGGTGGCACGGCGCAAGGGATGGGCGAGCAGGTCCAAGCCCCGTGGAGCCTTGAAGGAAGGTTGATTCTGGAGGTACAACACCGGCACGTATTCGTCCCGTTCGGCGGCCAGACGCAAGCCACCGGAGTCGTCCGGCTCACGGATGGAAAACGTATCGCCCCCCTCGGTGCGGGCTTGTTGTTCGAACGATGATCGTTCGTCGCGCAGCACCCGAGGCGCCCAGGCGAACGCCTGAGTGCGCCGCAGCAACGCTTCGGCATAGCCATGGAATTCCCTCTCGGAAACCCCGGCCGAGTTGGCAAAGAAACGCCTCAGGCTGTCGAGACGTTGCTCCTGGTCCTGAAAACGTTCCTCGATGCGGCTAAAGCGTTCATCGGCTTGCAGTTCAAAGCGCTGGCGCAATTGCTGGTCAAACAGATTAGCCATCGCCCAGGTCAACAAACCGGTCAGGAACGCACCGGCCAGCAGCACCAGCGAAGCCACCAGCCAGGCCGACACATCTTCGCTGATAAAACCCAGGATTCTGGGGCGTACCTGATGCAATGCCATAAATACAACTCAGAAAGGGGCAGGCAGTAGGTACTGCCCTGTCCACAGGCTTAAGTTATAGCTATTAGCCATCACTTTGACCAGCACAAAAACGCCTGAAAGCCTTGAGTTTCAAGGCTTCCATGGATCCAATCGGCTATAGGTCAGCGGGCCATGATTTTCCAGGCACGGTGAATCTTGCCATTGCGGGCAAAATCCGGATCGATGGTCTTGGCGGTGATTTCCTCCACCGCGTAACGCTCGGCCAGATTGTCCTCGAGCTGGAACTTGCGGAAGTTGTTGGAGAAGTACAGCACACCACCCGGCGCCAGGCGGGCCATGGCCAGGTCCAGCAGTTGGACGTGGTCGCGCTGCACATCGAACACCCCTTCCATGCGCTTGGAATTGGAGAATGTCGGCGGATCGATGAAGATCAGGTCGTATTCGTCACGACTGGCTTCGAGCCAAGCCATCACGTCGCCCTGCTCCAAGCGGTTCTTGTCCGAAAAACCATTGAGCGACAGGTTGCGCCGCGCCCAGTCCAGGTAGGTTTTCGACAGGTCGACACTGGTGGTGCTGCGCGCACCGCCCTTGGCGGCGTGGACACTGGCGGTCGCGGTGTAGCAGAACAGATTGAGGAAGCGCTTGCCGGCCGCCTCTTTCTGGATCCGCAGGCGCATCGGCCGGTGGTCGAGAAACAGCCCGGTGTCCAGGTAGTCGGTGAGGTTGACCAGCAGCTTCACGCCGCCTTCGTTGACCTCGGTGAACTTGCCCTGGGTGCTCTGGCGCTCGTACTGCTTGGTGCCGCTCTGCCGCTCGCGACGCTTGATCACCACGCGGCTCTTGTCGACGTTCAGTGCCTGGGGAATCGCCGCCAGGGCGTCGAACAGCCGGGCCGAGGCCTTTTCCGGGTCGATGGATTTTGGCGCGACGTATTCCTGGACGTGAACCCAATCGTGGTACAGGTCGATGGCCATGGAGTATTCCGGCATGTCGGCATCGTAGACCCGATAGCAGTCCACGCCCTCACGCTTGGCCCATTTACTCAGCAGCTTGAGGTTTTTTTGCAGGCGATTGGCGAACATCTGCCCGCCTTCGCTCAAACGGGCCTGCTCGACCACAGGAGCCGGAGCCGGTGCCGGCTTGATCGGGTTACCGTTCTTGTTGTACTGGCGCTCTTGCGGTACTTCCGGCGCCTGATCGTACTCAGCCTGCTCACGCTCGGCCTGGCGCTGTTCCGGGGTACGACGCCCGCCGGTGACGAACTGATCGGGCAGGACCTTGATCAGCAGCAATTTGCACGGCAAGGCGCCGTTCCAGAACGAATACTGCTTGTGACTGCGAATGCCCATGCGCTTGCCCAGGTCCGGCGCGCCGGTGAACACTGCGGCCTCCCAGTTCAGGCAGGCCTGGCGCAGACGCTCGCCGAGGTTCTGATAGAGATAGAGCAAGCTGGCTTCGTCGCCCAGACGCTCGCCGTACGGCGGGTTGCAGATCACCAGGCCTTTCTGGTTCTGGTCCGGGCGGGGTTCGAAGGTGGCGACTTCCCCCTGATAAATCTTGATCCACTCGCTCAGGCCCGCCCGCTCGACGTTGTTGCGGCCCGGCTGGATCAGCCGTGGGTCGGCTTCGTAGCCGCGAATCCACAATGGTGGCTTGGCCAGGCCGGCAGCGGCACGCTCGGTGGCTTCTTCGTGGAGCTTCTTCCACAACGCCGGCACATGGCCGAGCCAGGCGGTAAAACCCCACTGCTGGCGACGCAGGTTCGGCGCCATGTCGGCGGCGATCATGCCGGCTTCCACCAGGAAGGTGCCGACGCCGCACATCGGGTCGGCCAGCGCCCCGCCTTCAGCGGCGATACGCGGCCAGCCGGCACGGATCAGGATGGCCGCGGCGAGGTTTTCTTTCAGGGGCGCGGCGCCTTGCTGCAGGCGATAGCCGCGCTGGTGCAGGCTGTGGCCAGAAAGGTCCAGGGAAAGGATCGCTTCGCCGCGGTCCAGGCGCAGGTGGATGCGCAGGTCCGGGTTGAGCTTGTCGATGGATGGCCGCTCGCCTGTCGGGGTACGCAGCTTGTCGACAATGGCGTCCTTGACCTTCAAGGCGCCGAAGTGGGTGTTGTCGATACCCGAGCCATGGCCGCTGAACTCCACCGCCAGGGTGCCATCGGCGAGCATGTGGTCTTGCCAATCCACATCCAGCACGCCGTGGTACAAGTCTTCGGCATCCTTCATCGGGAAGCGCTTGAGCACCAGCAATACGCGGTTGGCCAGGCGCGACCACAGGCACAGGCGATAAGCCGTTTCCATGTCGGCCATGCCGCGCACGGCCGAGGTGTGCTCACGCGCCTCTTCAAGGCCAAGCCCGACGGCTTCCTCGATCAGCAGGCCTTCAAGACCTTTGGGGCAAGTGAGGAAGAGTTCGAAACGATCGGACATGGGATTTCCAGAGCCTTTGGCTAAGTGGACCGGGCAACGCATTGCCGGGCCGGGTTCAATCAGGTGCTTTTCTCAAGAACACCCGTGTGGCACGAAAGTGTGCCGTGCCACCCTCGCCGCTCAGGTTAAAAGAGCTTAGAGGCGAGGGCAGATAAAAAATTCTGTGCAACAAATTGTGAAAACTCGACCCTTTCGTCGAATAGTACCCGAGTGCAACGGGGGGACATTCTCATTCGCCTGAGGGCTGCACCCTTCGATGCAGGGCCGATCATACAGGGGTCTTGCCTGAAAGCGGGTGACGAACATCATGTTACTTATCGCCCTAACATCTTTATTGTTACGTGCTTATGACAAAACGATCATTCCATCCATGTGACGCTTTGGTTAGAACTCAACACAGGTTGACGTCGCAACGGCGTCAACACCTTGGCTCGTCACGCCGGCAACGAGCCGCCAACGGCAGAATGATTCTGCCCCGGCCTCGATAGAGGTCGACGCTAAGCAACAGTCAACAAGTGAGGGCAACACCCTATGAGAAGACTTAAGCGTGATCCGTTGGAAAGAGCATTTTTACGCGGTTACCAATATGGCGTTGGTGGTAAATCCCGTGAGCTTTGCCCCTTTACTCTACCGTCGGTACGTCAAGCCTGGATCAATGGCTGGCGAGAAGGACGCGGCGACAACTGGGACGGTATGACCGGCACTGCGGGTATCCATAGACTCAACGAACTTCACGCCGTCGGCTGACACAGGGCTTAACACTCAAGAACTCGACAATTTGATACTCACATCGATTTAACCACGCACGTCCCATCCGGACGGCGGGCTTCGGCCCAGGGGGCTCCTTCGAGGAGCCCTTTTTAATGCCTGGGTTTCATGAACACTGCAAAAAGCTGGGCTGTGAATACAGTTGTGGCGAGGGGATTTAACCCCGCTGGGCTGCGCAGCAGCCCCTCAGAGTGTCAGGTTTAACGAGTGAGCTGTTTGGGGCCGCTTCGCGCCCCAGCGGGGTTAAATCCCCTCGCCACAGTTGAATCGCGTTGCACCTTGAGAATCAACGCAGTGCAGCAATCGCATCCACCGATTCCCGAATCAACGCCGGCCCCTTATAGATAAAGCCCGAATAAATCTGCACCAGGCTCGCGCCTGCGCTGATTTTTTCGGCAGCATGCTTGCCCTCGGTGATGCCACCCGCCGCGATGATCGGCAAGCGCCCCGCCAGTTCGGCGGCCAGCACTTTCACGGTATGGGTGCTCTTGTCCCGCACCGGCGCACCGGACAGCCCGCCCGCCTCGTCGGCGTGTTCCACCCCTTCGACGCCTTCGCGACCCAGCGTCGTGTTGGTGGCAATCACCGCGTCCATTCCGGTGTCGATCAGGGCCTGGGCCACCTGTGCGGTCTCTTCGTCGGTCATGTCCGGGGCGATCTTGATGGCCAGTGGCACATGCTTGCCATGGATCACCGCCAATTCGGCGCGACGTCGAGCCAGGTCAGCCAGCAGTTGCTTGAGCGAATCACCAAATTGCAGGCTGCGCAGCCCCGGAGTGTTCGGGGAACTGACGTTGACGGTCACATAACTGGCGTGGGCGTAGACCTTGTCCAGGCAGATCAGATAATCGTCAACCGCGCGCTCCACCGGTGTGTCGAAGTTCTTGCCGATGTTGATGCCCAGCACGCCCTTGTACTTGGCGGCAGCCACACGCCCCAGCAAATGGTCGACGCCCAGGTTGTTAAAGCCCATGCGGTTGATGATCGCCTCGGCTTGCGGCAGGCGGAAAATCCGTGGCTTGGGGTTGCCCGGCTGGGCACGCGGGGTAACGGTGCCGATTTCCACGAAACCGAACCCCAACTGGGCAAAACCGTCGATGGCCGCGCCATTCTTGTCCAGGCCCGCCGCCAGCCCGACCGGGTTGGGGAACTCAAGCCCCATCACATTCACCGGCAATTTAGCCGGCGCCTTGCACAGCAGACCATTGAGGCCCAAACGTCCACCCGCGCCGATCAGGTCCAGGGACAGATCGTGAGAGGTTTCCGGGGAAAGTTTGAACAGCAGTTCACGGGCCAGGGTGTACATGGGCGGCTTGGACTCGGGCGACGAAATGAGGCGGCGATTATAGCCGGGCTACGACGATGCACGCGAGGCGCCTGCACAAAACAGCGGCGATGGCATATGCCTTGCACCACTTGCGTTCATCGGCACCCATGCCAACGACGGAATGAGTGCCACACTGTATTTGAAGGACAACGGCGTCGTCATCCGGCCTTGCAAGCGTCCGGATACGGCGCCTTTTTTTGTGGAAAGGTGATGCGCGATGAATGAAATTCCAGCCACCCCCCTGGCCTGGGTCAACGGCAGCGATGCCCCGGAAAAGAGCGCGATCAATCTTGGCTTCATGGCCTTGAGCGACTGCGCGCCGCTGGTGGTGGCCGCCACCCAGGGCTTTGCCCAGCCTTACGGGCTGACTTTGAACCTCAAGCGCCAAGCGTCCTGGGCCAACCTGCGGGACAAGCTGGTCAGCGGTGAAATCGATGCCGCCCACAGCCTTTATGGCCTGATCTACGCGGTGCACCTGGGCATCGGCGGGGTCGCGCCGACCGACATGGCGGTGTTGATGGGGCTGAACCAGAACGGCCAGAGCATCAACCTTTCCCATGGCTTGCAGGCCCAAGGCGTGACCAGTCCTGAGGCACTGGAACAGCATGTGCACCAAACTCGCCCGAAACTGACTTTCGCCCAGACCTTCCCCACTGGCACCCACGCCATGTGGCTCTATTACTGGCTCGCCGCTCAAGGCATCCATCCGCTGTCGGATGTCGACAGCGTGGTGGTACCGCCGCCGCAAATGATCGCCCACCTGCAGGCCGGACGGATCGACGGGTTCTGCGTGGGCGAGCCGTGGTGCGCCAGTGCGGTAAAACAGAACCTGGGCTTCACCCTGGCGACAACTCAAACCATCTGGCCCGATCACCCGGAAAAAGTCCTCGGCTGCACCCGTGCATTCGTCGAGCAATACCCCAATACCGCCCGCGCACTGGTGATGGCGATCCTGCAAGCCAGTCGCTTCATTGAGCAAAGCACCGAGAACCGCCGCAGCACCGCACAACTATTGAGTGCCCCCGAATACCTGGACGCGCCGCTGGATTGCATCGAGCCGCGCCTGTTAGGGATTTACGCCGACGGGCTGGGCAACAGCTGGCAGGACCCTCACGCGATGCGTTTCCACGGCAACGGCGAAGTGAACCTGCCCTACCTGTCCGATGGCATGTGGTTCATGACCCAGTTCCGCCGCTGGGGCCTGTTGCGTGAAGACCCGGATTATCTGGCCGTGGCACAGCAAGTCCAGCAGCTCACGCTATACCGTCAAGCCTGCGCGGCACTGGACATCGCCGCCCCCCGCCAGGACATGCGCAGCAGCCAATTGATCGACGGCACCATCTGGGACGGCTCGGATCCGGCCGCTTATGCCAAAAGCTTCAAACTGCACGCTTTGAGCGATGCGGCTCCCCTCTTCGCCAGCCGCTGACAGGAGCCACGACCATGCTGCGTATCCTGCTGATCAACGACACCGCGAAAAAAGTCGGCCGTCTCAAAGCGGCCCTGATTGAGGCCGGGTTCGAAGTCATCGATGAATCCGGATTGACCATCGACCTGCCGGCACGCGTCGAAACAGTGCGTCCGGACGTGATCCTGATCGATACCGAGTCACCCGGACGCGATGTCATGGAGCAAGTGGTGCTGGTCAGCCGCGACCAGCCACGACCGATCGTCATGTTTACCGACGAGCACGACCCGGATGTAATGCGCCAGGCGATCAAATCGGGCGTGAGCGCCTACATCGTCGAAGGCATCCACGCCGCGCGCCTGCAACCGATCCTCGACGTGGCCATGGCCCGCTTCGAAAGCGACCAGGCCCTGCGCGCCCAGCTCCTGGCCCGGGACCAGCAACTGGCCGAGCGCAAACGCATCGAACTGGCCAAGGGCATGCTGATGAAGATGAAAGAATGCAACGAAGAACAGGCCTACACCCTGATGCGCCGCCAGGCCATGAGTCGCCAGCAGAAGCTGATCCAGGTGGCCGAGCAGATCATTGCGATGAATGAGTTGCTCGGCTGAAAGCCTTGCAGCGCCTGGCCCGGCGCTATCGCGAGCAGGCTCGCTCCCACAGATCCTGTGGCCACTGGAACTCCAATGTGGGAGCAGGCTCGCTCCCACAGGTTTCATGGCCACTGAAGATCCACTGTGGGAGCGAGCCTGCTCGCGATAGGTCTCACACTGCTCCCCTGTTGGCACAGTTCTCGCTTTATCAAAGCCACAGGTAACCAACGGCGGTTGCCCCACCTACGACAAAGACGTCGCACACCCTCCTCGCCCCCTGGCGATTCGGGTTGCGGCGTTTTTTTGTTTTGATCCCACAGTCCGGGGTCGGTGGTGCAGCCACAGGCGGCGCACTGCTTCAAGGCACTGACTCATTTCTCGAGACTTTTACAGCTGAGGTGCGCGATGAATTCAAGCTTCTGGAAATCCGGCCACACCCCGACACTGTTCGCGGCCTTCCTCTATTTCGACCTGAGTTTCATGGTCTGGTACCTGCTCGGTCCACTGGCGGTGCAGATCTCTGCCGACCTGCACCTGACCACCCAGCAACGCGGCCTGATGGTGGCTACGCCGATCCTGGCCGGTGCCGTACTGCGCTTGTTCATGGGCCTGCTGGCCGACCGGATTTCACCGAAAACCGCCGGTATGGTCGGTCAGGTGATTGTGATCGGTGCACTGTTCTGTGCCTGGAAACTGGGCATCCACAGCTACGAACAAGCCTTGCTGCTGGGGCTGTTCCTGGGCGTGGCCGGTGCGTCATTCGCCGTGGCCCTGCCGCTAGCCTCCCAGTGGTATCCGCCACAGCACCAGGGCAAGGCCATGGGCATTGCCGGCGCTGGTAACTCGGGCACCGTACTGGCTGCGCTGATCGCACCGGTAATGGCAGTGGCATTCGGCTGGAGCAACGTGTTCGGTTTCGCGCTGATCCCGCTGATCGTGACCCTGATCCTCTTCGCCTGGCTGGCCAAGAACGCTCCCGAGCGGCCAAAAGCCAAATCCATGGGCGACTACCTCAAGGCCCTGGGCGACCGGGACAGCTGGTGGTTCATGTTCTTCTACAGTGTGACCTTCGGCGGCTTCATCGGCCTGGCCAGCGCACTGCCCGGCTACTTCAACGACCAGTACGGCCTGAGCCCGGTGACCGCCGGTTACTACACCGCCGCTTGCGTCTTCGGGGGCAGCCTGATGCGTCCACTGGGCGGCGCCCTGGCGGATCGTTTCGGTGGCATTCGCACCCTGTTGGGCATGTACACCGTGGCCGCTGTCTGCATCGCGGCAGTGGGCTTCAACCTGCCAAGCTCCTACGCGGCCCTGGCCCTGTTCGTCTGCACCATGCTCGGTTTGGGTGCGGGCAACGGCGCGGTATTCCAACTGGTGCCACAACGCTTCCGTCGCGAGATCGGCGTGATGACCGGATTGATCGGCATGGCCGGCGGCATCGGCGGTTTCGCCCTGGCGGCAGGCATGGGCGCGATCAAGCAAAGCACCGGCAGCTATCAACTGGCACTGTGGTTGTTCGCCAGCCTCGGCGTCCTGGCCTGGTTCGGCCTGTACGGCGTCAAGCGTCGCTGGAGGACCACCTGGGGTTCGGCCGCTGTCACCGCGGCTCGGGTATAAATAGCTTCCATGAGCCTGCAACTGAGTTTTGCCGAAGCCAGTGCCATTGGCCCTCGGGAAGAAAACCAGGACGCCCTGCGCCTGGTGACCCCGGCGCCGGCCCTGGCCGCGAGCAAGGGGTACCTGTTCGCCATCGCCGACGGTGTGAGCCAATGCGCCGATGGCGGGCTGGCCGCCCGTTCGACCTTGCAGGCCCTGGCCCTGGACTACTATTCCACGCCGCAAACCTGGGGTGTGGCCCAAGCGCTGGACCGGCTGTTACTGGCCCAGAATCGCTGGCTGCAAGCCAACGGGGGCGGGCAACCGCTGCTCACCACCGTCAGCGCGCTGGTCCTTCGGGGCCGGCGCTTCACCCTGGCCCACGTGGGCGATTGCCGGGTCTACCGCTGGCACGACAATCATCTGCAGCGGGTCAGTGAGGATCACGTCTGGGAACAACAGGGCATGCAGCACGTGCTCAAGCGTGCCCTGGGGCTGGATCAGCACCTGATCCTGGACTTCCTCGATGGAGAACTGCGCACCGACGAGACCTTCGTACTGCTCAGCGATGGCGTCTGGGCGGTTCTGGGGGACACGGCCATCGCCGGTATCCTTCGCGACCAGCCGGACCTGGACATTGCCGCGCAAACCCTGGTCAACGCTGCGCACCTGGCCGGCAGCCAGGACAACGCCAGCGCACTGCTGGTGCGGGTCGATGCGGTGGGCGAAGCGAGCATTGGCGATGCGCTGGCCCAGTTGCAGCAATGGCCCCTTCCCCCGGCATTGAAACCGGGGCAAGTGTTCGAGGGCTGGCAGATCGAAAGCCTGCTCGGCCAGAGCCAGCAATCGTTGCTCTACCGGGTACACGATGGCCAGGGCCAACCGTGGTTGCTGAAAACCTTGCCGGGGCATCTACGGGACGATACTCAGGCCGGGCAGTCGTTGCTGTCGGAAGAGTGGTTCCTCAGGCGGGTCGCCGGGAGGCAGTTTCCGGAAGTCCACGGTGTTGCCCAGCGTCAGCATTTGTACTACGTCATGCGGGAATATTCGGGCAAGACCCTGGCCGAGCTGTTCAACCAGGGCGGCCCGTTGCCTCTGCCCCAGTGGCAGGACCTGGCGCAGCGGCTGGTGCACGCGGTGGGCCTGTTGCATCGAAGACAGATCTTTCACCGCGATATCAAGCCGGAGAACCTGCACCTGGGCGAGGATGGGGAACTGCGCTTGCTGGATTTCGGCCTGGCGTACTGCCCGGGATTGTCCGAAGACCAAGCCAACGTGCTGCCCGGCACGCCCAGCTATATCGCCCCGGAAGCCTTCGGGGGTGCGCCGCCGACGGCGCAACAAGACTTGTATGCGGTCGGCGTGACTTTGTATTTCCTGCTCACCGGACACTATCCCTACGGCGAAATCGAGGCGTTCCAGCGACCGCGCTTTGGCATACCGGTCAGTGCCCATCGCTATCGACCGGACCTGGCCGAATGGCTTGGGCAAAGCCTGGAGCGTGCCGTGGCGGCGGATCCTGGGCAACGGTTTGAAACCGCCGAGGAATGGCTGTTACTGCTGGAACAGGGTGAACGGCGCAGCTTGAGCGTCAGGCCTCGGCCGCTACTGGAAAGGGAGCCGCTGAAGGTCTGGCGCACATTGGCGCTGGTGTCTTTGGTGGTGAATCTGGTGCTGCTGTATTTAGCGTTTCATGGCTGAAACCCAGTCGCGTCTATCGCGAGCAGGCTCGCTCCCACAGGTTTTGTGTCCACCGCAGATCCAATGTGGGAGCGAGCCTGCTCGCGATGGCGGCCTGATGGTCCCTGCAACTGCGCCTGCGGGACGCTCCATTACCGGGCAACACGCTTTGATTCGGTGCAATAAATCCCGCTCCCATCCGTGCAACCCGCCTCCCCTCCAATAAATCCGCGCCCTCAAGCCAGTTGGCACAACCACTGCATAACCTCTCTCACCATACATAAAGCAACGCCTCCAACGATGAGGGCGGTGCTTCCCGAGAGAACGGGACAAGGACAAAGGCGTCCTCGCTAGGCAACTAGCGGGACGCCTTTTTTTGTTTTCGTAAAAGTATCGAGCCAGTCCGAGCACCGTGATGAACCGGGCCTGAGCTTGTGGAGAACCCTGATGAAGAAACTCAAACTGGTGATGATCGGCAACGGCATGGCCGGGGTTCGAACCCTCGAAGAACTGCTCAAGCTGAGCAATGAGCTATACGACATCACGGTGTTCGGCGCCGAGCCTCATACCAACTACAACCGCATCCTGCTCTCGCCCGTGCTCGCCGGCGAGCAGACGTTTGAAGAGATCGTGCTCAACGACCTGAGCTGGTACCTGGACAACAACATCAAGCTGCTGCTCAACCGCAAGGTCGTGGAGATCGACCGAGTCAAGCGCCGGGTCATCGCCGAGGACGGCAGCGAAGCCGAATACGACCGTCTGCTGATCGCCACAGGCTCCACGCCATTCATCCTGCCGATTCCCGGCAACACCCTGGAGGGCGTCATTGGCTACCGCGACATCGCCGACACCCAGGCGATGATCAACACCGCCAAGACCCACAAACACGCCGTGGTGATCGGCGGCGGGCTGCTCGGCCTGGAAGCCGCCAACGGCTTGAAACTGCGGGGCATGGACGTGACAGTGGTGCACCTGGGTGAATGGCTGCTGGAGCGGCAGCTGGACAAGACCAGCGGTCAGTTGCTGCAAACCGCCCTGGAAAATCGCGGGCTGAAATTCCGCCTGAGCGAACAAACGCAAGCCCTGCACGACGCCGGCAATGGCCGGGTCGGCTCGGTGCAATTCAAGAACGGTGACATCATCCCGGCCGATCTGGTGGTGATGGCCGCCGGTATCCGCCCCAATACCGAACTGGCGGAAAAGTCCGGCATCCCTTGCAACCGCGGGATTCTGGTCAACGACACGATGCAAACCTACGACCCGCGCATCTATGCCATCGGTGAATGCGCCAGCCACCGTGGAACCGCCTACGGCCTGGTGGCACCGCTGTTCGAGCAAGCCAAGGTCTGTGCCAACCACCTCGCGCAACTGGGCTTCGCCACCTACAAGGGGTCAGTGACCTCGACCAAACTCAAAGTCACCGGCATCGACCTGTTCTCCGCCGGAGACTTCATGGGCGGCGAAGGCACCGAGACCATCACCCTTTCCGACCCGATTGGTGGCGTCTACAAAAAACTGGTGATCAAGGATGACGTGCTGGTCGGCGCCTGTCTGTACGGCGATACGGCAGACGGTGGCTGGTATTTCCGTCAGATCCGTGAGAACCACACCATCAGCGAGATCCGCGATCACCTGATGTTTGGGGAAAACGCCCTGGGAGACGTAGGACATCAGGGCCAGGACAAAGCCATGAACATGGCCGACACCGCCGAAGTCTGCGGCTGCAACGGCGTGTGCAAGGGCACCATTGTCAAGGCGATCCAGGAGCATGGGCTGTTCAGCGTCGATGACGTAAAAAAACACACCAAGGCCGCCAGTTCCTGTGGCTCCTGCGCCGGTTTGGTGGAGCAGATCCTGATCAACACCGTGGGCGGCGCGGCGGACGTCAAACCGAAAAGCGAAAAAGCCATCTGCGGTTGCAGCGATCTCAACCATGGGCAGATTCGCCAGGCGATCCGCGACCAGCATCTGCTGACCATCGCCGCAACCATGAGCTACCTGAACTGGCGCACCCCGAACGGCTGCGCCACCTGCCGCCCGGCGCTCAACTACTACCTGATTTCCACCTGGCCCGGCGAAGCGCACGACGATCCGCAGTCGCGCCTGATCAACGAGCGTGCCCACGCCAACATCCAGAAAGATGGCACTTACTCCGTCGTCCCGCGGATGTGGGGTGGCGTGACCAATCCGTCTGAGTTGCGGCGCATTGCCGATGTGGCCGACAAATACAACGTGCCGATGGTCAAGGTCACCGGCGGCCAGCGTATCGACTTGCTAGGGATCAAAAAGCAGGATCTACCCGGAGTCTGGAAAGACCTGGACATGCCGTCCGGCCACGCTTATGGCAAATCCATCCGCACCGTAAAAACCTGCGTAGGCAGCGAATTCTGCCGTTTTGGCACGCAGAACTCCACCCAATTGGGAATCGAGCTGGAGCACGACCTCTTCAACATGTGGTCGCCCCACAAAGTGAAGCTGGCCGTTTCCGGTTGCCCCCGCAACTGCTCGGAAGCGGGCATCAAAGATGTCGGCATTATCGGCGTCGATTCCGGCTGGGAGATGTACATCGGCGGTAACGGCGGGATCAAGACTGAGGTCGCCGAATTCTTCGTCAAACTCAAGACCGCCGAAGAAGTGCGCGAATACAACGGCGCATTCCTGCAGTTGTACCGCGAAGAAGCCTTCTACCTCGAACGCACCGTGCACTACATGCAACGGGTCGGCATGGAGCACATCAAGAAAGCGGTACTTGAAGATCCGCAACGACGCAAAGCCTTGCATGACCGCCTGAAGTTCTCCCTGTCGTTGGAACAGGACCCATGGAAAGAACGCCTGGAACAGCCCCAGCTGAAGAAAGAGTTTGAAGTCATCACCGTGAAAAACCTGGAGGTACCGGCATGAACTGGCTGGATATCTGCGCACTGGAAGAGATCAACGCCCTGGGCTCGCGCATCATCAATGGCCCGAAAGGCGATATCGCGATTTTTCGTACCAGCGACGATGAGGTTTTCGCACTCGATGACCGCTGCCCGCACAAGGGTGGCCCGCTGTCCCAGGGGTTGATCTATGGCAAGCGCGTGGCCTGCCCGCTGCACAACTGGCAGATCGACCTGGAAACCGGCCAGGCCCAGGCCCCGGATGTGGGTTGCGCTCATCATCATGCGGCGCGGGTCGAAAACGGCCGGGTGATGCTGGCATTGCGGGAAGCAAGCTGATGAGCCGTCAAACCACCGCCTCGACCTGCTGTTATTGCGGGGTCGGTTGCGGCGTGCTGATCGAACATGACGACGAGCGTATCCTCGGCGTCAGTGGCGATCCCGCCCACCCGGCCAACTTCGGCAAACTGTGCAGCAAAGGTTCGACCCTGCACCTGACCGGCGACCTCGCCGCGCGCGCCTTATATCCCGAACTGCGCCTGGGCAAGGGCCTGTCCCGCGCCCGCACCGATTGGGACAGCGCGCTGGATCACGCGGCCAGCATCTTCGCCGATACCATCGCCGAACACGGCCCCGACAGCGTGGCGTTCTACATCTCCGGGCAACTGCTGACCGAGGACTACTACGCCTTCAACAAACTCGCCCGGGCACTGGTGGGCACCAACAACATCGACAGCAATTCCCGGCTGTGCATGTCCTCGGCGGTGGTGGGTTACAAGCGCAGCCTCGGTGCCGACGCCCCGCCCTGCAGCTATGAAGACCTGGAGCTGAGCGACTGTGTGATGATTGTCGGCAGTAACATGGCCTACGCCCATCCGATCCTGTTTCGCCGCCTCGAGGACGCCAAGTCCCGCCGACCACAGATGAAAATCATCGTCATCGACCCACGGCGTACCGACACCTGCGACCTTGCCGACCTGCATCTGGCGATCCTGCCGGGCACCGATGTCGCCTTGTTCCATGGGATTTTGCACCTGTTGTTGTGGGAAGACTGGGTCGACCGCGGCTTCATCAAGGCCCACACCGAAGGCCTGGCGGACCTCAAGAACCTGGTGCGCGACTACACCCCGGCCATGGTCGCCCAGATCTGCGGCATCAGCGTCGAGCAACTGCACCAGTGCGCCGAATGGGTCGGCACGTCGCCCAGCTTCCTGTCGTTGTGGTGCATGGGCTTGAATCAGTCCACCGCCGGCAGTGCGAAGAACAGCGCGTTGATCAACCTGCACCTGGCCACCGGCCAAATCGGCCGGCCGGGCGCCGGGCCCTTCTCGCTGACCGGTCAGCCCAATGCCATGGGCGGTCGGGAAACCGGTAGCTTGTCGAACCTGCTGCCGGGTCATCGCGACGCCGCCAACGCCGAACATCGCGCCGAAGTCGCCCGCTACTGGGGTGTTGAACAATTGCCCGCGACCACGGGTTTGAGCGCCATCGAACTGTTCGAACAGGTTCGCAGTGGCAAGATCAAGGCACTGTGGATTGCCTGCACCAACCCCGCGCAGTCGATGCCTGACCAGACGGCGGTCCGGGAAGCCCTGCAAGCCTGTCCATTCGTGGTGCTGCAAGAGGCCTTCCGGACCACCGAAACCGCCGCGTTTGCCGACCTGCTGCTGCCAGCGGCCAGTTGGGGCGAGAAAGAAGGGTCGGTGACCAACTCCGAACGGCGTATTTCCCACGTCCGCCGGGCGATTGCCGCACCGGGTGAGGCACGGCCGGACTGGGCAATTACCGTGGATTTCGCCCAACGCCTGGAGAAACGCCTGCGCCCGGGTCAACCCAGCCTGTTCGCCTTTGAAACCCCGGCCCAGTTGTTCGATGAATACAAGCAACTGACCCGTGGCCGCGACCTGGACTTGTCCGGTATCAGCCATGCCCTGATCGATCAACTCGGTCCTCAGCAATGGCCCTTCCCGCAAGGCGCCAGCAGCGGAACACCGCGCCTGTATCTGGACGGGATTTTTCCTACCGACAATGGCCGCGCGCGGTTTGTCGCAGAACCGTATCGCGCCGCCAAAGAGTTGCGCGACGCCCGCTACCCATTGACCCTCAACACGGGTCGCCTGCGGGACCAATGGCATGGCATGAGCCGCACCGGCACCGCCGCGCAATTGTTCGGTCATGTGAACGAAGCCGTGCTCAGCCTGCACCCTGACGAACTGCTTCGCCATCGCCTGCAAGCCGGTGACCTGGTCAGCCTCAAGAGCCGTCGTGGCGCCGTGATCGTGGCGGTGGACAGCGACGACAGCGTGCGCCCCGGGCAGGCGTTTCTGCCTATGCACTGGGGCGATCGCTTTCTCAAGGGTGGGGTCAATACCCTGACTCAACCGGCCTTCGACCCCCTGTCAAAACAGCCGGAACTCAAACACAGCGGCGTGCGCCTGGAACCGGTGAACCTGCCCTGGCAGCTTTTCGCCCTGGTCGAAGGCGATGTTCAACAGCACTTGGAGACTTTGCGACCACTGTGTGAGGCGTTTGCCTACGTCAGCCTGAGCCTGACTGGGCGCGAACGTCCCGCGTTGCTGATTCGCGCGGCCAGCGCCGTCGCCCCCGAACCGCAGTTGCTGCAGGCGATCGACGAGCAATTGGGGCTGATCGAAGGGCCGGTACTGGCCTATGACGACCCGCGTCGTTCCATCGGTAAACGGGTGCGAATCGAGAACGGTCGCATCACCGCCATTCGCCTGGCCGGCGAAACCCTGGCCCGCCACTGGCTGCAAAACCTCTGGCTGGAAGGCCGCGCCGATGAGCAGTTGCGGCGCTGGCTGCTGGCGCCTTTGAGCGCCCCACCAGGCAATGCCGGCGCCGCCGTTGGCGGCAGCAAAACACTGTGCAACTGCATGAACGTCAGCCAGCGTGCGATCTGCGCCGGCATTGAACGTGGCCTGGACTTGCAGGGGCTGAAACAGGAACTGGGCTGCGGCACGCAATGCGGCTCCTGTGTACCGGAAATCAAACGCCTGCTGGTTGCCACCGCGCAACCGGTGGCCGCTGTCTCGTGAGGAAAACACTATGAACGCAAAAGTCTGGCTGGTGGGTGCAGGTCCTGGCGACCCTGAATTGCTGACCCTCAAAGCCGTGCGCGCCTTGGGCGAAGCCGACGTGGTGTTGATCGACGATCTGGTCAACGATGCAGTGCTGGAGCACTGCCCTGGCGCGCGGATCATCGCCGTCGGCAAGCGCGGCGGATGCCGTTCCACGCCACAGGCTTTTATCCATCGGCTGATGCTGCGTTATGCCCGTCAGGGCAAATGCGTGGTACGCCTCAAGGGCGGCGACCCGTGCATCTTCGGCCGGGGCGGCGAAGAGGCGCAGTGGCTGCGCGAGCATGGCGTCGAAGTGGAACTGGTCAATGGCATTACGGCCGGCCTCGCGGGTGCGACGCAATGTGATATTCCGCTGACGCTGCGTGGGATTGCCCGGGGCGTAACGCTGGTCACCGCCCACACCCAGGACGGTAGCAGCCTGAACTGGCAAGCCTTGGCACAAAGCGGGACCACCTTGGTGGTGTACATGGGGGTGGCGAAACTGAGCGAGATCCGCGAGCAACTGCTGGCCGGAGGCCTGGCGGCGGACACGCCGGTGGCGATGATTGAAAATGCCTCTCTGCCCCATCAGCGCGACTGTCGCAGTGACCTGACCTCGATGGAGGCCGATGCAGGCGCATTTCAACTCAAGAGCCCGGCGATCCTGGTGATTGGCGAGGTGGCCAGAGCTGCTGAGCTGGCAGGCGCGCAACCGGCCTGGGTCCAGGCTTCGGCGCTATAGCACAGACACCAGCAAACCTGTGGGAGCGAGCCTGCTCGCGATGGCGGTGGATCAGCAACATTGATGCTGACTGACACACCGCCATCGCGAGCAGGCTCGCTCCCACAGTTTTTTGTGTTTCTCCAGCCCCGCCCCTGATTTTCATAAATCGCAGGCAAAGAAAAGCCCGGCCTAAGCCGGGCTTTTCCAAAGCTGTGGGCTAATTACTTAGCTTCGGCTTCAACCTGCGCTTCTACGCGACGGTTAACAGCACGGCCAGCGTCAGTAGCGTTGTCGGCAACTGGGCGGGATTCGCCGTAGCCAACAGACTGAACGCGGGACGATTCAACACCGTACTGGTTGGTCAGGACTTGCTTAACGGCGTTTGCACGACGCTCGGACAGAGCCTGGTTGTAAGCGTCAGGACCGACGGAGTCAGTGTGACCTTCAACAGTAGTGGTGGTGGATGGGTACTGCTTCATGAAATCAGCCAGGTTCTTGATGTCGCCGTAGCTGTTTTCTTTAACGACCGACTTGTCGAAGTCGAACTTGACGTCCAGCTCAACACGTACGACTTCAGCAACAGCTGGGCAGCCATCAGCGTCAACGGTTACGTTGGCTGGGGTGTCAGGGCACTTGTCGACGTTGTCGCACACGCCATCGTTGTCGCTGTCGGAGCAGACTTCAGCCGGAGCTGGAACTGGAGCAGCAGCAGGCTTGGAGCCGCCACCGAAGTTCACACCGATACCGACGCTTGGAGCCCACTCGGTGTCGCCCTGGTCGATGTTGTACTGAGCTTCAACGCCGGCACGGGCGTAGAAGTTGTCAGTGAAGTACAGCTTGGCACCGCCGCCAACGTTGGCGAAGGTGGAGCCGTTGCGACCGCTACGGCCGTTCTGACCGATGCTCTGATCGGAGAAACCAGCCGATACGTAAGGACGCAGCATGTCGCCTGGGTTGTTGAAGTGGTACAGAGCGTCCAGAGCGGTGTTGGAGCCCTTGATGTTACGACCGTCTTCGGCACGTGCGTTGTGCACTTCGTCGTAGGCCAGACGCAGTTCTACGTCGTCGGTCAGGAAGTAACCAATCGAGCCGCCGAACAGGTTGCCGTTGTTCTTGAAGTCGCGAGCGCTGTCGAACATTTCTTTCTTGGCGAAGCCTTCGATTTCAACTGCGCCTTGGCCTTGTGCCAGAGCGCCGAACGAAGTGGCAGCAATCAAAGAACCAATGGCAAAGCCCAAGGTGTTTTTCAGTTTCATCCGTTAAATCCCCATCTGGTGATTGTAAAGCAGTCCCGCAAACCGGGGGACAACTCGGCGACAAGTCTATCAGAACTTGCCTACACGTAAGAGATATTTGCGCCGAACTAAGTTTCAGCAATACCCGCAAATTTCTCACGCAATTTATCAAGAGCGCGCTTGTAACGCATTTTTGTCGCGCTCAACCCCATGTGCATTATGTCTGCGATCTCTTGGAATTCCAGCTCTGCGACAAATCGTAGCACCAGAATTTCCCGGTCGATCGGGTTCACATGGACAAGCCAGCGATCCAGCCCACCCTTTTCCTCTGGTTTGGGCGCCTTTTCTTCAGACGCTTCCTCCAGAGGATCCAGGCTCAAAGCATCCATCAAGCGACGCTTTCGCCGTTCCTTGCGGTACTGCGTGATGCATTCGTTGTACGTGATGCTATAGAGCCATGTCTTGAACTTCGATTTCCCCTCGAAGTTCTTCAGGCCATACAGCACCTTCAACATCACCTCCTGACAGACATCGTCAGCATCACGATCGTTCCCCAGATAACGCGCACAAACGTTAAATAATGTTCTCTGGTAACGGCGCATCAATTCTTCGTAAGCACGCGTTACGTGGAAAAGTTCCGTATGCGCGCGCGCGACCAACTCCTCATCGGAGAGATCACGGGGGTCGTAGCGCGTGGATAGCGATTGGGGTTTGTTCAAAACAAGTCGGGCCGACAGTCTAGGTCAATGTGCGCCGCAGCCTGCGTTAACGGGCATTTTGCGGCGGCATACATTAGCAGGGTTTGCCGGGTTAGCGGCTACTCACATGCTGTTCCAGTAGGATCCGATTGGAGAGCGATACCAATTCACCCTCCTCGGTCAGCAATGTGGTCTTCACCGTGCCGATCTCTTCGATCTGGCCTTCGACCTCGCCAACACGCACTTGTTGCCCAACCTCATACAATTCACGCACATAGATTCCCGCAAGAATCTGGCCGGCGATTTCCCGGCTTCCCAACCCCATTGCCAGCGCAACCGCCAGACCAACGGTAATCAATACGATGACGATCACATGGTTGAGCAGGTCAGTCTTGACCTCCAACTGGCTGATCGCGACCGAAATACTGATGATGATCACCAGGCCCTGGGCAATTCGCCCCAAGCCCTGGGCGTAGTCAAGCCCGACACCTTCGGCCGCGCCGCGCACCAGCCCGTTGGCCAATTGCGCCAGCAGAACGCCCACCAGCAATACCAGCGCGGCACCGAAAACCTTCGGCAAATACAGCGCAAGCATATCGAGCGTAGCTGAAACTCGCTCAAGGCCCAGGGATTCAGCGGCAGAAACCAGGAAAATCAGCAGAACGAACCAGTAGACGATCTTGCCGACCAAGGTCGAGATCGGAACCTGAATGCCACCGCGCGACAGCAGCTTGGTCAGGCCGGTGCCGCCCATCAGGCGGTCGAGCCCCAATTTGGCGAGCAGTTTTGAAAGCAGGGTGTCCAGCAGCTTGGCCACCACGAACCCCAACAACAGCACCACCAGGGCGCCGAAGAGGTTGGGGATGAAATTAGCCACCTTGGTCCACAACGCGGTCATTGCCGTGACGAGGCTCTGGGTCCAGAGATCAAGTTCCATATTCAATCAGCCTTATCAGCGGTGCGAGTAACAGGTTTACGACGGGAAACCGGCGAAACGTGGGCCGACCCGTTATTCAGGGCGATCATCAGCGCGGGCAACCAGCGGCCCAGCAGGCTGAACAGATCGCCGGCGCCAACCTGGCGGTTGGCGGTTTTCAGTACACGTCCCAGGCATGCATCGTCGTCCCGGCTGGACGGCGAAGCCTTGAGCATGTCGCGCAAAGACTGTTCAAACGGATCGTGCATACGCACCTCTCGTGATGTCTGTGAAAGACGCGATCAAATTTCGGCAGGTCACATGGCGCCCCGTCAAACCCAGCGCAAACGGCGGAACAGCCACCACTGACCGAGGGCCACGCCGACCATCAACAGGCATGCAACCAGGAAGCCATAAGGGCTTTCGGAGAACGGAATACCGCCGACGTTGATGCCCAAAAGACCGGTGAGAAAACTCATCGGCAGAAAAATCCCGGTGATGATGCCGAAGCGGTACATGGTGCGATTCATACGCACCGACAGACGCCGGTCCTCGGCCTCCAGCACAAGCCCCACGCGCTCTCGGGTCAATTCCAGCTCTTCGAGGTAGCGGGTCAGGCTGTTGTTCAATTCATTCCAGTAATCGCCATCATCCTCGACAAACCACGGCAGTTTGAGCCGTGTCATCTGGCCGAAAATATCCCGCTGGGGGGCCAGGAACCGCTTCAGCCCGGCCGCCCTTCTGCGAATGTGCAAAATGGCATCATGCTCGGGGGTATACCGTTCGTCGGTATCAATCTTTTCTTCTTCGCTATCGACGATTTCCGAGAGCTGGGTGACCAGATCCTGCACCTTGTTGGTCAGGTACTGCGCCATATAAAGGATGAGTTCCGACGCAGTCCTTGGCCCCTCGCCCTCGGCCAGTTGCGTCAACAGTTCATCGGTGGCGCGCAACGGACGCAGGCGCAGGGAGATCACTCGCTGGGGGGACGCGAAGATCCGCACCGACACCATGTCCTCCGGTTCTGCGCCCGGATTGAGGTTGACGCCGCGCAGAAACAGCAGCAGTTCGGCGTTGGGCAGCGGCAACAGGCGCGGCCGGGTGTTCTCCTCCAGCAGCAGGTCGCAGTTGAATTCGCTCAGGCCACTGGACTTGCGCAGCCAGGTGTGGGTTTGCGGATGACTGCGATCCCAGTGCAGCCACAAGCTTTCGTGGGCCTGTAACTGCAAATCGTCGAGTTCTGTCCGGGCTATCGAACGCGCGCCACCATTACCGTCCAGCACCAGGGCATGCACCAGCCCCCATTGCGCGTTTTCTTCCTCGAACATCCTCATCCCTTATGGCTTTGACGCTTCATTCAGGCATTTTCAGCGGGCTGGGCGACACAATCACGCCGTTGTTGTCCGCATAGACATACTCGCCTGGACGAAACGTCACGCCGGCAAAGGTCACCGCGACATTGAGATCGCCGATGCCCCGCTTGTCGGTTTTCATCGGATGGCTGGCCAGGGCCTGGACACCAAGGTCTGTCTGGGCAATGACGTCGACGTCGCGGATGCAACCGTAAATCACCAGCCCTTCCCAGCCGTTTTTCGCGGCTTTTTCGGCCAGCATGTCACCCAGCAATGCCCGGCGCAGTGAGCCGCCGCCATCGACCACCAACACTTTGCCGTTGCCCTTGAGTTCCACCTGCTCCTTGACCAGGGAGTTGTCCTCGAAGCACTTGATGGTCACGATTTCGCCGCCGAAGGAATCGCGGCCACCGAAATTGCTGAACATCGGCTCCAACACTTGCACCAACTCCGGGTAGGCGTCGCACAGGTCGGGCGTGAGGTAATGGTTCATTGAACAACTCCTGTAAAGGCTGGAACGTCAGGCTGAGTGAGCAACCGTTTGTGACCGGAACCGCGTATCGCGTCATATCTTAGCCGCAAGCCGACAAGAGCGAAATGCCCTTGTCAGAGCCTTCGCTTCAAACCGCTTCGGCCAGCCTGGATGGATCCGCCAGTAGCGGTGCATGCTGATCTGCCAGCCAACGCGCCACCAGCGGCCAGACCTCAGCATGGGCCGCTTTGCTGACCAGCATCTCGACATGGCCGAAATCGTCGGTAAAGCCCTGCTCCCGACCCAGGCAGACAAACTGCTTGTGCGCAGAGCCGACCTGCTCGAAGAGTTTGCGGCAAGCCCAGGTCGGATCCTGCTGGTCGCCGGCCGCGCTCACCGCCAGTATCGGCACCTGCACATCGGCCAGCCCCGCCCACCAGTTCTTCTGCGCATCACCAAAACGCCCGAACAGGCCATACCAGCGCATGCTCTCCAGCGCCAGGCCGATGGGCTCGTCCTCCGGGCCGCGCTTGAGCCGCGAACCGGACAACTGGGCAAAACGCTTGAGAATGAAACGTCCGCTCCATTCCACCGGCGGGATCTTCAGCGGCCAATAGGTGCGGCTGACCTGGGTGCCAAAAAACGCCGCCGAAGCCACCGCCGGCTCGCCCAGATAGTGACCGCCCAACGCCGCCGCCAGGGTGATGCCGCCCAAAGAGTGGCCGATCCAGTGTGGCACCTGCCCGCTCTGCTCACGCACGAAGGCACCGATGGCCGGCAGGTCGTAACGAGCGTAATCGGCCACGCGGTTCTTGCGGTAGTCGTGATTGCGCTGGGACAGGCCATGACCGCGCATTTCGGGAATCCACACGTCAAAGCCCAGCCGCGCAAGATAGGCCCCCAGTCCCAGGCCCTTGGGCGAATACCAGAAGCGCCGGTTGGAAAAACTGCCGTGCAGCAGGATCACGGGAACGCCGCGAACCTCGCTGCCGTCGGCCATGCCCAGTCGGGTGACGGCCAGTTCAACGCTGTAGTCCGGGCTGTTGCCGGGCTTCAGACGATAGACGTCTTCGCTCAGATCACCACGCCGCTCGGCGCTGATCAGGGCGACAGGAAAAAGGTTGCTGCTGCTTTGCATAATGCTCTTGCACAAAAAAAGACGACTGTGGGAGCGAGCTTGCTCGCGATTGCGGTGGATCAGCAAAAATAATCTTGGCTGACACTCCGCTATCGCGAGCAAGCTCGCTCCCACAAAGGTTACCCGGCTTACATCACCGGTGAGGCCCCTTCACTCGATCAGACCGCAGCCTGACCTTCAGCCAGGAAGAACCAGGTCTCCAGTACGGAGTCGGGGTTCAACGAAACGCTTTCGATGCCCTGCTCCATCAGCCACTTGGCCAGGTCCGGGTGATCCGAAGGGCCCTGACCGCAGATGCCGATGTACTTGCCGGCCTTGTTGCAGGCGGCAATGGCATTGGCCAGCAGCTTCTTGACCGCCGGGTTCCGCTCGTCGAACAGGTGCGCGATGATGCCGGAGTCACGGTCCAGGCCCAGGGTCAGCTGGGTCAGGTCGTTGGAGCCGATGGAGAAACCGTCGAAGAATTCAAGGAATTCTTCAGCGAGGATCGCGTTGGACGGCAGCTCGCACATCATGATCACGCGCAGGCCGTTGTCACCACGGGCCAGGCCGTTTTCCGCCAACAGGTCGACAACCTGGCTCGCTTCGCCCAGGGTGCGCACGAACGGCACCATGATCTCGACGTTGGTCAGGCCCATCTCGTTGCGCACACGCTTGAGGGCGCGGCACTCGAGTTCGAAGCAGTCACGGAACGATTCGCTGATGTAACGCGAAGCGCCTCGGAAGCCCAGCATCGGGTTTTCTTCTTCCGGCTCGTAGAGCTTGCCGCCAATCAGGTTGGCGTATTCGTTGGACTTGAAGTCCGACAGGCGCACGATGACCTTTTTCGGCCAGAACGCAGCCGCCAGGGTGCTGATGCCCTCCACCAGTTTCTCGACGTAGAAACCGACCGGATCGTTGTAACCGGCAATGCGCTTGTCGACGCTGTCCTTGATCTCCGGCGGCAAGCCGTCGTAGTTCAGCAACGCCTTGGGGTGCACGCCAATCATGCGGTTGATGATGAATTCCAGGCGGGCCAGGCCCACACCCGCGTTCGGCAGTTGCGCGAAGTCGAAGGCGCGATCCGGGTTGCCGACGTTCATCATGATCTTGAACGGCAGGTCCGGCATGGCGTCCACGGAGTTCTTCTTGATGTCGAAGCCCAGTTCGCCTTCGAAGATATAGCCGGTATCGCCTTCGGCGCAGGACACGGTGACGCCCTGGCCGTCCTTGAGCAACTGAGTGGCGTTGCCGCAACCGACCACAGCCGGAATGCCCAGTTCACGGGCGATGATCGCCGCGTGGCAGGTACGTCCGCCGCGGTTGGTGACGATGGCGCTGGCGCGCTTCATCACCGGTTCCCAATCCGGGTCGGTCATGTCGGAAACCAGCACATCGCCGGCCTGGACCTTATCCATCTCCGAGACGTCCTTGATGATCCGCACCTTGCCGGCGCCGATGCGCTGGCCGATGGCACGGCCTTCCACCAGCACGGTGCCGGTTTCCTTGAGCAGATAGCGCTCCATGACATTGGCCTGGGTACGGCTCTTCACGGTTTCCGGACGGGCCTGCACGATATACAGCTTGCCGTCGTCACCGTCCTTGGCCCATTCGATGTCCATCGGGCACTTGTAGTGCTTCTCGATGATCATCGCCTGCTTGGCCAGCTCGCTGACTTCGGCGTCGCTCAGGCAGAAGCGCGCGCGCTCGGCCTTGTCCACGTCGACGGTCTTGACCGAACGACCGGCCTTGGCTTCGTCGCCGTAAATCATTTTGATGGCCTTGCTGCCCAGGTTACGGCGCAGGATGGCCGGACGACCGGCTTCCAGTGTGCCTTTATGGACATAGAACTCATCCGGGTTCACCGCGCCTTGTACGACGGTTTCACCCAGGCCGTAGGCGCCAGTGATGAACACCACGTCACGGAAACCCGACTCGGTGTCGAGGGTGAACATTACCCCGGCGGTGCCGGTTTCGGAGCGGACCATGCGCTGAACACCGGCAGACAGGGCGACCAGTTTGTGGTCGAAGCCCTGATGCACACGGTAGGAAATGGCACGGTCATTGAAAAGGGAAGCGAAGACTTCCTTGGCGGCACGGATGACGTTTTCCACGCCACGGATATTCAGGAAGGTTTCCTGCTGGCCGGCGAAGGAGGCATCCGGCAGGTCTTCGGCGGTGGCCGAGGAGCGCACGGCGACGGCAACGTCGGGATTGCCTTCGGACAGTTTGGCGAAGGCGGTGCGAATTTCGGCGTTCAGCTTCTCGGGAAACTCGGCTTCCATGATCCATTGGCGGATCTGGGCGCCGGTCTTGGCCAAGGCGCTGACGTCATCGACGTCCAGGGCATCGAGCGCGTCGTGGATCTGTTTGTTCAGGCCGCTCAGTTCCAGAAAGTCACGATAAGCCTGAGCCGTCGTGGCGAAGCCACCTGGCACCGATACGCCGGCACCGGCGAGGTTACTGATCATCTCGCCCAGGGATGCGTTCTTGCCCCCCACATGCTCTACATCATGGACGCCGAGCTTATCGAGGGAAACTACGTACTCTACCAAGGTGATCTCTCCACTAACTGTGTTGGAAAAGCTCAAGGCACCGGTGGCTCCAGGGGAGCAAATACCGGCGATATGGCCTGGACCTGGAAAATAAGTGAGAATGCGGGCCACTGGCGGCCGGCAAATCGCGCCTATCATATCCAAGAATCGTCACTAGCTCACTAGGGCCCAAGGCGCAAATGAAACGATCTGCTTTCTTTATCTCCGACGGCACCGGCATTACAGCCGAAACACTGGGCCAAAGCCTGTTGGCGCAATTCGAAAACATTACCTTCGCCAAATTCATACGTCCGTACATCGACAGTGTCGACAAGGCGCGGGCCATGGTACAGCAAATCAATAAAGCCGCCGAAACCGACGGTTTCCGCCCGATTATCTTCGATACCATCGTCAATCAGGACATCCGTGAGATTCTCGCAACGTCCAATGGTTTCATGATCGACATTTTTTCCACCTTCCTGGCGCCTCTGGAGCAGGAGCTGAGCGAGCATTCGTCCTACTCGGTCGGCAAGTCCCATTCCATTGGTCATAACTCCAACTACATGGAACGCATCGAGGCGGTCAACTTCGCCCTGGACAACGATGATGGCGCCCGTACGCATTATTACGACAAGGCCGATTTGATCCTAGTGGGTGTGTCGCGCTGTGGTAAGACGCCGACGTGCCTGTACATGGCGATGCAATTTGGTATCCGCGCGGCCAACTATCCGCTGACCGAGGACGACATGGAGCGCCTGCAACTGCCCAGCGCCCTGCGCGCCCACCAGCACAAGCTGTTCGGCCTGACCATCGATCCGGATCGCCTCACCGCGATCCGCAACGAGCGCAAGCCCAACAGCCGCTATTCGAGCTACGCCCAGTGCGAATTCGAAGTGCGCGAGGTAGAAAACCTGTTCCGGCGGGAGAACATTCCCCACATCAACTCCACGCATTTTTCCGTGGAGGAGATTTCGGCGAAGATCCTGGTGGAGAAAGGGGTGGAGCGGCGGTTCAAGTAACCCGCAACAACACAAAACCCTGTGGGAGCGAGCCTGCTCGCGATAGCGGAGTGCCAGCCAACATTAATGTCGCTGATCCACCGCTATCGCGAGCAGGCTCGCTCCCACAGGGGTTGAGGCGTTCTTACATGCTCTGCAGTCAGTGAACCACAGCCACCTGCTCATCCATTTTCTTGCGCAGGCTCAAGGGACGCATGTCGGTCCAGACTTCTTCGATGTAGGCCAGGCAGTCCTTTTTGAAGCCGCTTTTGCCAACCGCACGCCAACCTTCGGGGATGGCTTTGTACTCAGGCCAGATCGAATACTGTTCTTCGTGGTTGACCACGACCTGAAAGACGATGTCCTCGCGGTCGAATACTGAAGTCATGGGTGTCTCTCCATCTTTGCTCGAGGTTCACTGCGGCGCATGCGCAGCCAGGGTATGAAAGGAACGTTTGGAGCCGGGTGAAAATTAGGCTTGGGCAACGGCAGCCTTCAAGGCGCGTCCGAAAATCTCGGCAACCCGGTCGATCTCCGTCGCTGTGATGGTCAGCGGCGGCAGGAAACGCACCACGCCGCCCTGCCGGCCACCCAACTCCAGGATCAACCCACGTTTGAGGCATTCACGTTGCAACCGTGGCGCCAGGCGCGCATCTACCGGCGGATGGCCCAAGGCATCCGGCGTTCCGGCCGGGTCAACCAGTTCGACGCCGAGCATCAGCCCGCGACCACGGATATCGCCCAGTTGCGCAAAATCCCGCTGCAGGACGTGCAGGTGTTCGCTCAAGCGATCGCCCATGGCGCTGGCGTGGGCCGGCAGGTTGTGTTCCACCAGATAGCGCATCACCGCGGAACCGGCAGCCATGGCCATTTGATTGCCACGGAAGGTCCCGGCATGGGCTCCCGGCAGCCAGGTATCGAGCCAGTCGCGATAAACCACCACCGCCAGCGGCAGGCTGCCGCCGATGGCCTTGGACAGCACCACCACATCTGGAATGATGCCGGCGTGTTCGAACGCGAACATTTTACCGGTGCGGCCAAAACCACTCTGGATCTCGTCGACAATCAACGCCACGCCCGCCTGCTCGGTGATGCGCCGCAACCCGCGCAACCAATCCAGATCGGCCGGTATGACCCCGCCCTCGCCCTGCACCACCTCTACGATCACCGCCGCCGGCAATTGCACGCCGGCCTCGGGGTCGGTCAGCAGGTTTTCCAGATAATGCAGATTGGCCTTCACCCCCGAGGCACCGCCCAAACCGAACGGACAGCGGTAATCGTAGGGGTAAGGCATGAATTGCACGCCGTTGCCGAGCAAGGCGCCCAAGGGTTTCTTCGGTCCCAGGCTGCCCATCAGGCTCAGCGCCCCCTGGCTCATGCCGTGATAACCGCCCTGAAACGACAGCACGGTGCTGCGCCCGGTGGCCGTGCGCACCAGTTTGAGAGCGGCTTCCACCGCATCAGTGCCGGTGGGGCCGCAGAACTGGATCTTCGCCTCGGCGGCAAGGTCCGCCGGCAACAGGCCGAACAGGTCCTGAACGAAGCGATCCTTGACCGGCGTGGTCAGGTCCAGGGTATGCAAAGGCAACTCATCGCTCAGCACCTGCTGGATCGCCTCGATCACCACCGGATGGTTATGCCCCAGGGCCAGGGTGCCGGCCCCGGCCAGACAGTCGATGAAAGTGCGACCCTCGACGTCCTCGACATACAAACCCCTGGCGCGCTTGAGGGCCAAGGGAATGCGCCGTGGATAGCTGCGGGCATTGGACTCCTGCCGGCTCTGGCGGGCCAGCAGCGGCGACTCGTTGAATTGGTAGAGCGTCTCGGTCGGCGCGCAACTGACCCGCGCCGGCTGTGCTTCGATAAGACTATTGGCGACTGACATCTCTCGACCCCGCAATACACTGTAGTAGTGACCCAAATGGCACACCGGGCAGGTGCGCATCCGGTCGGGGCGCACGTGCAGGTTTCCTGTTGTGGAAACGCACCGGCGCGGCAAGGATTTACTCTGGAATCGAACTTTCCCCCGCAGGCTCGACCAGTGGCTTGTGCATGGCAATGGC
>NZ_WUUD01000013.1:477431-513498 GCF_009831705.1 Pseudomonas sp. PICF6 | reverse complement strand
ACCGCCGATGGCGAACGCCTCGGCGCTTTGCCTGAACCCCAGGTGTCGATAGAACCCATGGCTGCTGCGCGTGCTGTTGAGGGTCGCCTGGACGACCCCGCGACCGCGCAACCACGCCTCGATGTCCCGTACCAGCGCTCGCCCGGCACCGCGGCGAAACCATTCCGGTTGCACATAGCAGAACGCGATCCGGCCTGAAACCGAGGCCATGGCGGTGCCCACCAGCCGCCCCTGCAAACGCGCCAGGGTCAGGCGCAACCTTGGGTCGAGCAGTAAGGGCTGTAGGTGAGCGAGGGTGTTGTGGCGTATCCAGGCTGCCACGATGCGCGGGTCGTTACGGTGTTCGGCGGCACATCCGAGGCGGATGGAGCGTTCGGCGATCCGGCTGATGATGCCGGCATCGCTGGGGGTGGCGGTGCTGATTTCAATGAGTGGTTCCATGGCGCGGTGTTCCTCAGTCCTTGAGTCGAGCTGAGAAAAACATAGACCCGGATGAGGTGGGTGCGCTAATGGGAAGTTGTAGCTTCAAGCTTCAAGCTTCAAGCGGTCCATCTTGTAGCTTGTAGCTTGTAGCTTGAAGCTGCCCACTAGCCCCCCCTCACCGGCATCGTCAATTCAACCCGCAATCCGTCCGGACGGCTGTCGAAATGCAGACCGCAACCACAACGCTGGACGATGGCCTGGACAATCGCCAACCCCAGTCCGCAGCCGGTGCTCTGGCCATTGCGCCAGAAGCGCTGGGTCAGGTACTGGATATCGTCGGCGTCAATGCCGGGACCATGATCGCGAACCTGGAAGCGTACACGCTGGCCAATCATTTCCAGGCTCAATTGCACCTCGGTCCCGTCCGGCGTATGCCGCAAGGCGTTGTCCAGCAGATTGCGCAAGGCGGCGATGGAAAGCACCGCCGGCATTTGCACCGGCGCGTCGGACACCCCGGGTGCCAAGTGCAGCTTGATCCGCTGGGGAGCGCCGCCGGTCGCATCCTGGATCGCCAGTCGCGCCACTTGCTCGGCGTTGCATTGCACGCCATCGTCGAACGACAGGCTGCCCTCGACCCGGGCCAGCAGCAACAACTGTTCGAGGGTACGGTGCAAGCGGTCGGCGCCCTCCTCGGCCCGGGCCAGGGACTGATCGCGGGCGACGCCTTCGGTCATGCGCGCCACTTGCAGGTGAGTCTTGATAGCCGTCAACGGGCTGCGCAGCTCATGGGCGGCATCGCCGGTCAGCCGGCGCTCGCGCTCAATGGTCTTGCCGATACGCTGGAACAGCTGGTTCTGGGTCTCCAGCAACGGCCGCAGCTC
This sequence comes from Pseudomonas sp. PICF6, assembly GCF_009831705.1. NCBI lineage: Bacteria > Pseudomonadati > Pseudomonadota > Gammaproteobacteria > Pseudomonadales > Pseudomonadaceae > Pseudomonas > Pseudomonas sp. PICF6. The sequence continues at coordinate 512,194 of NZ_WUUD01000013.1, read as the reverse complement.
ACTGGGCAGCGGATGGATCTGCAGAGGCTCCAGGGAGTCGGCATTGCGTCGCATCAATGCATCGCGCATGCGATTGAGCGGTGCCAGGCCCTGGCCGATGCCCAGCCATAACAGGCACAGGCAGCCCAGCAGCGCCACGCCGACCGGTACCGAGGCCGCCAACAGCACCGACATGTTCAAGGCTTCGCGTTCGATCTGGCGGTCGGCGGTGGTGATGCGCAAATCCCCTCGGGCCAGGGTGAAACTGCGCCAGGGCGCGCCGTCGATCATCTGGTCGTGAAAGCCCAGCTTCTCGGCTTCCAGGGTTTGGTCTGGGGTGCCATGGCTGCGGGCCAGGATCTCCCCCCGCAAGGAGCTGACCTGGCAAGCCATGCCCCCCGGAATGCTCACCTGCTCGGTTTTCAGGTGCGTGCCTTCCCCTTTGCTGGGCAATGGCATCTGTTCCAGCAGCCCGGCGACCATCCGCGCCGAAGCCACCAGCCGCTGGTCAAGGGAAAACATCATCTGGTTGCGCAGATCACTGAGCATCCACGCCGCCGCCAGGGCCCAGATCAGGGCGAAGGCCGCGCCGAGGGTCAGACTCAGGCGCAATCGCAGGCTCATCACTTGGAGGACTCCCCGTCGTCGGCCGGCCCCAGCCGATAACCCAGCCCGCGGACCGTCTCGACAATGCCATTGCCGAGCTTGCGCCGCAGGTGATGGATATGGACGTTGAGGGCGTTGCTTTCCAGTTCGTCATTGAACCCGTAGACGCTGTCCTTGAGTTGCTCGGTGGACAGGACCCGACCGCGACTGTGCAACAGCGCCTGCAGCAATGACTGCTCACGCCGGGAAAGGTCCACCGGCTGTCCGCCGAGGGTGGTTTCCCGGCTGCTGGGGTCGTAGGTCAGGCGACCGTGCTCGATCAGATTGACGCTGCGCCCCGCCACGCGCCGTAGCAAGGTGTGCAGGCGCGCCGCGAGTTCACGCAGATCAAAGGGTTTGAGCAGATAATCATCGGCACCGGCCTGCAAGCCGTCGACCCGGTCGGTCACCGAGTCCCGGGCGGTGAGGATCAGCACCGGTATTTCCAGACCTTGCTGGCGCAATTGGCGCAACAATTTAAGGCCGTCCTCGTCGGGCAGCCCCAGGTCCAGCACCATGACGTCGAACCGGGCCACGCCGACCATCGCCCGCGCCGCCGACGCCGTGGCGACGTGTTCGACGGTCAGGCCCTGGGCCGTGAGCCCGGCGACGATCCCGCTGGCGATCAACTCATCGTCTTCGCAGACCAGTACGTGCATGGTAAGCCCCGTGGAAAAAGGTACATTAGGCCGCCGGCCGATTAAGCCGACATTATGCGACGAGTACGGCAAACATGGGCGATCATTGCTACCTGCCGATCGTCGCCGGGTTAATCGACGGTTAATCGCCAGTCGCCATCGTGCATTCCACTTGCTCCGTTCTAAGGCTTTATCCATGCGTCGATTGTTTTTGCTGTGGCTGCTCCTGATCTCGGGCCTGGCCCAGGCCGCCAATCCCTTCGAGACCAAAACCGATTTCCTGCCGGTGGAAAAGGCCTTCGTGTTTACCTCCGAACGCCTGGACTCCGGTGAAACCCAGTTGTTCTGGCAGATTGCCGACGGCTACTACCTGTATCAGCAGCGACTCAAATTCGACGGTCTTGCCGAGGCGCAAAAGCCGAAGTTGCCGGAGGGTGAAGCCCATAGCGACGAGTTTTTCGGCGATCAACAGGTTTATCGCCAGGCGCTGGAACTAAAGATTCCCGCCGGTGCCACCGGCAAGATCAAGGTCGGCTTCCAGGGCTGCGCCGACGCGGGCTTGTGTTATCCGCCCCAGACCCAGGTGGTGGACCTGGGTGGCACTGCACCAGCGGTTGCCAATGGTGAGGCGCCGGACCAGGCCTTGGCCAGCGGCCTGCAGCAACGGGCCTTGGGCTGGAGCCTGCTGGTGTTCTTTGGCCTGGGCCTGTTGCTGGCGTTTACGCCGTGCTCGCTGCCCATGTTGCCGATCCTGGCCGGGGTGGTGGTGGGCAGCGGCGCCAGCCCTCGGCGTGGATTGGCATTGGCCATCAGCTACGTGATCAGCATGGCCCTGGTGTATGCCGCCATGGGCGTAATCGCCGCGCTGCTGGGGGCCAACCTTCAGGCACTGCTGCAACAACCGTGGCTGCTGGGCACTTTCGCGGCGATCTTCGTGGTGCTGGCGCTACCGATGTTCGGTTTCTTCGAATTGCAGTTACCGGCCGCCCTGCGCGACCGCCTGGAAAGTGCCGGACGCCAGCGCCGCGGCGGCAGCCTGGTGGGCGCCGGTATTCTCGGAGCCTTGTCCGGCCTGTTGGTGGGCCCGTGCATGACTGCCCCGCTGGCCGGTGCGCTGCTGTACATCGCCCAAAGCGGCAATGCGTTGCACGGCGGGCTGATCCTGTTCGCCATGGGCGTGGGCATTGGCCTGCCGCTGTTGCTATTGGTGACCGTGGGCAATCGTTTCCTGCCCAAACCCGGCGCCTGGATGAATGTGCTCAAGGGCGTGTTCGGTTTCCTGTTCCTGGGCACCGCGATCCTCATGATCCGCCCGGTCATCGACGGCTCGCTGTGGATCGGCCTGTGGGGCACGCTCTTGTTGATTGCCGCCTATAGCGCCTGGCGGCAGACCGAAGGTTTCGGTCGCACAGCCTATGTATGCGGCAGCGCGTCGCTGCTGTTCGGTCTGTGGGGCAGCCTGCTGGTGATCGGCGCGGCGGGTGGCGGCGATGATTTCTTCCAGCCCCTGGAGGTCTATGCAGGCACCTCGGAAAGCTCGGCCGTCAGCACCCATGATGCCTTTATCACGGTCAGCGAGCCTGCCGCCCTGCAGCGGGAACTGGATGCGGCCAAGGCCCAGGGCCAATGGGTCTTGCTGGACTACTACGCCGACTGGTGCGTGTCCTGCAAGATCATGGAAAAACAGGTGTTCGGCCGCGCCGATGTGCTGGACGCCTTGAAAGACGTACGTCTGGTGCGTCTGGACGTCACCGCCGACAATGCCGCCAGTCGCGAACTGCTGGGCCGCTATCAAGTGCCGGGGCCACCGAGCCTGCTGTGGATTGGCGCCGACGGTCAAGAGCGGCGCAGCCAGCGGATCACCGGGGAAGTCAATGCCAAGGAATTCCTGGAGCACTGGAACATGACTCGGAACGCGCGCTGATGCTGACGTTTACCCTCGGCACCTTTGCCATTGCGCTTAACCATCTATTGCTGATCAGCGCGTTGGCACTGGCGACCCTGGTAGGCTGGCGAGTAGCCAAGCGCGGTGGCGAAAACCCGGAATCGGTGCTGTTCGTGCTGTTTTTGCTGGGGCTTCTGGCCGCACGGATCGGCTTCGTCGCCGCCTACTGGAACCATTACCAGGATGACCTGTGGCAGATCGTCGACCTGCGCGACGGCGGTTTTCTGGCCTGGCCGGGGATCGTCGCGCTGGTGATTGGCGCGTTGCTGTGGGGCCGGCACCGACCGGCCTTGCGCCGGCCGTTGGGTTTCGGCGTGGGCAGCGGCCTGTTGTTCTGGCTGGTGGCGACGATGTCGTTGACGATCTATGAACAAGGTACCCGACTGCCGGAAATCAATCTGCGTAACGCCAACGGCGAGACGGTGAAACTCACCGATTATCAGGGCGGGCCCCTGGTGATCAACCTCTGGGCCACCTGGTGCCCACCCTGCCGGCGCGAAATGCCCGTGCTGGAAGAGGCCCAGCAGCAGCGCCCGGACCTGACGTTCCTGTTCGTCAACCAGGCCGAAAGCATGCAAAGCGTCAGCACTTATCTGGCCACCCAGGGCTTGAGCCTGGACAACGTGCTGTTTGATGGCAGCGGTCGCCTCGGTCAAGCCGTCGGTTCCATGGCACTGCCAACCACCTTGTTCTACAGCGCCGACGGCCGCCTGCTGGACAGTCACTTGGGCGAATTGTCAGAAGCGAGCCTGGCCCGCGCCCTGGAGAACTTCGAAACGCCGGATTCAACCTCGGCTCCCCACTCCGCCACAAGGAAACCCTCATGCCCCGCCTCCGCCACTTGCTGACCCTGGCCGTCGCCGCCACGCTGTCGCAGGCACCGCTGCTGCACGCCGAAGAACTGCCCGCGGCCATCAAGAAAATCGAAGCCAAGGGCGCGAAAATCGTCGGCACGTTCGAGGCGCCGGACGGATTGCGCGGTTACGCGGCGCAATACCAGAACCGTGGGATGGCGCTGTACCTGACACCCGATGGCCAGCATGTCTTGCTGGGCAACCTGTACGACGCCGACGGCAAGGACCTGAGCGCCGAGCCGCTGCAAAAGCTGGTCTATGCCCCAATGGCCAAGGCCATCTGGGGGAAGATGGAAGCGAGCAACTGGATCGCCGACGGCAGCAAGGACGCGCCGCGCACCGTCTATCTGTTCAGTGACCCGAACTGCCCGTACTGCAACATGTTCTGGGAACAGGCACGGCCATGGGTCAAAGCCGGCAAGGTGCAGTTACGCCACATCATGGTGGGCATCATCCGTGAAGACAGCCCAGGAAAATCCGCCGCATTGCTGGCGGCCAAGGACCCTGAGCAGGCCTTGGAAACCCACGAGAAGGCCGGCAAGGGCAGCGCGCTCAAACCCCTCAAAAACATACCGCCGGCCATCCAGGCAAAACTGGACGCCAACCTGCAGTTGATGGAAGAACTGGAACTGTCCGCCACCCCGGCGATTTTCTACCTGGATGACAAGGGCGAACTGCAACAGCAGCAAGGCGCACCGGCGCCGGACAAGCTGGTGAAGATTCTCGGGCCGAAGTGAGATCGACCTAGAGGGCCTCATCGCGAGCAGGCTCGCTCCCACAGGGGATGTGTGGCGACGACAAAATCAGCGTCAGGCACAGATCAAAATGTGAGAGCGAGCCTGCTCGCGATGGCGTCAGGTCAGCTGCGCAGAAACTCCAGCAAGGCACGGGTGACGAATTCCGGGTTTTCCAGGTTGGAGATATGCCCTGCCTCTGGAATCAGCACATGCGGGCAGCCGATCAGCTCAGCCATTTCCAGCGCCTCGGACGGTGGTCGCGGTTTGTCCTGGTCGCCGCACATCACCAGGGTGCGCGTGGCGTCGAGCTCAGGCAGGCGCGGCAGGATATCGTCCCGACCAAAAATGATCCGTCCCAACGGCACGATACTGTCGCGCAGGCGGTCGGTCGGCAGTGCGGCCAGTGTGGCGCGAAACTGCTGGTAGAGCGCTGACTGCGGATCAATGCCCGGCCGGAAAAAGATCGGCACGACAATGTCCAGCAACGGCTCGGGGATGCTGCCGCTGGCTTCGATCTTGTCGAACAGCGAAAAGTAATACTGGCGAGTCGGTTCAGGTTCGACCCCCACGTAAGTATCCATCAACACCAACGCCTCAAGCCGCTTGGGCGCCATCAGCGCCAGCCGTGCGCCCCACATCCCGCCCACCGAAAGCCCCACCAGACTGAAGCAATCGACCTCCAGATGATCCATCAACGCCAGTGCCTGGCGAGCCAGATCGTCCAGGGACGTCATGCCCTCAGGCAAACGCCCGGACTGGCCGTGGCCCCAAAGGTCCAGGGCGATCACCCGGTAATGCCGGGACAGTGCCTCGATCTGCGGCGCCCACATGGTGTGATCCCACAGGTAGCTGCTGCCCAGCAGCACCACCGGGCCCTGGCCTTGGTCCAGGTAGTGAAGTGATTGCCCATCAAGGGTTGCAAAAGGCATTGAGACCTCCTTGTGTTGAATGGAGAAAAAGCCTTGGGAGACTGAGCCGTACGGGGCGAGGCGTCAACCGTGGGCTTTGCGGTGTTAGTAATGACGCCATCGCGAGCAGGCTCGCTCCCACCGGGGATTTGCGTCGATCACAAATCCATTGTGGGAGCGAGCCTGCTCGCGATGAGGCCTCTTATAGACGCCGCAGAACTACAATCCTTCCAATTGCGCCATCAAATCATTCAACCGATCCACCTTCTCCTCGGTGATTTCACTCGCCGCCAGCCCATCGATGTATTCGGCCAGTTCCTGCACCGTGCTGCACTCGAACATCGCCCGCAGCGGCACATTGCGTTGCAGGGCCTTTTGCACCCGCGAAGCGATTTGCGTCGCCAGTAACGAGTGGCCGCCCAGTTCGAAGAAATTGTCTCGCACCCCCACCCGCTCGACCTTGAGCACCTGGGCCCAGATGTCCGCCAGGGTCTGCTCCAGCTCATTGCCTGGCGCCTGGTAATCCTGGCGGTGCAACTGGCCGATTTCCAAGGCCGGCAAGGCGTTGCGGTCGAGTTTGCCGTTGGCGTTGAGGGGCAAGCGCTCAAGCCACAGCCAGTGCAGCGGTACCATGTATTCCGGCAGTTCGGCGCGCAGACGCTGCTTGATGCGTTCCAGGCGTTCGGTCGGCTTCAATGCCGAATCGGCGGCGACCAGATAGCCCACCAGATGCTTGCCGTTGGCGCCTTCCTGTACCCCCACCGCGCCATCGCGGACCTCGGGCTGTTCATGCAGGCGCGCTTCGATTTCCCCCAGCTCGATGCGGTAACCACGAATCTTCACCTGATGATCGATGCGTCCAACGTACTCCAGCACGCCGTCGCGACGCCGCCGCGCCAGGTCGCCAGTGCGGTACAAGCGCTCCCCTGGCGCACCGAACGGGTTGGGCACAAACACTGGGGCAGTGCGCAATGGGTCACTGACGTAACCGCGCCCTACCCCGGTGCCTGCCACGCACAACTCGCCCACCGCACCCAGCGGCACCAGGTCCAGCGCACCATCGAGCAAGTACAAACGGTTGTTGTCGGTGGGCGTACCAATCGGCAGGTAGCTGCCACGGGTCGAGGCCATGTCGACCCGGAAGAACGCCACGTCATCGGAGCATTCCGCCGGGCCATAGGCGTTAACCAGGCCAATGTCCGGGTAACGCAACAACCATTGATGGGCCAGCTCCGGCGGCATCGCTTCACCAGTGGGCAGCATCCAGCGCAGGCCGTCCAGGCCGATGCGGTCCTGGGCGAGCATGCCCTGGATCAGTGACGGCACGCTTTCCAGCACCGTGATGGCCTGGCGTTGCACATGCTCGAGCAGCCCTTGCGGGTCATGGGCGATAAGGTTGGGCACGATGTCCACCCGGGCGCCGAACAACGGCGCGGCGAGGAACTGCCACACGGAAATGTCGAAACTCTGGGAAGCGGTCTGGGCGATCACGTCAGTCTCGCTCAAGGCCAGGTACGGCACCTTGCTGAGCTGGTTGTTGAGCATGCCGCGTTGTTCCACCATGACGCCTTTGGGCAACCCGGTGGAGCCCGAGGTGTAGATCACGTACGCCAGGTTGTCCGGGCCGCTGTAGATGCCAGGGTTTTGCTGCGAAACATCGCTGGCCTGGATACTTTCCCACACCAGCAACTTCGGTCGCCCGGAACAGGCGAACTCGTCCAGCAGCGCCAGCGCCTGGGCATGACAGGCCTGGGTGCAGACCAGCAGCGGCGTGCGGCTCAGCTCAAGGATGCGGCTCAGACGCTGACTCGGCAGGCCCGGGTCCAGCGGCAGGTAACCGGCACCGGCCTTGAAGCTGCCGATGATCATGCCGAGCAGGTCCAGGTCGCGCTCGGCCAGCAACGCCACCGGTTGATCGAGGCCCACGCCCGACGCGATCAAGGCATGGCCGAGGCGGTTGCTCCGTGCATTCAACTCGGCGTAGCTGTACGTCCTGTCCAGGCAGGTGGCGGCCACCCGTTGCGGATGGGCCGCGACCCGGGCCTCGAACAGCTCGACGTAACTTTGCTCCAACGCATAGGCACGCTCGCTCTGGTTGCAGCCTTCGATCAGGAAGTCCTGCTCCTGGGCGCCAATCAGCGGCAGCTCGGCCATGTCACCGTGAAAACCTTCCATCAGTACCAGCAGCAAGCGCTTGAACTCACCCAGCAAGCCCTGGACAGTGGATTCATCGAAGTAACGCTGGTCGTAGGACAGATGCAACCCCAAGTCATCCCCCGGGTAGCAGACCGCCGTGAGCGGGAAGTTGGTGTGGGTGCGGCCCGAGTCAGAGGTGGCGTTGAGGCTTTGGGCGCGATCCAGCACCGAAACTTCCACCGGCGCGTTCTCAAACACGAACAGACTGTCAAACAACGGTTGGCCCTTGGGCAGTTCGCTGACTTCCTGGATGCTCACCAATGGCAGGTATTCGTACTCGCGCAGTTGCATGTTGCTGTCGAGCAACTCACTGAGCCATTGGCGCACACTGCAACGCTGATGATCGTCGGGCATCCGCACGCGCAAGGCGATGCTGTTGATGAACAGGCCGACGGTGCGTTGCATTTGCGGCAGTTCCACCGGGCGTCCGGCCACGGTGACGCCGAACAGCACGTCCCGATCGCCGCTCACCCGCCGCAGCACCAGCGCCCACGCGGCCTGGGCGAAGGTGTTGACCGTCAGTTGGTGAGCCTGGGCCAGTTCGCGCAACCGGGCACCGTCGTGGACATCGAGGCGGGTGTAGCAGTCACCGACAATCATGCCGCCGCTGTCACCGGCGTGTTCACGCAGCAACGGCCGGTCGGTGGGGATCGGCGTGGTCCGTTCGAAACCTTGCAGGTTGCGCGTCCACCATTGCCGCGCCTCGGCCAGACTCTGGTGTTGTAACCAGCCGATGTAATCGCGATAACGCGGCGGCTCGGCCAGTCGCGGTTCGCGGTGTTCGCCAAGGGCGGTGTAGATCTCGAAGAAATCCTCCATCAGCAACGAACGGCACCAGGCATCGATCAGGATGTGGTGGTTGCTCATCATGAACCAGTAACGCGCCGCGCCAACCCGGATCAGGCGCAAGTGGAACGGGGCCTGGTTCAACAGATCGAAACCGGCCTCGCGCTCGTGCTTGAGCAACGCCTGGAGTTTGGCGTCCTGCTGATCCTCGGGCACTTCACACCAGTCCAGATAATCCACTGGCGTGCTGCCAGGCTTGTGGATGATTTGCAGCATTTCTTCGCCGACATTCCAGCAGAACGACGCGCGCAAGGCTTCATGACGAGCGATCACGGCTTGCCAGGCTTGAGCGAAACGTTGCCGATCCAGTTCGCTGTTGATGCGGTAGCGGTCCTGCATGTAGTACAGGCCCGTGCCTGGCTCCAGCAATGTGTGCAGCAGCATGCCCTCCTGCATCGGCGTCAGCGGGTAGACATCTTCGATCTGCGCGGCCGGCACCGGCAGGCTGTCGAGTTGGGCCTGGGTCAGTTTCGCCAGGGGGAAGTCCGAGGGCGTCAGGCCGCCCGCCGCGTCCGTCAGGCAATGTTCGATCAGGCCCTGCAGCTCATCGAGGTAGGCATCGGCCAGCGCAGCGATGGCCTGGCGGTCGTGCCGCTCAGCGCTGAACGTCCAGCGCAGCACCAGCTCGCCGCCGCTGACCTGACTGTCGACACTCAGCTCGTTGGGCAGCGGCGCATCGGGGTCGTGGATCGGCCCCAACGCAGCGTCCAGCGGCTGGAACAGCGCGTCGTGGCCCAGGGTCTGATCGAGCTGCCCCAGGTAGTTGAAGGTGATCGCCGCGTGCGGCAGGCCGGCCATCGCCTGGCGCGTCGCGGCGTCAGCCAGGTAGCGCAACACGCCGTAACCGAGGCCCTTGTGAGGCACCGCGCGCAGTTGTTCCTTGATGGCCTTGATCGAGGTGCCGAAGTCGTCACCCGCCGGGCTCAGGCGCAATGGATAAACGCTGGTGAACCAACCCACCGTACGAGTCAGGTCGATGTCATCGAACAGCGCCTCACGGCCGTGCCCTTCGAGCTGGATCAGCGCCGATTCGTGGCCGCTCCAGCGACACAGCACCCGGGCCAGGGCGGTGAGCAGCAGGTCGTTGACCTGGGTGCGGTAGGCCCGCGGTGCCTGTTGCAACAGTTGCCCGGTGCGCTCGGCGTCCAGGCGCACGCTGACGGTTTCGGCGTGACGTTCCTCAAGCCCGCCGTCAGGATGGGCGCAGGGCAGCGCCACATCCGGGCCGCTCAACCGCGCTTGCCACCAACCCAGTTCCTCGCGCAGCGACTCGCTGCCGGCGTAGGCCTGCAAGCGTGCGGCCCAATCCCGGAACGGGCTGGTCTTGGCCGGCAGGTCTGCGGTTTGCCCGGCACTGATCTGGCGGTAGAGCGTTTGCAGGTCATCCATCAATACCCGCCACGACACACCATCAACGACCAGGTGATGGATCACGATTAGCAGACGTTGGCGGCCATCGGGCAACTGCGCCAACACCGCGCGCAGCAAAGGCCCGCTCGACAGATTCAGGCTGCGCTGCGTCTGGGCAAACACCGTTTCACAGGCCTGCTCACTCTCCACGTCCACCTGCCGCAACAGCGCCGCTTCGGACAATGGTCGGTGCTCGGCGCGCCAATGCCCGGCCATTTCGGCAAAGCCCAGGCGCAACGCATCGTGCTGTTGGAAAACGCTGCGCAATGCCTGTTCCAGCACGGAGGGTTGCAGGGTGATGGCCGGCTCCAGCAACAACGCCTGGTTCCAGTGGTGACGGTTGGCAATCCTGCTATCGAAGAACCAATGCTGGATCGGCGTCAGCGCCGACTCACCGGCGAGCAGCCCCTGCTCAGCGCTCACTGACTGACTGTGGCTGGCGACACAGGCCAGGGCCTGCACGGTCTGGTGCTGGAACAGGTCGCGGGGCGTGAAGTGAATGCCCTGTTGCCGGGCACGGCTGACGACCTGGATGGACAGGATCGAGTCGCCGCCCAGTTCGAAGAAGTTGTCGTTCAGGCCGACCTGCTTCACGTTCAGTACGTCGCACCAGATCGCCGCCAGGGCCTGCTCCAGGGCACTGCTAGGTGCCAGGTAATGTTGGCGATTGAGCTCAGGATCCGGCATTGGCAAGGCACGCCGGTCGAGCTTGCCATTGGCGGTCAGCGGCATGCTCGCCAGCAGGATCAGGTGGGTGGGCACCATGTAGTCCGGCAGTTGAGCCTTGAGGTGATTTTTCAGCGCTTCGCGCAGGGCCGCTTGTTGCTCGGTGTCCTGTTCAACGACGTCGGTCACCAGGTAGCCGGCCAGTTGCTTGCCGCCTGGCAGATCGAGCGCCAATACCACCGCCTCGCGCACGGCGTCATGTTCCAGCAGGCGGCTTTCGATTTCCCCCAGTTCGATGCGGAAACCGCGGATCTTCACCTGATGGTCGATCCGTCCCAAATACTCCACCTGACCATCGACGCGCTGGCGCACCAGGTCACCGGTGCGGTACAGCCGTCCACCATCGGCGGCAAACGGATCGGCGACGAAGCGTTCGGCGGTCATGCCCGGACGCTGGTGATAGCCCTGGGCCAATCCCGCGCCGCCGACGTACAACTCCCCGGTGGCGCCTTGGGGCACCAGGGCCATGTCGGCATCGAGGATATAGGCCACCCGCGCGCCGATCACGCTGCCAATCGGCACACTCGCCGCGCCCTCTTCCAGTTGCTCAGGGGCCAGGCTCGCCAGTGGCATGACCACGGTTTCGGTCGGGCCATAGGCGTTGAAGAACAGGCTCGGCTTGAACGCCGCCCGGATGCGTTGCAAATGCTCGCCGGTCAGGGCTTCGCCACCGGTGATGCATATGCGCACCGGCAGGGTTTGTCCCTGGGTCGCCAGCCATTGCGCCAACTGGCTGCCGTAGCTGGGGGTGAAGCCGAGGATGTTGATGCGCTGTTCGCGAATCAGCCCGCAGATCTGTTCGGCGTCCCACTGCCCTTGTGCGCGCAGCACCACCTGGGCACCGCTGAGCAGCGGCACCAGCAGGCGCTCGGTGGCGGCGTCGAAGTTGATGGAATAGAAATGCAGCTCGCAATCGTCCGGGCGCATGCCGAAACGCTGGATCACCGCCTTGCAGTGCATGGCGATTTCACCGTGGGACACCACCACGCCCTTGGGCTTGCCAGTGGAACCTGAGGTGTAGATCAGGTAGGCCTGATGCTGCGGCAGGTTGATCAGCGGCGGTGCCTGGTCCGGGTAGCCGGCCAGGGCCGGGCTATCGTCCTCCAGGCACCAGCCCTCTACACCGGCCGGCAATGGGCCCAGGGCCTGGAACATCGCCCGGTCGCTGAGCAGCAGACCGAGGCCACTGTCTTGGATCATGTAATGCAAACGGTCCAGCGGGTATTCCGGGTCCAGCGGCACGTAGGCGCCGCCGGCCTTGAGGATCGCCAACAGGCCAACGACCATCTCCAGCGACCGTTCCAGGGCCAGGCCCACCCGCACCTGCGGCCCGACGCCGCGCTCGCGCAGCATCCAGGCCAGGCGGTTGGCACGGCGTTCGAGTTCGGCGTAAGTCAGGGTCTGCCCGGCAAAGGTCAGGGCCGGTGCGTCGGGGCGCGCCAGGGCCTGTTCGCTGAACAGTTGATGGATGCATTGATCCAGGCGGTGTTCGCCGGGTTCGACGCCGAGGCTGTCGAGCATCTGTTGCTGCTCGCGGGCATCGAGCAACGGCAATTCGCTTAGCCGCTGGGTTGGATCGGCCAGCAGTGCCTCCAGCAGATTGCGCCAGTGTCCGGCCATGCGGGCGATGCGCGGTTCGTCGAACAGGTCGGTGCTGTAGGTCAGGCAGCAACCCAGGCGATGGTCCAGGTCGGTGACTTCCAGATTCAGGTCGAACTTGGTGGCCCGGGCATCGTTGGCCAGGTATTCGACGCTCATCCCGGCCAGCGTGCGGCTCTGCTGGAACTCCCAGCGCTGCACGTTGCACATCACCTGGAACAGCGGGTTGTACGCGGCACTGCGCGGTGGTTGCAGGGCTTCGACCAGATGATCGAACGGCAAATCCTGATGGGACTGGCCTTCGATCACCGTCTGACGCACCTGCTCGAACAACTCAGCCACCGACATTTGCCCGTCGAGCCGGCAGCGCAGCACCTGGGTATTGAGGAACGCACCGATCAGCCCTTCGCTTTCCGGACGGATGCGGTTGGCCACCGGCGCGCCGATGCGCAGGTCGGTCTGGCCGCTGTAGCGATAAAGCAGCACGGCCAGGGCGGCGGTCATGGTCATGAACAGGGTTAAGCCCTGTTGCGCGTTGAAGGCGCGGACTCGGGCGGCGAGATCATCACTGAGGTCGAATCGGAACAATTCACCGCGATGGCTTTGCACCAGCGGACGCGGACGGTCGCCCGGCAATTCGAGCAACGGGTGTTCGCGACCCAGTTGTGTGGTCCAGTAGTCCAGTTGCCGTTGACGCTCGCCAGACTCCAGCCACTGGCGCTGCCAGACGCTGTAGTCCAGGTACTGCACCGGCAAGGGTTCCAGTGGCGATTCACGGTCGTCGATAAAGGCTTCGTACAGCGCACTCAGTTCCCGGGCAAAAATATCCATTGCCCAGCCTTCGGTGACGATGTGGTGCAGGGTCAGCACCAGGTAATGTTCCTGCTCGGCGGTCTTGACCAGACAGACCCGCAGCAATGGCCCGGTTTCCAGGTCGAAGGGTTTGTGGGCTTCGCTGTCGGCCAGTTGCTGCACCCGCTGTTGGCGAATATCGACGGCCAACGTCGAGAAATCTTGCCAGTCCATGCGCAGGCCGGTGTTGGCGTGCACCTGTTGCCGGGGCACGCCATCGACGCTGGGGAAAGTGGTGCGCAGGGTTTCATGGCGCAGGACCAACGCCTGCAACGCCGCCTCGAAACGCCCGACATCCAGCACCCCGCGCAACCGCGCCATGCCGCCGACGTTGTAGGCCGGGCTGTCGGGCTCCATTTGCCAGAGGAACCACATGCGCTGCTGGGAATAAGACAACGGCACCGGTTGGCTGCGATCGACCTTCTCGATCGGCGGTTGCCGGTTGGTCTGGCCGCTGGCCTTTATCAAGCGCACCTGTTCGGCGAACGCACCCAACTCGCTGGCCTCGAACAAGGTGCGCAACGGCAGCTCGATATCGCAGGCCTGGCGGGTGCGGGAAATGATCTGGGTCGCCAGCAGCGAATGACCGCCCAGTGCAAAAAAGTCGTCCCGCAGACCGATGCGGTCGAGCCCCAGCACGTCGCGCCAAATGCCAGCGACCTGCTGCTCGAGGGCACTGACCGGCTCGACGTGTTCACGTACTTGCCAGTGCGGTTCGGGCAAGGCACGCCGGTCGAGTTTGCCGCTGGGGCTCAGGGGCATGGCGTCCAGGCGCAGCAATTGCGCGGGCACCATGTAGTCCGGCAGTTCGGCGGCCAGGGCGGCGTTGAGTCGGGCGTTTTGGAGGTCCTGATCTTGCCCGACATCGCAAGCGGTGTAATAGCCGATCAGTTGCGGGCCGGCCGAGGTCTCGCGTACCAGCACCGCCACTTGGGCCACGCCGTCCTGGGCCAGCAGCCGCGCTTCGATTTCCTGTGGTTCGACCCTGAAGCCGCGCAGCTTGACCTGTTGGTCGAGACGGCCAAGGTATTCGATCACGCCATCGGCGCTCCAGCGCACCCGGTCACCGCTGCGATACAACCGCGTGCCCGCCACGCCCAGCGGGTCGGCGATAAAGCGCTCGGCGCTCAAACCCGGACGCCCGAGGTAACCCCGCGCCAGCCCCAGGCCGCCGATACACAATTCACCCGGCACACCGGCGGGCACGGGGTTGAGTTCACTGTCGAGCACGCGGCACACCACATTGCCCAGCGGCCGGCCGATGGGCGAGCGCTCGCCGTCGGCGACGCTGCAATGCCAGTGGGTGACGTTGATGGCGGTTTCGGTCGGGCCATAACGGTTGTGCAATTGCGCCGACGGCAGCTGCGCCAGCACGCGGTTGCGCAGTTCGGCCGGCAAGGCCTCACCGCCACAGAAGACCCGGCGCAGGCTGGTGCAGCGGGCGCTCAGGGGCTCGTCGATAAACAGGCTGAGCAGCGGCGGCACGAAGTGCAGCGTGGTCACGCCAAATTGTTGGACCAACTGCGCGATGCGGTGCGGGTCACGGTGTTCGCCAGGGCCGGCCAGCACCAGTTGGCAACCGGTGATCAGCGGCCAGAAACACTCCCACACCGACACGTCGAAACTGATCGGTGCCTTTTGCATCAGCACGTCGGTTTCGTCCAGCCCGTAAGTGTCCTGCATCCATTGCAGACGCTCAGCCAGGGCGCCATGGGTGTTGCCGACGCCTTTGGGTTGGCCGGTGGAACCGGACGTGTAAATCACGTAGGCCAGGTGATCGCCATCCAGGTGCAAGCCCGGCGGGTTGCTCGGCCATTGCTCCAGGTGCAAGGCATCCATGGCAATGACGCTGACGCCCTCGCAGAGGGGCAAGCGTTCCAGCAATGCAGTTTGCGTCAGCAACAGATCGACGCCGCTGTCCTTGAGCATGTAGGCCAAACGCTCGGCCGGGTAATCGGCATCCAGCGGCACGTAGGCGCCGCCGGCCTTGAGGATCGCCAGGACACCGATGAGCAACTGCGGCGAACGCTCGGCGGCAATCGCCACGCACACGTCCGGACCGACGCCTTTGTCGCGCAGGTAATGGGCCAGGCGATTGGCCTGGGTGTGCAGCTCGGCGTAATCCAGGCAGCCATCATCCCACAGCAGCGCAGTGCGTTGCGGCGTGCGCCGGGCCTGCTCGTTCAACAGCTCCGGTAGCCATTGGCCGGCCGGCGCGCACGGGGCCGCGCCCCACTGCTGCTGTTGGGTGTATTCATCGGCGCTCAATAACGGCACATCGCCGATGGCCTGCTGCGGATCGGCACAGACCGCGTGCAACAGGTTGCAGTAATGCATCGCCAACCGCGCAATGGTCGGCGCCTCGAACAGCTCGTCGGCGTAGTCGAACGACAGCGTCAGCCGGCCGTTGCGATCCTCTTCGCTGTGCAGTTGCAGGTCGAACTTGGCTTCGCGGCTGTGCCACGGCAACTCCTCGGCCAACAGCCCCGGCAAACGACGCAAGGCGCTCAGGTCTCGCTGTTGATGGTTGAACATCACCTGGAACAGACCTTGCTCGCGCGCCTGGGGGAACGCTTCGAGCAGTTGTTCGAACGGCAGGTCCTGATGGGCCTGGGCACCGAGCGTGGCCTCCCGGGCCTGGGCCAACAGCGCGGCAAACGGCTGGCGTGAATCGACCTGCCCGCGCAGCACCTGGGTATTGATGAAAAAGCCGATCAGCCCCTGGGTCTCCAGGCGTGGACGGTTGGCGTTGGGCACGCCGATGCGGATGTCGGACTGGCCGGTGTAACGCTGTAACAGCGCCTGGAAGGCCGCCAGCAACAGCATGAACGGGGTTGCATCGTGGGCCTGGGCCACTTGGCGCAAGGCATCGCCGAGACCTTTGTCCAGGCGCAGGCTATGGCGGGCGGCGCTGCGCTGGCGTTGCGCACTGCGAGGATGGTCCGTGCTCAGGGCGAGGGTCGGATGTTCGTCGCCCAGTTGCTGTTTCCAGTATGTCAGTTGCCGCTCGGCCTCCCCTTGAGCCAACCACTGGCGCTGCCAACTGCCGTAGTCGGCGTACTGCAACGGCAACGGCGCCAACGCGGCGACCTGCCCCTGGCATGCAGCAATGTACAACCGGGAAAACTCATCGATCAGTACGCTCATCGACCAGCCGTCGGCGATGATGTGGTGCAGCGTGACCAACAATTGGTGGTCCCCCTCATCGAGACGCAACAAGGTGACCCGCCACAGTGGGCCCTTCTGCAAATCGAACAGCAGCGCCGCTTCATCGTCACGCATCTGCCGCGCCTGGACTTCGCGCTGGTCGGCGGGCAGGTCGCTGAGGTCGATCACGCGCAGCTTGAACTCACCGGCCGGATCGACCTGTTGCAGGGCGACACCCTCGCGCTCCAGAAATCGTGTGCGCAGGGCTTCGTGGCGTTCGAGCAGTTGCTGGAAACTTGCCCGTAGTGCGTCTTCGTCCAACTCACCGCGAAGGTGCAAGCCGCCGGGGATGGTGTAGGCGCTGCTCGTCGGATCCAGTTGCCAGGTGATCCACAACCGATTCTGGGCAAGGGATTGCGGCAACGCTTCGTGGCGCGGCAACGGGCTGATCACGCCTTGGGCCTCGCCACCTACCTGTTGCTGATTCGCCACCGCTGCCGTGAACGCTGCGAGGGTCGGCGCTTCGAACAACAAGCGCAGATTCAGCGCCAGCCCCAGCCTTTCTTGCAGCCGCGCGACCACTTGAGTGGCGGCGATGGAGTTACCGCCCAACAGGAAGAAATGATCGTCGCCATGGACGTGTTCAATCTGCAACTGTTCGCACCAGACCTGGCCGATCAATGTTTGCAACGGCGATGACGAGCGGGCGTCAGGGCTTGCTTCAACCTCGACTGAAGGGAACTGCGCATAGCTGTCGAGACTGCCGTCGGCCCATCGGGTCCGGCACGCCGAGCGTTGCAACTTGCCGCTGGAGGTCTTGGGCAACGCGCCCGGATTGAGCAACACCACCACACTCGGCGCTTGCTGACAGGCTTCGGCCACCGCCTGGCGAATGGCTTTGATCAACGCTTCGGGTGGCAGGATCTTCTGCACGCTGCGGCTGATTTCCGCCGCGATACCGATGCCTTCCTCGCCGCCAGCGTCGACCGCGAACGCCGCCACCCGGCCCTTGCGCACGACGTCCACTTCCCGCTCGATGGTTTGCTCGATGTCCTGGGGGTAGAGGTTATGACCGCGCACAATCATCAGGTCCTTCAGGCGGCCGGTAATGAACAGCTCCCCCTCACGCAGGAAACCCAAGTCGCCGGTGCGCAGCCAGGTGCAGCCATCGTACTGGACGAATGTCTTGGCGCTGGCCTCAGGATTTCGCCAGTAACCATGCGCAATGCTCGGCCCGCAGGCCCAGACTTCGCCGACCCGGTTGTCGGTCAGCGGCTGCAACGTGTTGGGCTCGACGATCAGCACCGCATGTCCGGGCTGGCTCACGCCGCAACTCATCACTGTACTGCCCTGCCCTGGCTCGGCACGATGGTGCGCCAGTGCCGTGTCGTCCATTTGCAACGACGGGATGCCTTGACTGCGCGGTGTGCCCGCGACGAACAAGGTCGCTTCAGCCAGGCCATAGGACGCCATGAAACTGTCCGGTGTGAAGCCGCACGGCGCGAATTTCTCGGCAAAGCGTTCCAGGCTGTCGAGACGGATCGGCTCGGAGCCTGAATAAGCCACGCGCCAGCCGCTCAGGTCGAGGCGCTTGAGCGCCGACTCACTGACCCGCTCGCTGCACAGCCGATAGGCGAAGTCCGGGCCGCCGCTGATGGTGCCGCCGTATTCGCTGATCGCTTCCAGCCAGCGCAACGGCCGGGCCAAGAAGTATGCGGGCGACATCAGCACGCAGGGCACACCGCTGAAAACCGGCTGCAACAGGCCGCCGATCAGGCCCATGTCGTGGTACAGCGGTAGCCAACTGACGATCACGTCGTCAGGGTTCAGATCAATGCCGAAGCCGTGGCGGATCAATAATTCGTTGGCCACCAGGTTGCCATGGCTGACCTGCACCCCCTTGGGCAATGCGGTGGAGCCGGAGGTGTATTGCAGGAAAGCGATGTCATGGTCCTGCAGATTCGGTTGCAGCCATTGCCCGGCGCGGGCCGGATCAAGGTTATCGACGCACAGCACCGGCGGTGCCGACTCGATGGCTTGCAGCGGCTCGCGCAGATCGCTGCGGGTGAGCAACAGGCGCGGCTCGGCATCGGCAATGATCGACAGCAGGCGTTCCTGGTGGTGGCGACGGGCGGACTCCGGCGGATAGGCCGGCACCGCGATCACACCCGCGTACAGACAGCCAAAAAACGCCGCGACGTAGTCCGGGCCACTGGGAAACAGCAAAACCGCACGGTCACCAAACGCCGCCTCGGCCTGCAAGGCGGCGGCGATGGTCCGGGCACGCAGGTCCAGGTCGCGATAACTCAGTACAACACTTTGCTCCGGAACGTCGGCAAGGAAGCGCAAGGCCACACGATCCGGCGACAACGCGGCGCGGCGCTGAAGGGCATGAGCCAGGGTGCTGGGGAGTTCGAACGCGTCGGTCATGAGGTTTCCTGCCTGAAATTCGGCTTGCTAGTGGTATCTGGTGGCCTGCGGAATGCGGTTCGGCATCGGGACTGCCGCCCGAAACCTTCATCCCTGAGAACGGATACCGTCGGCAAATAATTAGTCAGCGGCCTCTTGATCCAGACCCGCCGGAAAGCAGAACACCGCGGCAACGGGTCGCAGTTCTCACTCTGGACTTATCAGCATCAATAATTCTTCTTCTCAATTGACAATCATTATCATTCAGCCTAATTTGTCGCTCGATATGCAGGACGAGTCGGACAGATCCCTCGTCCTGCTAACTTTTTGCAACAAGGTGAATTCCATGACGGAACAAGTATCCACAAGCAGGTGCGACTCACCGTTACTTCAGGCATTCGTGGATAACCGGATGATCCTGGTCAAGATCGCAGCACGCATCACCGGTTGCCGGTCCCGGGCAGAAGACGTGGTGCAGGATGCGTTTTTCCGGCTGCAATCGGCGCCCCAGATCACCTCGTCCTTCAAGGCTCAGCTCAGTTACCTGTTTCAGATCGTGCGCAACCTGGCGATCGACCATTACCGCAAGCAGGCGCTGGAACAGAAATACTCGGGGCCGGAAGAGGAAGGGTTGAATGTGGTGATCCAGGGGGCTTCGCCAGAAACGTCACACATCAATTTCTCGACGCTGGAGCACATCGCCGACGCGCTCACCGAACTGCCCAGCCGCACCCGCTATGCCTTCGAGATGTACCGCCTGCACGGTGTGCCACAGAAGGATATCGCCAAGGAGCTGGGGGTCTCGCCGACCCTGGTGAACTTCATGATCCGCGACGCCCTGGTGCATTGCCGCAAGGTGTCGGGAGTGCGTGGGGATACCTTTGCCCGGCGGTGATTTTGCACTGATTTTTCGGGCCTTATCGCGAGCAGGCTCGCTCCCACAATGGATCTGCGCACTCACAAAGTCTGTGCTGTGCGCAATCCCTGTGGGAGCGAGCCTGCTCGCGATGGAGCCCTAGGGGCTTACAACCTCACCTCAACCCACACCGATCAAAAAACCGCTCACGCCCCAGAATCATCAGCGCCGCGCGCTTGTGGGGGAAATCGAATTCCTTTTCACAGTGGAAACACTGGTTGTGCAGATGACCGATCATCCGGGCGTTGTCGGCTCGAGGTTCGGCCACCACCCGCTCGGTGCGCGGGTCGTCGAGAAACAGGTAATGCACCAGCGCCGACAGCCAGCTCGCCACCTTGTGCGGGCCGCGGTGTTGCTCCTCGCCCACCAACATGTGAATGCCGCGATCATAATTGTGCACGTCATAGAACGGCGCGATCCGATCCTCCTTGGCCCAATAGGCTTCGAAGTAGGCGAAAGGCTGGTCGTCGAAACAACCGATCAAGGTCAGCACCCGGGGATCGCGCTGCAGTGTGCTCAGATACTCACGATGTTGTTCCAGGCTGCCCTCCTCCTGCCAGAAACTCGCCACCCGAGGACTGTTCTGCCAGCGGTTGAAGCGCGTCAGGTCCTGTTCGATTTCCAGGGTGCGCAACGACACCCAGGCTCCCAGGCGCGCATCGAAGCGCCGATACACCTCACCTCGCGGCTTCATGGGCCGGCGCGGATGACGCTTGCCATCGGTGATGATCATCTGTTGCGGATAGCTGCCGTTGAACGACTCCCCCAGCCAGGGTTGCGGCAGTTGCCAGAACATCGTGCGCTCGCAGATGTATTCGTCGGCACACTCGCCGGGCGTCAGCAGTCCGCTGAGCAAGGCTTCACCGGGACGCTCGGGCAGATGCCAGGTCAGGCGCCGGCATTCAGGATCGCGGGCGAACAGCCAATAGCAGGCCGCCCAAAGCGCCGGGCCTACGGGCCGATCGTTGATTTCCTGCAAATGCACATGCAGCTCGGTACCACGCTCCAGGCGCAGCCGGATCAGCGGCGCGCCCTCAAGCATCAGGCTCAGGTGGCGTTCGGTTTCATCGGCGCCGAGACGGCGACCGCCGGGTAAAGGCAGCGTCGTCGGGTGCTTGAGGTTGGACATGGGCGGGGCTCACGTAGTCGTCGGTAGTCAACGTGTGACGTGAGCCAGGCAGGGAAATTTAGTGCCCCGCTCAATGATCGTGCGCTGGCACCAGCTGTATCTGGTAGGGCTTGAAAATCGCCAGCATCTGCCCGTCGTCCCGCAGCTTTTGCAGCAGCCGCTCGAACGCTTCGCCAGAGATCGGCGCCTGGGGGCGGATCAGCGCGTAATGGTGGTAAATCTGATCGATACGTTCGGATATCAGCAATTGAGGGTCGACGTCTGGATTGCGCAGCACGTAGTCGATGAGGTACGAACGGGTGACCAGCGCAATGTCCGCACGCCCGCGCAAGACCATCAGCAGGTTGCTGTCATGGGAATACGTCAGCGTGGCGTTGTATTGGCCGGTCAGGAACTTGGGGTCGGCGTTGAATTCGGCAAAGGCGTAGTGGTAGCCGCTGAAGAGCGCCAGGCGCTTGCCCCTCAGATCAGAGAAATAGTCTTGCTGACGATCCGGTTGACGCTGGGCAACGAAGATTTCCGCATCTTCCAGACCCATGTCTACCGCAGTATGAGGCACATCCTTCCAGCCCCAGTCCGGGTTCTCGAAAATGGCCATGTCGACCCGGCCCTGCTTGAAATCATTGAAGCGGCGCGGAATCGACGTCGGAACCAGCACGAATTGATAGTCGCTTTGGGACCGGTTCAAGGCCTCGACCAACTGCGGCAGCAAACCGGTATCCGCGCCAGTTTCGGGGCGTATCGTGTAGGGCGGAAAATGCGCTGCGCCAATCCGGACCAGTTGCGCAGCCGTGGCCGGCAACGCGAACACCGCAATAAACGCAGCCAGCAAGACGCGCGAGGCTATCCCCATCGTTGAAAACGTCAAGACAGCTCACTCCCCAGAAAATTAATCATCAGTGAATCCAACCAAGCATCTCAATGCACATTACGCAGGGCACGCAAGGCGACCACTCAGCGGCATTGCTGCCTCTTTTTATTTTTCTTCAAGCACCAGAATCAAGGCTTGCTCGGCCAACTCATCAAGACTCAGGCTGCCCTCGGCGCGAAACCAGGTGGTGGTCCAGGACAGGGCGCCGGTCAGGAAACGACGGGTGATGAACACGTCGCCCCGAATATACCCCGCGTCCTTGGCCTGCCCAAGAACCTCAAGCCACAGGGCCTCATAAATATCACGCAAAGCCAGCACCTGTCTTTGACCTTGCTCAGACAACGAACGCCATTCGTAGACCAGGACCGCCATCGCCTCGCCGCTGCCGCCCATGATCGATTGCAACTCGCAGCGAATCAGCGCCAGGACCCGCTCGCGCACACTATCGGCCTCGGCCAGCGCCGCGCGCATCAACGCCGTGTTGTAGCGAATGGTCTCTTCCATCACCGCCCGCAGGATCTCGTCCTTGCTTTTGAAGTGATGAAAGATGCTGCCCGACTGGATGCCCACCGCGCTCGCCAGGTCGCGCACCGTGGTGCGCTCGAACCCTTTGTTGCGAAACAGATGGGCGGCGGTCTGGAGCAGTTTGCCGCGAGCGCTGTCAGGATCGGTCAGTTGCCCGTTATCGACCAGCTCACGCATCACGTTCAGGGCTTTTTGCTCATCCACCCATTCTCTCCTACAGTCGATCGATCAACGTCGGGCCACGCTTGCGGAACCGACGAGGTGGCGCGGGCAATTTAAGCTGGCCGGGGCACCCAAGCAAGCGCTTGGATCGAAGAACCGGCGGTCGTTTACAAACCAAGCGCTTGCTTGGTAGTCTCGGGCGACGTCGGCTGGAGGGAGCACCATGCCAAAAACGATACGTATCGGTTGTGCCAGCGCCTTCTGGGGCGACACCTGTACCGCTGCGGCGCAACTGGTCGAAGGCGCCGAACTGGACTACCTGGTGTTCGATTACCTGGCCGAGGTCACGATGTCGATCATGGCCGGGGCGCGCATGAAAGACCCTCGGGGCGGCTATGCCACAGACTTCATCGAAGTGCTCACACCGCTGCTTGCTCGTTTGCATGAACGCAAGATCCGCGTCATCAGCAATGCCGGCGGGGTCAACCCCCAGGCCTGCGCCGCCGCTCTGCAAGCGGCCTGCGACAAGGCCGGCGTGCCCTTGAAGATCGCGGTGCTGCTGGGAGACGACCTGCAACCACGATTCGAACAGCTCGCCAGCCAGGGCATTATCGAGATGTTCAGCGGCGCGCCCCTGCCGGCGGTGTGCGTGTCCACCAACGCTTACCTGGGTGCCCCCGGCATTGTCGAGGCCTTGCGTCTGGGAGCCGACATCGTGATCACCGGCCGGGTGGTGGACAGCGCCGTGGTCAGCGCGGCCCTGGTGCATGAGTTTGGCTGGGCCTGGCACGACTACGACAAACTGGCCCAGGCCGCATTGGCCGGGCACCTCATTGAGTGCGGGGCCCAATGCACGGGCGGTAATTTCACCGACTGGCGGGAGGTACCGGATTACGAGCACATCGGTTTTCCCATCGTTGAAGTCAGCGCCGACGGCCAATTCATCGTCACCAAGGCCGAAGGCACCGGCGGGCTGGTCACGCCGCTGACTGTCGGGGAACAACTGCTCTATGAAATCGGCGATCCCCAAGGCTATCTCTTGCCGGACGTGATCTGCGACTTCAGTCAGGTCAGGTTGATCCAGCAAGGCAAACACGCGGTGCGCGTCCAAGGCGCCAAGGGCTTGCCGCCCACCGATCAATACAAGGTCTGCGCCACCTGGGCCGACGGTTTTCGCTGCACCGCCCTGTGCCTGATCGCCGGCATCGATGCGGTGGCCAAGGCCGAACGGGTCAGCCAGGCGATCATCGCCAGGACTTCGCAGCTGTTCAGTTCGCGCGGCTGGGCGCCCTACAGCGAGGTGAACATCGAGCTTCTGGGCAGCGAAGCCACTTACGGCCAGCACGGCAGGCGCCAGGACAGCCGTGAAGTGGTGATCAAACTGGCGGTGCGCCACCCCGACAAACAGCCGCTGGTGCTGTTTTCCAGGGAAATCGCCCAGGCCGCCACCGGCATGGTGCCGGGGCTGACCGGCCTGATGGGCGGTCGCCCGACGGTGTATCCGTTGATTCGCCTGTTCTCGTTCCTGATCGACAAATCCGCTTGCCGGCTCGACATTGAACTCGACGGGCAGAGTCATCCTTGCCTGCTGCCCGCCGTTGAAGCGCTGCAAACCCGCGACTTGCCGGTCGCTCCCGACCTGCCCAAACCCCAGGGCCGGGCTGATGCCAGCGTGCCGTTGGTCAAACTGGCGGTGGCGCGCTCCGGTGACAAGGGCAACCACAGCAACATCGGTGTGCTCGCCCGGGCCCCCGAATACTTGCCGTGGATCGCCGAGGCGCTGACGCCCCAAGTGTTGGTTGACTGGATGAGCCACGTGCTCGACCCACTGCTGGGGCGCGTCGAGCGCTGGTATCTGCCGGGCACCCACAGCCTGAACTTCGTGCTGGAAAATGCCCTTGGCGGCGGTGGTGTCGCCAGCCTGCGCATCGACCCGCAGGGCAAGGCGTTCGCTCAGCAGTTGCTGGAGATCCAGATACCGGTGCCACAGAGCATCGCCGATCAGGTCAATTAAAGGACGATCGCCATGGCGTTCGGTTCGAGCACAAGGAACACCCATGCCAGTCATCGAATCGCACCTTGACCCACACAGCGCCGACTTCGCCCGCAACCACGCGGCCATGTTGGCTGGCGTCGCACACCTGCGTCGGATCGAACAGGCGGTGCTGGAGAAAGCCGCCCAGGCCCAGGCCAGGTTCGAGCAACGCGGCCAACTGCTGCCACGCGAGCGTCTGAACCTGCTGCTGGACCCCGGCGCGCCGTTCCTGGAACTGGCGAGCCTGGCCGGCTACAAACTCCATGACGACAAGGACGGCAGCCAGGCCGGTGGTGGTTTGATCGCGGGGATCGGCTACGTATCCGGCGCTCAGGTCTTGGTGGTGGCGAACAACAGCGCGATCAAGGGCGGGACCATCTCCCCCAGCGGCTTGAACAAGACCCTGCGTCTGCAACAGATCGCCATGGAGAACAAACTGCCGGTCATCACCCTGGCCGAAAGCGGCGGCGCCAACCTCAATTATGCCGCGCAGATTTTTGTCGAAGGTGCGCGCAGCTTCGCCAATCAGGCGCGGATGTCCGCCATGGGCTTGCCGCAGATTACTGTGGTGCATGGTTCGGCCACGGCGGGCGGGGCCTACCAGCCGGGGCTCTCGGATTACGTAGTAGTGGTGCGCGACAAAGCACGGCTGTTTCTGGCCGGCCCTCCGTTGCTCAAGGCCGCCACTGGCGAAGTCGCCACGGAAGAAGAACTGGGCGGTGCGCAAATGCATGCGCAGGTGGCCGGCACCGCTGAATACCTGGCCGAGAATGACGCCGATGGCATACGCCTGGCCCGGGAGATCGTCAGCCTGTTGCCCTGGAACGAGCAACGGCCGACACCGCCTGAACGCACCTGGAAAGAGCCGCTCTACCCGGCCGATGAGTTGCTGGGGTTGATCCCCGACGACCCGAAAAAGCCCTATGACGTGCGGGAAATCGTCGCCCGCATCGCCGATGGTTCGGACTTCCTGGAATTCAAAAGCGAGTTCGATCAACAGACGATTTGTGGCCACCTGCGCATTCGTGGTCATGCCTGTGGCCTGATCGGCAACAACGGCCCGATCACGCCCAAGGGCGCGAGCAAGGCCGCGCAGTTCATCCAGCTGTGCGACCAGAGCCGCACACCGCTGCTGTTCCTGCACAACACCACCGGCTTCATGGTCGGCACCGAGTCGGAACAACAAGGGGTGATCAAGCATGGGGCGAAGATGATCCAGGCCGTGGCCAACGCCCGGGTGCCGAAGCTGACGGTCGTGGTGGGCGGTTCCTACGGCGCCGGCAACTACGCCATGTGCGGCCGAGGGCTGGACCCACGCTTCATCTTCGCCTGGCCCAACAGCCACACGGCGGTGATGGGTGGTGCTCAGGCCGGCAAGGTTTTGCGCATCGTCACGCAGGCGACGCAGATCAAGAATGGCCTCACCCCCGACCCGAAGATGCTGGACCTGCTCGAACACACCACCGCGCAGACACTCGACAGCCAGTCCACTGCGCTATACGGCAGCGCCAACCTGTGGGATGACGGGCTCATCGACCCGCGCGACACCCGCACGTTGCTAGGCTACCTGCTGGACATCTGCCACGCGGCTGAGCTTCGCCCGCTGCAACCCAACAGTTTCGGTGTGGCCCGTTTCTGAACGTGTGAAGGACTTTTGATCGCTGCTCACAGGAGAACAATAAAATGATCTTCACCCAGGAACACGCAGCTCTGCGGCGCACCGTTCGCCAGTTTGTCGACCAGCAGATAAACCCCTATGTCGACGAATGGGAGAAGGCCGGACGGTTTCCCATCCACGAGGTTTTCCGCGAGGCCGGTGAACTAGGGTTGCTGGGTATATCCAAGCCGGAGCAGTTCGGCGGCATGGGCCTGGACTACAGCTATTCGATCGTCGCCGCCGAGGAGTTCGGCACCATTCATTGTGGCGGCGTGCCGATGTCCATCGGCGTGCAGACCGACATGTGCACCCCGGCCCTGGCGCGTTTCGGCTCCGATGAGCTGCGTGAAGCATTCTTGCGCCCGGCCATCAGCGGTGAGCAGGTCGGTTGCATCGGCGTCTCGGAAGTCGGGGCCGGCTCTGATGTCGCCGGGTTCATGATGCAGATGTTGCAGTTCCAGGAGGAACGCCTGTTCGGCGCGGCGAACATGCTCAAGGGGCTGGAGCACTGCATCGACAGCACCATCGAGTACTGCAAGGAGCGCAAGACCTTCGGCACCGCCCTGATCGACAACCAGGTGATCCACTTTCGCCTGGCGGAACTGGCCAGCGAGATCGAATGCCTGCGGGCGCTGGTCTACCAGGCCACCGAGCAGTACATCAACGGCCAGGATGTGACGCGGCTGGCGTCCATGGCCAAGCTCAAGGCCGGGCGCCTGGCCCGGGAAGTCACCGACAGTTGCCTGCAATACTGGGGCGGCATGGGTTTCATGTGGGACAACCCGGTGGCGCGGGCGTATCGCGACGTGCGACTGGTGTCCATCGGCGCCGGTGCGGACGAGATCATGCTGGGCATCATCTGCAAACTCATGGGCATTTTGCCGGGCAAGAAAAAATGACTGTGTTCACCCTCCCTTGTGGGAGCGAGCCTGCTCGCGATGAGGCCCTGACAGCCACCGAAAAACCCAGGAATGACCACCATGCCCGCCTTCAGCAAGATCCTCATCGCCAACCGCGGTGAAATCGCCTGCCGGATCCAGCGCACCGCCCAGGCCCTGGGCTATCGCACCGTGGCGGTGTTCAGCGAGGCCGACGCCGACGCGCTGCACGTGCGCATCGCCGATGAAGCAGTACTCATCGGCGCAGCACCGGTGCCGCAGTCCTACCTCAATCAGCCGGCCATCCTCGACGCGGCCCGGCGTACTGGCGCCGACGCCATCCACCCCGGCTACGGTTTTCTCTCGGAAAACGCCGGGTTCGCCAGAGCCTGCGAAGAGGCCGGTATCGTGTTCATTGGCCCCAGCCCCGACGCCATCGACCTGATGGGCAGCAAACGTCGCTCGAAAATCGCCATGATCGCCGCCGGCGTACCGTGCATCGCCGGTTACGAAGGCACCGATCAGGACGACGACACCTTGTGCCGTGAAGCCGAACGCATCGGCTATCCGTTGATGATCAAGGCCAGCGCCGGCGGTGGTGGCCGAGGCATGCGCCTGGTTTGGCGGGCTGAAGACCTGCTGGAACAGTTACACACCGCGCGCTCCGAGGCGTTGCATGGTTTTGGCAACGATGAGTTGATCCTCGAACAGGCCTTGATCAATCCACGGCATGTGGAAATCCAGATTTTCGCTGACCACCACGGCAATCTGCTCCATTTGGGCGAAAGGGATTGCTCGATCCAGCGACGCCACCAGAAAATCATTGAAGAAGCGCCCTGCCCGGTCATGACCGCCGATCTGCGCCAGGCCATGGGTGACGCCGCGCTCAAGGCTGGCCGCGCGGTCAATTATGTGGGTGCCGGGACCGTGGAGTTTTTGCTCGCCCCGGACGGCGGTTTTTACTTTCTGGAGATGAACACGCGCTTGCAGGTCGAACATCCGGTCACCGAGCTGATCACCGGACTGGACCTGGTGGCCTGGCAACTGGCTGTGGCCGCCGGCCTGCCACTGCCCCTGCGCCAGGACCAGGTCCAGTTCAGTGGTCACGCCATGGAGGTGCGGTTGTATGCCGAAGACCCGGCTGCGAACTTTCTGCCGCAAACCGGCCATTTACTCAGTTGGGAACCCCCTATCCGCGACGGTGTACGAATCGACCATGGTTTGCTTGAAGGCCAGACCATTAGCCCGTTCTACGACCCGATGCTGGGCAAAGCCATCGCCCACGGCGCTACCCGTGAAGAGGCCCGACGCAAATTGCTGCGAGCCGTGGAGGACTGCGTGCTCCTGGGTGTACAGGCCAATCAGCGCTTGCTGGCGGGGTTGCTGGCTCATCCACAATTCATTGATGGAGATTTCGGCACCGGTTTCATCCAGCAACACTTCGCCGATCATCCCACCCTGCAGATCCACACCCCCTCGGCTGAGCAGCTCGCCATCGCCGCAGCCTCGTTCTATCAGGCCATGCATGCGCGTCATGCGCCCGGCCTGGGAGGATGGAGCAACAATAGCGGCGCGGTGCGGCGCTATTGCATTGGCCTGGGCGAGCGCGACTGGCCCCTGACCCTGACCGCCGGAACCGGCGGCACGCTGCATATCCGGATAGCCGAGCGAGTGATCGAGTTGAAGTTGCTCGAGTCTGATCAGTGCGGCGCAACGCTGATGATCGACGGCATTCGCCAACGCCATGCCTGGCACCTCGATGGTAATGACCTGTGGCTGTTCACTCGCCCAGGCGGCCTGCATTTACAGGATCGGACCCAGGCCCCCGTCGCCGCCAGGGCCAGCGTCAGCGATGGCTCCCTCAAGGCGCCAATGGACGGCGCTATCGTCGAAGTGCTGGTCAGCGAAGGGACGGCAGTACGCCAGGGACAGCTACTGATGGTGCTCGAAGCGATGAAAATGGAGCACCCACTCAAGGCAGGTATTGATGGAGTGGTCAGGACCTTACACGTCAAGCCAGGCGATCAGGTGAAAAACCGCCAGTTATTATTGCAGGTTGAAACAGCGCACTAGGCGGATGCGCAGGGTTTGACTACGCTCAAACCCATCAGCACGCCGATACCGGGAACCTTGCGATGCCTCACTGGCTGGTGATTGATCTGGAGGCCACTACCGATGAAGGTGGCTGGCCGGTAACCGAAATGGAAATTATCGAAATCGGCGCCACACTGGTGAATCGGGATGGCCGCGAGCTGGACCACTTCCAGCGGTTCGTAAAGCCGTTGAGGCGCCCCTTGCTCACACCTTTCTGTCGCGAGCTGACCCATATCACCCAGGCCAATATCGACAGCGCCGCGCCTTTGACCGAGGTCTGGCCGGCGTTCGAACGCTGGCTGGCGCAGTACCACGCGAACCTGGAGAGCTGGGGCAGTTGGGGCGATTACGACCGCAAGCAATTGCTTCAGGAATGGCAGCATCAGCGGTTGCACAGCTTTCTCGGCCAAGTGCCGCACATGAACCTCAAGCAGCGCTTCGCCAAAGCCCGCCGGCTGGAGCGCCCCCTGGGGCTCAACGGGGCGCTGCAACTGGCCGGCCTGCAATTCTGCGGTCAACAACACCGGGCCCTGGAAGATGCGCGCAATACGGCGCGGTTATTACCCTTGGTACTCCCAGGCTGAACGCGAGCCAAGACTGCGGCGCGGCAGATGACGAACGTTGAAGCCTTGTGCATACTGGCCGGCCTTTTCCAGCCCCTTTTTTCGAGGAATCGCCCATGTTTAAAGTCAACGAGTACTTCGACGGCACCGTCAAGTCGATCGCTTTCGGCACAGCCGAAGGCCCTGCGACCATCGGCGTCATGGCTGCGGGCGAATACGAATTCGGCACGGCCCAGCGGGAAATCATGCACGTCGTCTCCGGCGCCCTGACCGTGAAACTGCCCGACAGCACCGACTGGGAAACCTTCGAGGCCGGCAGCCAGTTCAATGTACCGGCCAATAGCAAGTTCCAGCTCAAGGTCGCCGTCGACACCGCCTACCTGTGTGAATACCGCGGCTAAGCCTGTGGCGAGGGGCGGTGCGACGTTTCGCTAAATCCCCTCGCCACAAAAGCCCCGGCGTGGCATCGGATAATGAAAAATGCCCGTGTCCAGTGGACACGGGCATTGTTTTTTCAAAAGCGGTGTTTATTCGAGCACTTCAACCGGCATACCCACTTCAAGCCAACCATTGCTGTCATTGACCAGGTTCTGGCCGAACATCGCACCGTCCGGTGTCGAACGATACTGCTGCAGCGTGGCGAAGGGTTCGCGGTCAGGGTCGCGTTCGCCGGTTTGCGGGTCGACCGTGGTCATGATGCAGCGTGAGCAGGGCTTGACCAGCCGGAACTCCACATCGCCGATACGAATGCGCTTCCAGCCATCCTCGGCAAATGCCTCACTGCCCTCGATAACCAGGTTGGGACGAAAGCGCAGCATCTCCAAAGGGCGGCCGACCCGATCGGACACGTCCTGCAAAGAGGCCTGGCCGATCAGCAGCAAGGGGAAACCGTCCGCGAACGCCACCTTGTCGTCATCCTTGCCGTAACCGGCGGCGGTGGTGCGCGCCAGTTCCACCGGAACGTGAACCAGCCGGGTGGGCTTGCCGATGAACTCGCTGACCCAGGCCGCAGCCTCGTCACCGGCATCCGGTACGCGCAAGGTGTCGCGCCAGATGATCACACCGCGCCGTTGCTCTTCGTCAACAGGTGGCAGGGGCACATCCAGGGTGGCAAAACCTGGCGCACTGAGCGTCAAACCGCCGGCCTCATTCCACAATGCCGAGAGCTGGCTCATCAGGGGCACCGCCCGCTGGGTCAGGAAGCGCCCGGTGCCCTCGTCCACCAGCATCCAGCGCCGGTCACCGTCCAGGCCCAGCTTGTCCAGGCCTATGCCTTGCAGGAGCTGGCCCTTGCCGGACTTCAACGGATAACGATACAGCGCGCTCAGCCGCAACATAGTCGACTTCCCCGGTGACGAAAAAACGCCACCTTATACGAGCCGGCCATTGAAGCAAACCATGATCAGCCTCAGTCGAGCATCAGTCGCTGGCGCACCACATCAACCAGCTTGTCCGGCTGGAATTTGGAGAGGAAGTTGTCGCAGCCGACCTTCTTGACCATCGAATCGTTGAAGCTGCCGGACAGCGAGGTGTGCAGCACCACGTAGAGCCCGCGCAAACGCGGGTCGTTGCGGATCTCGGTAGTCAGGCGATAGCCGTCCATTTCCGGCATTTCCGCGTCGGTGAAAATCATCAGTAATTTGTCGGTCATCACTTCGCCAGTATCGGCCCAGGCCTTGAGCATGTTCAGGGCTTTCAAACCGTCGCTGGCAACGTGCATCTTCACACCCAACTGACCCAGCGTATCGCGCAGTTGAGAGAGCGCGACATTGGAGTCGTCCACCAGCAGCACTTCGCGTCCGCGGGCGCGCTCCAGTACCGGATCTTCGAGCTTGTCCCGGGAAACCTTGGCGTTGTAAGGCACGATTTCGGCCAGGACCTTTTCCACGTCGATGATTTCCACCAACTGATCGTCAACCTTGCTGATCGCCGTCAGGTAGTGCTCACGCCCAGCGCTGGTCGGGGGCGGCAAGATGGCTTCCCAGTTCATATTGACGATGCGGTCCACGCCGCCCACCAGGAACGCCTGAACCGAACGGTTGTATTCAGTGACGATAATGGTGCTGTTAGCTCCCGGCACCAGCGGACGCATACCGATGGCCTGGGACAGGTCGATCACCGGCAATGTCTGGCCCCTCAGATTGACTACACCGCACACAAACGGATGGCGCTGCGGCATCAACGTCAGCTTCGGCAACTGCAGTACTTCCTGGACCTTGAACACGTTAATGGCGAACAACTGCCGCCCTGCCAGGCGAAACATGAGAATTTCCAGGCGATTCTCACCCACCAGTTGGGTTCGTTGATCTACTGTGTCGAGAATGCCGGCCATCTATGACTCCTGGGCTTGTTCGGATGAATCCATGAAGGAGATATCGGCCGTGCAGACGGGATCTTGACCCCTGTATAAAATCTCGCGCAGGGCATTGATGTCACATTAGCATCATGCTTTACTTGCTTCACGGATTTCATCCCCCAGCTCTGCCGCTGCGCGACCTCAGTTTGCGCACAAAGTTCCCCCGCCTAGGGGTTTCCCCTAGGGACAATCAGGTCCAACCTGATATTCCCGCTATCCAATAGCCATTAATGTGACGCCATTCTCATTGCTGAACGGAGTCAGGCTTTTGTGCGCGACCGCAGGACACCGGACTTCCAGCCATTTGGCCGATCCCGCCAGTGCAATCGTTTGCGCGCATGCCTTTGTCTACGGGCGAAAGAGTGCCTGCGGGTCTTCGTTAGTTGCCGGCCGAGAAGTCCAGCCGTTCGCCACACGCGATTTTCTTGCGTCTGACATGATGTTGTGGAGATAAGCATGCCGAACGATCGTAAAAACTGGAATCAGCGCCTTCCCGAATTTCTGATCGAGGCCGAAACGCTTTTGGCCAAGTCAGAGGAATGCCTGACCCATCTGCAGCTGATCAACGACGACAGGGACGCCATTGATTGCATGCTCAGCACCTTGCTGAAGCTGGCAAACAAGGCCGACGCCCTGGCGCTGGAAGCCATTTCAGAATTTTCGCTGCATATCCATGGCTTGCTCAGCAACGCGCAGAGTCACGTTGAATTGCATGAGCAGGCGCTGGGCGCGCTGAAGGATTGCTTCACCCTGATGGCCTGGCAACTGGAACTGGTCGATCACACCACCGGCCAGCTCAGCCTGGACAGCAGCGAACAGACCTCGTTGATCGAAGCCTTTGCCTTCCAGGTAGGCCAGAGTCCTGGCCAGACATTGCCTGCTTCGCGCCCCCTGGGTTTGGTGCCCTACTCACAAAAGCAGGCCTGAGGCCGATGAGTGCGGTTCGACCCGATGCGGCTGACACTTGGCACTTTCACGCCACCATGCTGAACGCGACCAACGAAATATGAAGTGGTACTATCTCCCGCGTCAGAGGCTTCAAGATAGTGGCATTAAGCCGCCAACTAAGGCCATCTTCGACCTGAAACGTTTATCCGTCCCGGCCTGTCAGATACGCTGACCGGCCTGCCCGCAGCGAACATTCATTGGCTCCATCCGTCATGTACGCCAGCCTCAAGTCAATCATCACCTGGCCACCCTCCCGAGAAAATGCCCGCCGTTTCACGTTGTTGTTGTGCGTCTGCTCGACCCTTGGCAGCCTGCTGGCCTATCTGTTCGCCTCGACCGTCCCGTTGAGTTTGCTGGTGCTCAATAGCGCAGCCATGACCTGTGTCTGGATCCAGCATCGCCTGTCACACAAATCCATCAAGTTCCAGCCCCAGGAATTGGCCGATCGGTTGCTTGAGGTCCAGGAAAACGAGCGTCACAGGCTCAGCCGTGAATTGCACGACGATATCGGCCAGTTGCTGACCGCAGCCAAACTGCAAAGCGAATGGCTCAAGCGCCGTATTCCGGAAGAACTGCACGGCCAGTGCACGATCCTCTGCGAGACGCTGGACGAAACGCTCAATAAGGTTCGCGACGTATCAGCCATTCTCAACCCAAGACAACTGACCAGCCTGGGACTTGAAGCCAGCCTGCGCGCGCACCTGCTCAAGACGCTGGCTAATACGCCGCTGAAATGGAGCCTGGACTGCCAGCAACGCATGACCGGCATCCCTGAGGAAATGACGGTCGCCGCGTTTCGAATCACCCAGGAAGCCGTGACCAATATTTTGCGCCATGCCCAGGCGAAAAACCTGCTGGTGCGCCTGCAACGCTTGCCCGAAGGCCTGACCCTGTTGATAAGTGACGATGGCAAGGGATTCGTCCCGGCCTCCCACCCCGCTCACGAAGGACAACGCGGCATGG
The DNA here is from genome assembly GCF_009831705.1 of Pseudomonas sp. PICF6. Taxonomy (NCBI): domain Bacteria; kingdom Pseudomonadati; phylum Pseudomonadota; class Gammaproteobacteria; order Pseudomonadales; family Pseudomonadaceae; genus Pseudomonas; species Pseudomonas sp. PICF6. The sequence goes on along the minus strand of NZ_WUUD01000013.1, from coordinate 478,206 downwards.
CCGGCATGTCGGAGCGGGTTGAACAACTGGGCGGCACCTTGAAGGTCATCAGCGAGGCCGGCAAAGGCACCCATATTGAGGCAAGCTTTCCCTGGACACCTCGCGCCCTGGAACGGGCCAGCAAGAATAAGGTTCTCCATTGATTTGTAATTTGCTTCTGATAGATGACCACTCGCTGATCAGGGCCGGTGTGCGCGCCCTGGTCATGGATCTGCCCGGATATGCCGTGATCGGCGAAGCCAGTGACGGGACGCAATTGCTGGAACTGGTTGAACGGCTGGTTCCAGATATCGTCTTGCTGGATATCTCCATGAAAGACACCTGCGGCCTGGACGCGCTGCAACAGCTCAAGCGCGTGCGTCCCCAGAGCAAAGTGCTGATTCTGTCGATGCACACCGATCCGGCGTTAATCATGCAGGCGCTGGAATCCGGAGCCCATGGCTATCTGCTCAAGGACACCACCGCCACCGAGCTGGAACACGCGCTGGAAGCGCTGCGCAACAACGAACGCTACCTGAGCCCTGCCATTGCCCACACCGTGATCAACCAGGCACTGACCCGTACCCAGAAACCGCAACCCGATCCTGGCCAAGCTCATAATCTGACCGCCCGCCAGTTGGAGATCCTGCGGCTGATCGTGCGTGGCAAGTCCACCCGGGAAATCGCCAACGGCCTGAGCTTGAGCATCAAGACCATAGAAACCCACCGGGCGCAAATCATGAAACGCCTGCAGATCCATGATGTGGCCGGACTGGTGCTGTTCGCCGTGCGCGAG
>NZ_WUUD01000013.1:444546-477421 GCF_009831705.1 Pseudomonas sp. PICF6 | reverse complement strand
TCAGCAAAGGCGAATCGGCGGGCAGGTGAACACGCAGCGCTTTGGCCTGCACAGTGAAACGCAAACTGTCGACCTGCAACGGTTCGCCATCAAGATTGATATCCAGGCCTTGAGCGACCTTGATTTCCACCCATGGCAGGCGTGCGCGCACGAACATGTTGTCGATCCCCAGGCCACCGGCCAGCAAATCCTTCAGGGTACTGACCACCTCCTGAGGCGCCGGCAGGACACTGATGTCCAGCAATCCATCATCGACCAGCGCCTCAGGGCACAGTACATGCCCCCCTCCGGCCTGCCGGCCATTGCCGATGCCCAGCGCCAGCAAATCGCCCTGCCAGTGGAAATCCGGGCCCTGCAGCTCACCGTAGGCCGCACTTAGTTCACTGAAACGTGATAAACCGGTGAACAAATAGGCGGCGCCACCCAAGACCTTTTTCAAGTCCTCGGAGGTGTTCGCCGTCACTTGGCTGCCAAAACCGCCCGTGGCCATATTCAGGAAGATCTGACCGCCCACTTCGCCCAAATCGATGGCCTGAGGCGTGACATCCAGCAGATCCAGGGCCTGCTCCGGCTCCAGCGGGATACCGGCGGCACGGGCAAAGTCATTGGCCGTACCCAGCGGCAGCAATACCAGGCTCACCTCACTCGATTTACGCACGATCGCCTCGGCGATATCACGCAAGGTCCCGTCCCCACCGCCGGCGATCAGCGTCGTGTAACCGGCATCCAGCGCCTCATCGACACAGCGTCGGGCATCGCCGGCCTCCCACGTCACTCGGACCGCAAGGTCCCAGCCCTGCTTGCGCTTGAGCATCACTGCGGCGCGAACCTCATCGTTGAGCGCTTGCTTGCCATGCAAAATCAACAGCGCCTTGCCTTTGCTCATTGTTATCTCCGTCATGGGAAGGTTCAGAGAATGGGACCACTCACACGGCCGAAAAAGCCCGGACCGATTCAAATTAAATAAAAGACTGCGCCGCGCGCCCATGGGGAAAACCGGCGGACAGCCCCCGCCGCCCACTTCTCGACTCGAAGAATTTTCTTACAAGAACTGGCGAATCAGCTCAATTGACCCGTCAACGGTATTGAGACACTTTGGTGCTCTGTTGTGCTGGATCGTTTAAATGCTCATTACACAAGGATGTCTTAACCCATGGATGGATACATCACGGCCCGCAGGGGCCGGAACAGTGGTTCGAACAGTTATGGCCAAGGGGATGAAGCGCCCCATGCATAGCCATAAATACAAGCTGTCGCCCCGGCAGCTCGCATCATTTGGAAGCGAACAGGCCAACGTTCAAAACGAATGCAAAAGTTGCAGTAATCCCGCAGGAGGAATTGATTTGGAACCGCGCGTCGTTGAACTGGAAACTCACCTTAAATACATCCGTAAAGACATGGATGAAATCCGAACCGATGTGAAGGTCATCCGCCACAGGCTCGCCTATTCAGCAGGCGCAGCAGCGGTGGTCTTTGGCCTGCTGGGCTGGATTGCGAACAGTCGATTCGATCAACTGGTCATGCTGCTCTCGCGATAAAGCCGATGGGCATGAAAAGCCCGAGCACTCGACTCGGGCCGGATACTCCCACTGCCGCAGCGCTAGCCCAGGACCTCGCTCAAGGGAATAAAACCCACTTCGTCGCCTTCGACCAGGGTTCGCCCCTCAAGCACCTCAACCAGTCCTTCAGCCCAGGCCGCGCTGCGCAGCACACCGGAGCTTTGATTGCGGTAGATGATCGCCCGACCGTTCTCGAGGCGACCTCGCAAGTATTCTCGTCGACCGCCTGCCTTCGGCCAGTCGAAGCCAGCCGGTACCTTGAACTTGAGCGGCGTTACCGCCTGAACACCCTGGCGGCGTAACAAGTAAGGCCGGGCTAACAATGCGAACGTCACCAAGGTCGAGGCAGGGTTTCCGGGCAGGCCGATCACAGGCACACCACGAAAATGCCCGAACGTCAGCGGTTTCCCAGGCTTGATGGCAAGCTTCCAGAGCGCGAGTTCACCCTCTTCGCGCAAGGCGGTCCCCAGGAAGTCAGCCTCCCCCACCGATACGCCGCCAGTGGACAGGATCAGATCGACATCCGACAACTGCCCCAGACGCTGGCGGGTGGCGGGCAAGTCGTCGGGCAGAATACCTGCGTCGACCACCTCACAACCCAGCTGCTGCAACCAGCCACAGAGCAGTACGCGATTGCTGTTATAGATCTGGCCAGGGCCCAGCGCCTGACCTGGCTCTACCAGTTCGTCACCGGTGGAGAGCACTGCAACACGCACCTTGCGCACCACCTCCAGCGACGCGCAGCCAAGAGACGCCGCCAGCCCCAGCTCGATCGGCCCCAGGCGAGTACCGCAGGAAAGAACCGTTTCTCCGACAGTTGCCTCCTGCCCCTGCGGGCGGATGTTTTGCCCGCTCACCATCAGCTCGGTAAAGCGTATGCGCAGGTCATCTTCAACCACGGCGTTTTCCTGCATCTCGACGCAGTCAGCGCCGGCAGGGACAGGCGCTCCGGTGAAGATCCGTGCACAGGTTCCTGCAGCCAGCGGCTCCGGGGCCTGGCCGGCGAAAATTCGCTGACTGACCACCAGGGGCTCACCTGTGCAGTCAGCCAGCCGCAACGCGTAGCCGTCCATGGCGCTGTTGGGCCATGGCGGCAAATCAAGGGTCGATACCAGATCTTCTGCAAGCACCCGGCCTTGCGCCGCGGCCAAAGGCAAACGTTCACGCTGGACAATCGGCGTAGCCGCCGCCATCTCGAGCAAACGCTCCAACGCCACCTCCACGGCCATCAAGGCACCGGCCTTGCCCGGTTTACCCACGGGATTCACAAGGCGCTGCCTGTTTCAGATGGGCCACGAAGTTACACGGACGATGCCGCGCATCCAGTTGCTCGGCCAGTATCCCGTCCCAGCCAGTACGCACCGCGTTGGTTGAGCCAGGCAGGCAACAAACCAGCGTGCCATTGGCCAGACCTGCCAGCGCCCGAGACTGGACGGTGGAAGTGCCGATGTCCGCCACCGATATTTGGCGAAACAGTTCACCGAAGCCGTCGACCTGTTTGTCCAGCAGGCACGCGACGGCTTCCGGAGTGCTGTCGCGCCCCGTGAAACCGGTGCCGCCAGTAATCAGCACCACTTGCACCACGTCCTCGGCGATCCAGTTCGCGACTTGCGCACGGATCTTGTACAAATCATCTTTGAGCAGAACCCGCGCCGCCAGGTTGTGACCGGCCGCCGTGAGCCGATCGACAAAAACCTGCCCCGACGTATCGGTTTCAAGGGTGCGGGTATCACTGACTGTCAGCACCGCGATATTGAGCGGCACGAAAGGTACATCAGCCTTGGCTTTCATAGGCTCGTCCAGTTGTAGAGGAAACAGCCCGGTGTTATATCACAGCGCTTCATTTTTTCGCCCGTGCGGAGACACACCATGACCTCGAATACTTCCCCGCCATCATGCTCCATCCTGCTGCTGGCGGGGGGGCGCGGACAACGCATGGGCGGGCAGGACAAAGGCCTGTTGCAGTGGCAGGGCGAACCGTTGATCGCCCATCTGCATCGACGGACGCGCGCACTGAGCGACGACCTGATTATCTCCTGCAACCGCAATCCGGAACGCTATGCGCTGTATGCCGATCAATTGGTGCATGACGATGAAGGGGGCTTCCCCGGCCCGTTGGCAGGCATCCGGGCGGGCCTCAAGGTGGCACGATACCCTTCTCTGCTGGTGCTGCCGTGTGATGTACCGCAGATCGACTCCAGCCTGCTCGACAGCATGCTCAGCGAGGCGAGCCAGCATCCCGACAAGCCACTGATGGTACGTCATGGTGAACATTGGGAACCGTTGCTGTGCGTCATTCCTGTGGCGCTGGCCCCGGCTTTCGAACAGGCCTGGAGCGAAGGCGAACGCAGCCCGGGCCGCATCATGCGGGCGTTGCATGCGACTGCACTGCAATGCCCTGCCAACGATATTCGCCTGGCAAATCTGAACACGCCGGAACTGCTCAGCGGCCACAAAGGTGTGTCAGATTGACACTAGCCAGGAACTTGCGCGCGCTGTATACGTCTGAAGGTCAGTAACTTGAAGAATCCTATTTCGGAGAAACACCATGACTCAACGGACCCTCGCCACTTTCATGCTCGCACTGGGCCTCGCCACTCTCGCCGGGTGCGCATCGCCAACAGTGATTACCTTGAATGACGGTCGCGAAATCCAGGCCGTCGACACCCCCGAGTACGACGAAGACACCGGCTTCTACGAATTCGAGCAACTGGACGGTAAAGAGACTCGCGTGAACAAGGATCAGGTTCGTACCGTTAAAGACCTGTAACCTTCAACGCCACAGCCAGCTACAGAAAAGCCCGCGATACTTGCGGGCTTTTTGATGCCTGCTCGTAAGTCAGCCCGATTACCACTGCAAGCTGATATCGCTTTGAAAAGCACGTTCCTGGCCGGTGACAGGATCGATAAAACTCAACCTCTGGGCCAGCAGCTTGAGCGGGTTGGCGTAATCGTCCTCCACGTCCCGCAGCACGTCCGGGTAGAACGGATCGTTACAGATAGCCGCCCCGAGGGCATTCATATGCACTCGCAACTGGTGCTTCTTGCCCGTGACCGGAGACAGACCGTAGCGCCACAACTCGCCGTTCTTTTCCAGGACTTCGATGGCCGTTTCGGTATTGGGCTCGCCCGGCCCTTCCTGCATCCGGAAGAACGGCTCGCCATCGATCATTCGGCTCTTATGCACCCGAGGAAAGGTCATCTGAGGTAGCGCAGGGGCTATGGCCTGGTAGCGTTTCTCGATTTTGCGCGTTGGAAACAGCGACTGATAAGCCGAACGGGTCTGCGGGTTGGCTGAAAACAGCACCAGCCCCGCCGTATGCCGGTCGATACGGTGCAAGGGCACCAGATGGGGATTGTCCAGACGTCGGATCAGACGTCGCAACAGGGTCTGCTCGACATACTCGCCCGCTGGAGTGACAGGCAGAAAATGCGGCTTGTCTGCTACCACCAGATGTTCGTCGGCATACAGAATCGATTCCACGACCGGGATCGGCTTCTCGTCAGGCACCTCACGAAAGTAGTGGATGCGCAGGCCTTCCCGGTACGGCAGGTCGGCAGCAATGGCCCTGCCCTCGCCGTCCAATACCCGCCCCCGGGTGATGCGGTCCAGCCACTGCTCGCGACTGATGGTGCTGAAATGCTCGCACAGGCACTCCAGCACCGTCTGCCAGGAGCCGGGCGGAAGATACAAGGTACTGGCCTGATGGTGAGCGGCGCAAAATGATGACCGGGACATTGAAAACTCTAATCTTTTGGCAGGGCGGCATTATCCGCCAGCCGCCCATGTCAGCCCAGCAATGATTGCTTCACGCCGGGATCGACGTCGTCTTTGCTGCCGCTTCAGTGAACTCTTTCAGCCAGCGCAGCACCTCCACCGCCTCCCAGCGACCCGGATCGTACAATGCATACAAGAGGCCCTGGTAACCCACCACATCCAGTTGCTTGTGGTAGCCGGCACGCTGGAACAATGCTTCGATCTCGGCGAAGCAGGTGTTGAAATGCAGTTTGTTGAAGGGCGTCTTGCCTTCGGTTACCAGCCCGTCCAGGCGCAACTCCTGGACCGCCTCGCGCACAACGTCCACGGACATCCTGTTCACGCTGTTTTTCAGTTGTTCGACATTGACCAAGGGACGCACTCCAGATAGCTGTATGGGCATACAGTAACCGAAGAAGGGGATTTTCGCCAATGGCAGTGCCCGGACGCGACGTATGGCAGGCTTCAACTCAGGAAAGCGGCCACCTGATCAGCATCGTCAAAAGGCCAATCCAGTTCCGCGCCCGTATCGATCCGGCGCAGGACCGGGATTCGTAGCCCATAACGTTCGGACAAAACCTCGCTCTCGGCGATATCCACCAGCTCCACCAACAATCCATGCTCGACGAAAGACATCAATACACCTTCGGCAACTTCACAAAGATGACAACCCAGGGTGCCGAACAACTGGCATTCAGGAGGCATGGCAGGTAGACCCACTAAAGAGAGACGGTCATTCTAGGCCCACCCTGCAAAACCGTCGAGCCGGGTAGAAAATCTGACAGTGCTTCGGTAAAACGCTGTGCAAATCATTGAGCGCCAATACTTTTCCGGCAATGCCCGGCGCTTATTTTCCTTCTACGCTGTGTGGCGCAAACCTTGAAACGGAGTACCCCTTGTTTGCCAATCTGCTGATCATTCTTGCCTCGTCCCTGGTGGTCATCGCCCTGTTCAGGCGACTGCGCCTGCCGCCGGTACTGGGTTATCTCTGTGTCGGTCTGGCGGTCGGCCCCACCGCCCTGGACTGGGTGAACGACAGCGAGGAACTGCCAGACCTGGCCGAGCTCGGGGTGGTTTTCCTGTTGTTCTCGTTGGGGCTGGAGTTCTCCCTGGCGAAGATGATCGAACTGCGCAGGGTCGTGTTCGGCCTTGGCAGCCTGCAGGTGCTGTGCTCAGGGATACTGCTGGGCAGTCTGCTGCTGCTCTTCGGCGCCCCGCCTGTCGCGGCCATGCTGCTCGGCGCCGGGCTGGCCTTGTCCTCCACCGCTATTGTCAGCAAGGAGCTGACCAGCCTGGGGGAAATATTCAGCAGCCATGGCCAGAACGCAATCGGTGTGCTGCTGTTTCAGGATGTCGTCGCGGTGTTGCTGTTGACCCTCGTCCCCGTGTTCGCCGGCAGCAGCGAGCAACCATGGTACTGGGCGTTGCCCCTGACCCTGGGCAAGACCCTGGTGCTGTTCGGCGGTTTACTGCTGGCCAGTCGTCTACTGCTGCCACGGCTGTTCCATGAAGTGGCCGAATCCCGGTCCGCTGAGCTGTTCGTGCTGCTGGCCCTGGTGATCGTATTGCTGACAGCGTGGCTGACCCATCTGCTGGGTCTGTCACCGGCGCTTGGGGCGTTTCTGGCAGGCATGTTGTTGGGGGAAAGCCATTACCGACATCAGATCGAGGCAGACATACGGCCGTTCCGCGATATTCTGCTGGGACTGTTTTTCGTCAGCATCGGCATGCTGATCGATCTGCAGCTGTTTGTGGAGGACGGCTTGCTGATCCTCGGGTTGACCCTGGGACTGATGCTTATCAAAGGCTGCGTGGTCGCAGTGCTGGTGAAATGGCAAGGGGACGACGGCGAAACCTCCTGGCGCAGTGGCCTGGCCCTGGCCCAGGGCGGCGAATTCTGTTTTGCCCTGATGGCACTGATGCAGCAGAACCGCCTCATGCCCGCCGACATCAGCGGCCTGCTGCTGGCAGCGACCTTCTGCTCGATGCTGCTGACGCCACTGCTGTTGCGTGCCGCGCCGCGCATTGCTGCCCGCCTGCACCGCAAACCCAACGAAGAGGCACAGCTGGACCAGATAAGCGCACTCAACGCCGATTTGTCGGGTCATGTAGTCATTTGCGGGTATGGTCGCGTCGGCCAGTCAATCGGCAGGTTTCTACGCAGGGAACACCAGGCGTTCGTGGCCCTGGACGACGATCCAGTCATCATTCAGGAAGCCAGCGTCGGGGAAAGCTGCGTGCACTATGGAGATTCACGCCGGGGCGACCTTCTGGCCGCCGTCGGACTGAGTCGCGCCAAGCTGCTGGTGATCGCCGTGGACAAAACCGACATCGCCATCAGCGTGCTCAAGGAAGCCCGCCGGCTCAATCCCCAGGTGCCGATTCTGGTGCGTACCCGCGATGACAGCCAATTGGCGGAGTTGCAGGCTGCCGGGGCCAGCGAAGTGGTCCCGGAGCTGCTGGAGTCAAGCCTGATGCTGGCCTCCCACGCCCTGATCATGCTCGGGCTGCCGAACCAGCAGGTCCAGCAGCATGTGGATCAGGTCCGCCACGACCGCTATCGCTTGCTACACGGTTTTTATCCTGGGAATCAGGACAAAGAGCCTTAGGATCAGTCCTGACTGACCGCGCCGATCTTGTGGATCGAAAGGTCGGCGCCGTAATACTCCTGCTCCTGAGTCAGCCGCAGTCCCACCACAGCCTTGATCGCACCATAGACCGCGAACCCGCCGCACAGGGCAACGACAACGCCCAGCGTGGTGCCGATCAGTTGGCTGATCAAACTGACCCCGCCCAGGCCGCCCAGAGCGCTCTGGCCGAAGATCCCGCAAGCAATGCCGCCCCAGACACCACACAACCCGTGGAGCGGCCAGACACCGAGCACATCGTCGATCTTCCACTTGCCCTGGGCCGCGGTGAAAAACCAGACAAACAAGGCACCGGCGATAGCTCCGGTCACGAGTGCGCCGATCGGGTGCATCAGGTCTGAACCGGCACAGACCGCTACCAGCCCGGCCAACGGACCGTTGTGCAGAAAGCCGGGGTCATTGCGTCCGACGACCAACGCCGCCACGGTCCCGCCGACCATGGCCATCAATGAATTGATCGCCACCAACCCGCTCACCGCCGGCAGCGTCTGGGCGCTCATCACGTTGAAGCCGAACCAGCCGACAATCAGGATCCACGAACCCAAGGCCAGGAAAGGAATACTCGATGGCGCGAACGCCACCAGACGACCGTCGCGGTAACGGCCGTTACGCGGCCCCAGCAAGAGCACGGCCGCCAGCGCCAGCCATCCGCCCATGGCATGCACGACCACCGAACCGGCAAAATCATGGAAGCCAGCGCCGAACTGGGCTTGCAACCAGGCCTGCAGGCCGAAATTGCCATTCCAGACTACGCCTTCGAAGAATGGATACACAAACGCGACGATCAACACCGTGGCACACAACTGAGGGGCAAATCGGGCACGCTCGGCAATACCGCCGGAAATGATCGCCGGGATCGCGGCGGCGAACGTCAACAGGAAGAAAAACTTCACTAGGCTGTAACCATGATCGACGTTGAGCGCCGCAGCAGGTTGCAGGAAGGTCACGCCGTAGGAAACCCAGTAGCCCACGAAGAAATAGGCCAGGGTGGAGACGGCGAAATCACTGAGAATTTTCGACAGTGCATTGACCTGGTTCTTCTGTCGGACAGTTCCCACTTCAAGGAACGCGAAACCGGCGTGCATCGCCAGAACCATGACCGCACCGAGCAAAATGAACAGCGTGTTGGAGCTGTGGACCAGAGTGTCCACAGCGCTTTGCATATTTTCCATGGTTGGCAGACCTGAAAAGTTGAAAAAAGCACCAAACCGGTTCGCCCACCCAGACGACGCACCAAGTCGAGACATCTCATCTGACTACCGAAAACCGATGAACCGAATGAGTGCACAAAAAATCGACAATGCGGTGTTGCGCTTGGAGTGCTTCGCGGATTTTGTTTTTCTGGGTTAAGGTTTTGCGGGCTGACGCCCAGCTTCAGCGCACAGGCGCAGGGGGACGCACCAGTACATGGCAAACCCCTGAGCAAAAGTTGTACCAGTCAGTTTCACTGAACCTTCCGGTATGGCTCATACTCGAACGCTTCAGACGTCACTTACGGAGATTCCCCCATGGCCAGAACCCAGGCAAAGACTGCTCAAGAAATCCTGATGGAAGATTTTCAGACGCTGGTCAGCGACACCGAACGGCTGTTGGATCACACCGCGACACTGGCTGGCGACCAGGCCGATGAGCTGCGCAGTCAGATCCATGAAACCCTTTTGCGCGCCCGCGAGACCCTGAAGTTGACCGAAGACTCGGTGCGTGAGCGCGGCCAGGCGGCGGTGATCGCCACCGAGGAATACGTTCAGGCCAATCCTTGGCAATCCGTCGGCATCGCAGCCGGCGTGGGCTTTCTGATCGGCCTGCTGGCGACACGGCGCTAATGATGGGCATTGACGAATCCGGCTCGTCCGAAGCGGGCACCCAACCTACAGCACGCCGCCTGGGCGCCGCGTTCCTTGGCTTGCTGCACAGTCATGTCGAATTGTTCGGCATCGAATTGCAGGAACAGAAAGCACGCACAGTCAGCCTGCTGTTGTTCGCCGGGCTGGCGCTGGTATTTGCGTTGTTGCTACTGGTGGGGCTGTCGGCGCTGGTACTGATCCTGGTATGGGATACCTATCGTCTGGCGGGGATTATTGGCTTGTGCCTGTTTTATCTGCTGGCAGCGCTGTTCTGCGGACTGCGACTCAAGGCAGCGATCTATGACGAGTCCTCCCCTTTCCATGCCACTTTGGAAGAATTGGCCAACGACCGGGAGCGCCTGTTGCCATGAGCCTGCCTGATATTCCTCAAGCCCGGACCCGCCAGGAAATGCGCAAGGCGCTGGTACGTCTGCGCATGGAAATGCACCGACAGGAAATCCGCCAGGAAACCCGTCAACTGTTGCAACCTCTGCAGCGGGTGCGCGGTTTCACGCAGAGTTGGCACGAGGGCTTCGGCATCAAGCACGCCCCGCTCTGGGGCGTGGCGGCGGTGTCCTTGCTCGGTTTTCTCACCGGCAAACGGACCCGTAGCGGCCGCACCAGCAGCCTGACGGGACTGATCCGGCTGGCAACGACCCTGCTGCCGCTCATCAAGCTGGCCAAAAGTGTGCGCAAACCCTGACGCAGCAATAGCCTATAGGCCTTGCGAGGTGCCCCGCGAACCGCGAAGCTAGGACATCGACCTTATCAAACGGAGCAACCAGCCTTGGATTGGCACACCCTGCTGACTCGCGAGCGCCTCGGAAAAACGCTGCACAGCCCGGAAGAGTTGGGCCGCAGCCCGTTCCACAAAGACCATGACCGCATCATTTTTTCCGGCGCGTTCCGGCGCCTGGGACGCAAGACCCAGGTGCATCCGGTCTCCAGCAACGACCACATCCACACACGCCTGACCCATTCGCTGGAAGTCAGTTGCGTCGGACGCTCCCTGGGCATGCGGGTGGGAGAAACCATCCGCAGCGCCCTGCCTGAGTGGTGCGAGCCAAGTGACCTGGGCATGGTGGTGCAATCGGCCTGCCTGGCCCATGACATCGGCAACCCGCCATTCGGTCATTCCGGTGAAGACGCCATCCGCTATTGGTTCCAGCAGGCCGCAGGCCGCGGTTGGCTCGACGCCATGACCGAGGCCGAGCGCAACGACTTTCTCAATTTCGAAGGCAACGCCCAGGGGTTCCGGGTGCTCACCCAGCTTGAATATCACCAGTTCGACGGTGGTACGCGGTTGACCTATGCCACCCTCGGTACTTACCTCAAATACCCCTGGACCGCCCGTCACGCGGATTCCCTGGGCTACAAGAAGCACAAGTTCGGTTGCTACCAGAGCGAACTGCCGTTGCTGGAACAGATCGCCCACAAGCTCGGCCTGCCTCAGCTCGAAGACCAGCGCTGGGCACGGCATCCGCTCGTTTACCTGATGGAAGCCGCCGATGACATCTGCTACGCGCTGATCGACCTGGAAGACGGCGTGGAAATGGAGCTGCTGGAATACCCGCAAGTGGAGTCGCTGCTTCTGGACCTGGTGGGCGACGATCTCCCGGACACTTACCGTCAACTGGGACCACTGGACTCGCGAAGACGCAAACTGGCCATCCTGCGGGGCAAGGCCATCGAACATCTGACCAACGCCGCAGCCAGGGCTTTCGTCGAGCAGCAGCAAGCGTTGCTGGCCGGTACGCTGCCAGGGGACCTGGTGGAACACATGCATGGCCCAGCCAAACGTTGCGTATTGAATGCCAAGGACATGGCGCGCAAGAAGATCTTCCAGGACAAGCGCAAGACCCTGCATGAGATCGGCGCCTACACCACGCTGGAAATCCTGCTCAACGGATTTTGCGGCGCCGCCCTGGAGCAACATGGCGGTCGCACGCCTTCGTTCAAGAATCGGCGAATTCTCGACCTGCTGGGTAACAACGCGCCCGATCCGAACGGTTCGTTGCATGGTGCATTCTTGCGGATGATCGATTTTATCGCCGGGATGACTGACAGCTACGCCAGCGAAATGGCTCAGGAGATGACGGGCCGTACTCGCCAATGAGAGGGCGTCGGCGGCAAGCCTGGATGCGAAGGCACAGTCATTGAGGTTTGGCAGGCCCGCCCCTCGGGGCGGGGTAAACGGCAATGAAGCGTCGTACTCGTTTCTGAAAAGTCGATGGCCTGCCATTTAATACTGAATAAAACCCTTCCTCTATTTGTTTGTATAAACAACATCCTGAAAGAAATCTCCCCTTCAAAACGGGCAATAATTCCCCTTCCTAGTTCATTCACCTACTAAAAACCCAATCACATCGTAGTACCCCGCCTCTTTTTTTGTAGGAAACTTCTGAAATTGAATATGTATGCCTGTCTCCTCATACGACCCCGGCATTAACTGGGCTAAGGTGCGCGCTTTATTAAGCTCGTAGGGACTTTATTCATGAACTCCGTTTTCATTGTCGACGACCACCCGGTCATCCGCCTCGCCGTTCGCATGCTCCTGGAGCATGAGGGCTATAAAGTCGTAGGGGAAACTGACAACGGTGTGGATGCGATGCAAATGGTGCGCGAATGCATGCCGGACCTGGTCATTCTGGACATCAGCATCCCCAGGCTTGACGGGCTGGAAATTCTCTCACGGTTCAACGCCATGACCACGCCCCTTAAAACATTGGTGCTCACCGCTCAGTCCCCAACGCTTTTCGGTATCCGGTGCATGCAATCCGGTGCCTCTGGATACGTTTGTAAACAGGAAGACCTCAGCGAGCTGGTCAGCGCAATCAAGGCCGTTTTGTCCGGTTATAACTATTTCCCCAGCCAGGCACTGAACCCGGTCCGCCAGGATGATCCTCGCAGCATAGAGCTGGATCTGTTCAAAAGTGTCAATGACCGAGAGTTGATGGTGCTGCAACTTTTTGCTCAGGGCCGTACCAATAAGGAAATAGCCAAAGGTATGTTTCTCAGCAATAAGACTGTCAGCACTTACAAAAAAAGATTGATGCAAAAACTCAAGGTCAAGTCCCTGGTAGAACTGATTGAAATGGCGAAGCGCAACGCGCTGGTGTGAGAAAAGACCGGATGCTCAAATGCATAAGTAGATGCCTCCTGCTATTAAGCGCGGGGTTATATGCGCACGTCCTCATGGCGACGCCGGGCACGCCCGAGCACTACACGCTTTTGGGTCGTTCGACGGCGGCTCATGTCGAGGTCCTGCTGGATGACGCTCACCGTAGCCTGTTACAGGACCGGCAGGAATTGGTACTGGGAACGTCTGCCCCTGATTATCCGCCCTTCGATCTGTCCACCAGCGGGCAAGACTACGAGGGCATGACTGCCGACTACGCCGGCGTCATCGCCAGGGCGATCGGTCTGCCAATGCGGGTTTTGCGTTTCGCTTCCCGGGACGAGGCCATTGCGGCCCTCAAGAATGGAAAAATCGACCTGCTCGGCACCGCCAATGGTTTCGAAGCGCGCACCCCCGGCATTGTGCTATCGACCCCTTATGCAGTGGACCAGCCCGTTCTCGTCACCCGGACGAATGAAAGCCGTTCCCTGACCGAAGATCTCCAGGGATTGCGGCTGAGCATGGTTTATCACTACCTGCCGCTGCGGGAAATCGAAAAGCTTTACCCCAAGGCAATCATCAGCACCTACCCCTCCTACCAGAACGCCATAAACGCCGTCGCTTTCGGCCAGGCGGATGTCTTTCTCGGCGATACCATTTCCACCCACTACATGATCAGCAAGGGTTACCTGAGCAACATCCGCATGGCCAGCTTCGGCAAGCATGAGTCCTATGGATTCGGTTTCGCGGTTCGAAGTCACGATACCCGGCTGCTGGAGGCCATCAATGCCACGCTGAACCAGATTTCCATCACCGAGCAAGCGGCCATTTCCAAACGCTGGAGCGCTGGCAGCGACTTGTATCTCACGGAACACAAGATACAACTGACCGCCCGGGAGCAACGCTGGCTGGCACGGCACCCGGTGGTGCGAGTCGTGGTCAACGAAACCGCGGCGCCCTTCACTTTTTTCGACTCCGATGGTGACTTTCGCGGCATCAGTGCCGACCTGCTGGAGCTGATCCGGTTGCGCACCGGCATCCGCCTGGAGATCCAGCGCACTCAGAATGACAGCGAAATGATTGCCGCGGTCCTGAACGGTCAGGCCGACATGATTGCAGCGCTTTTACCGAGCAGCGCGCGGCAGCAACAGTTGAAGTTCAGCCGCCCCTACGTCGACAGCTCATTCGTCCTGCTGACCCGCAAGCAAGCCGACACCCCGGCAACCCTCGACCAGTTCGGCGACCGAAGCCTGGCCATCACTCAAGGCAATCCGGTCATTGAATGGCTACGCAGCCAGTATCCGGACATCAAGATCATCGAAACCGACGACCCTCTCCATGCCGTGGAAATGCTCGCCAAGGGCCAGATCGATGGCAGCGTGAACTCTCTGGTCATGGCCAATTACTTCATCTCGTCGCACTCGTTGCGAGACACCTTGCAAATCAGCAGCACCGTAGGAACCCGCCAGGCCATGTTCTCGTTGGCCACTGCCAAAGACGCCGTGGAGCTGAACTCCATTCTCGACAAAGCCCTCACCAGCATCGACCCGGACGAACTGGGCGTGATCAATAATCGTTGGCGAGGTTACGTGTCGGCATCGGAACACGTGTGGCGCACCTATAACCGCCTGTTTTTTCAGATCGTCGCCGGCGTCGGCCTCTTGTTGCTGCTGTCGCTGGCATGGAATGCCTACATGCAGCGCCAGATCAGGCAACGTCAACGGGCGGAGCTGGCCCTCAATGACCAGCTTGAGTTCATGCACTCACTGCTCAACGGCACCCCTCACCCGATCTACGTCAGAGATCGCAACGGTTTCCTGCAAAGTTGCAATGACAGTTACTTGCAGACGTTCAACGTGAAACGCGAAGAGGTCATCGGCAAGAACGTCATGCCTGGGTCCATGAGCAATGCTTTCGAAGCGCAGGAGTACCAGGCGGACTATCAGCGGGTCATGGCCGAAGGCACTCCGCTGGTGCTGGATCGCCCGTTACATATCGGGGCTGACAAGCTGACCATCTACCATTGGATTCTCCCCTATCGCAACTCAAACGCCGAAGTACAGGGCATCATTGGCGGCTGGATCGACATCAGCGAACGACGCCAGCTGTTCGACGAACTGCGAGCAGCCAAGGAGCGGGCCGATAATGCGAACCGCGCCAAAAGCACTTTCCTGGCGACCATGAGCCATGAGATCCGCACCCCCATGAACGCGGTGATCGGCATGCTGGAGCTGGCTTTGAAACATGCCGACAAGGGCCATCTGGACCGTTCGACCATAGAAGTGGCGTACGAATCGGCTTCCGGCATGCTCGAGCTGATCGGCGACATCCTGGACATTGCACGGATCGAGTCAGGTCACCTGAGCCTGGCGCCCGAGCGGGTCAATCTCAGGGCCTTGCTGCAATCGGTCATACGGGTTTTCGAAGGCATTGCCCGACAAAAGAACCTGGCATTGTCGCTGCTGTTCGACCCGGCCGAAGGCAACCCGGACGTCCTGATAGACCCCTTGCGATTCAAACAGGTGCTCTCGAACCTGATCAGCAATGCCCTCAAATTTACCGAACAGGGTCAAGTTCAAATCAAGGTCCAACTGTCTCCGGCCGCCCCGGATGACACCCTGCACATGCAACTGGAGGTCAGCGACAGCGGCATCGGCATCAGCGCGGCAGACCTGCAACGTCTGTTCGAGCCGTTTTCCCAAGTCGACAACACCGGCCGGATGGCGCGAACGGGCGCAGGACTTGGCCTGGTGATCAGTCGCAACCTGTGTCAGATGATGGGCGGCAGTCTGCACATGAGCAGTGAGCCGGGCATCGGCACCCGGGTCCAGATCTCACTGCAACTGACTACCCTGCCGACCACCACGGTTTGCGTGCCCCCGGAACCTGTCGTTGAAACGGCCACGGCCGCCTTGAGCGTCCTGGTCGTGGATGACCATCCGGCCAATCGCTTGTTGATGTCGCAGCAACTGGAGTACCTGGGTCATCACCATCAGGTCGCCCATGATGGCGCACAAGGACTCAAAGCCTGGCATGAAGGGGATTTCGACCTGGTCATCGCCGATTGCAACATGCCCATCATGAGTGGCTACGAACTGGCCAGTTCGATTCGTCGCCATGAGTGCGAACGCGAACTGCCGCGCTGCACCATCCTGGGGTTTACCGCCAACGCACAACCGGAGGAAAAACAACGCTGCCAGGACGCCGGAATGGACGACTGCCTGTTCAAACCGATCAGCCTGAGCGCCCTGAGCCAGTGGATGAAAACAGTCAGATCCACCAGCCGGCCCAAGGCTTTCAATGTGCAAAGCTTGCAGACCTTGACCGGTGGCAACCCCTTGTCCATCCGGCGCCTGTTGGAAGAACTGCTCAGCAGCAATCGCTCGGACCGCCGGGAGTTGCTCGATATTGCCCGCAGTGGGGACCGACAGGCACTGACCGAGGCCGCGCACAAAATAAAAGGCGTCGCCCGAATCGTGCAGGCGACCTCGTTGATACAAAGATGTGAGGCGCTGGAACACGCCTGCCACCAGGCACAGGGTGCGCAACCCATTGGCGAATGTACCGAGGCGCTCGACCAGGCCATGACCGAACTGGAGCGCGCCCTGGAAACAGAGATCGCCAAGGCAAAATAATCCAGCGTTTACTATGCTGATCGCTCAGCAGTGCGCACCAGGGGCGTTCTCGATTGGTTTCCCCCGGCGCGGCAGGGAATGAGTTGGGAACGCCCACCAACACTTGGAGTGACTGCAATGCCCAGCGCACCGCGTCCGCAACAACGCCGGTTCCCCTTGCACGTACACATCAGCGTGATGTTTACGTTGCTCCTGCTGCTGACCGGTGTGGTGCTAGGCATTTTCAACTATCACCAGACCACACAAATCATCCTGTCCAGCAGTGAAAAACTGTTCAACCGCATCGAGCAGGACGTACGCCTGGATTTGTATGACACCTATGAACCCATCCGCCACCTGTTGGGCCTGCTAGCCGATTACCCGGCGACACGTGAACCCAGGATCGCTCAGCGCCTGGCCCTGCTCGCCCCCTTCAGCCAGGCGCTGCGGGACAACCCGAACCTGGCGTCGCTGTACCTGGGCGACAGCAATGGCGACTTCCTGATGGTCCGTCCCTTGCGTACCGAAGCCCTGAAGACCGCGCTGAAAGCACCGGCCAACGCGGCCTACCAGGTCTGGACCGTGGATAGGACAGCTACCCCCGGACAGGTTCGTGCCCAGTCGCTGTTCTACGACCAGAGCCTGACGCTCGTCAGCCGTCAGGACATTGCCGACGAATCCTACGATCCACGCAACCGAGGCTGGTTTCGCAGCGCGCTGGGAAGCGCCGAGCAAATCACCACCGAACCCTACGTATTCTTCTCCACCCAAAACCTGGGCACCACCCTCGCCCGGCGCAGTGGCGAACAGGCGGTCATCGCTGCCGACCTGACCCTGGCGTCCCTGTCCCAGACCCTGGCCAAGCACAGGGTGACCGCCGGCACCGAAATTGTGCTGCTCGACCCCCAGGGCAATACAGTCGCCTACCCCGACAGTCATCGGCTGATCACCGACATCCAGTCGGCACGACTGATCAAGGCACGCGACCTCAGCCCGGCCATCGCCGCCGCACTCGACGACAACACCGACACCCCACGCCTGGAGGCTGGTGGACGCCAATGGATCGTTTCGCGCAGCCACATGCAGGAAGGCGGGCCGCAGGGCCTGGAACTGGCGTTGCTGGTCCCTGAGGATGAGTTGCTGGCCGATGCCTATCGCATGCGCTGGCAAGGCGCGCTGATTACCCTCGCCACTCTGCTCCTGTGCCTGCCCCTGGGCTGGTTGACCTCCAGGATTCTGGTCAAGCCCCTGCGCGCACTGGTGCAGGAGGCGGACGCCATCCGCAGCTTCGATTTCAACTACCCGGTGTCCCGTCGCTCCCCCGTGCTGGAGGTCGATCAGTTGGGCGTCTCGATGGCGCGAATGAAAGAGACCCTGGCAAGCTTCTTCGAAATCACCGCCAGTCTGCGCGCCGAAACCCGCTTTGCCCCGTTGCTGGAGCGGGTGCTGTTCGAAACAGTGAAAATCGGCCAGGCCCAGGCCGGCCTGATTTACCTGCGCGAGAACGATGACGATCAGGTCAGGCCCTATGGGTTGGTCATCGATGGAAGGCCTCGGGACCTTGCTGCCTTCGGCTTGCAAGGTCATGCGCTCAAGGCACAGGACAGCCCGCCATGGCTGCAGCAACTGGACGCCTCGGACAACCTCGTCACCTCGTTGGGCTTCGAGCAGGTCGGCGACCTCAAGAGTGTCCTGCTGGCACTGGATGCGCCACGGGTTCACCTGATCGGCATCCGCCTGCGCAATCGTCACCAGGAAACCGTCGGGGTTCTGGTGTTGCTGATAACCGACAGCGGCACCGAAGCCGACCTGGAAAAACTGCAGCCAGACCGCATCGCCTTCCTGCAGGCCGTGTCCGGCGCCGCCACCGTGAGCATTGAAGGCCAGCGCCTGCAAGCCCGGCAAAAACAACTGCTCGATTCGTTCATTCAACTGCTGGCTGGGGCGATCGATGCCAAGAGTCCTTACACCGGCGGTCATTGCCAGCGGGTGCCAGCCCTGACGCTGATGCTCGCCCAGGCCGCCGCTGCCAGCCAGGCGTCGGCATTCCAGGCCTACCGTCCCACGGAAGATGAGTGGGAAGCGCTGCACATCGCCGCCTGGCTGCACGATTGCGGCAAGGTCACCACACCCGAATACGTGGTCGACAAAGCCACCAAACTGGAAACCCTGAACGACCGGATCCACGAGATCCGCACGCGCTTCGAGGTGCTCAAGCGCGACGCCTGGGTCGATTATTGGCAGGCCCTGGCAACGGGTGGCGAGCCGTCATCCCTGGCCCAGCGACGCGACGCCACACTGGCCAGCCTCGATGACGACTTTGCCTTCGTCGCCCGCTGCAACCTCGGCTCCGAGGCCATGGCCGACGCCGACCTGCAACGTTTGCAAGATATCGCCCAACGCCCCTGGACCCGGACCCTGGATGACCGCCTGGGGGTTTCCTGGGAAGAGAACCGGCGCCAGGCACGCACGCCCAAGCCTGCGCTTCCAGTCACTGAACGGTTGTTGGCGGACAAGCCCGAGCACCTGCTGGAGCGGCACGAAGCCGAGCTGATCCCGACAGACAACCCGTGGGGGTTCCAGCTCGACGTGCCGCCCTGGAAGTACAACCGCGGCGAGCTTTATAACCTCAGCATCAAACGAGGCACGCTGACGCGTGAAGAGCGTTACGTCATCAACCATCACATGGTGCAAACAATCCTGATGCTCAGCCAGTTACCCTTTCCTAGCCATTTGGGCAACGTGGCGGAGATCGCTGGCGGGCATCACGAGAAGATGGACGGCACGGGATATCCCAAGCGGCTCAAACGCGAGGAGATGAGCCTGCCGGCACGCATGATGGCGATTGCGGACATTTTCGAAGCACTGACGGCTGCCGATCGTCCTTACAAGAAGGCCAAGAAACTGAGTGAAGCCCTGGGCATCATGGCCACCATGTGCCGTGACGCCCACATCGATCCAGAGCTGTTCGGGCTGTTCATCGATGAAAAGATCTACCTGAGCTACGCCAACCAGTTTCTCGATCCGCGCCAGATCGATGAGGTCGACCCGGACAGCCTGTTGGACAAGGCCGGACTGAAGGCATGAAAGCCGCCGTTGTAGGCGCTGCCGAGCCGAACGCGGTCCGAGCTTTGGCCAACTGCTACGGCAAGCGCGTCAGCAGTCTGTCAGGCGCAGGAAAATATCAGCCAGTTGCTCGATACCAGCCCGGTCATGCTCGGTAAAACGTGCCAGTTTCGGACTGTCCAGGTCGAGCACGCCGATCAGGCGCCCGCCCTTGACCAGCGGCACCACCAGTTCGCTGTTCGACGCGCTGTCGCAGGCGATATGCCCGGCAAAGGCATGGACGTCTTCAACACGCTGAGTCTGGCGGGTCGCCGCCGCTGTCCCGCACACACCACGGCCAAAGGGAATTCGCACGCAGGCGATCTGCCCCTGGAATGGGCCCAGCACCAGTTCTTCGTTGCGATTGAGGTAAAAGCCGGCCCAGTTCAAGTCGTCCAGCTGACTGAACAGAAAGGCCGAAAACTGCGCGGCATTGGCGATGAAATCACGCTCATCGGCCAGCAAGGACTCAAGCTGTGCCGCTAACAAGCCATAGCCGTCGAGACCTTCGCCGGTGCCTTTCAAATCGATCATGCCTTATTCTCCAGAAGTTTGAGGCCCACCCAATATCGGGCAAACTGATAAGCGCAACGTCCGTTGCGGTTGCCGCGCCCGGTGGCCCAACGCACTGCCTGCACATCCAGCGCTTCATCACGCTGCCAGGCCAGCCCGGCCTTGGCCGCCAGCTCGCCGATCCAGTGCTCCACCACGTTGAGGAAATGCTCCTGGGTAAACGGATAAAACGACAGCCACAACCCGAAACGGTCAGACAGGGCGATCTTGTCCTCCACGGCCTCGCTGGGGTGAAGCTCGCCATCGACCCGCTTCCAGTTCTCGTTGTCGCTTTCCTTTTCCGGCACCAGGTGACGGCGGTTGGAGGTGGCGTACAACAGCACGTTGTCCGGCGCCTGTTCCAGAGACCCGTCCAACACGCTTTTAAGAACGCGGTAATCGCCCTCCCCGGATTCGAACGACAGGTCATCGCAGAACAGCACAAAGCGCTGCGGCAGCTTTGCGATTTGTTCGACCACCCGCGGCAGATCGGCCAGGTGATCGCGCTCTATCTCGATCAACCGCAAGCCATGCTGGGCATGTTCGGCCAGCAACGCGCGCACCAGAGACGACTTGCCAGTGCCACGCGAGCCCCACAGCAACGCATGGTTGGCCGGCATGCCATCGATGAACTGGCGGGTGTTGCGACCCAGCTGTTCAACCTGACGATCCACGCCAATCAGGTCCGACAGGCGCATGTCGAGGCTGACTTCAAGCGGCAGCAGGTAACCACTGCGCCCGTCGCGCTGCCAACGGGCCGCCAGCGTTCGGGTCCAATCGATAGCCGGCCGTGGAGCAGGCAACAAGGGCTCTATGCGAGCCAGCACCGCATCGGCACGCTCAAGAAAAGCATTCAATCGAGAGTCCATGTCTTCTCCTCGGACAGGTTCACAGTGATGATGGCGCTACAGCGACGAAACGCCGTACCCAATGGCGGGTCTATCCCACACAACATAAAC
This sequence comes from Pseudomonas sp. PICF6, assembly GCF_009831705.1. Classification (NCBI taxonomy): domain Bacteria; kingdom Pseudomonadati; phylum Pseudomonadota; class Gammaproteobacteria; order Pseudomonadales; family Pseudomonadaceae; genus Pseudomonas; species Pseudomonas sp. PICF6. The sequence continues at coordinate 456,265 of NZ_WUUD01000013.1, read as the reverse complement.
CGGCTGCATCGGTATTCAGAGATGATCAGCTATGCTTGAGCGGCGAAGGGAAACGTAAGTGGTTCATCATTCCATGGACATCAGATTCACCCAACGGCTGTCCTACAAGCAGGCCCGGCTGACCGTTCTGGTGGGTTTCGTGCTGGGTACTTTGCTCAGCCTGATGCAGATCGGCATCGATTATGCCAGCGAAGACGCGTCGATCAACCGTGAAATCCTGTCGCTGCTGGAAATCAGCCACAACCCGGCATCGCGTATCGCCTATAACATCGATGCCGAACTCGCCCAGGAGCTGTCCTTGGGCCTGTTGCGCTCACCGGCCATCATCGGTGCCCAACTGATCGATAACAACAACACCGTGCTGGCCAGCGTCAAACGCCCCGAACTGCAGAGCAGTTACCGGTTCATCAGCGACTTTCTCTTCGGGGCCCAGCGCCAGTTCGAAGACCGCCTCTATCTGGACCACCTGCCGGCCGAGTCCCTGGGCGTGCTGCGGCTGGAGGTCGACACCTATGCTTTCGGCAGCCGGTTCCTGCGCCGGGCCGAAGTGACGCTGCTCAACGGTTTCGCCCGCAGCCTGATCCTGACCGGTCTGCTGCTGGCGTTGTTTTATGTGATGCTGACCAAGCCCCTGGTTCGGGTCATCCGCGAACTGAGCAGCCGCGATCCCAGCAGCGGCGAGCAGAGTCGTCTGGAATGCCCCTCCGGCCACCAGCAGGACGAGATCGGTGTACTGGTCTCGGTGGCCAACCAGCAGTTCGAAAATATCGCCACCGAGATTCAGCAACGGCGCACGGCCGAAAATCGCCTCACCGATTACCTGGCGCAGTTGGAAAACATTGTCTCGGCCCGTACCGCCGAACTCAAAGCCATCAATGCCCGCCTCAGCCAGTCCAACGAGGAGTTGGAAGTGGCCCGGCGCACCGCCCTGGATATGGCCGAAGCCCGCTCCGTCTTTCTGGCCAACATGAGCCATGAGATCCGCACGCCGCTCAACGGTCTGTTGGGAATGATCGCGCTGTCACTGGATGGCCCCCTGACGGCCGAACAACAGCAACAGCTATCGATCGCCCATGACTCGGGCAAGGTGCTGGTTGAACTGCTCAACGATATCCTTGATCTGTCGAAATTCGACGCCGGTCAACTGGAACTCGAACGCATCCCGTTCGACCTTGGCTCGCTGGTCGAAGACACCGCCAACCTGCTTTCCCAGAACGCCGCTCCCAGCGTCGAGCTGGCCTGCCTGATTGATCCGGCGCTTCCAACTCAGGTCCTGGGTGACCCGACCCGGGTGCGCCAGATCGTCAGCAACCTGCTGTCCAATGCGCTGAAATTCACTCGCTTCGGCCGAGTCGACGTACGTTTGAGTCCACATGAAGACGGCGTGCGAATCGAGATCTGTGATACCGGCATCGGCATTCCCCAGGAAGCCCAAGCACGAATTCTCCAGCCGTTCACCCAGGCCGGTGTTGGCATTACCCGCCAGTTCGGTGGCACCGGGCTGGGCCTGGCGCTGACCTACAACCTTTGTGAAGCCATGCAAGGCCAGTTGACGATCACCTCCGAGGCCGGTTTCGGCAGCCAGTTCTGCGCTGACCTGCCCCTGCCCTGCCATACCCCGGCGACGCCCGTCGAGCCCTTGCGCGGCAATATTGTGGCCATCACCGACCGCAGCAGCGGCCTGGCCGAATTGCTCAACATGCTATTGCCCGGCTGGGGGCTGGACTATGAAAGACGTTCGGTGGATGACGGATTGCTGGGCCTCAAGCCTGATGTCCTGATTACCGACTGCCCGGAATGCCTGTTCACTATGCGTCCCACCTTCGACGCGCCCATCCTGCTGGTCACCGCATATGGCAGTTTTCTGCCCAGCGAAGAAGCCGCCGCCCTCGCCCCCTTGTTACAGCAGGCCCGGCCCCTGGCGCGCCATGCCCTCTATCAGATCCTGCGTCGCGCCTTGCAAAGCGACGCCACCACCATCAATGACGCTCAGATCGAAACCCTGGCGCCGTCCAAACGCGGGCGGGTGTTGCTGGTGGAAGACAATCCGGTCAACCAACTGGTGGCCAAGGGCATGCTGGTGAAGCTCGGTTGCGAAGTCATCGTCGCGGCCCATGGCGCCGAAGCCCTGGACCTGCTCGAACAGAGGGATTTCAATTTGGTCCTGATGGATTGCAACATGCCGGTCATGGACGGTTACGAAGCCAGTCGCCAGATCCGTCGCAGCGGGCGCTGGCCGGATCTGCCGATTGTCGCACTGACAGCCAACGCCATGCCTGAGGAACGTGAGCGATGCCGGGCCGCCGGCATGAACGATTACCTGTCCAAGCCGTTTCGGCGCGAAGAGCTGGCGGCGTTACTGGACCATTGGGTGCCGCTTACGTCAGCGCTTTGATCTGCCCCAAAAGATGATCGAGACCGTCTCGCAACTCTCCCAGGCGGTCCAGGTCAAGCCCGCTGTCGCATAACAGGCGGGCCTTGAGCGGACCGACCTGCTCACGCAATTCCCAGCCGGTTTGCGTAAGGCTCAGATGCACCTCCCGCTCATCGCGGGCCGAACGCTGGCGCTGAACCAGGCTCAGTTGTTCCAGGCGCTTGAGCAACGGCGTCAGCGTGCCCGAATCCAGCAGTAGCCGTTCGCCCAGAGCCTTGACCGTGGGTTGTTCCGGCGCATTTACCTGCCACTCCCACAGCACCAGCATCGCCAGGTATTGCGGATAAGTCAGGCCGAGCTGATCGAGCATGGGCTTGTAGCCGCGAATGACCGCCCGCGACGCGGCGTACAGTTTGAAGCACAACTGGCTGTCGAGTTTCAGCGCATCGACTGACAGATCATTCATTTGAGTAAGGCTTCGATCTCACCGGTCAGGTCCTGGGGTTTGGTGGTCGGCGCAAACCGCTTGACCACCTGGCCGTCCTTGCCGATCAAGAACTTGGTGAAATTCCACTTGATGCCCTTGGACCCCAGTACGCCGGGCGCCCGCTGCTTGAGCTGGACAAACAGCGGATGGGCATTGGCGCCGTTGACCTCGATTTTCTTGAACAGCGGAAAACTCACACCGAAGTTCAGCTCGCAGAACTCGGAAATCGCCCCCTCATTGCCCGGCTCCTGCTTGCCAAATTGATTGCAGGGAAAGCCCAGCACCACCAGGCCCTGGTCCTTGTAGGTCTGCCACAACGCCTCAAGCCCCTTGTACTGGGGAGTGAAGCCGCACTGGCTGGCAGTATTGACCACCAGCACAGCCTTGCCGGCGAAATCGGCGAGGGTCTTTTGCTCCCCCTTGATCGTGGTGCACGGGATGCTCAGCAGGTTGTCGCTCATGGCAAGGCTCCAGATGGGAAGAAGAGGACACTGAAGATAGCGAGCAATTAAATTGCATGCAATTTAATTATCCAAAAATACCCGCATCACAGATTGTGGGAGCCAGGCTTGCCCGCGATGAAGGCGACACGGTCTTTCAGAGATCGAGGTGCCTTCATCGCGAGCAAGCTTTGCTCCCACAGAGTTACCCTCGGGGCACCAGATCCAGGCACACCGAATTGATGCAATAACGCAAGCCCGTGGGTGGCGGGCCGTCAGGGAAGACGTGGCCCAGGTGCGCGTCACATTTGGCGCAGACCACTTCGGTGCGGATCATGCCGTGGCTGACATCGCGCACTTCCACCACTGCGCTGCCTTCGATCGGCGCGTAGAAACTGGGCCAGCCGCAGCCGGAATCGAATTTGGTCTGCGAATCGAACAATGGCTCGTTGCAGCAGATGCAGTGGTACACACCATCAGTCTTGGTGTCGTTGTATTTACCGGAGAATGGCCGTTCGGTGCCCTTTAGCCGACAGACGTTGTACTGCTCCGGGTCAAGCATGGCGCGCCATTCTTCAAGGGTTTTCTGCAACTTTTCCATCGTCCTACCTCGGCAATTGAAAAAGCCCGATCCGACGCTTTTCCGCAGATCGGGCGGCACGTATGATTGCGCCTCGTCAGGCGCCAGTCTGGCAGTCACGTCATGCGCATTCAAACGGATTGTCACGCATGTACCGCGTCAAGCCTGGGCACAGACGCAGGATCCCCAGTACGGTAGTTCACTCGCCGCCTGGATCGTTCATTTTCGGGAACACATCGCCATGCAGGTCAGCAAATCGAACAAGCTCGCCAACGTCTGCTACGACATTCGCGGCCCGGTGCTCAAGCACGCCAAACGCCTGGAAGAGGAAGGCCATCGCATCCTCAAGCTGAATATCGGCAACCCGGCACCCTTTGGTTTCGAAGCGCCCGATGAAATCCTCCAGGACGTTATCCGCAACCTGCCGACCGCCCAGGGCTACAGCGACTCCAAGGGCCTGTTCAGCGCCCGCAAGGCCGTGATGCAGTACTACCAGCAGAAACAGGTCGAAGGTGTCGGCATCGAAGACATCTACCTGGGCAACGGCGTGTCCGAACTGATCGTGATGTCGATGCAGGCCTTGCTCAACAACGGCGATGAGGTGCTGGTGCCGGCCCCGGACTACCCATTGTGGACCGCCGCCGTGAGCCTGTCGGGCGGCAACCCGGTGCATTACCTGTGCGATGAACAGGCCAACTGGTTTCCCGACCTGGCGGACATCAAGGCCAAGATCACCCCGAACACCAAGGCACTGGTGATCATCAACCCGAACAACCCCACTGGCGCGGTGTACTCCAGGGAGGTCCTGCTGGGCATGCTGGAACTGGCTCGCCAGCATAACCTGGTGGTGTTTTCCGACGAGATCTACGACAAGATCCTGTACGACGATGCCGTGCACGTCTGCACCGCGTCACTGGCGCCGGACCTGTTGTGCCTGACCTTCAACGGCCTGTCCAAATCCTATCGGGTGGCGGGTTTCCGCTCCGGCTGGATCGTTATTTCCGGTCCCAAGCATCACGCCCAGAGCTACATCGAAGGCATCGACATGCTGGCCAATATGCGCCTGTGTGCCAACGTACCGAGCCAACACGCGATCCAGACGGCGCTGGGTGGCTACCAGAGCATCAACGACCTGGTCCTGCCCCAGGGCCGGTTGCTGGAGCAACGCAACCGTACCTGGGAATTGCTCAACGACATTCCTGGTGTCAGTTGCGTCAAGCCAATGGGTGCGTTGTACGCCTTTCCGCGGATCGACCCGAAGGTCTGCCCGATCCACAACGATGAAAAATTCGTCCTCGACCTCCTGCTGTCCGAAAAGCTGCTGGTGGTCCAGGGCACGGCGTTCAACTGGCCATGGCCGGATCACTTCCGCGTCGTGACCCTGCCTCGGGTCGACGACCTGGACCAGGCCATTGGCCGGATCGGCAACTTCCTCAAGTCCTACCGCCAGTAATCCAGGTGGCGTGCGAGGGGACGACTCGCACGCTGTTTGATTCAGCAACACATCCGTTTCGCCCGTTGCGGCAGGCCTTCTACACTGAAGGCGCGGCAGACGGTGCGCGGCGCGACTCAACGTTCACGGGGTACGGGCGCTCCTTTTCTTTTCCGCGGTCACTTTCAGAAAAGTCTTTCAAACATTTGCGACGCGTGTAGGACACAGTTTGAAATAGTCGGCGTGTTGAATAGCCTGCGGCGGCACCTTATATACCCCGCATAACGCTACATCTTTAGCATGAGGAGATTTCCACAACCATGATGCGCATCCTGCTGTTTTTGGCCACTAACCTGGCGGTCGTGCTGATTGCCAGCATCACCCTGAGCCTTTTTGGCTTCAACGGGTTCATGGCGGCCAACGGGGTTGACCTCAACCTCAGTCAGCTGCTGATCTTCTGTGCGGTGTTCGGTTTCGCCGGTTCCCTGTTCTCGCTGTTCATCTCCAAGTGGATGGCGAAGATGAGCACCAGCACCCAGATCATCACTCAGCCGCGCACTCGCCACGAACAATGGCTGCTGCAAACCGTCGAGCAGTTGTCACGCGAAGCCGGCATCAAGATGCCGGAGGTGGGCATCTTCCCAGCCTACGAGGCCAACGCCTTCGCCACCGGCTGGAACAAGAACGACGCGCTGGTCGCCGTCAGCCAGGGCTTGCTCGAGCGGTTTTCGCCGGATGAAGTCAAGGCTGTGCTGGCCCATGAGATCGGTCACGTCGCCAACGGCGACATGGTGACGCTGGCGCTGATCCAGGGCGTCGTGAACACCTTCGTCATGTTCTTTGCCCGCATCATCGGCAACTTCGTCGACAAGGTGATCTTCAAGAATGAAGAAGGCCAGGGCATCGCCTACTACGTGGCGACCATTTTCGCCGAGCTGGTATTGGGCATCCTCGCCAGTGCCATCGTCATGTGGTTCTCGCGCAAACGTGAGTTCCGCGCAGATGATGCCGGTGCACGCCTGGCTGGCACCAGCGCCATGATCGGCGCCCTGCAACGCTTGCGTGCCGAGCAAGGTTTGCCGGTACACATGCCCGACACCCTCAATGCCTTTGGCATCAACGGTGGCATCAAGCAAGGCCTGGCTCGCATGTTCATGAGTCACCCGCCACTGGAAGAGCGTATCGACGCACTGCGTCGTCGCGGCTGACAGGTTCAAGCTTCAAGAAAAAGCCCGCAGCGATGCGGGCTTTTTTTCTGCCTGATTTATGAGTTGCCTGGTCTGGCCCCATCGCGAGCAGGCTCGCTCCCACAGGGCGTCTTCGGCGAGCGCCAATTCACAGTTCGCAACGGATCAACTGTGGGAGCGAGCCTGCTCGCGATAAGGCCAGCGGGCACGCCACATCAACGACTGGAAACCCGATACACCCGCTCATCCAGCCTTTTGACCCCAGCCTGCAAGAACTTCCAGCTTTCCCCCAGCACATCCTGCTCCTGCAATACCTCCAGCCGCCAGACCTCGCCCAGCAGCCTCTGCACTTCGTCATCCCCTACGGAAAACGGCGGGCCAGGCATTTCATCCTGTGAGTAATCCAGAGTAATGAGCAATCCGACACACTGCGGCAGAATCTTCTGCAGATGAGCCGCATACCGCTCCCGCATCGGCCCAGGCAGGGCGATCAATGCAGCGCGATCGTACAACGCCGTGCAATCGCTCACATCCTCCGGGCTCAGGGCAAAGAAATCACCGCAGCGGATTTCAATGTCAGCGGCACGGAACACCTTGAATGCGCCCTCTTCACTCACGCTCGGCTCAAGCTGATGCTCAAGGAAGAAATCCGCGGCGGCTTTTTCCGACAGCTCCACCCCCAGTACCGAATACCCCTGTTGGGCAAGCCACAAGAGGTCGAGCGTCTTCCCGCATAGGGGCACCAGCACCCGACTGCCCTGCTCAACCCCCAGTTGCGGCCAGAAACGTTGCAGATAGGGATTCACCTCTGGCAAATGAAAACCGATCTGATTCGTTGACCAGCGCTTGTGCCAAAACTCAGGCTCCATCACTCACTCCAGAAAAACCGATTAAAACGGGCTAAAACTTATATTAGATTTAGATCATAGACCTGACAGAAGATGGCGACATCTTAACGCTCAGGAGTCCGTTCATGCTGCCCAGCCTGTTTATCTCCCATGGCTCACCGATGCTGGCCCTGGAACCCGGTGACAGCGGCCCGGCACTGGCTCGCCTCGCCGCGCAACTGCCCACACCCAAAGCCATCGTCATCGTGTCCGCGCACTGGGAAAGCAGTGAACTGCTGGTCAGCGCCAATCCGCATCCACGGACCTGGCACGACTTCGGCGGCTTCCCGCCGGCTCTGTACGAGGTGCAATATCCGGCGCAGGGCGATTCACAACTGGCGGGGCAAGTGGCGGCCCTGCTCAACGCCGCACACCTGCCGGCACGCCTGGACACAGAGCGACCCTCCGATCATGGCGTGTGGGTGCCGTTGTCCTTGATGTACCCCAAGGCCGAGATTGCCGTCGTGCAGATCTCCCTGCCCAGCCGACAAGGGCCGGCCCTGCAAACCCAGGTCGGCCGGGCCTTGGCGAGCCTGCGCCAGCAAGGCGTGTTGCTGATCGGCTCAGGCAGCATCACCCATAACCTGCGCGACCTGGACTGGAACGCCGGCCCCGAAAGCATTGAGCCCTGGGCCAAGGCTTTTCGTGACTGGATGGTGGAGAAATTGGCAGAGGACGACGAAGCCGCGCTGCATGATTACCGTCGCCAGGCACCCCACGCCGTGCGCAGCCATCCCAGTGACGAGCACTTGTTGCCGTTGTATTTTGCCCGAGGTGCGGGAGGTGAATTCAGCGTTGCCCATCAGGGGTTCACCCTGGGGGCTTTGGGGATGGACATCTATCGGTTTGACTGATGAACCGAGTCGCGTTCAATCGCGAGCAGGCTCGCTCCCACATTTGACTGCATTTACCTGTGCCACTGTGGGAGCGAGCCTGCTCGCGATGGGCTCGCCCTGAAAAGACACCCAGCTTCAGGCAAAAAAAATCCCCGAACCAGTCGGGGATTTTTTATGTTCGATCAATCAGCCCGAGAGCGGATCAATCTTCGCGATAGCGACGCAGTTTAAGCTGCTTGCCGGCGACACGAGTGTCCTTCAGTTTGGTCAGCAACTTCTCCAGACCATCTTCCGGCAGCTCTACCAGGCTGAAGCTGTCACGTACCTGGATGCGACCGATGGCCTCACGAGCCAGACCGCCTTCGTTGAGGATGGCGCCCAGCAGGTTCTTGGCCGCGATGCCGTCACGGGCACCCAGCGCAGTACGGCAGCGCGCACGGCCTTCGGCCAGCGGGATCGGCGCACGACGCTCGCGATCACCACGGTCCGGACGATCACCGCTACGCTCTGGACGATCGCCACGCGGTGCGTTGTTCGGCACCAGTGGACGTTCTTTCTCGATCGCAGCGAGGGTCAGCGCCTGGCCATTGGTGGCCTTGCGCAGCAGAGCAGCGGCCAGGGCTCGTGGGGTGCAACCGATGTCGGCGGTCAGGCGATCGAGCAGATCACCGTGGGTCGATTCGGCGTCAGCCACTAGTGGCGACAGGCTGTTGGTGAGCTTCTTGATGCGGGCATCGAGAACTGCCTGGGCGTCCGGCAGGCGAACCTCGGCGACCTTCTGACCGGTTACACGCTCGATCACTTGCAGCATGCGGCGCTCACGCGGGGTGACCAGCAGCAGTGCACGACCTTCGCGACCGGCACGGCCGGTACGGCCGATACGGTGAACGTAGGATTCCGGATCGTACGGCATGTCCACGTTGAACACGTGGGTGATGCGCGGAACGTCCAGGCCACGGGCGGCAACGTCAGTGGCCACAACGATGTCCAGACGGCCATCCTTGAGGGAGTCGATCACACGCTCACGCTGGTTCTGGGCAATGTCACCGTTCAGCGCAGCGGCTTTGTAGCCTTTGGCTTCCAGGGCGCTGGCCAGGTCCAGGGTCGCTTGCTTGGTACGTACGAACATGATCAGGGCGTCGAAATCCTCGACTTCCAGCAGGCTCAGTACGGCCGAGGTCTTCTGATCGGCGTGAACCAACAGGTGAGCCTGTTCGATCGCGGTGACGGTCTGGGTCTTGGTCTGGATCTTTACGTGTTGCGGATCGCGCAGGTGGCGCTCGGCAATGGCGCGGATCGACTGCGGCAGAGTGGCCGAGAACAATACAGTCTGACGGGTCGCTGGCAGGGCCTTGAAGATGACTTCCAGGTCATCCATGAAACCCAGCTTGAGCATTTCGTCGGCTTCATCGAGAACCAGGTGGTTCACGGTGGCCAGGACTTTTTCGTCACGACGCAGGTGGTCGCACAGACGGCCCGGAGTGGCGACAACAATCTGCGCGCCGTTACGGATGGCTTTGAGTTGCGGGCCCATTGGAGCGCCGCCGTAAACAGCCACAACGGTTACACCAGGCATCTGCTTGGAGTAGGTTTCAAAAGCGGTTGCTACTTGCAGCGCCAACTCACGAGTTGGCGCCAGGATCAGGGCTTGCGGTTCGCGCTTAGCAGGATCGATGCGATGCAGGATCGGCAGGGCGAACGCGGCGGTTTTACCCGTACCGGTTTGCGCCTGACCAATCATGTCGTGACCGGCCATGATGATCGGGATCGATTGCTGCTGAATAGCCGAAGGTTCTTCGTAACCGGTCGCAATGACGGCTGCAAGAATGTTCGGATTAAGATTAAAAGCGACGAAGCCGCCGGTTTCCTGGGTCATGGGTCTGCCTCTAAGTGCATCCGCAAAGACCCATGCTCCAAAGCTGCGCATGCCGTGTTGAGACTCAAGAGTCGCCCTGGCTGCTTTGTCGGCGGGGATTTGCGAAAACGAATGAATGAAAAAGAACGTCGTGGAAGCATCCGTTGTGCGGACATGCAACCGAAGCTGGCTTCGGGGAATTGCGCTACCTTGACGCGGCCCGGCTAAAGGCCGGCGCGCACTATACCGGAAATCGCCCGAAAAGGGAGATTTTTTATTGCCAAATCCGGTTATGGGACTGGCTGTCATGGGCGTCGGGACAGCCGGCTTAAACGATTTACCTTCCGACAGCTTGCCTATCAAGTCGCCGGGCGAATGGCCTTGATCAACGACTGCAACGAATAACCCAGCCGCGGCGCCAGCCCTTCGGCCCGGGCGACCAGTCCTTGCATGTCCAGTTCCTGGTCCAGATCCGCCGGCACGATCAGGATGACATTGCCTTCTTTAACCGGCAGCTCCCAGTAATGCCGGTGGTACAAGCCGCGCAGCAGCGCCGCGCCCAATGGCTTGCCGTCGTCGGTGGCCCATTGGTTGATCACCAGCCAGCCGCCGGGGTTGAGGCGTTTCTGGCAGTTCTCCAGAAAACCCCAAGCCAGGTGCCCGACGCCAGGGCCGACGTCGGTATAGAGGTCGACAAAGATCAAATCCGCAGGCTCGGCGGTTTCAAGCAGCTCCAGGGCATCGCCGACACGGATGTACAGCCGCGGATCGTCGTCCAGCCCCAGGTATTGGATGGCCAGGCGCGGCACATCGGGGCGCAGTTCGATGGCTTCGACATCTTCCAGCGGCAGAAACTTGAGGCAAGCCTGGGTCAGCGTCCCGGCGCCCAGCCCAAGAAACAGCGCGCTTTCCGGCTGCTCGTGGCACAACGCGCCAATCAACATGGCGCGGGTGTAATCATATTCGAGCCAGCTCGGGTCGGCCGTGAACACGCAGCTCTGTTCGATGGCATCGCCAAATTCCAGAAAACGGTAGTCCGCCACTTCGAGAACCCGGATAACACCGAACTCGTCATGCACTTCGGCGAGCAAATGCTCGACGCGCTCCTCTGTCATTTCATCTCCTGTGGCTGCGCTGACCCTGAACATAAACGGGGCAAAAGCGCGATTGTCCGCGAAGCGACGCAAACAGGTCACGCACTAATTTGCTGATAACATGGCAACCCGAGCGTAAACCACCTAGAGATCATGATGAGCCAACCCTGGAGCCCTGACAGCTGGCGCGCCCTGCCGATCCAGCAGCAACCCCAATACCCCGACGCGGCGCATTTGCTGCAGGTCGAGCAGACCCTGGCCAGTTATCCGCCGCTGGTGTTTGCCGGTGAAGCCCGGGAGTTGCGCCGTCAGTTCGCCGAAGTCACCCAAGGCCGGGCCTTCCTGCTGCAGGGCGGCGACTGCGCCGAGAGCTTTGCCGAGTTCTCGGCGGCGAAGATCCGCGACACCTTCAAGGTGTTGCTGCAAATGGCCATCGTCATGACCTTCGCCGCCGGTTGCCCGGTGGTCAAGGTCGGTCGTATGGCCGGACAGTTCGCCAAACCGCGCTCGGCCAACGATGAGACGATTGGCGGGGTAACCCTGCCGG
>NZ_WUUD01000013.1:428557-444536 GCF_009831705.1 Pseudomonas sp. PICF6 | reverse complement strand
GCGACATCGTCAACGGCATCGGCTTCGACGAAAAAAGCCGCGTACCGGACCCGGAGCGGCTGCTGCAGTCCTACCATCAGTCCACCGCCACCTTGAACCTGCTAAGGGCCTTCGCCCAGGGCGGATTCGCCGATCTGCATCAGGTGCACAAGTGGAACCTGGACTTCATCGCCAACTCGGCCCTGGCTGAGAAGTACAGCCACCTGGCCGACCGTATCGACGAAACCCTGGCCTTCATGCGCGCCTGCGGCATGGACAGCTCGCCGCAATTGCGCGAAACCAGCTTCTTCACCGCCCACGAAGCGCTGCTGCTCAATTACGAAGAAGCTTTCGTGCGCCGCGACAGCCTGACCAACGACTACTACGACTGCTCGGCCCACATGCTGTGGATCGGTGACCGCACCCGTCAGTTGGACGGTGCCCATGTCGAATTCCTGCGCGGGGTGAACAACCCGATCGGCGTCAAGGTCGGCCCGAGCATGAACCCCGACGACTTGATCCGTCTGATCGACGTGCTCAATCCGGACAATGATCCGGGGCGGCTTAACCTGATCGCGCGAATGGGCGCGAACAAGGTCGGCGATCACCTGCCGCAGCTATTGCGCGCCGTGCAACGAGAAGGCAAGCAGGTGCTGTGGAGTTCGGACCCGATGCACGGCAACACCATCAAGGCCAGTAGCGGTTACAAGACCCGGGACTTCGCGCAAATCCTCGGTGAAGTGAAACAGTTCTTCCAGGTTCACGAAGCCGAGGGCACCTATGCCGGGGGCATCCACATCGAAATGACCGGGCAGAACGTCACCGAGTGCATTGGCGGCGCGCGGCCGATCACCGAGGACGGGCTGTCGGACCGTTACCACACTCATTGCGATCCGCGGATGAATGCCGATCAGTCGCTGGAACTGGCGTTTTTGATTGCCGAGACGTTGAAGCAGGTGAGGCGGTGAGTCAGTAAGTCATTCGCCGTTTGTTGTATTGCTATCGCGAGCAGGCTCGCTCCCACAGTTGACCTTTGGTGAACACAGGATTTGTGAACGCCGCGGTCAATGTGGGAGCGAGCCTGCTCGCGATGAGGCCCATTCAGTCACCCCCCACCTCAGCCAACGCCCCCGCCAACCGAACCCCACCCGCCCGAGCGCAATTGAGCTGGACCCGCGCCAACCCCAGCCAGTCGGCCAAGCGTCGCAGGTTCAGCGCCAAAGCCTGCATCCCTTCCTCGTCCAGCCCCGGCGCCTCCTCGTGCACGGCATGCACCGCCAATCGACCCAAAGCCCGCTCCGCCCGCAGATCCACCCGCGCGGCGATACGTTCGTTGTGCAGGAATGGCAGCACGTAGTAGCCATACACCCGCTTGTGAGCCGGGGTATAAATCTCCAGTCGATAACGGAAATCGAACAGCCGCTCGGTACGGCTACGCTCCCAGACCAATGAATCGAAGGGCGACAACAACGCACTGGCCGCCACCTTACGGGGAATCTTCGCGGTGGGTCGGCACCAGGCCGGTTGCTTCCAGCCTTGCACCTGGCAGCGCACCAGTTCACCGGCCTCCTCCAGTTCGGCCAGTCGTCCACGGCTATCGGCCGGATCGAGTCGAAAATAGTCGCGCAAATCTTTCTCGGTGCCCACACCCAAGGCTTGGGCGGCATGCAGCAGCAAGGCGCGCTGAGCCTGGGGCTCGTCCGGCAGCGGTTGTTGCAGGACCGAGGACGGAAACACGCGTTCCGGCAAGTCGTAAAGCCGCTCGAAGCCCCGCCGCCCCGCCACCGTCACTTCACCCGCCGCGAACAGCCATTCCAGCGCATGCTTCTCGGCGCTCCAGTCCCACCAGGGGCCGGCCTTTTCCTGGCGCGTGGACAAGCTGCCCGCACCCACGGCGCCTTGCTCGCGGACCGAAGCCAGTACGCGACGAATGACATCCTGACGCTCCTGACCGAACTGCGCCAACTGTCGATAAATGCCCTCACCGCGGGACGCACGCTCCATGCGCCAGCGCATCAGCGGATACATCGCCAGCGGCAGCAATGAGGCTTCATGACCCCAGTATTCGAACAGCGTACGGCGTCGGCCCTGGCTCCAGGCTGCCTGGTCGAGCAAATCAGGGGTGTAGTGACCGAGACGGGAAAACAGCGGAAGGTAGTGCGAACGCACCAATGCATTGACCGAATCAATCTGCAGGACGCCGAGGCGTTCAATCAGGCGGTTAAGGCGCGCCGGTTGCACCGAAGCTGACGTCGGCCGCCCGTCGAATCCTTGGGCGGCCAGCGCCAGACGCCGGGCCTGTTTGAGGGTAAAGGACAGAGTCGCGGGCATGAAGATCTCCTTGTCTGCTCGCAACCTACCTCACCATTAAGCGGTTTGTGTAGGGAAGGATGGCTCATTTGTGCATCGGGTCATCCCAGAATGGCCGAACCACTTCCTTTTCGACGTCGGCACGGCTGACGCCGATGTCCTTGAGCGCCTCATCGCTCATTCCGGCAAGCAGTTCACGTTCGTGATGCAATTCGTACCAGCGGCTAAACTTGTGCAGCAGAGCGCTGATGGAAAAGCCATGGGATGAGAGTTTTTCTATCAGCAGATAACCTTTTTGACCTTTCATCGTGATGTCCTCCGTTGGGGATGGCTCAAGTCTCACGCTAACGCTAAGATCAATCCAACGAATGTTTCTTATGCAATACATCTCGGAGATTGATCAATTGTCGAGTTACCCGAGCATCGATACGGAAGTGCTGCGTACCTTTGTCGCCATCGCTGACCAGGGCGGTTTCACCCGTGCCGGTGAGTTGGTCAATCGCACCCAGTCCGCCGTCAGCATGCAGATGAAGCGACTGGAAGAAGATGTATTGCAGCGGCGGCTGTTCGAGCGTGACGGGCGCCAGGTCAAGCTGACCGCCGAAGGCCAGGTGTTGCTCGGCTACGCCCGGCGGATCCTCAAGCTGCACAGCGAAGTGTTCAACACCCTGCGTGAGCCGCACATGGTCGGCACGGTGCGCATCGGCACCCCGGACGATTATGTGATGCGTTTTTTGCCGGGGATCCTGCAGCGCTTCGCCCAGTTCTATCCCTTGATCGAAATTGAAGTGCACTGCGAGTCGTCCAAGCAGTTGCTGCTGCGCCAGGATCTGGACCTGTCCATCGTCACCCGCAAACCGGGGGACGAAATCGGCCAGTTATTGCGCAAGGAGCGCTTTGTCTGGGCCGAAGCGGCATGCTTCAACGTCCACGAACAAACACCGTTGCCGCTGGCGATGTTCAACAGTGATTGCTTCTGCCGGCAATGGGCCTGCAATGCACTGGATGCCATGGGCCGCGATTATCGCGTGGCGTACAACAGCTCGAGCCTGTCGGCGCTCATGGCAGTGGTTGGCGCGGGCCTGGCGATCACCGCGCAACTGGAAAGCCTGCTGACCCCGGACATGCGCGTGCTGGGCGAGGCGGAAAACCTGCCGCAGTTGCCCGAAGCGAGCATCATGCTGATCCGCAACCTGCATAATCCGTCGCCGATCACCGAGTGCCTGGCCGAGCACATCGTCGAAGGTTTCAAACTTTAAAGGCGAGCAAGATCGCGCACAGCACCAGGAAACCGCAGAACAGCCCGCGCAGCAGCCGCTCCGGCATGGCGTGGGCGACTTTTACCCCCCAACTGATACTGAGCAAGCCACCAGCGGCCAGCGGCAGGCCGATCCACCAGTCCACTTGGTGATGCACCGCATACGTGGCGAGGGTCACACCAGTACTGGGCAAGGCCAACGAGAGAGACAACCCCTGGGCGACCACCTGACTGGTACCGAACAGGCTGGTCAGGAACGGCGTCGCGACGACCGCCCCGCCGACACCGAACAATCCGCCCATGGTCCCCGACGCCGCCCCCAACACGGCGAGCCACGGCCAGCCATAACGCATCTGCGCCGAAGCCGGGGGGCTGGCGGCAAACATGCGAATCAGGTTGTAGGCCGCCAGCACGATCAGGAAGGCCACGAAGCCGATTCGCATGCTTTGCGCGTCGATACCCACCGCCCAGATCGAGCCAAGCCAGGCAAAGCAAAAACCCATGGAGGCCAGTGGCAGTACATGACGCATTTCAATGCGATTGCGCTGGTGGTAGCGCCACAAAGCGAGCATCACGTTTGGCACGACCATCACCAGGGCCGTGCCCTGGGCGATCTGCTGATCGAGGCCGAACAACAGGCCCAGCACCGGAATGGCGATCAACCCGCCACCAATCCCGAACAATCCCCCCAAAGTGCCCAATGCGGCACCGAACGCCAGATACATCACACCTTCGATCACAGCCGATTCCCCCTTGATCAGGGCGCTTATCCTACGCAGTCGGCGCTCGCGGGGGAACGCAACTTCCGATCAGAACGTCAGAATTATCTGGCGCATTAAAGGTTCGCCCGCTAGATTCGTAGCGATCATTGATTGAAGGTTCTGCCATGAGCACCCAACGCGACACCCCCGACCCCTGCGAAGCCCTGTTGCTCGACAACCAGGTGTGCTTCGCCCTGCACTCCACGTCGCTGCTGATGACCAAAGTCTACAAGCCGCTGCTGCAAGCCCTGGGCCTGACTTATCCGCAGTACCTGGCGATGATGGTGCTGTGGGAAAAGGACGGCCTGACTGTCGGGGAAATCAGCAACCGCCTGCTCACCGATCCGGGTTCACTGACCCCGTTGCTCAAGCGCCTGGAGGCCGAGGGCTTGCTGAGCCGCACCCGCAGTCGTGAGGATGAACGCGTGGTCATCGTCGAGCTCACCGAACAGGGACGCGCCCTGCAGGAAAAGGCCCTCAACATTCCCCAGTGCATTCTCGGCGCCAGTGGCCAGACCCTGGAGCAATTGAAGAAGCTGCAGCATGACCTGCAAGAGCTGCGCGGGAATTTGCAAGACAGCCTCTGAAACGCAGCCTGTCCAGCAGCACCGTCAACTGCCCTAACGCTATCGCGAGCAGGCTCGCTCCCACATTTTGATCTTTGGTGAACGCACTTTTTGTGTTTAACACAGATCGTTGTGGGAGCGAGCCTGCTCGCGATGGCACCAGTCCGATCACCTCCTGACCCCCTTCGCTCCTCCCTGAAAAAAAATTTTCAGCTGATGAAACCGCTCTATCTCAAGGGATCTACGCCGTTTGAGCGAGGGAAATTCAATTCCCCTTAAAAATTTATCTTGCGCGCAAAATATTAGCGCTATACATTTGCCTCACACCTACTTAGCGCACAAACATTTAGCGCTGCAACAGCAACCAAAACCGAGGCTCTCACCATGCAAACGCTCTACACCGCAATCGCAACTTCCACCGGTGGCCGTGATGGTCGTGCAATCTCCAGCGACAACATCCTGGACGTCAAACTCGCCACCCCCAAAGAACTCGGCGGTGCAGGCGGCGCGGCAACCAACCCGGAACAACTGTTCGCTGCCGGTTACTCGGCCTGCTTCATCGGTGCCCTGAAATTCGTCGCAAGCCAAAGCAAGCGCAAGATTGCGGATGACGCCTCGATCACCGCCCATGTCGGTATCGGCCAGATTCCCGGTGGTTTCGGCCTCGACATCGACCTGCACATCAGCTTGCCCGGTCTGGACCTGGCCGATGCACAGAGCCTGGTGGACGCAGCTCACCAAGTCTGCCCGTACTCCAACGCCACTCGTGGCAACGTCGATGTGCGCCTGCACGTCACCGTTTAACCAACGCCTTCCAGCCTGCACTTAAGGAGATGCACATGAACACCTTCAGCAAAGCCTTGACCGGCACCCTTCTGGCACTGAGCGTCGGCAGCGCGTTCGCCGACGGCATCGTGGAACACAACACCCAGGCGTTTCTCGACGCGCTGAATGCCGGCACCGGCAAGCCATTGGAGCAACTGTCACCCAAGGACGCCCGCGCGGTACTGGTCGGCGCCCAGGCCGGGGTGAAACTGAGCTTGCCCAAGGCCGACGTCAGCGAGAAAACTATTGAGGTCGATGGCCAGCCGATCAGCCTGACCATCGTCCGGCCGGCCGGCGTCAAGGGTGAACTGCCGGTGTTCATGTTCTTCCACGGCGGTGGTTGGGTATTGGGGGATTTCCCAACCCACGAACGGCTGGTTCGGGATCTGGTGGCCGGATCAGGTGCCGTCGCAGTGTTCGTCAACTACACGCCTTCGCCGGAAGCGCATTACCCGGTAGCGATCAATCAGGCCTACGCCGCGACGAAATGGGTGGCCGAGCATGGTAAGCAAATCAATGTCGACGGCAAGCGCCTGGCCGTGGTGGGCAACAGCGTCGGCGGCAACATGGCAGCGGTCGTGGCGTTGATGGCCAAGGACAAAGGTACCCCGGCGATCAAATTCCAGGCCTTGTTGTGGCCGGTGACCGATGCCAGCTTCGAGACGGCGTCCTACAACCAATTCGCCGAGGGACACTTCCTCAGTAAAAACATGATGAAGTGGTTCTGGGACAACTACACCACCGATGCCGGGCAACGTAACGAGATCTATGCCTCCCCGTTACGCGCCAGCACCGCGCAACTCAAGGGCCTGCCGCCCGCGCTGGTACAGACCGCCGAGGCCGACGTGTTGCGCGATGAGGGTGAAGCCTACGCCCGTAAACTGGACGCGGCTGGCGTGCCGGTCACGGCGGTGCGCTACAACGGCATGATTCACGATTATGGTTTGCTCAATGTGGTGAGCCAGGTGCCAGCGGTGCGTTCGGCGATGTTGCAGGTATCCCAAGAACTGAAACAACATCTGAAGTGACTTGTGGCGCACCCCTGTGGGAGCAAGGCTTGCCCGCGATGAACACAGCGCGGAACCGAGGCGTCTGGATCGCGAGCAAGCCTTGCTCCCACAGGGCAGGATTAAATCCCCTCGCCACCGTCTCCATCCTGCCCTCTGTCTGAACATAATCCGCAGGCATGAAAAAGCCCGACTCAATGGTCGGGCTTTTTCATACACAAGACTTCGCTTATTTAGCGCGGCCTTTGTAGGAACCGCCTTCGCGGGTATCGATCTCGATCATGTCGCCGATTTCGATGAAGTCAGCAACCGACAGCTCGGTACCGTTCTTCAGTTTGGCAGGCTTCATTACCTTGCCGGAAGTGTCACCGCGAGCGGAACCTTCGGTGTAGTCAACCTGACGCACGATGGTGGTCGGCAGTTCTACGGAGACCAGACGCTCTTCGAAGAACACGGCTTCGCAGACGTCGGTCATGCCTTCTTCGATGAACGGCAGAACGCTTTCGATGTCTTCGGCGTTCAGCTCGTACATGGTGTAGTCAGTGGTGTCCATGAACGTGTAGGTGTCGCCGCTGATGAAGGACAGGGTCGCTTCTTTGCGGTCGAGGATCACGTCGTCCAGTTTGTCATCGGCGCTGTAGACGATCTCGGTTTTGTAACCGGTCAGCAGGTTCTTCAGCTTGGTCTTCATGATCGCGCTGTTACGACCCGACTTGGTGAACTCAGCTTTCTGAACCAGCCAAGGATCGTTTTCGAGACGGATCACGGTCCCGGGTTTCAGTTCTTTACCAGTTTTCATTGCGAATATCCGAATTTGGATGGGATTTACAAAAATCTAGGCCGCGTATCATATCCAATTTACATAAAACTTCACCAGCGCTGCGGCAAGATCGGGTCGCGAGGCCTGTTCCAGACACCATGCCTGGGCATGATCAAGCAGTTCCTGCTGCTGTTGATCGACCATTTTCCAGTGTTCGGCCATGTCCTGGCCAGCATTCCAGGATCGCCAGAGACCGCTGATCGCTTTTTCAGCCGGCTCCGAAAGGCCGTGGGTGTACAGCCGGAGGAATGCCTCGAGTTTTTCCAGGTGGACGTCTTCTTCCTGCTGGTAGATATGCCAAAGCAGCGGCCGACCCGCCCATTGGGCGCGCACGAAGGAGTCTTCACCCCGCACGGCGTTGAAATCGCAGCACCATAGCAGTTGATCGTACTGATCCTGGCGGACGAACGGCAGCACCTGCACCGTCAGGGCACCACGTTGTTGTACCGCACCGGCCTTCAGGCCATCGATGCCCAGCCAACGCTGGACATCGCCGAGCACCCGACCTTCGGGGATCAATACATGAGAGGCCTGGGTATCGGTCGCCATGGCATCGAACCAACTGGCAAGCCCGGCGTTTTCGTAGGCAAACAGCGAGATCAGACGCGAGCCCGGCGTCCGATGGACGCCCAACGCCTCCAGGAAAATCCGTTGCGCCTGGGCATCCTGCTGAAACTGCCGACGCCGCTCCAGCAGGCCGGCTTCACGCAGCAGCCCACCCGTGCCCTCGCGGAAGCCCGGAAAAAAGAAATATTTCTGCACGTGCTTGTATTTGACCGAGGGCAATCCGTGGCACCCGATCACCCAGTCTTCCGCACTCAGGTAATCGAGGTTCATCCACAACGGCGTGGTCTGCCGCTCGGCCATCGCATCCATGTAGGCGCTCGGCAACTGGCAGGCAAACGCGGCGATGACTACATCGGCGGCGTCGGTGGACGGCCAGACCTCAGGCCAATGACAGACTTGCACACCCTGCTGCCATTGCTCGGACAGCGTGATGTCGATTTGCGGACACAGTCGTTCAAAGGCCCGCAGGTCATCTACCCATAACCGCACCGCACATTGATGCTCGGCCACCAATTGCCGAGCCAGGCGCCAAGTGACGCCGATGTCGCCAAAGTTATCGACGACGGTGCAAAAAATATCCCAGCGCACGGTCATTCCCGACTCCCTGTGGCAAAGGCCTGATTGTCCCGCATTAAACCGATGATGCAGAAGAGCCGACGGCGATTAATCTTCATGCGACAATCGCCGCCTATCACGTGTTCATTGCCAGGAAGCAGCCATGTCCGATCACCCGCCAGCGCCACGCCTTACAGCCCTGCAATTGACCGTCAGCATTGCCCTGGGCCTGTGGCTGGGGTTTCTCGCCATCGTATTGACCGGTTGGCTGCTGTCCAGATTCCTGTTCAACGAACAACTGGCGCCAGTGGCCGCGGCCGTGCAGCAACTGGGGCAACCGCCGGCGGTGCAACCGACCCCGGAGCCGCCACCCCCCATGTTCGAGCAGTACCAGCAAAATCTGCAACGAAACGAACAACGACAGGCCCTGGATCAAGCTCGCAGCGATCCTCGCAACCTGTCCAACCCCAAGTGTCAGTTCTGGTTGCAACAGGACCAGAACGCGCCCAGTGAAAAGAGCCGGGCCAACGTTTTGCAGTTTTGCGATTGATCATGAACAAACAGATCGTCCACCAACTGATTCTCGACAAACTCAGGATTGACCTGGGTATCGCCGAGCGCGCCGCGCAAACGGCCTACGAAACCGCGACCCACGAGGAAAACATCGCCGAGAACAAATACGACACCCTGGGTCTTGAAGCGTCTTACCTCGCTGCCGGGCAAGCCAGGCGTGTCGAAGAAATCCGCCAGGCCCTCGCCCTCTGCCAGAACCTGATACTCAGGCCCTACGACGAACAGCGCGGCATTCAGATTGGCACCCTGATCGGGCTGGCGGATGAGGATGATCGTCAGCAATGGTTGTTTCTGGGACCGGATGCCGCGGGGTTGAAAGTGTCGCTGGTGGGCCAGCCGATCACCGTCATCACCCCTCGCTCGCCGCTGGGACGAAGCCTGCTGGGCAAGTTCGAAGGGGATGAAGTAGAGATCGTCGTCGCAGGCGCCCGGCAACAGTTCGCTGTCACCGAGGCGATCTAGCACTCACTGTTCAGTGCACCGGTAATTCCACACCGTCGAACAGCTCTTCGAGTTCCTGCTTGTTGTGGCACTGGATGGCCTTGGCCATGACTTCCCGGGTCAGGTGTGGCGCGAACTTTTCGATGAAGTCGCACATGAAGCCACGCAGGAAGGTGCCGCGCCGGAAACCGATCTTGGTCACGCTGGACTCGAACAACTCGCTGGCATCCAGCACCACCAGATCGCCGTCCAGCTTGGTATCGACGGCCATTTTCGCCACGATGCCCACGCCCAGACCAAGGCGGACATAGGTCTTGATGACGTCGGCGTCGGCGGCGGTGAACACCACTTTCGGGGTCAGGCCGCGATGGCTGAAGGCTTCGTCGAGTTTCGAACGGCCGGTAAAACCGAATACGTAAGTCACGATGGGGTATTCGGCCAAGGCTTCAAGCGTCAACTTTGGCAGCTTGGTCAGCGGATGGCCCTGAGGCACAACCACGCAGCGGTTCCAGCGGTAGCACGGCATCATCACCAGATCGCCGAACAGTTCCAGAGCCTCGGTGGCGATGGCGAAATCCACGGTACCGTCCGCCGCCATTTCGGCGATCTGCATCGGCGAGCCCTGGTGCATATGCAAGGCCACGTCCGGGTATTGCTTGATGAAGTTGCTGATCACCGGAGGCAGTGCATAACGGGCCTGGGTGTGGGTGGTGGCAATCGACAGCGTGCCTTTTTTCTCGTTGGAAAATTCCTGGGCAATCTGCTTGATGCTTTCGACCTTGCGCAGGATCTCCCCGGCCGTGGTGATGATGCGCTCACCGGCCGGAGTCACGCGGGTCAGGTGCTTGCCGCTGCGGGCGAAAACTTCGACACCCAGCTCATCCTCCAACAGGCGGATCTGCTTGCTGATGCCGGGTTGCGACGTGTAGAGGCTTTGGGCAGTAGCGGAAACGTTGAGGTCGTGGTGCGCCACTTCCCAGATGTAGCGCAGTTGTTGAAGCTTCATATGTATCCCTCAAAGCAGTTGGACGCCACGGGCATCAGCGACGGTATATAACTATATGAATGGTTGCATCAATTAATCTAGAACTTTTTATAAAAAAGCCACTACTTTGCCTCAAGCCTCCCCCTGACGTCGCCGCTGCACCAACGGCACCAGGTAGACCGGTACCCGGGATAACTGCAATACCCGCGCAGCGGTCCTGCCCAGCGGTGTTTCACCGCTGGCCCCTTGGCAGTGACTGCCTACGATCAGCAAATCCACAGAGAGTTTCGCAGCCTGATCGAGAATGACCTGGGATGGATCGCCCTGGAAAACCCGCACCGACTTGATCAGCTTCAAGTCCTGCTGCCCCTCACCCAACTCTTCACGAAAGCTGTCGAGCACCCGCTGCTCAATGTTGGCCATCACCGTATTCAGACCCTGGCGATGAAATTCGTTCAGCGCTTGCTCATCGAGATAACTTTGCAACACCGACTCCGCGAACAGCCCCATTGGCTCTACCGCGTGCACCACATACAACTCGGCTTCGAACGTCCGTGCCAACGCCAAGGCATGCTGCATCACATAAGGGGCGTAAAGTCCCAGGTCTGTGGCGTACAGCATCGAACGAATCATGTGACCTCCTCGCGTGCCAGAATGGCGGAGATGGATTCAGCTTAGCAGCGCCTTGAGGAGTACGACGTCCAGCGTAACGCCCTGAACAACGGGCAGTCAGAGCTTCACTTCATTGCTGATGCCGTGGGGCACATGACCCGTGGCGACCACCTCGCGAGCCAGTTCGCAGTGGCCGGTCTGGTCGTCGAAAAAGACGTCGGCGGCGAAGGCTTCGAGAAATGCCGATTTGGTCAGGCCACCGAGAAACAGCGACTCATCAAGACGAATGTCCCATTCGCGCAACGTCCGGATGACGCGCTCGTGGGCCGGTGCCGAACGGGCAGTGACCAGCGCCGTGCGAATCGGGCAGGCGTCTTCGGGGAACTCGCGTTGCAGTGCATTGAGTGCCGCCAGAAACCCCTTGAACGGCCCGCCTCGCAGCGGCTCACGAGCCGCTTGCCGTTCGCTGGCCTGGAATGCAGCCAGGCCGCCGCTCTGATAGACACGCTCGGATTCGTCGGAAAACAGCACCGCATCGCCGTCGAAAGCGATACGCAGTTCCTCGCTGGCGGCGCGGCTGGCGCCACCCGACAGAATGGTCGCAGCGGCGAATCCGGCGTCCAGGGCACTGCGCACATCTTCAGCGTGGGTGGACAGAAACAGATCACAGCCGAACGCCTTCAGATAGGGGTAAGGACTGCGGCCGCCGACGAACGCCGCGCGGGAAATCGCCAGCCCGTAATGATGAATCGAGTTGAACACCCGCAGGCCGGTGTCGGCGCTGTTGCGCGAAACCAGAACTACCTCGACTCGCGCACGCCCCAGATGCTCGTTGAGATTCAGCAGCTTTTGTACGAGAGCGAAGGCGTCGCCGGGTTCGAGGACTTCGTCCTCATGCTCAATCTGATATTGCCGGTAAGCCTCGACGCCGCCCGACAGATACACCTTATGGCTGTCACTCAGATCGAACAGCGCCCGCGAGGAAATCGCCAGCACCAGTTTGTCGTCGATGTTGTTTGCCATGTCGCTCCCCCTTTCGCCTGATCAGCGGTTTCGTCGGTCCATAAATGCCAACGCCTGATACAAGGCTTCGATTTTCGGCAGCTCACAACCGGCTTTTTTCGCCGCCGCCAATGGTCGGCTGTAAATAGCCTCCAGCTCCAGCGCGCGCTGGTGGGAATAATCGTGATACATACTCGGCCAGTAGTCGGGCATCTTTTCGGTCATCGCAAACAGATACTCGGCGTAACCCGGCGCAATCTGGTGACCGCAAGCCTGAGCACCCCGCACCACCTCCCCCATCAGGGCCTGGATCAAGCCTCGGCTGTCACTGTCGGCCATCAACGGCGTGGTACTGGCACCCAACAGAACCGAAAGACCGTTGTAGGGCACGTTCCACACCAGTTTCTGCCAGCGCGCCTGCCGCAGGTCGGGCATGGCCTGGGAATCCAGGCCGGCGGCACAGAACAGCCCGGCCCCCTGCTCGACAATCGCCATGCGTTGCGCCTGATCGTGGCAAGGACCGCTGTGGTAACCGAGGTTGACTGCACCGAGGGCCTGGTGGGCAATGACGCCAGGACCGACCCGATGCACACAGATCAGGCACAGGCCGCCCAGCAGATGCAGCGAATCGGGCAGCAACGGTCGGAGGTCGTCCTCAACATCCAGGCCATTTTGCAGCAACAGGACTTTTGCACCCTGAGCGGCA
This sequence comes from Pseudomonas sp. PICF6, assembly GCF_009831705.1. Classification (NCBI taxonomy): domain Bacteria; kingdom Pseudomonadati; phylum Pseudomonadota; class Gammaproteobacteria; order Pseudomonadales; family Pseudomonadaceae; genus Pseudomonas; species Pseudomonas sp. PICF6. The sequence goes on along the minus strand of NZ_WUUD01000013.1, from coordinate 431,569 downwards.
GCTTGAATGATGGCCGGGGCCAGGTCGGCATTGCTGGTGGTCTTGGCACCGACCAGTAGCCAGTCGCAGGGCGGCATGTCCGCCGCCGAACGATACGCCTGGACCGGGTTGAGCGTCAGGGCGCCGTGAACCGCGCTGTCGACTCGCAAGCCGCCCTCGGCCACCGCCCCAAATTCGCTGCGCAGTAAAAAATGCACGTCAAAACCGGCGCGAGCCAGCATCACGCCATAGAACCCACCGATCGCACCGGTGCCGATCATCCCGATCCGCGGTTTAACGCCTGCCTGCATCATTGCCACTCCTCAGCTAACAGTCCATGCGCATCATTACATAGGTGCGGGCCAACGTGGCGAGACAGCCGGGTTCCGCCGGGCCGGTTCACGTTCGGGCGCAGCAGGTCCTTTTGTGAAGGCTGCGCCGTCAAGCGCGAGCAAGCTCCCCCGCCGCAATTAACCCGTCCCTGCCCATTGTCGAGCAACCTCGTAACGCGCTAAGGTTCCGCTCCCCGACGCGCTTAAATCCGCTGTGCACCGCCGCGCGGGGATCGCTGGCGGCCGGCACCCGTGACCTGACGAGTAACACGATGGCTGATTTACCGATCAATGACCTTAACGTCGCCTCCAACGAGACCCTCATCACGCCTGACCAGCTCAAGCGCGATATCCCCCTGAGCGACGCTGCCCTGCGCACCGTGACCAAGGGCCGGGAAGTCATTCGCAACATTCTCGACGGCACCGACCATCGCCTGTTCGTGGTCATCGGGCCCTGCTCGATCCATGACATCAAGGCCGCCCACGAATATGCCGAGCGCCTGAAAGTGCTGGCGGCGGAAGTTTCCGACACCCTGTACCTGGTAATGCGGGTGTATTTCGAAAAGCCGCGCACCACCGTCGGCTGGAAAGGCCTGATCAACGACCCGTACCTGGACGACTCCTTCAAGATCCAGGATGGCCTGCACATCGGTCGCCAATTGCTGCTGGATCTGGCCGAAATGGGCCTGCCCACCGCCACCGAAGCCCTGGACCCGATCTCCCCGCAATACTTGCAGGACCTGATCAGTTGGTCGGCCATCGGTGCGCGGACCACCGAATCCCAGACTCACCGTGAAATGGCCTCCGGCTTGTCCTCGGCCGTGGGTTTCAAGAATGGCACCGACGGCGGCCTCACCGTGGCGATCAACGCCTTGCAGTCGGTTTCCAGCCCTCACCGCTTCCTGGGCATCAACCAGGAGGGTGGCGTATCGATCGTCACCACCAAGGGCAACGCTTATGGTCACGTGGTGCTGCGCGGTGGCAACGGCAAACCGAACTACGATTCGGTCAGCGTCGCGCTGTGTGAGCAGGCACTGAACAAGGCCAAGATCAAACCGAACATCATGGTCGACTGCAGCCACGCCAACTCCAACAAGGATCCGGCGCTGCAACCGCTGGTGATGGAAAACGTGGCCAACCAGATTCTGGAAGGCAACCAGTCGATCATCGGCCTGATGGTCGAAAGCCATTTGAATTGGGGCTGCCAGGCGATCCCCAAGGATCTGGCGGACTTGCAGTACGGTGTGTCCATCACCGATGCCTGCATCGACTGGAGCGCAACCGAGAACACCCTGCGCAGCATGCATGCCAAGCTCAAGGACGTGTTGCCTAAACGTCAGCGTGGCTAAAAGGATCGCAGCCTCGTTGCACTCGACGGCGCCTAGGCCGGCTATGTGTAGGCGAAGGCTGCGACCTTTGCTCTTTTCAAGGCTAAAAAAACGCCGGGCTTTTCAGCCCGGCGTTTTTATTGGGGAATCCGTAAGGTCAGAGCTTGGCCGCGTGACGCTGGTGACGCTCCATGTAGCGCTCCACGTAGGAGCAGGACGGGATCACCGTGTAGCCCATTTCGTCGGCGTATTGCAGCGCCCTTTCGGTCAGCGCCGCCGCAATGCCGCGTCCGCGCAAGGCATTGGGCACGAAGGTGCGATAGATATCCAGGGTCTGTTTGCCCAGGTCCATATAAGTCAGATAGGCACGATGACCGTCCACATTGGTCTCGAACTGATGACCAGCCTGGTCATGGTGGATGGACAACGCCTCGCTCATCACTACTCCTCGCGGGTCTGAATGCTGACCCCTACCTTACCGATGTTTTTCCGGCGAAGGAACATCTACGCCACCCCGTGCCTGTCTGGTCACCGAGCGCCAACACCCACCGCTCAACCCCGAGCACGTCGTGAATAGTAGGCACCAATGACGCAAATGCTCAAGGCACGCCCGTCAATGGGGGTAAAACCCGGTCGGGTTTATCGATTGAGCGCCACCGTCACGCGCTAGTCGGCCAAGGCGCAATAGCTGAACATCGCCAGTTGTTGAGTCGTGAGACGAGCGCCGGTTATTAAAGTCACCGCCAACACCAATAAAGATAGCCGCCCCCCTGAGCAAAAAACGCTCAAAAGTGTAGATGAATCAATAAACAACGACGTTAACGGCTTAAGGAAAGTTCTCCCGCGCACGGAACTTTTGCTCAATGACGCGCTCAAGCCAGGTGCCGGAGGCTGCATATTTTTTAAACAACACCCCAAAAAGTTGCTCGAAAAAGAATCACCGCCTACAATTTTTTTTGCTTCTTGCGCGACGTCAGTTTACTTACTACAAGTAATGGGTAGTATGTACGCCGGCTAACTCCTCGCTGTGAGGAGACAGTCACTTAATAGAAAGTCCTTGAAGGGGAACACGATGAACAACGTTCTGAAATTCTCTGCTCTGGCCCTGGCCGCAGTTCTGGCTACCGGTTGCAGCAGCGCATCGAAAGAAACCGAAGCACGTCTGACTGCTACCGAAGACGCAGCAGCTCGCGCCCAAGCTCGTGCAGACGAAGCTTACCGTAAAGCTGATGAAGCTCTGGCTGCTGCTCAAAAAGCACAACAGACTGCTGACGAAGCTAACGAGCGTGCTCTGCGCATGCTGGAAAAAGCTAGCCGCAAGTAATAGTCCTCCGGGATTGTTATCGAGCCGACCCATTTTTTGGGTCGGCTTT
>NZ_WUUD01000013.1:420228-428547 GCF_009831705.1 Pseudomonas sp. PICF6 | reverse complement strand
AAAAAACCCGCCGACATCGCGAAACGCCGGCGGGTCTCTATTGCAGGTTTTACTGTTGCAGATCGATCGGCGCGCTGGAGACCATCGGTGCCGAAGTATTCGGAACGGCGATCTCCACCGGCAGGCCGTCTTCGGCAGCCACCACATCACGCACCACATCCCAGTCCATGCGCAGGTTGCTGGTGATGTCCTCACGCTTGAGCATCGTGTTGATCACCGCGGTATGCTTGTCCACCACCGATGGGTTGCCGTTGTCGTCCAGCGGCGTGTGGGCCTCCAGATAAACCTTCCCGCCGCTCACACCCAGCTTGTAGGGATCGTTGATGATCCGTACCGAGGTGCCCACCGGCACCATGCCGGCCATCTGCAGTACGTTGTTGTTGAACATGCGGAAGCAGCCGTGGCTGGTGCGCATGCCGATGCCGAACTTCTTGTTCGAACCGTGGATCAGGTAACCCGGGGTGCCCAGGGTGAACTTGAACGGACCCAAGGGATTATCGGGACCGGCCGGCACCACGTTCGGCAACGGATCGCCGTCGGCGGCATGCTCAGCCTTGATCGAGGCCGGCGGAGTCCAGGTCGGATTCGGGGTCTTGGCAATGATGCTGGTGTGGGCGATCGGCGATCCCCAACCTTCACGGCCAATGCCCAGCGGGAAGGTGTAGACCACATTCCGGCCCTTGGGGAAGTAATAGAGACGGTACTCGGCGAGGTTGATCACGATGCCTTCGCGCGGGCCAGGCGGCAGGATGAAACGGGTCGGCAGCACGACCTCGGTGCCCGCACCCGGCAACCAGGGATCGACGCCCGGGTTGGCAGCGACCATCTCGGTGTAGCCCAGGTCGTAGGTAGTGCCCAGGTCGGCGAAGGTGTCTTCGTATTTGGCCTTGATGACCTGCACCTGGCCGACAATGTCTTCGCCTGGCGGTGGCAGAGGCAGCTCCAGGGCGGCAACGGGACCAGCCATGCACAGGGCGGCAAGAGACAGGCAGCGGGTGACGGCAGGCAAGCGCAGCAACATCCGGGAAATCCTTTGCAGGTCGAACAGAGGGTATGAAGACTGTGATTGTACACCGGCCCCCGTTATTTCGGGGAGGGCGACAATGAGGCGTCCGATGCCTAGCATGTCTGGAGACTGAAATAAAAACCTGTGGGAGCGAGCCGGGGATCTGGGGAATTACAATTCGAACCGCAGTTCCGGCCAGATCGGCGAGGTGCCGCGCTTCTGGGACTCCAGGATCGCCCGGCACAATGAACACAGGCGATGGTCCTGGAATATCTTGCGGTCAACAGCCGACCAGCGCGGCTGGGCCGGCAGCAGGCTGCCGCACAGGGTCCGGTCGGCCGAGCCACCGAGTTCCAGTTGCCGGGTCACCAGATGCACCCGCACTTCCTGGCAGGCGAACAGGTCCAGCTGTTCGTCAGGCTCGATCAGTTGGTAGGCAAACAGGGACCAGGCGGGACGCGGCATCGGGGGCTCCAAATCGGGGGCGCCACATTAGCCGAAAGACCGCCTGTAGAAAAGCGTCACAGCAGCGGTTTTAGCGTCGGCCAGACATTTTCCAGCAACTTGCCCTGGGCCGCGACGGACGGGTGCAAGCCATCGCCCTGCATCATCCCCGGAACACCGCCAACGTCCTGAAGGAAAAATGGCACCAGCGGCACGTTTTTCTCCTCGGCCAGAGTGCTGTAGACCCGGGCGAAGGCATCGGTGTAGCGCTGCCCATAATTGGGCGGCAACTGCATGCCCAGCAGCAGTACCTTGGCACCGCTGGCGCGGGAGCTGTCGATCATCGCTGCAAGGTTTTGTTGCAATTGCGTTGGCGGCTGTCCACGCAAGCCATCGTTGCCACCCAGTTCCAGGATCACCAGGTCCGGCTTATGGGCTGCAAGCAGCGCCGGCAGCCGCGCCTGGCCGCCTGCACTGGTGTCACCGCTGATAGAAGCATTGACCACTTTGTCGTCGAAACCTTCGGCCTTGAGCCGTTGTTCGAGCAAGGATACCCAACCTTGCCGGGTATCCAGGCCGAAAGCGGCGCTGATACTATCGCCAACGATCAGGACTGTACCCGCCGCTGCGTTCTGGGCCATGCACATCAGGGCCAGGCCGGCACTCAAAAACCACACACGCATCGGATTCTCCATGGGCTCAAGCATTCTCACCGCGAAGGACCTTAGCAAAGTGGTTCCCAGCGCGGAAGGTGAACTGACTATCCTGCACGAACTCAGCCTGGAACTGAACAAGGGCGACAGCCTGGCCATTGTCGGCGCATCCGGTTCCGGCAAATCCACCCTCCTGGGCCTGCTGGCCGGCCTCGACCTGCCCAGCAGCGGTGAAGTGACCCTCGCAGGTCAAGCCCTCAGCGTTCTGGATGAAGACCAGCGGGCCCGGATCCGCGCCGAGCATGTCGGCTTTGTCTTCCAGTCGTTCCAGTTGCTCGACAGCCTCAATGCGCTGGAAAACGTCATGCTGCCATTGGAGCTTGATGGTCGCCAGGATGCCCGCGAACGCGCTACGGAATTGCTGCAGCGGGTCGGCCTGGGCCAGCGTCTGACCCATTCGCCCCGCCAGCTCTCCGGCGGCGAGCAGCAACGCGTGGCGATTGCCCGTGCCTTTGCGGCCGAGCCGGACGTGCTGTTTGCCGACGAACCCACTGGCAACCTCGACAGCCACACCGGTGAGCGCATCAGCGATCTTCTGTTCGAGTTGAACAAGGAAAGCGGCACGACCCTGGTGCTGGTCACCCATGACGAACGCCTGGCCCATCGTTGCCGGCGCCTGATTCGACTTGAAGCCGGCCAGATGGTCGCCCCCCTGGAGCCTTGATGGCACGCTTGCCGCTGTTGCGTCTGTTCAGTCTCGCTGTCCGCCAATTGCTGCGCGACGCCCGCGCCGGCGAACTGCGGGTGTTGTTCTTCGCCCTGCTGGTGGCGGTGGCGGCGAGTACCGCCATCGGTTACTTCGGAGCCCGTCTCAACGGCGCGATGATGATGCGCGCCACCGAATTCCTTGGCGCCGACCTGCTGCTCGAAGGCAGCTCGCCTGCCCGTCCCGAACAGATTCGCGGCGGCACCGATCTGGGCCTCGAACATGCCCGGGTGGTGGAGTTTTCCAGCGTCGTGGCCACCGACAATGGCATTCAGCTCTCCAGCGTCAAGGCCGTCGATGACATCTACCCCCTGCGCGGCGAACTGAAAAGCGCCCCTGCCCCGTTCGCCCCGGAAGAAACCGGCGGGCGACCGAACCCTGGCGAGGCCTGGGTTGAAGCACGGCTGCTGACGGCACTGGACCTGAAAATAGGCGACAGCATCGACGTCGGCAACCAGCCCCTGCGCCTGAGCCGTGTGTTGACCTACGAACCGGATCGCGCCGGCAATTTCTATAGCCTCACGCCCCGGGTCATGATCAACCTCAAGGACCTGGACGCTACCGGCGTCGTGCAGCCCGGCAGCCGCGTCAGTTATCGCGACCTGTGGCGCGGCCCGGCACCAGCGCTGCAAACCTACCGCGACCTGATCAAGCCGGGCCTGGAGCCCAATCAGCGGCTGCAGGATGCACGCGATGGCAACCGGCAGATCGGTGGCGCCCTGGGCAAGGCCGAACGGTATCTGAACATGGCCAGCCTGGTGGCGGTGCTGCTGTCCGGCGTCGCCGTCGCCCTCTCGGCCAACCGCTTTGCCACCCGACGCTTTGATGCCAGCGCACTGCTGCGTTGCCTGGGGTTGTCACGCCGGGAAACCATGGTGCTGTTCAGCCTGCAATTGACCGTGCTGGGCCTGCTGGCCAGCCTCAGCGGTGCGCTGCTTGGCTGGGTCGCCCAACTGGGTCTGTTTGCACTGCTGCATGACCTGTTACCCACGACCGTCCCGCCGGGTGGCCTGCTGCCGGCCATTGCCGGAATCGGCACCGGAATGGTGGCGTTGGCCGGCTTCGCCCTGCCCCCTCTGGCCGCGCTGGGACGGGTACCCCCCTTGCGCGTTTTACGCCGGGACATGCTGCCGATTCCTTCCAGCACCTGGGTGGTCTATGGGGCCGCCCTGGGTGCCCTTGGCCTGATCATGTGGCGCTTGAGCCTGGACCTGGTCCTGACGTTCGCCCTGCTCGGCGGTGGCGTCATCGCAGCACTGGTGCTCGGCGGCCTGCTGTTGCTGCTGCTCCAAAGCTTGCGCAGGATGCTGGCCCGCGCCTCGTTACCCTGGCGGCTCGGCCTGGGCCAGTTGCTGCGCCACCCCTTGGCGGCGGCCGGCCAGGCGTTGGCATTCGGCTTGATTCTGTTGTCCATGGCGCTGATCGCCCTCTTGCGCGGCGAGCTGCTGGACACCTGGCAAAACCAGTTGCCGAAAAACGCCCCGAACTATTTCGCCCTGAATATCTTGCCCAACGACAAGCAGGCCTTCACCGACAAGCTGCTGGCGTTGTCGGCGCAATCGGCGCCGCTCTACCCCGTGGTACCGGGACGCCTGATCAGTATCAACGGCGAGCCGGCCAAGGAGTTTGTCACCAAGGACTCGGCTGGTGACCGGGCCCTGCAGCGCGACCTGAGCCTGACCTGGGCTGCGGACCTGCCGGCGGGCAACGTCGTCACGGCCGGGACCTGGTGGCCGCAGCAACCGCCGGACGATATTCCGGGCGTTTCGGTAGAAGGCAAGGTGGCCGAGAACCTCAAGATCCAGCTGGGGGACCGTCTGGTTTTCAACGTGGGCGGCGTCAATCGCGAGGCGAAGGTCACCAGCTTGCGAGAAATCAACTGGGACAACTTCCAGCCTAACTTTTTCATGATCTTCCAACCCGGCACGCTGAAGGATCTACCGGCCACCTATCTGACCAGCTTCTATCTGGCGGCGGGCCACGACCAGCAGATTGTCGACCTGTCCAGGGCCTTCCCGGCGGTGACGATCCTGCAAGTCGAAGCCCTGCTCGAGCAGTTGCGCAGCATCCTGGCCCAGGTCACCCTGGCCGTGGAATATGTGTTGCTGTTTGTACTGGCTGCGGGAATGGCCGTGCTGTTCTCCGGCCTGCAAGCCACCCTCGATGAACGGATCCACCAGGGTGCGCTGCTCCGCGCCCTGGGTGCCGAACGAGCCCTGCTGGTCAAGGCCCGGCGCATCGAGTTCGGGCTGTTGGGTGCGGTCAGTGGCTTGCTCGCGGCCTTGGGTTCGGAACTGGTGAGCCTGGTGCTTTATCGTTACGCGTTCGACCTGCCCTGGCATCCGCATCCATGGCTGCTGGTACTGCCTTTGGTGGGAGCATTATTGATCGGGGCTGCTGGTGTGTTCGGCACGCGTCGAGCCCTCAATGCCAGCCCGCTGACAGTCTTGCGCGAGGGTTGATAGACTCCCGGCTTCGCCACCACAAGAAGTTGCCATGAGCCGTTATCGCCCACCCCGCACCGCCGGCACCGCGTTGATCACCCCTGAGGGCGAGGCGCGGATGCGCGCTGAATTTCATGAACTGTGGCATGTGCGCCGCCCTCAGGTGACCCAAGCAGTCAGCGAGGCGGCGGCCCAGGGGGATCGTTCGGAAAACGCCGAATACACCTATGGCAAGAAAATGCTGCGGGAAATCGACAGCCGCGTGCGTTTCCTCACCAAGCGCCTGGAAGCCCTCAAGGTGGTCAGTGAAAAACCCAGTGACCCGAACAAAGTGTATTTCGGCGCTTGGGTCACGGTTGAAGATGAGGACGGCAAAGAGTCTCGCTATCGCATCGTCGGCCCCGACGAACTGGACCTGAAAAAGAACCTCATCAGCATCGACTCGCCCTTGGCGCGGGCGTTGATCGGCAAAGCGCTGGATGCTGAGATCAAGGTTCAGACACCCGCAGGTGAACAACTTTTATATGTCACTCACATTGAATACATATAAAGCTTCACCGGCCCAAGGCCCGAAAAACCCAGTCATCTCAGCTCACCTCAGCGGCGGGTAATCAGCCCCTGTCGGGCCACGCGGGTCAATTGCCGGATCATTTCGCTGGCGTGCGCCGCACTGGGGGACTGGATAACGGCCAGATCGAAACTGTCATCGGCAAAACGCGCCAGAGACTCACCGTCTTCGACAAACTGGATAAGGAACGCCGCCGGCCCGTGGTTGCGTCGCGGCCAGCCGTCGAGATAGCGCAATAACGTAGGCTGGTGAGTACCGCCCAGAAGGATTTTTGGATTGCGTTGCAGAAGGTTCGCCGTGATCGGCGCAAGACGTACAAGGGGGCTGGATGCGTTCATCGTGTCGTGTCTCTGCCTCAAAAGTCTGCATGGCAGGTGAGAGGCAACACCGAACCAGCGCTTTAGCGGTATTTCGAAGCCCCGTGTGACCGGCTTCTATCGGTGACTGAATGAGTCACCTGGCGCCCCGCAAGTAGCTGTTTAAATCGGCGCATGAGCGGCATCCTAGAGAAGCTGACCGGCCAGTGTCAAGAATCTGCGCGCACAAAAAAGGCCCGTTCCAGACGGGCCTTCAATGATTCAGGTATGCAATCAGCGGGCGATGGCCTGGTCGACCGACAACTTGCCAGCACCTTCGATCAGCACCGCGACGCTGCCTGCCAGCAAAGCCAGGGCAAACTCATAACCGTTGTTGGCCATGAACAGACCGTTGCCAATGTGCACGGAGAAAATCGCCACCAGCGACAGGAAGGCCAGTCCCAGCGCCGCTGGACGGGCCAGCAGACCGATGATCAAGGCCAGCCCGGCGAAAAACTCGGTGCCGCCGGCCAGTGTCGCCATCAGATAACCTGGGGTCAGACCAATGCTTTCCATCCACTGCGCCGTCCCCGTCAGGCCGTAGCCACCGAACAGACCGAAGAGTTTCTGGGAGCCGTGGGCGGCGAAGATGATCCCGACAACGATGCGCAGGACAGTCAGGCCATAGCCAGCGCGAGTAAACAGAACTTTGTTGATGAAAGTGCTCATTAGGTTCATTCCTTGGGATAAGTGGGTTGGCCGCCATATTAATCAACAAAACGCATGATAAAAGCGGAAAAAATCCGTAATACCAATCAGTTTACTCGATCATTTACGCACAACAACCTTTTGTTCCCTGGGTTCCAGCGACTCCCGTTCACGATCAAATGCCAGATAGTATTTGTTCACACTATTAACGTAGCTTACTGCGCCCATTCCCACCTGCTCCATGGCGATGCGTTCGACCTGGAAGAACCACTGATTGGGATTGAGTCCCCGCCGCCTGGCCTCGGCCCGCATGCCTTGGACACGCTCAGGCCCCATGTTGTAGGCGGCCAGGACGAAGGCCATTCGCTCGCGCTCATTGAGCTTGGGGCTGGCGAAAAACTTTCGGCGTATCAAGGCCAGGTACTTGGCGCCAGCCTGCACGTTGGCGTCCAGGTTCTGGATGTTGCGCACCCCGACCCTCTGGGCTGCTGAAGGGGTAATCTGCATGAGACCCGTAGGGCCGCTGCCACTGCGGGCATTGGGTTGCAGGGAAGACTCCTTGAACGCCAGTGCCGCCAGGTTCAGCCAATCCATGCCTTGGGCCGTGGCATGTTTTTGCAACACCGGGCGCAGTGTCTCAAGACGCTGGCGATTGGCACGGGCCAGCGGATAGTGAACCCGGTACAAGCGGCGATAGATGCGCAGAAACGCCGCGTCCTGATTGGAAGGCGCCTTATAAGTCGTCAGGAAGCGGTCGATGCTCGCTCGCAGCATGGCGGCGTCACGACGGACAAACCAATACTCGTCAGCCGGCTCGCCAATGAGCACCTGCCGGTCGAAACGCAGCTTGGGCAGGATCTTGCTCCAGCGTTCGGCAATGGGCTGCTCGACGATGGTCAGATGGAAAATCCCGGCCTGAACCATTTCCAGCACATCTTCCACCGCCAGGGTCGGGTCGACCCACTCGATCTTCACCGGCGGTAATTTACGCAGTGCCAGCTTCTGGTTGATCTGACTCAAGGCCTCCCCTGCGGCGCTACCGTTGGGCAGGGCCAGGGTTTTGCCCGACAGTTGCTCTACGCGGGTGTAGCGCCGTTGGCCCTTGGCTCCCACCAGAAGCAACGGCACGTCGGTGCGAATCGGATGGCTGGCGCTGACCGCAAGGCCAGCCAGGGGCTCGAGCAACTCGCCGGGCGCGACCAGATCGCCTTCTCCGCGCTGCAAGGCGCCCAGCAGTTGGTCCTTGGCCTTGGGAATGATCTTGAGGGTGATTTTCTGGTCATCCCGAGCGTGGCCGTTGAGGTATTGCTCGAAGGCACGTAAGCGATGATATTCGACGCCAATGGGTTGCCCCTTGACTTCGCCAGAGCTGTTGCGGCTCTGGTTGACCAAAACTTTCAGCACCCGGCTGCTGCGGATTTGCGCAAGGTCGCG
>NZ_WUUD01000013.1:407053-420218 GCF_009831705.1 Pseudomonas sp. PICF6 | reverse complement strand
TCTGCCAACTGGTCTTGACCGGTACCAGCGTCGACGGCAGCGAACAGGCGTTTGAGCTGTGCCAGCGCCTCGATGACACCGGGGAGCGGCTGTTTTCCACCGCCGGTGTTCACCCCCATAGCGCCAGCGACTGGACCGCCGATAGCGCCAGGCACCTCAAAGACCTGCTGAAACAAGACCGCGTTCGCGCAGTGGGTGAATGCGGGCTGGATTTCAACCGGGACTTCTCCCCGCGCCCGCAGCAGGAAAAAGTCCTGGAAGAACACCTCGCCCTGGCGGTGGAGTTGCAATTGCCGGTCTTTCTTCACGAACGTGATGCCGATCAGCGACTGCTGGAAATCCTGCGGGAGTTTCGCGACCAATTGCCCGCAGCGGTGGTGCACTGCTTTACCGCTGAAAAAAAGGCCCTGTTCAGCTATCTAGACCTGGACTTGCATATAGGCATCACAGGCTGGATCTGCGATGAGCGCCGGGGCACCCATTTGCATCCATTGGTACGGGAAATTCCTCGCACTCGCTTGATGCTTGAAAGCGATGCACCGTACCTGTTGCCTCGCACACTGCGCCCCAAACCCAAGAATGGTCGAAACGAACCGGCCTACCTGACGGAAACCTTGCGCGAAGTCGCCTTGCACCGGGGGGAAAGCCAGGAAGACCTCGCTGCCCATAGCACCGCCTGTGCCCGCGCGTTTTTTGGCTTGCCCACCCTCTCCTGACCCAATGAAAACCTGTGGGAGCGAGCCTGCTCGCGATAGCAATGGATCAGCTTGCCCATAGGCCGACTGGTACACCGCTATCGCGAGCAGGCTCGCTCCCAAAGGGGATAGGCGTTGTCTGTTGACCCATATCAACACCCCACACCTTGGATAGCGGCACAATAATGGCACCTTGCCAAAACTGTTTCCGCTATCAGAGAAGACCTTCCATGGGTGCCTGGCTTAGCAATATCTCACTGAAGTACAAATTCTGGGCGGTCAATGCGGTCGCCTTTGTCACGACCTTGCTGCTCGTACTCTACGCGGTGCAGCTCGAACAACAGGCGCGCAACCATGCGGCCCAGGCAAACGCCCAGGCCCAGGCACGCTTGCTCAGTGCCTGGCCTGCCGGGCAGCCATTGCCCAAGGCCGATCACCTGCTGGCATTCCAGCGCGGCCAGATTCCCACATTGAACGATCAATCATTGCCTTCAATAGCAGAGGCCAACGGCTGGGTAGCACTCTCGGCCAGCCCCCTGTTGGGCGACAACCCACTGCTGGGCGCCGAAGTAATCCGTGGCGGTGACGGCCAACAGTTGGCCGTGCTGGCCCAAGGCGCAAGCCTGAGCCAGGTGTTCAGGGAACGCTTCAGCCAATACGCCGTGGCGGTGTTCGTGTTGATGCTGGCCATGCTGGGCGCATCGCAGCTGCTAATCCGGTTTCTGCTCAGCCAGCTCAACACCCTGAAGGATGTGATGCTGCACGTGGAAAAAACCGGTGACCTGTCCGCCCGCGTCCCCTTGGCCTGCAAGGACGAAGTGGGCCAGATGGCGGCGGCGTTCAATGCCATGCAAGCCGGATATCAACGTGTGGTTGACACCGTTGCCAGCACTGCTCGGCAACTGGACAGCGGTGCAGCACGCCTGGCATCGAGCATGAACGATGTTCGCCACGGCATGCTCGGCCAGCAAAGCGAAACCGATCAGGCGGCGACGGCGATCAACGAGATGTCCGCTACGGTTTATCACATCGCCCAACATGCCGGCGCCACCCGCGACCTGTCGAAAAGCGCCGATACCTTGGCCGGCAATGGCCGCGAAGTAGTCAGCCGGGTGCAACAGTCGATCACCGGGCTCTCCCGCGGCGTGCAGCAGACCGCCGAAATGATCCAGCGCCTGGCCGAGGACAGCCAGAAGATCAACAGCGTGGTCAGCGTGATCCACAGCATCGCCGAACAGACCAATCTACTGGCGCTCAACGCGGCCATTGAAGCGGCGCGAGCCGGGGAAATGGGTCGAGGGTTTGCAGTGGTGGCCGACGAAGTACGCAACCTGGCCAAGCGGGTACAGACCTCCACGGATGAAATCACCGCCATGGTGTCGGCCTTGCAGGCGGGAACCCGGGACGCGGTGGATTTCATGCAGGAAAGCTCCTACAAGGCCGACGATTGCGTGCAACAGGCCCGGGAAGCCGGTGAGGCTCTGGAGCAAATCACCGGGGCGGTGGCGCAGATGCGGGAGAGCAACACCCAGATCGCCGTGGCGGCCGAGCAGCAAAGCCAGGTTGCCGAGGAAATGAACCGGGCGGTCGTGAGTATTCGTGACGTGACTGAAAACACCGTGCGCCAGACGGTGGACTCGGCCACCACCAGCCATGAACTGGCAACGTTGGCCGGTGAGCTGAACAAGGCGATCGGGCAGCTCAGGCTTTAGGACCCCGCTGCCAATTGACCTGCCTGGGAGAGTTCTTGCGGCCTGGGGTTTATCTGTGGGAGCAAGGCTTGCCCGCGATGAAGACAATATGGTCTCCCTGGGGAACGAGGCGCCTGCATCGCGGGCAAGCCTTGCTCCCACAACGGTGAAAGGCTATGGCCACCTATCACGTCGATAGCCAACCGCGATTCGTCGCGCTGCCCGGCCGGGCTTACGCTTGGGTTACTCGGTTAGCGAACTCAAGGATCAGCATCATGGGCAAACGTCACCCCCACTTCCCGGCCTGGCAATGGCGCACCTGCCTTGACCATCATGGTCACCCGAGCAATCCGGTGTTGCACCAGATTGCCGTACCGCTGTTCATCGTCGCGTTTTTGCTGATGGTATCGGGGGTGTTCAGCCTCAGCCTGGCCAATGTCGCCATCGGCTCCCTCGGCATGATTGCCGCACTCGTGTTGCAGTGCCACGGTCATGAAGAGCCTTAGGCGAAAACTGTCACTGTCTGCCGGCTCAGGGCGATCAAGCGACCATCCGCGCTCCAGAACCTGGCGGCGACATGGCCGTAACCGTCCTGAGCATGCTCGATCTCGGCCAGGTATTTACACCAGTCCAGTGTCGTGAGTTCCAGCAGTGGCTGGACGAACTCAATGGTCCAGGTGAGCGTACTGCCCGGTGCCATTTGAGTGAGATGGGGTAGCAACGCCGGAGGCCAGGCATCGACCAATGCCAGGATGTGCCCCTCGTTCAGCGGCTCCTCTTTGACATCACCACGCAAGCGCACCCAGCCCCCCATGCTGCGGGATTTGTTGCCGGTAAACGGCAGGCCACCAACACTCCAGCACAGCGCCAGGTGACGCATGAATTCCGGCGTAGCGCCCTTGATGTAGGGCAGTTCCTGGCATTGCTCCACGCTTTTGAACTCAGGCGCGGGGTCGGCCTGGACCGCCACCACGGAAGAGCGCGAGGCGCCGAAGCTGCCTTGTACCACGGTCACTACCTGACCGTTCTGTACCGCTCGCCCCAATACTTGGCTGACCGCCTTGCCTTCACGCAATACGTCGACTTCGAAACTGACGGGTACGTCGGCCGCTACCGGCCCGACGAAGGTGATCGCCAGCGAACGCACCGGGCGATCCGCCGGAACCCGCGCACGCATCGCTTCATATTGCAGCGCCGCCACCAGACCGCCAAAACTGGCGCGTCCCTGGCCCCATTCAGGCGCGATGATCACGCAGTCAGGCTGACGGCGCACGGCATCGATCAAATCGGAAAAGCGCATGACAACCTCGAAAACATGGGAAAAAGATGCAGGAATCTTAACCAGCCCAGACGGGTGGCACAGCGCTCATTCTGGCCAAAGAGACTGACAGATAGGCCGCGGCATCCCAACCCCCGCCAATCTACTGTGGGAGCGAGCCTGCTCGCGATAGCGGTGAGTCAGCTTGAATAACTGGTGACTGACGCGGCGCTATCGCGAGCAGGCTCGCTCCCACAAGGGAATATCTGCAGGACTCAGGATTTTTTGAAGCAACTGGCAACGAGTTTATCGAGCACTTTATCGGACTTGGCCTCGGCCTTTTCCATGGTGCTGAGCCAGACCGGCACGCAGGATTGCAAGTCGCTTTCCTGCTTGGCCCTGGCCAGCCATTGCCAGCAATCGTGCCAGTCCCCCAAGGCGCCTTGGGCGGACTTGAGCCGTGGCATGGCCGCTTCGGGTAGGCGGTCAAGTTCGGGGTAGGCTTCGATGGCGTAGCGCACACGCTTGATCAGCAGCCGCAAACGGTGGCGATCATGGGCCGGATCGCCCAAGGCTTCGCCGAGTTTCTTCCATTGTTTGTCCAGGCGCTTTTCGATGCGTTTGCGCAGACCTTTAAGCAGGTCCTGACGTTGCGCCGCGCGAATGAAGCGCGGGAAAGCATCAAGCACCATCAGCAATTGGGCCAGCTCCGGGCTGCCGGCAACGGCGGGATAAGCATCGGCCATTTGCACCTGGCGCCGCCGCGCGGCTTCGATCTTGCCGTGCTGCTCAAGGTAGGCGGCCAGCACTTCCCGGTCACGCAGGGGCGTGGTCAGCGCGCCGACCGCCGAGGCCGCCGTTTCCAGCTGCTCGACACCGGGCAAACCGCGCAACGGACGAAGCAAGCTGCGCAAACGGCGAACCGTGGTCCGCAGGTCATGCAGGGCTTCACTGTCGGTATGGGCATTGAGGCGGGCCTGACAGGCCAGCAGCCGGACTTCCAGGCCCAGTATCCGGGCCACCAGCCGATCAATCATGGGGACGTACTCCGTACGTAGCGTTGAGCGTCAAGCTGCAAGCTTCAAGTGAGGAGCAGAGTGCTCCCCTAACTTGTAGCTTGCCGCTGACAGCTTGTCGCTGCTATTAACGCCCTGCGCGGGATTCGCGGATGTAGAAACGGGCCTTCTCGGCCTTTTTGGTGCACCCCTCAAACGCTTCGAACTGCTGCTGGGTCTTGGCGCCGGTCAACAACGACAGGGCCTTGGAATAACTCACGGTGCCGGCAAAACCTTCGGCCTTGGCCAGGTCCAGTTCGCGCCAGGCACTGTCGAGCTGGCTGCCGCAGCTATCGCGGTAAGCGGTCTTGCCGGCACAACCGGCCAGGGCCAAAACCATCAAGGATGCCACCAGGGGCAGACAAATCCGGGCTTTCATCAATTACACCTCAAGTCAGGTCAACAGTCGTGCAAGTAAGACGGTCCAGCCCGCAAAAAGTGCCAATGCCCGACCGCGTAAATACAAGTGTGGGCGAGCATACGCAAATGCCGGCACGGCGTATCAAAAAACGACACCTGCGCCACAACGATTGAGCCCAGCCGTCGATAAGTGCATTGTTAAAGTCTGTTTTACAAGAGGCCGGGTCATGACAAAACGTGTCGCATTGGTACTGGGATCGGGTGGCGCCCGGGGCTACGCCCATATCGGGGTGATCGAAGAAATCGAACGACGTGGCTACGACATCGCTTGCATCGCCGGCTGCTCCATGGGTGCCGTGGTGGGCGGAATCTATGCCGCGGGCAAGCTCGACGATTATCGTAACTGGATTGAAAGCCTGGATTACCTGGATGTGCTGCGACTGGTGGACGTCAGCTTTCGCCTGGGGGCGATTCGCGGCGAGAAAGTCTTCGGGCAAATTCGCAAGATCGTCGGCGAACTCAATATCGAAGACCTGCGTATTCCCTACACTGCCGTGGCCACCGACCTGACCAATCAGCAGGAAATCTGGTTCCAGGAAGGTTGCCTGCACCAGGCAATGCGCGCCTCGGCGGCGATTCCCAGCCTGTTCACCCCCGTGATGCAAGGCAACCGCATGCTGGTGGATGGCGGCCTGCTCAATCCGTTACCCATCGTGCCGGTGGTGTCGAGCCATTGCGACCTGATCATCGCGGTCAACCTCAACGCCACCAACCAGAAACAGTACCGACTGCCGGTCATCCAGCGCCCGGCAGCGTTCAAGCGTCGCTTCGACACCCTCGTCAGTTCCCTGGGCTCGCGTCTACCGTTCCGTCGCAAGCAAGCCGAGCAGTTGCTGCTGCTGGAACAGGAGGCGCTAAAAGCTGAAGCCGCCGAGATCAATCCATGGCTGGAATCCGCCGAGCCCGAGGGCCAACAACCGGCCGCCGCGCCGGAATCCGAAGGTGCGCCGAAATCGGCGACCGGTTCGTTCATCATCGACAACGTTGGCCCGGCCTCGCTGCTGGATCTGATCAACCAGAGTTTCGAGGTGATGCAGACGTCCCTGGCCCAATACAAAATCGCCGGGTATCCACCGGATGTGCTGATCAACGTGCCGAAACGGGTGTGCCGGTTTTTCGAGTTCTACAAGGCGCCGGAGCTGATCGCCCTGGGGCGGGAGATTGCCAGCGATACGTTGGATCGCTATGAGAATGAGCAGAACTGAATGTGGCACTAAACTCTGTGGCGAGGGGATTTATCGAAACGTCGCACCCCAGCGGGGATAAATCCCCTCGCCACAATAGCGCTTGGCTTGAAACCTTGTGGTTAAACACCACCCTCCCCCAACAACCGATACCCAACCCCCGCCTCGGTCGCAATGAACCGGGGCCGGGTCGGGTCGTCCGCCAGTTTTTGCCGCAGATGACCGACCACGATCCGCAAGTAATGGGTGTCTTCGGTGTGGGTCGGGCCCCAAATGTCCTTGAGCAATTGCTGCTGGGTAATGACCCGCCCTGGATGGCGCGCCAATTGCGCCAGCACGGCGTATTCCTTGCGGGTCAGGGCCACTTCAGTGCCATCGAGCAGAACCCGGCGATAAGCCAGGTCCACCGTCAGCGGACCAAACGTCAGCGCCGCTTCCCGCGCCTCGCCTGCCGGGGCCTGACGCAACAAGGCACGAATGCGCGCCAGAAACTCCTGGATGCCGAACGGCTTGGTGACGTAATCATTGGCGCCGTTGTCCAGCGCCTCGACTTTCTGCGCTTCGCTGGCCCGCACCGAGAGCACCAGCACCGGCACCGTGGACCATTGGCGAAACTCGCGCAGTACCTGCTGGCCGTCCATGTCCGGCAGGCCCAGGTCGAGCACCAGCAGATCGGGCTTGTTCAGCGCCGCCTGGGCCAGGCCTTCGGCGCCGGTGCCGGCTTCGAGCACCTTGTAGCCTTGGGAAGTCAGGCTGATGCGCAGGAATTTGCGAATCTGCGGTTCGTCATCGATGACCAAAAGGGTCGCGGTCTGGCTCATGAGGTCCGTTCAATGCAATCAGGTGGAAAGAGAGTAACCCAGCGCCGCTCAGGCTTCATCGTCCAGGCCCGGTTGTGTCTGTAATGGCAGGTGCAGGGTGATGCAGGTACCGCGTCCGTCCAGGCCGGTGTCCACGCTGATCCGCCCGCCATGGGCACCGACCATGCCCTGACAGATCGCCAGCCCCAGCCCCGTGCCCTGCCCGCCGCGATCCCCGCGCGCAGCGGTATAGAACATGTCGAAGATTTTCTCGCGCTCTTCTTCAGGGATCCCGGGTCCCTCGTCGGCCACGGCGAAAAAAACTTCGCTGTCCGTCGCCCCTGCGCTGAGCAGCAATCGCCCGTGAGTCGGTGAAAATCGTGCGGCGTTCTCCAGCACGTTCACCAAGGCCTGTTCGATCAACGCCGCGTGAACATACAACAACGGCAACTCGGCCGGCACTTCGATGCCCACCGTCAACGGTGCCAGCACCGCCCGCAACCGGTTCAACGCGCTGCCGACGATATCGGCCGGCGACACCCAGTCCCGCGCCAGCTTCAGAGCCCCATGGCCGAGACGAGTCATGTCCAGCAAGTTCTGGATGTAGCGATCCAGGCGCTCAGCTTCATCACGGGTGCCTTCCAGCAGTTCGCGGCGATCGGCCAGCGGGATCGCCTCTCCCAACGCCAACAGGCTGTCGATACTGCCGCGCATGGAGGTCAGCGGCGTGCGCAAATCGTGGGACACCGACGCCAACAACGCACTGCGCAGTTGCTCGGTTTCGCCGTGCAGGCGCGCTGCTTCCAGATCCTGGGCCAGTTGCGCCCGCGCCAGGGCCTGCGCCAGTGGCTGACTGAGAGCTGCCAGCAGACGACGCCGCTGGCCGCTCAACGGCTTGCCTTCTTTCGGGCAAACGCCCAGCAACGCCAGCGGGCCCTCCTCTGTCGACAACGGCCACCACCACCAGCGCCCGGACGGCAGCGTCCCGGTGCCGGCGCCGGCCGGTTGGTCGTGTTGCCAGGCCCAATCGGCGGCCGCGCGCTCAGCTTCAGTGAAGGTCAATGGTTCAGCTGTCTCAACCTTCCAGCCGTCCTGGCCGTCACGGTTGAGCAGGCACAGTTGCAGGTCGTGCCAGCCGTTGAGGTGTTGCGCGGCGGCGCTGATCACCGCCTGGCGGTCGGTCGCGGCGGTGAGTTTGCGGGACAGATCAAGCAGCTCGCCGGTTTCCTGCTGGGTCTCGCGCAGCGCCTGCAACTGTCGTCGCTGGCGGGCCGCAAGGTTGCCGGTCAGGGCCGCCATGAGCAAGAAGAACACCAGGGTGAGTACATCTTCTTCACGCTGGATGGTGAAGGAAAAATTCGGTGGGATGAACAGAAAGTCATAGGCCAGGAACGACAGCGCCGCGCAGGCCAGCGCAGGGCCGAGGCTGCTGCGAACCGCCACCAGCAACACCGCCATCAGAAACACCAGGGAGATATTAGGCAAGGGAAGAAGCCCGGAGACCCCCCAAGCCAGCGCACTGGCCGCCGCCGTCGCCAACAGCGCCAGCACGTAGTCGAAACCAGCCAGGGCGGCGTTTGAACGCTCACGGGCCGCAGGGGGCTGTTCATCGCGATCCAGTACGTTGATTTCCAGCCCCCTGGCATCGCGCAGCAAACGCGAAGCCAAGCCACCACCGAACAGCCGCCGGCGCAGACGCCGCCTGGACTGTCCCACCAGCACCAGCGTGGCGCGACGTTCGGTGGCGTGCTGGATCAAGGTCCTGGCGACTTCACCGGCCCGTAGCAGCACCACTTCCCCACCCAGGCGTTCGGCCAATTGCTGGGCATTTTGCAGGCGCTGGCGCGATGGCTCGTCCCGCGTGCTGCCGTTGTCCACGTGTACCAGGCTCCAGGGAAGATGCCGACGCTGGGCGACGCGGCTGGCGTGGCGCACCAGACGTTCGGCCTGGGCATCACCGTCAACCCCCACCAACAATCGTCCCCGCACCGCCGGAGCCGCCTGGCCCAGTTGGCGATAGCCCTGGGCAAGATCGTTGTCCACCTGTGCAGCGGCAGTTTGCATGGCCAGCTCACGCAATGCGGTGAGGTTGGTCTGGCTGAAAAATGCATCGATCGCAGCGCGCGCCTGTTCCGGCACATAAACCTTGCCATCGCGCAGGCGCTCCAGCAGCTCGCGCGGTGGCAGGTCGATCAACAGCAGTTCATCGGCCTCCTGCAGGACCCAGTCGGGCAGCGTCTCGCGAACTTGCACGCCGGTGATACCGCGCACCTGATCGTTGAGACTTTCCAGGTGCTGGACATTGACGGTGGTGTAGACATCGATGCCGGCGGCCAGCAACTCCTGAATGTCTTGCCAGCGTTTGGCATGTCGGCTGCCGGGCGCGTTGCTGTGGGCCAGTTCGTCCACCAGCACCAAGGCCGGTCGAGCCGCGAGCAGACCATCAAGGTCCATTTCCTCGAGCATCACACCGCGATACTCCGAACGCACCAGCGGCTGCTGCACCAGACCGCCGAGCAGCGCTTCAGTCTCACTGCGGCCGTGAGTCTCCACCACGCCGGCAACCACCCTGACACCTTGGCGCAGTTGCGTGTGGGCCGCCTGCAGCATGGCGTAGGTCTTGCCGACACCCGGCGACGCACCCAGGAAGACCTTGAGCCGGCCCCGGTCATTGCGGGGCAGCTTGGCTAACAGTGCATCGGCGCGGCCGGAGTCGCTCATGTGTTCGGGTTCTCTTTCAGATGTTGATCAAACGCCCTGTGGGAGCAAAGCTTTGCTCCCACAGGGGTCTACAGTTTTTCCAGCGCCAGGTTCAAGGCCAGCACATTCACCACCGGCGGCCCCACCAGCGGTTGCTCGATGTGAGCGTCGAGCAGTTGCTGCACGGACGATACCGGCAGATTGCGTGCGGCGGCGACACGCGCCAGTTGATAGGCAATCGCTGCCGGTGGCAAGTGGGGATCCAGTCCGCTGCCCGAGGTGGTCAGCAGCGCCAACGGCACTGGGCCTTGACCCGGCACTTGCAAGGCCTGGGCGTCACCGATCACCCGTGCGGCCAGGGCCGGATTGCTCGGGGAAAAGTTGCTGGCGCCGCTGGCTACCGTGGCGAAAGCACCCGCCGATGGACGTGGATGGAACCAAGCATCGCCCTGGAAATCCTGGGCGATCAACAGAGAACCGCGGACCTTGCCGTCGGCATCAACGATCAGGCTGCCGTTGGCCTGGGCGGGAAACGCGACTTGCGCCACGCCCGTAACCAGCAAGGGGTACGCAACGCCGGTGATCAGGGTCATCAGAAGCAATAGGCTCAAGGCCGGGCGTATCAGAGTGAACATCCAGAAATCCTCGAATTGAATGAAAAATTACCTGTGGGAACCACTTTGTGGGAGCAACGCTTGCTCGCGATGCGGTCACCTCGGTCTGAACCAACACCGCGTCATCGCTCATCGCGGGCAAGCCTTGCTCCCGCAAGGTGAAGGCGAGCGTTGGTTATCCGCTCAAACCAACCCCAACGCCGTCAGCAACATGTCGATCGCCTTGATCCCCACGAACGGCACCACGATCCCACCCAGGCCATAGATCAGCAGATTGCGCCGCAGCAGCGCCGCCGCGCTGGCGGCCTGCACCCGCACGCCACGCAACGCCAACGGGATCAGCACCACGATGATCAAGGCGTTGAACACAATGGCCGACAGAATCGCGCTCTGCGGGCTGCTCAGGTGCATCACGTTCAGCACACCCAGTTGTGGATAAATCGAGGCAAATAGCGCCGGCAGGATGGCGAAGTACTTGGCGATGTCGTTGGCGATGGAAAACGTCGTCAAGGCCCCACGGGTCACCAGCAGTTCCTTGCCGATTTGCACCACGTCCAGCAACTTGGTCGGATCGCTGTCCAGATCGACCATGTTGGCCGCCTCTCGCGCCGCCTGGGTGCCGTCGTTCATCGCCATGCCGACGTCAGCCTGGGCCAGGGCCGGCGCATCGTTGGCACCGTCACCACACATCGCCACCAGACGACCGTCATTCTGCTCATGACGGATGCGCGCCAGTTTTTTCTCCGGTGTGGCCTCGGCCAGCACGTCATCGACGCCGGCCTCGGCAGCAATGGCGGCGGCGGTGAGTGGGTTGTCGCCGGTGACCATCACCGTGCGAATCCCCAACTTGCGCAACTCGGCAAAGCGCTCGCGGATACCGGGCTTGACCACGTCCTTCAGATGAATCGCCCCCAGCAGCTTGCCGTCAACGCACACCAGCAAGGGGGTACCGCCGCTCTGGGCGATCTTGTCCACCTCCCGTGCCAGTGCAGGTGGCAGTTCGCTTTTCGACAGGCCGATAAAACTCAGCAACGAATCCACGGCCCCTTTGCGGTACACCCGGCCCTGATAGTCGACACCGGACAATCGGGTTTCAGCACTGAACGGCACAGCGGTAAGCAGTTCGGCGCCAGGCTCGGGTTGCGAATGCAAACCCCGCAGGTACTCGACGATGGACTTGCCCTCCGCCGTGTCGTCGGCCAACGAAGCGAATAACGCGCCTTCGGTCAGTTCCTTGACGCTCACGCCGGGCGCGGCGTGAACCGCGGCACAACGACGATTGCCGAAGGTGATGGTGCCGGTCTTGTCCAGCATCAGCACATGCACGTCCCCCGCCGCTTCCACCGCGCGGCCGGACTTGGCGATCACGTTCAGGCGCACCAGTCGATCCATCCCGGCGATGCCGATGGCCGACAACAGCCCGCCGATGGTGGTGGGAATCAACGTCACCAGCAGCGCCACCAGAAACACCAACGGCAAATTACCGTTGGCGAAATGCGCGAACGGCTGCAGCGTCACCACCACCAGCAGGAAGATCAGCGTCAGGCCGATCAGCAGAATATCCAACGCCACTTCGTTGGGCGTCTTCTGCCGCTTGGCGCCTTCGACGAGGGCGATCATACGGTCCAGGGTGGATTCACCGGGGTTACTGGTGACGCGCACCAGCAGCCAGTCGGAGACCAGGCGCGTGTTGCCGGTGACGGCTGAACGGTCGCCGCCGGACTCGCGGATGACCGGGGCCGATTCGCCAGTAATCGCCGCCTCGTTCACTGCGGCGATGCCTTCGATCACTTCACCATCGCCAGGAATCATCTCCCCCGCCTCGACGCGTACCACGTCGCCTTTTCGCAGGCGGGTGGCGGCTATCACCTCAAAGCCGTTGGCCGTCTGGCGACGTGCGCTCAGGCCTTCGCTACCGGCCTTGAGACTGTCTGCCCGGGCCTTGCCGCGACCTTCGGCCAGGGCTTCGGCAAAGTTGGCGAACAGCACCGTGAACCACAGCCACAGGGCAATTTGCGCGGCGACAAAAGTCGGCACGCTGCTGTCCGGAACGAAACACAACACCGTGGTGAGAATCGCGGTCAGCTCCACCACCAGCATCACTGGGGCACGGTGCAACTGGCGCGGATCGAGCTTGACGAAAGCTTGCACCAGCGCTGGCCGCCACAAGGCCGAAATCGCGGTTTTCGGTTGCTCCGACGCCTTGGCGACGACGGTTTTGCTCATTGGCATATTCATCATCAGATCCTCAGAAACCCAGGCTCAGGTGTTCGGCAATCGGCCCCAGGGCCAGGGTCGGCAGGAAGGTCAGGCCGCCCACCAACAAAATGGTCACGGTGAGCAGGGTCACGAACAGCGGGCCGTGGGTCGGGAAGCTGTTCGGGCCGATCGGCGCGGTTTTCTTCAGCGCCAGGCTACCGGCCAAGGCCAGAACCGGCAGGATGTAGCCGAAACGACCGATCAACATGCCCAGGCCCAGCATCAGATTGTGAAAGGGTGTGTTGGCACCAAAACCGGCGAAGGCCGAACCGTTGTTCGCACCCGCCGAGGTGTAGGCATACAACAACTGGCTGAAGCCATGGGCACCAGGGTTGCTCACCGCTGCAGCAGGTCCGGGCAGGCTCGCAGCAATGGCCCCCAGCCCCAACACGCTCACCGGCATGACCAACAGGGTTATCACCAGCAGTTGCACTTCCCTGGCAGCGAGCTTTTTGCCCAGGTATTCCGGGGTACGGCCAATCATCAATC
>NZ_WUUD01000013.1:404151-407043 GCF_009831705.1 Pseudomonas sp. PICF6 | reverse complement strand
ATGTTCACCAGCGAGACCATGCCGCTCAGAGGATTGAGGCTGTCATGCATGCCATTGACCGAGCCATTGGAGGCCGCCGTGGTGGTGACGGACCACAGCACCGTGGCCGTGGTGCCAAAGCGCGCCTCCTTGCCCTCCAGTGGCGCGGTCTGCTCCACCGAAGCGTTATGCAGCGCCGGATTGGGTTGGGATTCGGCCCACAACGAGGTGGCGCCGCCGATCAGAAACAGTACGAGCATGCAGGCGATGATCGCCCGACTCTGGCGCAGGTCCTTGACGTAATGGCCGAAGGTGAACACCAGCGCGGCGGGAATCAGGATGATCGAGGCGACTTCGAACAGGTTGCTCCAGGCCGTCGGATTCTCGAAGGGGTGTGCCGAATTGACGCCGAAGAAACCACCACCGTTGGTGCCCAGTTGCTTGATCGCGATCTGGCTGGCGGCCGGGCCCAATGGAATCACTTGATCCGCGCCTTGCATCGTCAACCCATGCACATAGTGCGCGAAGGTTTGCGGCACGCCCTGCCACACCAGGAACAGGGCCAGCAACAGGCACAGCGGTAACAACCCGTAGAGGGTGGCGCGGGTCATGTCGACCCAGAAGTTACCCAGCGTTGCAGCGGATTTGCGCCCAATTCCGCGACACAGCGCCACCAGCACGGCCAGGCCGGTAGCTGCGCTGACAAAGTTCTGCACAGCCAGGCCAAGCATCTGGCTCAGGTAGCTCAACGAGGCTTCACCGCTGTAGGACTGCCAATTGGTATTGGTGGTGAAACTCACCGCGGTGTTGAATGCCTGGGTCCACTCCATACCCGGCACTTTTTCGGGGTTGAGTGGCAAATGTCCCTGTAACAACAGAATCGCGAACAACAGCGAAAAACCGGCCAGGTTGAAAGCGAGCAAGGCCAGGGTGTATTTCTGCCAGCTCTGCTCAACGGTGTGATCGACGCCGGCCAAGCGATAGCAGCCACGCTCCACCGGGCCAAGGACAGGTGAAAGCCAAGTGCGCTGGCCTTCCATCACCCGGTAGTAGAAACGCCCCAGAAACGGTGCAGGAATCAGCACCAGCGCAAAGAAGGCGAGGATCAGCCCGTAGTCATAACCGTGCATAGCCACTCCTAGTTCCGATCCGCGCGCAACAGCGCAATCAGTAGATAAATGAACAGCGCCGCTGCCAGCAGCAGCGACACCCCGTCCAGAAGGCTCATGGGATTTCTCCGTCGTACGGCGTCATGCCGTGTGTGGAGTGATTGTCGGCAGGGAGGGCGTAAAGGAACGAGATCGAGAGAGGGGGCGAGGGATAAAGAATGTGTAAAAAAGGGGTTGGTGATTGGCTGGGTGGGCCTCATCGCGAGCAGGCTCGCTCCCACATTTGATCTGTTGTGAATAGAGAATTTGCCTCCACTGAAGATCCCCTGTGGGAGCGAGCCTGCTCGCGATGAGGCCCGCCCTGGCGCTGACGCTCCGAACTGGAGCACAAAATCGAGCCATCAGGCAGCGAACATCCCCGATACGACACAATTTCACCCATTACGACCACCGCCGCCACACTGGCACGCCCACTGCACTGCCCCACCCCAGCGCTTTTGCTATGGATCGAGGGGGAGCCACCGATGAACACACAACTCAAACCCACCCTGGGCACCCTGCATTTATGGGGCATTGCCGTCGGGCTGGTGATCTCCGGCGAGTACTTCGGCTGGAGCTACGGCTGGGGCGTTGCCGGAACGCTGGGCTTTCTGGTGACATCATTCATGGTTGCGGCCATGTACACCTGCTTCATCTTCAGCTTCACCGAGCTGACCACCGCCATCCCCCACGCTGGCGGACCATTCGCCTACAGCCGTCGGGCCTTTGGAGAGAAAGGTGGGTTGATCGCCGGCCTGGCGACGCTGATCGAATTCGTCTTCGCCCCACCGGCCATCGCTCTGGCCATCGGTGCCTACCTGAACGTGCAATTCCCGGCCCTGGACCCGAAACACGCAGCGGTCGGTGCCTATATTGTGTTCATGGGCCTGAACATCCTCGGGGTGAAACTGGCGGCGACCTTCGAACTGATCGTCTGCGTGCTGGCGGTGGCCGAACTGCTGGTGTTCATGGGCGTAGTCGCCCCGGCGTTCAGCTTCAGTAGCTTCGCCTTGAACGGCTGGGCCGGTTCCGATGTGTTCGGCGCGCCGGCCATCGCCGGGATGTTCGCCGCAATCCCCTTCGCCATCTGGTTTTTCCTGGCCATCGAGGGCGCGGCCATGGCCGCCGAAGAAGCCAAGGACCCGAAACGCACAATTCCCAAGGCCTACATCAGCGGCATCCTGACCCTGGTGTTCCTGGCCATGGGCGTGATGTTCTTCGCCGGTGGCGTAGGCGACTGGCGCACCCTGTCCAACATCAACGACCCGCTGCCCCAAGCCATGAAAACCGTAGTCGGCGAAAGCTCCGGCTGGTTGCACATGCTCGTATGGATCGGCCTGTTCGGCCTGGTGGCAAGCTTCCACGGCATCATCCTCGGCTACTCGCGCCAGTTCTTCGCCCTCGCCCGCGCCGGCTACCTGCCCGCCTCCCTGGCCAAACTGTCACGCTTCCAGACCCCGCACCGGGCCATCATCGCCGGCGGCCTGATCGGCATCGCGGCGATCTACAGCGACGGCCTGATCAACCTCGGTGGCATGACCCTGACCGCAGCGATGATCACCATGGCGGTGTTCGGCGCGATCGTCATGTACATCATGAGCATGCTCAGCCTGTTCAAACTGCGTAAAACCGAACCCAACCTGGAACGCACCTTCCGCGCGCCGGGCTATCCGATCATCCCGGGTATCGCCCTGGTACTGGCAGTGGTGTGCCTGGTAGCGATGGCCTGGTTCAATGCCCTGATCGGGCTGATCTTCCTCGGTTT
>NZ_WUUD01000013.1:398692-404141 GCF_009831705.1 Pseudomonas sp. PICF6 | reverse complement strand
CCGGCCGATGCGATGCTCACCGGGCTTTGAGGTGAACCCGGCACAACGGGCGTAATATGGAACCACTGCGAACAACCTTCGCTCATAAGTGGTAGGTGCGGTGGACAGGCGAAACGTTCGTCGTCCATCGCCCCCTCAAGGAGAACCCTATGCCCTGGTACGCCTGGTTAATTCTGATTGTTGCAATCGGCTCGATCGTGGGTGGCTTGATGATGCTGCGCGACACCGCCCACAAGGTCGAACTGACGGATGAACAACGCAAGCGTGTTGCCGAGCGCAATGCCGAGATGGATGCGAAGGAGGCCAAGGATCGTTGATTGCGGCCCTGCCCAACACTTTGGCGGTGAGTTTGTGGCGAGGGGATTTATCCCCTCGCCACAACGGCCTGCACATAGACGGCCAACGCCGCGCTACTTCTCCCAATCAGCCTTGGCAATCTGCAAGCCATGCAGCCCCTTGTACGCCGCCCGCTCAGGCTGGCTCCAGCCCGACAGCAATGAATCCTCCAATCGATAGATCTCCACCCCCAACGGACGACAGACACTGAGGGGATCCTGCGCATCCGGCCCCCACATCGCGAGCGACAGATCGCCGCCGGGGCAAGTGGACAAGGCACACAGCAAATCGATCTCGGCAAAAAACTCCAAATAATCGCCCTTCTTCGCCGGACAGGCCTTCATGAAGTACATGTCGTCATGATTGAGCCCAGTACACTGGAAAATATTCAGCACATCGTGCACATCGAACTCGGTCAGCCCATGGGGTAATACCGCACGGGTCAGGTTCGAGTGGCAGTGATGGTGAAAATCCTCGCCGGTCAGCATCCTGTTCACGTACGGATCACAGCGCGTCCCCAGCAGGTCGTGCAATCGTCCACCATGCTCGTCGATGCCATAATCGGCCAGACTGTCATCGGTAATGGTCACCAATGGACGCAAGAATGGCAGGTTCGACCACAACCGATCATGAGTGCTGACATGAGCGCCCTGCAGCTGACGCGTGCGCGCAGCCCACAGGCGTTCCCGTGGATCGTGGGCATTCCACACGTTGAAGTCCCCCACCTGCGGGCCCACCGGAGTCGTAACGCGGAACACATGCCCGGCGGGTACGTGCCAAGCGCGGCCGGTACGGATGGGGACCTCGAACTGTTCGATCAGGGTGCGCTTGTCCTGCTGGGTTCGGATGCGGTCGTAGAAGGGTTTGTCCACTTGCAGGGCCGAGCCTTTGCTGACTTGGTAAGCGGCTGGGTAGTTTTTGTGCATGGGGTGGGTCCTTGATCTGAGGTGGTTGGCGGGGACGAAGCTCCAAAAGGCGGATGGTCGAACCTAGACCAAGACGCATCCGATCATCGTTTTAAGTGGCATTGGGCCAAAATGCAAAAAGGCCAGTCATATTTCGACCGGCCTCTTTCACCATCACACCTCAGTTCACTTCCAGCTTGTCACGATTCCTGTCGAGAATCGCCTTGCCAATCCCCTTGACCTCCAGCAACTCCTCTACTGAAGAGAAGGCTCCATTACTCTCGCGATACGCAACAATCGCATCAGCCTTGGCCTTGCCTATCCCCGCCAGTTCGCGTTGCAGCGTAGCGGTGTCCGCCACGTTCAGATCCACCTTGACGCCTTGCGGTTTAGCCGACAGTTCCAATGCCTGCGGCGCCGCCGTCGTCTCGGGCTTGACCGCGGGCGCAGCGATAACAGCTATAGAGGCGCTGGTTAGAAGGGCAAAAACCAGAGAGTAGAAATAGCCTGTACGCATAAGTGACGCTCCATGACATCGTTAAGAGAGAAGCAGCTTTTCCGAAGCTGCTTCTCAAACTTAGGCGATGATGGGGGGCTGTCAAAAGTGTGTACGTTACAGCGTGTGTAACAATCAGGGTTCCAGTCGGCGCTGTTGATTCATCCAGTCGACAATCTCGCCATCAGGTGTGTAGCCATTAACCGACTCGCGCAACAACTGACGCACCCGCCCATAATCATCAGCCTTTACGGCGATGAGCAGATCATTCAGTTTCAGCTTCAAAACATCCCAAGGCAGATGGTCTTCATTGGCCTTCATGATCATGGGATGGTCGGTCGCAGCGACGTTATCGCCAATCAACAGTTCTTCATACAGCTTCTCGCCGGGCCGCAGACCGGTGAACTCAATGGAAATATCTCCTTGAGGATTGCGCTCCGAACGAATGCTCAAGCCTGACAGGTGAATCATCTTCTCCGCCAACTCGACGATCTTGATCGGCTCCCCCATATCCAGCACGAACACATCCCCGCCCTGTCCCATGGAGCCAGCCTGAATCACCAACTGTGCAGCCTCTGGGATAGTCATGAAGTAGCGGGTGATTTTCGGGTGCGTGACCGTCAGAGGGCCACCGGATTTGATTTGGCGATGAAACAAAGGAACAACAGAGCCCGATGAGCCCAAAACATTGCCGAAACGAACCATCGTGAACCGGGTTTTGTTGACCCGAGAAATGTTGGCTGCATCACCAAACAGTGCCGGCGCAACCTCTTTACTCAGCGCTTGAAGCGTCAACTCGGCCAAACGCTTGGTACTGCCCATGACATTCGTCGGCCGGACGGCCTTGTCCGTAGAAATCAGTACGAAGTTTGAAACCCCCGACTGCAGGGCGGCTTGAGCAGTGTTAAGCGTGCCGATGACATTATTCAACACGCCCTCGGCAATATTGTGCTCGATCATAGGCACATGCTTGTAGGCGGCAGCATGATAAACCGTATCCACACTCCAGGTTTCCATCACATCAAGCAGCTTCTTTTGATAGCGGACGGACCCTAGAATGGGCACCAGCTTGACCGACGTAGGCTCCCGAGAGGCGGGTGGGTCCAGCTCAGAAAGAATGCTGTAGAGATTGAACTCGCTGTGCTCAAACAACAGAAGCGTGCTCGGCCCCAAGGAAAAAATCTGTCGGCACAACTCCGAACCAATGGACCCGCCAGCCCCCGTCACCATCACCGTCTTGCCTTTGATACAGCGCTCAAGCAAATCGGCCTGGGCCGGTACGGCATCGCGACCGAGCAAATCAGCGATATCCACTTCCTGGATATCGTCCACCTTCACCCGTCCACTGGCCAGATCCGTGAAATTCGGCACGCTACGCACGTGAAGCGGAAAGCCTTCCAGGAAATTCAGAATCTCCCTACGACGCGCACGAGTAGATGACGGTAGGGCCAGGAGGATTTCCTCAGCACCGGTGGCATCGATCATCTGTTGGATGTGTTTAGGTTTGTAGACATGGAGGCCTGAGATAGAGCGATGCGCGATACTTGAGTCGTCGTCGATGAACGCTACGGGACGCATCACTCGGCCCATGCGCAACGCAGCAACCAGCTGATTACCCGCCACCCCCGCACCATAGATGGCAACTTTGGTCAAACCATCATCCCGGCTGGTGAACGGCACGTGCTGAGCGGCGGTGAACCAGTCGCCCATGAAGTACTGGCGCATACACAGACGTAGCCCGCCGAGGATCACCAGGCTCAGCCACCAATAATTGAAGATGATGGAGCGCGGGACGATGGCTTGGTGGTTGCTGTACCAATAGACGACAACCGCCAGGATCAGGGATGACAGACTCACTGCTTTGACGATAGCGATCAGCGCATCATTACCGAAATAGCGCATGACGGCGCGGTACATGCCAAAGCGTATGAAAAGCGGGATAGCAACGAGCGGGGCAAAGGCGAAAAGCCATAGATGAGCACGAAATGGGTTGTACATGTCATCAATGCCAAGCCGGACAATGAATGCCAGAAATAAAGCAAGCCACACCAACACCGTATCGGTGGCAACCTGGATCAATCTTTTTTGCCACCAGCGGAGTTCAAGTAAATACACCCTGACTTTATCCATATCCGCCCACCACCTCAGCAATCTCTCTTATTTTGGCTGTATCGCTCAATTAAGCATCCGGTAAAGAAATGGGACTTTAAAGAAAAGTAGCAAAACGATTCGTCAGTTTTTTAACGAATTGCTCTCCGGTTGACCTGCCTGATACTTCATTGCCAACATAATCAGCGGTGCATAAGCCAATACGATTCCGCCGATTCCGTCCAGCTTGTAATACACCACACAAAACGCTATTGGCAGCAACCAAAACAAATTAATAAAGCCCACCGCCAAAGTGACAGGCAGATGCTTGCCATATCGACGCGATGCAAATTGATAAGCATGACTGCGATGCGCTTCGTAAATTTTATCCCCCCGAACAAAACGACACAGCAGCGTGAACGTCGCATCGACGATGAAAACGCCTAAAAGTATCAACCAGCCCCAAAAAAGACTGGGCGAAAGCCAGGCCGCCTGAAGCGTTAACATACCGATCATCAGCCCCAGAAATCCACTCCCAGCATCCCCCATAAAGATTTTTGCCGGTGGCAAATTCCAGCAGAGAAACCCTGCGACGCAAGCAACCAGCAGAACCAAGGGCCCAATGTGATCCGACGCATTGCTCACCCAGTATAGTAGACAACCTCCAAGGCAGACCGTGATTGCTTCAACAGCGGCGATGCCATCGATGCCGTCCATGAAATTGTAAAGATTGAGCATCCAGACCAGATATATCACTGCCAGTAGAGACCCGTACCAACCCAGCTCCAAGCTGACACCAAACAGGCTGATAGGCGGCAATCCTCCAAGCCAGTAAATTCCCCAGATCGCCGCAAAAAAATGTGCCAACAAACGCCATCGCGCAGCGACATGCCGATGATCATCGAGAAAGCCGATAACGGCGGTTAGTGCTCCAGCACCCGCCAAGGCAGAAAAAGTTGTGCGGGCAATCAGGTCTCCCGTGAACAGAACCATCAAAGCTACGAGAAACGTCAGTACGATCGCCACGCCGCCACCACGCGGCGTGGATACCGAATGGGAACTACGGTCATTCGGGACATCCAGCAAACTTCGAGAAAGGGCATAACGGCGCAAAATGGCAGTAAGCACATAGGAGAGAACGAATAAAGCCAGAATAAGCCATCCATAACA
The DNA here is from genome assembly GCF_009831705.1 of Pseudomonas sp. PICF6. Taxonomy (NCBI): domain Bacteria; kingdom Pseudomonadati; phylum Pseudomonadota; class Gammaproteobacteria; order Pseudomonadales; family Pseudomonadaceae; genus Pseudomonas; species Pseudomonas sp. PICF6. The sequence continues at coordinate 399,146 of NZ_WUUD01000013.1, read as the reverse complement.
CATGGTTTCCAGGGCTCCAAAATAAGATCCTCACCATCACCGGATATAAGAGTTTATTCGAAGATGATGGATGGTGGAAAACAAGTCACAATGAACTCAATAGAAATATCCATATTTCTAAGCTGCACTTAGTACTGACCACACCGAAGAGCAGTAGTACCCCTCGATTAAACCAGCACCGAACAAATCACCATAATCTCCTTGCAAAGATTATAAAAACCACGCGCACCGACTTCGCGAAAAATAATGTCGCACACCCTGAGCAGGAAAGCCAGTGACAACATCGTGGGGAGCTTCTGCAGAGTTGTCGCCACCATGGTTGGAGCTTTAATCGGTCAAAAAACTATGTAAATCGAGTTCAGGTTTACGCTTCATGCTCCCCAGATGATCAGAGGCTGAGTTCTGGTCCTGCTATTGGCGCCTGATACTCAACCTCAATTTCAAGTTGGCAGAA
>NZ_WUUD01000013.1:389486-398646 GCF_009831705.1 Pseudomonas sp. PICF6 | reverse complement strand
GATGCTGAAGGTCAAACAGTAGAGGATCCCCATATCTGTTATCGACCCACAGTCTGCATTGCTTGGAGGGGCAGAAAAAATCCAATACGTTGACAAAAAATATATTATGTTTTTCAGCCATTTTACGGGCGTCATTAACGAGATCTTGATAGCTCCACCGAATAATTTTTTTGTTATCCTCAGGAAAAAACAAAGGTATGGCTCGGTCATTAGGCAAGGATTTTATGTAGTCCGCTGAGGTCATACCTAATACCGGGGAGACTCCCAACATGATTACATTCTTAGTGATGGATTTTGCCGCCAACACTCCGGACTCTACATCTACCCATTCCCGAGGCCGGTACTGGAAGTTTATTACAACAGCCTTTATATTTATTGCTCCCGCAAGGCGCCTGAGCAACTCAGCCGAGTGTGAAAAACACTTAGTTTTAACATCGCCCGGCGGACAGCTTGACTGATGGAGCATTATAAAATTCGTATCTGGAAATGCTCTTCTCAATGCATGTAGAGTGTCTCGCCCAACACTGTCCCCCATAACGAGAACGTTTTCCGCTTTAGCTTGAGAGGTTAGACACAGAAATAAACGGTCATTCGTATTGCCCTGATCGTAACTGCATGTCCACCCACTATGAATTTTAGAATCATACTGCGGAATCTTACCGTGAAAGTTCACATTCAGACTAGACATATAAATGGCAGTTTCCTCTTCAATCCGAGAAATCATAGTTGCCCTGTCGCCGCTGTATAACTTTGCACGAGTCTCAGTGAACGCAGCCAGCTGAACGCCTGCGAAATTTGGAGTTGAACTTCCATACACGAGCGCTGCAGCCCCAATCAAAAAGGTTGCCGCCATTGCGTATGCTTGACGCGTTGAACCGATAACAGCTTTCTTTCTGATTGGCTGCTCGATGAGAAAGTACGAGGCAACCGAAAGCAAAAAAGCAAACAATAGACCAGCTGCCAGATCGCTCCAAGTAGCTGCGGGTTTAGCTGTACGGATGGCAACGAGGATCGGCCAGTGCCATAAATATAGAGAATAGGAAACTAAACCGACCCAAACGAAAGGCTTAGACTTTAGGATCGTCGCGACAATCCTCCCGTGCCCCTGAGCAGAAATTATCAGCGCAGTTCCCACCGTCGGGAGCAATGCCGCAGCCCCTGGAAATACTGTGTCTTTTGAGTAGGTGAAAACAGGTACCAGAATCAGTAACAACCCCGTAATCTCGAGGGCATCAACGATTAATACCTTACGAGGTGCCCGAAGTCCTGAAATAGCAAGTATTGCTCCGATTAAAAGCTCCCAAAACCTTGATAATGAGCTGTAAAAAGCAGTTTCCCGCTCAAATCCTTCAATCAAATATATAGAATATATAAGCGAAACAAACGCCAAAAACACACTTATTGAAAGAAGCCGCTTGCGGCAAACTTTACATACCGCCAGCAGAAGCACCGGAAAAACAAAATAAAATTGTTCCTCTACAGAGAGCGACCATATATGAAGTAACGGAGTTAGCTCCCCAGGACCATCAAAATACGCAACCTCTGACAAAAAGAACCAGTTAGAAACAAACCCGAGGGCAGCATATACACTTCGGCAAAAATCACTGAACTGTTGAGCATTAAAAAGAAAAAATGAAAACAACCATGCCACGATAAAAACCGGGATAAGAGGCGGCAGTAAACGGCGGGCGCGACGTTCATAAAAGTTCAAAAATGAGAACCGCCCCCCATCCAACTCTTTAACAATCATGGATGTAATCAGATAGCCAGAGATTACAAAAAAAACATCTACACCTACAAAACCTCCCGGCAAGAAACTAAAACCTGCATGGAATAATAGAACACTGACTACCGCTATCGCCCGTAGCCCGTCAATCTCCGATCTGTAGCCTATCATTCTGCCGCCGACTCCTTTGATACGGCACCCACCCCACGGTCAGATGCATATTCCACAAGAAAACCGCTCCCCGAATACACAAGGGGCTTACCTATATCAATTGTTTTTAAACCTAACGGCATTTACAGACAGTATATTAACGAAAGGGAACCCTCCATGCAAAAAAAGGCGCCATCATACCCCCAAGCAAACGCAGGGCACTCTTTTTTTAATACCAACTTACTGTATAGATGAACAGATCTATAGACTCGCAACGTTTTGTGCACGGAGTAAAGCTTCAGGCAAGACTTGCAGAGACATTCTACAGGGACGCCCAGCGCTGGTTGGCGTCAGACACTTACGTATCAAGAAACAATGACTGCTGTCTTTGCTAAGTCAGGGTGTAACCAAGAGGGATGGTTTGACCAGAACACATGCAGATGAAAAAGCCACTTAAAAGTGCAATCATTAATAAGCTGCGACGCACCACATGAATAAACTGATACACCGTGAAGTGATTTTTTCAGCCGCTTTCGAACTCTAGCCGAGTGCTCTTCCATCCCAAATTATCGAGTAACTCAGCGAAGGTATTGTCCCAAATAAGACAACTACACTCCACCGTCACCCCGCAGATGAACCATCCAATGCAAGCCTTTTGGATTTAGTTTGCACAGCGAGCAAAATAGCGATAGGTAACCAAAATACAGTCCAGTAATTACCAGGACGGGTGAAGATGCGTTCGACGTCAGTCAGCATCACGATCAAAGCGTAAACAAGCGCTGGAAATGCCAATCGAACCCAAGGATTACTTCGGTCACACCAAGCCTTATAACACACGCCAAGCAGGCCTGCTCCCAGCAACGCTATTGATATCAAACCACTGTCATATATCTGCTGAAGATAAAGACTGTGGGCATGAGGCGAAGAAGTTTTTCCATTGGGCCAATCATAGTTAAATGGTGTTCCCACGCCGTATCCAAATAACCAATGATCCTGCATCACAGTGAAATAGTAATTCCAAATTGGGCCTCTACCGGACAGCTGGCGCTTAAATAACTCGTTGAGCAGGTGTTCCCACCAAATAACAGTCGCGGCTACTGCCACCAAAGAGCATAGCCCCAGAATCCACCAGCCTCTTCGAGAATTTTGCAACGCAACAGCAACAAAACAACCTACACCTACACCGACCCAAGCTCCACGGGCATACGTCAAAAGCACATACAGTACCAGTACGGCAAAGGCCAAAAACCAAAACAGCGCCTTCCGCAGACTAACGCGCTGATCAATGGCAACTCCGAAGACCCACGTAGCTATGGCACCATGAAAAATACCGGCGGCTACTGGATATCGATAGTTTGCAATTTCTCCAATACCTAGACGATCAATGCGAAAAGTCCGGTAGGTCAATGGACGATCTAGCCACCAGAATTGATAAATCAGTGTTGCCAAAGCCCCTAATGCAACGAGCAATATCCCACCTAACAGAGCCCTACGAAGTAAGACCTCTCCTCTATCCATTAGCAGGAATACGGCAAGCAGGAACAAAGTAATGAAAAGCCCACGTTTAGCAAAGGATAGTGAGCTTGTTTCGGAATTGAATGCCCAGGTACTACTTAGCGCTACCCATACCAGAAAAGCAATCCAAGGTATGTACTGAGCACCTATACGCCGCTCGGTTCCTTTTAAAACTGTAAAAATAAAAAAAATCAACGCCGGAAGCAACAACCAAAGATAAACTTGCGCGTTCCGCGCACTCCCTGAAACTATCCATACCCTACCACTTATTTGGATAAATAGGCCTATCGCCAGCGCCCAAAGCATTATGACCTGCCACTTAGCGCTTACAGGCTTGTCGCCAAGAAGCCGAACACCACTTACCATATCAACACCTTAATTCAAAATACTCAAAACGCATTTTTATTGACAAAGCCTTTGAATACCGTAAGAAATATTATTTTTATATCTATCCACAACGACCAATTATCTATATACCAAAGGTCGTACTCAACGCGCTTCTGCATCTTATCCAAGGTATCCGTTTCACCTCGATAACCGCTAACTTGCGCCCAGCCAGTAATACCTGGCTTGACCTTGTGTCGCTGCATATACGACTCAACTAAATCTTTGTAATACTCATTATGAGCCAGCGCGTGAGGACGTGGCCCAACGATAGACATACGTCCTTGCAGTACGTTAAAAAACTGCGGTAACTCGTCCAGACTAGTACGCCGCAGAAACGCTCCGACGCGCGTCACTCGACTATCATTGCGAGAGGCCTGCGTAACGTCACCGCCACTTTCATTATGAACAACCATTGAACGAAACTTATAAACCTTAAAGTGCTTACCATTAATACCCATACGGTATTGCTTGAACAACACGGGCCCAGGCGAACTTAATTTAATAGCGATACCAATCATGAAACATAATGGCAGTATCAACAAGCTGATCAATCCACCAATCACCAAATCCTCAAGCCGCTTCAATACCTGTGCCGGCCCGTCGATGGGGCTGCAGCTCAAGTCCAAGGAATAAAGGCCGGCAATATGGCTTACCCGATGATTAAGTAATCTAATATCTCCCCATTCGGGAATAAAACGTACGGCAACCGTATGGTGGCGTAAAGCATAAAGAATTGAACGTATGGCCCCTCCCTCGCTAAGAGGCAAACAAAGCCAAACTTCGTGCACACTATGCTCATCTACCCTCTCAGCCAAGCACTGCAACCAGTCTTCATCAGGCCTATACTTAAGATTCGTCGCAACTCTAAACCCATAGCCATCCAATGTTCGGCCGCTGCGCAACTGCCCAGCAGACTCGCCTCCCGAGTCCACCAGCAATACTGTTTTCAAGTTCATTCCAGAAGAACGCAAACGGCGTAATAACAAATACACTCCCAAGCGCAGCAACAGGCAAAAGACTCCCCCAGTCGCTAGCATCAACGAAAACCAGATTCTGGAATAATTGTCTGACACTTTGAGGAAGAATGACGATGACAGAAGTATGCCGGCGGCCGAGAACCAACAAACCAACAACACACTCAATTGTCGCCAGAATGTATACCCTCGCTGCGAACCATAAACGCCGCCAGAGGCCATACAAACAACGACAACAATAGCAGTAATCATGGTTGCCGTATTATACCGCCCCATCATGTCAAAGGTGCCGAAACGGTACTCATGGGCCACCAACCCTGCGGCGATTACAATGAGCATATCCAGAAGCGCCACAAAAAAGGGCACAGGGTAGCGCTCCGCAAAGGTAGGCTGATAGCGATGAATGACTTGCATGTCCTTTACACAATCTCCGATATTATAGGGGCCGAATAACGCATACTAAACCCCGGCAATCTGAATACTCAAATACAAACAAAAAATAACTGGGTCAAGCATTCTACCTACCAAGACATGAGCCAGATTGCAAATTCAAGAACTGCCCCCATAACTCCGTTAGGGGTCATTTTGGCTTAACCCGCCCGTATTTGTCTTCCAAACGTACAATATCATCCTCACCAAGATAGGATCCAGATTGCACCTCAATGAGCTCGAGCGGGATGACGCCCGGATTTTCGAGAGCATGGACCTGACCAATGGGGATATAGGTCGATTGGTTTTCAGTGACCAAATAGGTCTTTTCACCATTGGTGACCTGCGCGGTGCCGCTCACGACAATCCAATGCTCGGCGCGGTGGTGATGCATCTGAACAGACAGCTTCGCACCTGGGTTAACAGTGATGCGCTTGACCTGATAGCGGGGGCCGTTATCAATGCAATCGTACCCCCCCCAAGGGCGATAAACCTCACGGTGGTTGGCATGCTCGTGACGCTTTATGCTTTTAAGTTGCTCAACGATTTTCTTCACATCCTGTACCTGGCTTTTATGGGTCACCAACACTGCATCCTTGGTTTCCACTATCACCAAATCGGTTACCCCTACAGCAGCAACCAGGCGGTGCTCAGCATACACGTAACTACTGCTAATCCCCTCATGAAGCACATCACCTACAAAGACATTTCCATCGCTATCCTTCGGACTAACGTCCCAAAGTGCAGACCATGAGCCGATGTCACTCCAGCCGGCCTCCAAAGGCACCATGATCGCATCGGCGGTCTGCTCCATCACAGCGTAATCAATCGAGTCCTCAGGGCACTTCATGAAGGACTCTGCATTGATCCGAGTAAAATGCATGTCCTGTTCTGCCCCCAGGAGAGCCTCCCGACAGGCGTTGACAATTTCAGGTCGATGCAGCGTGAGCTCTTCCAGATAGCGGCTAGCACGAAACATGAACATACCGCTATTCCAAAAATAATCCCCGGAGGCAAGATAACTCTGAGCAACTTGCAGATCGGGTTTTTCAACAAAGCGGTTGACCGTATAGCCACCTTGTCCGACCGATTTACCCTTCTCGATATAGCCATAGCCCGTTTCTGGAGAGGTCGGAACCACACCAAAGGTAACTAACTTACCTGCCTCCGCGAAAGCCAACGCAGCCTGAACACTTGAATGAAAAGCTGGTACATTCTGAATGAGGTGGTCAGCTGCCAGCACGAACAGTATTGGATCCTGATCTTCACTTATGGCCTGCAACGCAGCCAATGCAATTGCCGGAGCTGTATTGCGCCCCACGGGCTCTAGGATAATATTGGCCTGATCCATCCCCAACTGACGCAACTGCTCTGCTGCGAGAAAGCGATGCTGTTCGTTACAAATCAAGCGAGGTAAGTCTGCCTCCAAACCTTCAAGTCGCCTGATTGTCTCTTGTAGCATCGAATACTCAGAGTCAATAAGCGATAAAAATTGTTTAGGCTTGAGTTGCCGAGATAGCGGCCAAAGGCGCGATCCAGAGCCACCAGCCATAATTATCGGACACAACATAAAAATTCACCTTATATAATCACTTCATGCAGATGAGTAGTGAGACTCATACGCGTTATGCAACTGCCAGGGAGCACCGCTCGTGAGCAACGCTTCTAAGAGGAGCCCAATTTAAACTTGGCATATAAAGTCGGAGCTACTCAACAAACTTTTGAAATTTAAAAAAATCGGAAGATTTCTGATCCACGAATGCCTTTAATTTACGCCTAAAAACCTCAGTTGCAAATGTTTCAGCATGAGCACGAATAGCAAGCGGATCAAAAACGAAGTCCGTCTCAAATTTATTTACGGCATTCTTTATTGAGCTTTCGGTCTGTTCCTGAAAGAAAACTCCTGTCTTTCCTTCCAGGACAGTTTCAAGCGCCCCACCTTTACCATAGGCTATTACCGGGGTACCGCAAGCCTGCGCTTCAACGGGAATAATTCCAAAATCTTCCTCAGCTGCGAAGACGAATGCCTTTGCACGTTGCATGTGATCGCGTAAAACATTAAAAGGTTGATACCCCATAATAGTCACGTTTGGACCAGCAGCCTGCTTAACCTTATTAAACTGAGGACCATCACCTATAACAATCAATTTTTTATCCGGCATTTCCGAAAAAGCCTTGACGATCAGATCCATTTTTTTATAAGGAACCATTCGTGATGCGGTAAGGTAAAAATCACTCTTACCTTCAACCACCTCAAAATCCTCAACCGCGACATTAGGATGAATAGTTACAGACTCACGCTTATAAACCTTACTAATCCGGCGGCCAATATAGTCGCTGTTCGCGACAAAGAACTCTACGTTATTTGCTGTCCTGCTATCCCACCCTCTGATCTTGTATAACATGTAGCGAGCCGCCCACCCTTTCAACCCCCGCTCCAGGCCAGACTCTGCCAGATATTGCCCCTGCATATCCCACGCATAGCGAATGGGTGAGTGGCAATAACATACATGCAGTTGATCAGGACCGGTAATGACACCTTTAGCGACTGCATGACTGCTACTTATAACAAGATCATATCCAGAAAGGTCTAGTTGCTCAATCGCAAGAGGCATCAAAGGCAAATATAGCTGATATCGGGTGCGGGCTTTGGGGAGGTGTTGAATAAAAGTCGTTTTGGAAAGTTTTCCACCCAATTTTTCTCGATCACTAGCAGACAGAAAATCAACAACAGAGAAAAGATCAGCATCAGGCCAAAGATTAATAATTTCCGCCAATACTTTTTCAGCCCCAGCAAAAGTAACAAGCCAATCGTGAACTATAGCAATCTTCATATTTTTCCCTAAACACACAAATACAAAACAGAAAAGCAACCGATTACACTATCAATACATCATCCACTGCGATCACACTTCAAAAACAAATTTGAAAAGCATAATTTTATTATTATGCCCAACAAAAGCGCCGCAATCATTGCGTACTGCCCGAGACCTGTTGTGAATAAATTCACCACTGCAAAAAAAGGTATAAACGTGCAAAAAATCAAGTACATTGGCAACCAACAAAAGTTCCGCATTATTACATTGCGCGCCACCATGCCAATTACAATAGCAAAAAATAAACAAGCAACACCTGCGCCTAACGGGCCAAAATCATAAAGCACAGGCCCAAACAGTGTAGTGTAAACGCCCGGCCTGACTACACCCGCCGTTAAAACATCCTCAATTTTACCGAGTTCTAACAGAGACATAACAATTTTTGATGGAATATAAAAACTCTGTAAACCATACGTCGTCGCGCCGTCAGTCAATCCGCAAAGGTAAAAAAACTCGTATACCCCATGCGTAATATACTGACTAAAGTGAGTAAAAGCATATACAAGCCCAGATAAGCCAGCGTCACCATCGTTTGTCAGATAGTTGACAACCTCCTCACTTGCAGGGGCAAACCGTGCATAACCCGAAAGCTCCATAGACGCTATGGGATCAACTCCCATCTGCACTGTTCTTACCCAAAAAACCATACCTGCAAACCAAACCAAAGCAATCGCAGCGGTCATTCCTAAAATGATATTCCTCAAAGAAACCTTGATATATCCTGTCATCAAAACGGAAAGCAAACAAACGGCCATGAATATGACCAAACCACTTCGAGATCCTTGAAGCACCACATCGGAAACCGCAAATACAGCCGACAGAATCAGCATTGGAAAATGACTGATCCTTGGAATACCGGCACTTCTCATGAAAAAGATCAGAAATGGAAGAAATAAAAACATTGACGAGAGTACAGCTCCAATCAAGGCGACACTTTCCATACCTCCTGATGCAATCATTTCTCTGTTGGCCATAAAATCAGCGCCAATATTTCCCCCTGCCCGGATAAAAATTCGCTCGAAGATCCGAAGCGCTAATCCAAATACCCCCATCAAAAAAACGAGCCAAATTAAAATACTTAACAGTCGCACATCAAAATGCAC
>NZ_WUUD01000013.1:376521-389476 GCF_009831705.1 Pseudomonas sp. PICF6 | reverse complement strand
GCAAGACAAAAACATACCCATATAAAAAATCGATGTGTAGATTAAAAAAACTACAAAAGAAAAATCCCCGCCTTCATAGCTAAAATTAATCGGCGCCAACAACCAAATAAAAAAATATACAGTACCACCCATCAAAAAAATTTTATGCGGACAGAACACGGTTAGCTTCAAAACAGAAGCATTCATACTTTCACCCTTTATTTTTAGAATCAAAACTATCAACCCAGAAGCTTCGACCTAAATATGAATATAAACTGCACTGCAACCATACTAATAAAGCCTGCAAGCCATGCTATGGTGAGCGAAAACTTGTGATCCGTCCCTCCTGTAAAATAGAAACTCCCAAAGATAATTAGAAAGACAATTAACCCCAAGGCCACGGCAATAGATTGTGACATGACTCTACCTGCACTACTTAGAACCCCTTCGAAAGAGGCACTGGCGGACCATAAAATCATTACTCCGGCCATCGACCAGACCAGCCATATATCATTAGAGTCGGGTAAGGGAATATTAAAAGAGCGAACAAATTGAGACGAAACAGCGAATGCAATAAGTACGGAAAATATTGCCACCAGCCCTACACAGCCCAACAAAGCAAATTTTCTTTTGGTCAGATCTCCACGATAGATCTGCCTAAAATAGAAAGTATTAATAAATTGATGGATTATAATTGCAATAGATAGCCAGCGAAAAACTATCGAAAAAGACGCTACAAGCGTCGCATCACTAATCCCGCCCATCAGCAATCTGGGCCCGGCCATAAACGCGCCCATTAATGTGCCTCCAATGAAAAATTTATGGCTAAGGGAGAACATTTTTTTATAGTCTTCATGAAACCAGTAATTAGCACTGGGCAGGTCTGATATTTTAATCAAAAGCCATAACATACAAAGCTCGACGGCGATCATCACGAGCATAAACCCGAGCACAAAATCCACACCCACAACCGTCAACAACAAGGACAACATTAGAGCGATATATAGAGCACTCTCTGCTAGAGATGCCCAAGCCCCCTTTCCTAGCCCCTTCAGACGAGCAGATAGCGCCAACTGCAGAACCACCATCGCACTTTGCAGTGTCACGACACCGACAAAGGAGACCTTCCAATCAATGCCTGCCACAGGTAATAGCAAAACAAAAAGCAGTGCACAAGAGCACACCAAGCAAACATACATCACGGCGGCTCTTACATAAGGAGTAAATACCCCTCCCAAGGAACCATAAGCGACAACACCATGAGCACCTAACGCCATTATCGGACCGAGGGTCATTGATAGCGAGAGCCACCATTCAAGAGCGCCATATTCGGCCTTGCTTAATAACCATGCGGCCAAGAACGGCGCAAATAATACTGAAGATTTCGAAGCACCAAATAAGACAGCATGCCCTGAAAGCCTCGTTACAAAACTATGCAATGTCAGCTCTCCGGTTTCTTATTGAAAACCGCTTCAACCAAACCATTAACTTTTACCTCTGGATAACGCTGCTTGGCCGCATCGTAATCTGACTCAATCCATCTCAGCGCTTGACTTACATACAGGCCAGGTTTAACAAGTGACTTCGAAACACAGGAAGATGCTCCGACCGTTATACCATTGTTAATTGTCACTCCAGCATTGATGACGCACGCAGAACCTATATAGACGTTATTTCCAATCTTTACGCTGCCATCAACTCTAAATCTATCCAGGCCGGCGGGAGCATGAAGATACCCATGCGTCCATATTTGGCTCGCCACTCCTGCAATAGTAGTATAGTTACCCAATCGAACGCTTCGAGTACAATCAACAAGATGCTTAGATGTAATTTTAGAAAACACCCCCAGACGCAAAACAGATCGCCCCCATGTAACGCCTCGTCTTGCTCTTATTATTTTATTGAAATTACCGATTGCGGCATTCGTTCGAAGAAATACCCAGACATCACCTCTTATCTGGTTAAAATGTTGGAGATATGAGCTATCTTTCAACACCAAAGCTTTGCATGACAGGTAGTTCCCATGACCAATTTTAACCGAATCATGTAAAATGATCTTGCCACACTCAATCCAGGAGAAACCGATTTTACAACCTTTGCCAATCTCCCAACCAAGAAGCCTTAACAAGAAATTTTTCGGCATTATTGGCGGAAATACCAAGCATACAATCGCCGCAAGTTTTTTCTTCACATGCATTGCTCAGCCACTCTTATCAGATTAGCGCCAACCTTTTCTATGTTCTTCGAATCTAACACCGAAGGTAGACTGGCAGGATCAGAGATCAAACCTGGAAAGGTAGTGAAGTAGAGTTTTTTAACCAAGTCGGTTCTGCCCTTGTCGTCAGCCAACTGAAACAGCCCTGCGTCAATTCGTGCAATAACAGTTCTGACTTCCTCTACGCTGTCCGCATACGAATAGCCGACCTCATCAGACAATACTCCAGGCCCAAACTGAACAACAGGCTTACGAGAAAGAACACTTTCAACAGCAATAGTACCGGTAACAGTACAGACGAGATGAATCCGATTGAATATCTTGTCCATTCCCATTTCAAAGGGTATTGGAACAATACGTTGGTCCTTTGAGACAAGATCTAACAGGCTATTGTTCAGCTCGTACTTTGATTTGGGGTTCAATTTTACGAGTAACTTCCACCCCAGAGGTAAGGCCTCAGCGAGGTCACTTATAAGTCGTGACTGATCCCTGTATTCCTGCCCCCACAGATCAAGATTTGACTCTGGTTGCATTTGCATAGGATATAAGAGATAGCGATATCCATCGTCAAGTTTAAATTTCGACGTACAAATTTCACTCCACTCAATCAAAAGCCGTGACACCGCCTTGTCCAGCTTTCTTTTCCGCCAAGGAGATGGCGTATTAAATCGCTCCCCGCGAAAATAGCTCTTTATCAATACCAAGCGATTTGGAAACGAGCCATGGATTGGAAAAATACGTCCGACATCAGTAGGCAATGATGGCCGCATATATTCAGGAATTCGCTCGCGCTTGCGTATAGACTCCGCGAGGGAATAGCACTCTTCATCCGAAGGTAAATCTGTTGATCCATCAATCGCATTCTTGGTATCGCCCAGATAAATGCTATACCGTCCGCCAGGATAACCAGGCATCGATGGATGAAAGAATGGTACGTTATTTTTCTTGCACCACTCGACTGTCATCAACTCATGAAATAACGTCGCCTCACCAATCACAAGCTCAGGTTTCTCAATTGAAAGAATACGCTCTATTTCGGCGTTGTAGTACTCATAGTGAGTAGTGTCTCCGCCGAAATAGTTAATATATCTATCCGACTTGATAACTTTTTCGAGCCCATGATTACTTGAAAGAGATTTCATATCTCTTCTCGAAGGAAAAGGTATCACATTAGCCGTGCCATTTTTAGGCATAAAACTCGGATTCTGCACTACCCAAGCTACATAATGTCCTTGCTTGATGAAATATTCAGCTAACGCATCCCAGAAAAAAGTCTTATATCTATTTTCCAACATTACTATTTTCATGAGTTAATACTTTTCTTTTCGCTCAATAAATCTAAAACCAGGACCAACGACGATCGAGTTCTCTGGAATGCTTTTACTTACAACTACACCTGCTCCAATGACCGAATTCTTGCCAATTGTAACACCGGCCAAAATGATACTATGCGCACCAATCCACACACCATCTTCGATGGTGATTGGCTTAGCTATATGCTTATAGGGTAACTCTCCATTAATGTCTAAAGAGGCTGTCTCTATATGGACTCCTTGCGAAAGCCTAACTTCGCTGCCAAATGAAACAGGTGACATGGCGCCTATGACACAACCTGGACTCAACATGACTCTTCCTGAAAAGCGTATATTTTCAGGGTATTTAAAAACAACACTCCAATGACAGTTGCTTCCTTTCGGTATATCCAACAACGACCTCGCCCTCGCGAAGGTCCAAAATCTATCAAAACCAATGCCCAGAGTAATCAGCGCTCTAAAAAAGCACTTAACTATTGAAAATTGAAAAACAAACTCTGCAATATCCTTTAATGTATTCTTCATTTCACATAAAGCCGATTGACATAACCATCCAAATCCAAAATTTTACTACTGTTCAGTTTTACTGGACTGTAGTCGTATATACCTATTGGATGAAGGGAGTACTGTGCTTGAAATAAAAGCCGTCGCTCAATCGAAGGAAGCTGTCCTTTATGCAAACCAAACGTATTTTCTAGAAAGGCTGTCCCCCTTGTACCAGTAAAATACTTGATACCGTCCTTTCCAAAACTAGTCTCCACTTCTTCATCTGTGTATCTGCGAATTTTTCTAAATGCCGGATTTCTATGACTCCCTGGAACAAAAACATGGGGCCCTGAGCCAGAGCCTACATCCGTCAAATATATAAATAACTTAATAAACCGCAGATCATCCACATCTCGATGAAAACTCTCAGCCTCCTGAGGAGCATCATGACCGGGATAAGACCACCAGACGCTTAAGTTGGACAGCGTCGGCTTTGCACCGAGGATACTTTCAACAACTTTAAGGACTCTCTCATCATTGACCCACTTCATTGCATGTGGCGAGTTAACAATATCCTCGGTAGAAAAAGGCGCGGTGTGACAATCCGCTGGTGGCCTCTCGGGGTCGAAGTAACCGGCATCTGCATCCCAACGATCGAAAGTTTTTTTATCAGAAAACCAGTCGACCATTTCTTTGACTTCGCTCTCCCTCACTAAATTATCCAGCATTGCATAGCCCGCTTCATGTAAAGAGGCCGCATCATCCTCATAGGGAATAACAGGTAGTGATTTGCTTGGCAACCGTTTACAAGCAAGGTCAGATAACAGCTCTCTGCACCTTGGATTCATCAAGAGCCTCTGACTGAAAAAAGCAAGTCTTTTTAAGGGATACACTCGACCTATTATTTTCTTTATCTTTGTTTCAGCCATGACTCACAGTCCTTTCATCAGAAGCCAACATTATCACTAAATTTTATATCCCAGTATCTACTAACTTAGTGCTATGCAAAAAAGCAATCCAACCCAGCTAGAGTTACCTTGTATCTCGTTCCATTACGTCGATTTACCGTAGGTCTATATCGAGACTCAAGCTATATGCGTCAAATCCTCTCCTGCGAATATGATCAAGCAAGTTGCCAACATGCTCCTATCAGATTAAATGGCAATCAGCCCCACGTTCTTAACGCTTCAGAAAAAGCCAGGCATTGAATGGCACACCCGCTGTTTATTTGCAGCGAAGCATCAATCCGAAACACCCCTTTCATTAAATTCACGAAGGGTTGGACTCAGCTTGAAAGGCTTTGTACAGCCATTCCGCGCGAACCCAGTCCTCGGGAGTATCTATGTCTTGCACGCGGTGACGCGGCAACAGGACGGCACTAGACTCGGGGCTGAAGATCATTTTGCCCTGCAACCATGCATCGGCGAGCCCCCAGTAGAACTGCCCGGCGTCGTGATAGCTTTCATCAAGGTCCTGAGAGCGGGTATTAAAGTACTCTGGGTAGAACATTTCGACACGTCCGGTTCCAGTCAGGCGAATTGCCCGCTGAACAGGGAATGCATAACTGGTGACTGAGAACGCATACTGGCTTCCCGACAGTTCCAGGGTGTTCAATCCGCGACGCAGATCCTCAGAACTTACAAAAGGCGCGGTGGCATATATACAACATACCTGTCGAGCGTCAAAACCGTTCGCCTTGCACCACTCGATCGCCTGCTGAATCACCGGAATAGTCCCGGTGTAATCGTCAGACAGTTCGGCCGGACGCATGAACGGAACACTGGCACCGTACTGTTGGGCAACTTCAGCTATTTCTTCGTCGTCCGTAGAAACAATTACTCTATCAAAACAACCACTTTTTAACGCCGCTTCAATCGACCAGGCGATCATCGGCTTTCCGCAAAACATTTTGATGTTTTTTCGTGGGATACGTTTGCTGCCACCCCGGGCAGGAATGACGGCCAGTCTCATACTCGCAGAGCCTTGGAGATTGCTGTCACGACCTGATCCTGCTGCTCGTTGGTCATGGTCTGGAACATTGGAATACTGATGGCTTCACGATAGTAGTCTTGCGCCACTGGGTAGTCTTCAGGCTTGAAGCCCATCCGCACGTAATAAGGCTGAGTGTGAACCGGAATGTAATGCAGGTTTACACCAATTCCTTGTTCTCTCAAGGATTCGAATACTTGACGGTGAGTCCGGGTAATTTTTTCCAGTTGCAGACGAATCACATAGAGGTGCAAACCCGAATAGCTGTCGACATGTTGCCACGGCGTGCTCACTGGTAATGTGGCCAGCAGATCGTTATAGCGAGCGGCCAACTCATGCCGACGAGCGATGTACTGATCCAAGCGCTCCATCTGGCTGAGGCCTAACGCTGCCTGCAGTTCGGTCATCCGGTAATTGAACCCCAGATCAATCTGTTGGTAGTACCAGGGCCCGTCTGCTTCGTGGGTCATCTGCTGCGGATCACGGGTAATACCGTGACTGCGCAACAGGGCCATTTTATTGGCCAACTCGGCATTGTTGGTCATAGCCATACCACCTTCAGCGGTGGTAATAATTTTGACCGGGTGAAAACTGAATACGGTGATGTCGCTGTACTTACTGTTACCGATGAACGCCCCCTGGTATTTACCACCAATGGCGTGTGAGGCGTCTTCGATAATCTTGAAACCATAACGGCCGGCCAGGGCGTGAATCGCCTGCATGTCGCAGGGCTGCCCACATAGATGTACTGGCACCACGACTTTTGGCAAGGTTCCTTCGCGTTCAGCCTGTTCCAGCTTACGCTCAAGCGCTTGCGGGCATAGGTTGTAGGTACGAGGGTCAATATCCACGAAGTCGACTTGCGCACCGCAATACAAACCGCAGTTGGCGGAAGCAACGAAAGTAACCGGACTCGTCCACAGGCGGTCGCCGGGACCAAGACCCAGTGCAAGGCAAGCAATGTGCAGCGCCGAAGTGGCACTGTTCACCGCTAGCGCATGACTGGCGCCTACATGGCGCGCAACCTGTTGCTCAAAGCGAGGCACCATCGGGCCTTGAGTGAGAAAGTCCGATTGCAACACCCCAACCACCGCATCAATGTCAGCTTGGGTTATGTCCTGGCGACCATAGGGAATCATGTATCAGATGCTCCCAATCTTGGCTTCGTTGATGGTGATCCAATTCTGCAGATCTTCGTCACTCATCCACTCGGTATTATTGTCACTGGCATAAACAAAACCTTCAGGGACTTTCTTGCCATCCTTGATCCGTTTCGCGCAGGTTGCCCACTCGTTGATCACTGGCAGGATCTTGAAGTGCTCTGGGTACTCGTAGGTGTAATAGGAGTCTTCGGCGCTGATCATCTGCTCATGCAGCTTCTCCCCTGGACGGATGCCGACGATTTTTTGGGTGGCGTCCGGTGCAACGACACGGGCAAGATCAGTGACCTTCATGGACGGGATCTTTTTCACGTAGATCTCACCGCCCTCCATGTCTTCAAATGCATGCCAAACCAGCTCGACGCCCTCTTCCAGAGAGATCATGAACCGGGTCATGCGCTCGTCGGTAATAGGTAGTTCGCCACTGTCCTTGATCGACATGAAGAAGGGGATTACCGAGCCACGCGAGCCCATGACATTGCCGTAGCGCACTACTGCCATACGCGTCTCATGGCCCCCGGCATAAGAGTTACCGGCAACGAAAAGTTTGTCGGATGCCAGCTTAGTTGCGCCATACAAGTTGATCGGGCTGCTGGCCTTGTCGGTGGACAATGCGACAACGCGTTTGATGCCTTTGTCGATGCAGGCATCGATCAGGTTCATCGCACCGTTGATGTTGGTCTTGATGCACTCGAACGGGTTGTATTCGGCAGTGGGTACAATTTTGGTCGCAGCCGCATGAACCACATAGTCAACACCATCAAGGGCCCGATACAGGCGCTCTTTATCGCGAACGTCGCCGATAAAGAAACGAACACGTGAGTCACCCTCGAATTTTTTGGCCATGTCCCACTGCTTCATTTCATCCCGAGAGAAGATGATGATCTTTTTCGGGTTGTACTTGGCTAAAGTCATGGGCACAAAGGTGTTACCGAAAGAACCAGTACCGCCTGTGATGAGAATGGTTTTGTTGGTGAACATTAACGCGTCCCTTGGTTGCTTCCCGAGCGAAGTCAGGATTGGAATAAACGGTAAGGTGCGGAGTCAGGCAGTAGAGCCCCCATGACTTCCAGCCCAATACGAAAAAAAGCTGATATACAACTCTACTGGTACAGCCAGTTGCGACCAGTATTGCGCAAACCTCCAAGTTGTCAGGATGAAAATCCTCAGACTGGCATATGGCGATGAATCATCGGCCGCTCAACGCCTTGGGCACATATAGCCTGCGGGCAGGAACCGTGGACTCTCTGGCCCCGGGCACGCTACCGCCCCAGGATTTACCGTTGGCTTCCTGAGAACGCAAACACCTATCATTCTTCCCCTCCCGTATCTGAAGCCATCCATTGCTAGGCAGAAACGATATTTGCCAACGGTACACTGATTTGCCGTTGACGGTTCAGCATGTTGATGAGCAGGATGACTCGCTCCTCCCCTTCCATCGCCATGAACACGGCGTCGATCTCAGAGAGGCCACTGTCAAGGATGCGAACATTGTCGCCGACGTTAAAAATCTTTTTTACTTCGGATTCTGATCGCTGTTGCAGTTGGTAAATCAGGTCATCGGCTACGCGCAATGGCTGCCCGCCAAAAGCGACTACCCGAGCAATGCCGCGGGTTGAACGCAACGGTGCCCAGCTGGCTTCGTTAGACATCTGAATAAATAGATAACCAGGGAACAGCGATTCAATGCTTGTCTGCCGCTGTCCGCGCACGATGCGTTCGCGCCTGCACGTCGGACGCGCACATTCGTAGCCTTGTCGGCTAAGGTTGTCTTCGGCGCGCTCGTCCTGACGAGGTTTGCATTGCACCAGGTACCAATTTCGAGTCTGAATCATCAGGTGTCTTGGCATCGCGATCTAGTTTTCATTTCCCACTCTATCTCAAGCGCTTAGCTTGGTCGAAATTATGCCTGCTATCGCCCCACATGGCTTTAAGGTAATTATACGTCCACCCGAACGCATACCGCTGCCTGAGAAAACATGCGCAGGCGGCAGATTTCGCGAGATACCCGATTTTTCTGATGCTGGGGCTGACAGCTTATGGTGATTAGCTGACCAAAGTAGCAGCGTCATAAGCTTCGGTGCCCCCGGCAAAGGTCAGCTTTTTGAAACCTACCAAAAGAAAGCAAGGCAGACACCCGAAATGTCCGGCGCGCACAGACCAAGGCAAAAGCGCATTGCCCTCTGATTAATCGCGGCACACTGCTATGCGCCCTATTCGCCTGAACCTGTCAGTCGACTTCGCAAAAAACGCAGTCGACTGACAGGCTCAGGTTGGCACCAATATAACATTGATGACGCGATCGAGTGCCGCAGCACTATGGTGAAAACCGTTCGAAAATGAGATGACCTTGCAGCCAAAGAGCAGCTAACCCCCCATCAGTCGTTCGAAGGTTATCCCTTGACAGCCTTTTGGTGATCAGAAACCCGAGCCAAACCGAACCGAACCAACGCGAGCCCGCCCCCTAATATCAAGCCGGCAATAAAACCCAGCACTAAAATCAAAGCCTTTTTAGGTTTTATCGGACTCTCCGGCACTTCAACACTACCATCCTGCCGATAAACCGAAATCCTTTCAGGATCAACATTCAACTTACGATATAAACCGTACTGCATCTGCAGCGGCCGTAAATCAGTGATGAATGCATCATCAGAAGACCTGGACTCCAGCGCATTGATTTCCGCCGCCAATGCTTTGCTACCCCGCTGGTAATCCATTTTATCGCCGGTCTCTACCGTGATATCCACCGCTGCAGAAGAGTTGATTATCGGCGAGGTCAAACCTATCGCTTCAGCGATCTTCAACGCCTCCCGCAGCTGTTGAATGCGGTCCTCGCGAACTCGCTGCGCAGTCTCGCGCAAGCTCACAATTTGCTGCTCAAGATTACGCGCATTTACCGACGCCTCGGTGGTCACGTTCTTGACCAACTCCGACTCAGCAGCTTCACTGGCGTGCTGGACGTAGATCCTTGCCCATTCGGTGGCCTGAGTAGGGTCCCCACCTTGAACGGCCACCGAAAAGCGATCTGGCGTATCTTTTCCCGGCCCTTTGATCACCAGTTCCCGGGAAAAGCGCGCGTACAAACGGTCGAGCGCGCCCTGTCGCTGAGACTCATCGAGGGAGGGAAGATAAATCTCATTGAAGAACTTCTGACGCAGGGACTCGCCTTGAAGGTTTCTGGCAAAAACGTCATAAACATACTTGATCGAATAAGGTTCCAGCTCAGTGCTTTTCCCACGACCAAAATTCAGCTCGGCTATATCATTCTGCGTTGGCGGCATGATGAAAAGCTTGGACTCATAGACCGGCTTACTGAGAAACGCATACGCAGCCGCACCTACCGTGACTAAAAGAGTCACACCAATGATCAGCCATTTTTGGGACCAAAGCCCCTGAGCAAGGGCGATAAGGTCAATCTCATCAGAGCGATGGGTTTCGACTTGATTATTTTGCATCTGAGGCCTCGTGTCCTTTTTTTGACATAGCGCCCGCACACAAACTGGACGCGCTAAAAGGCAGAACGATCAGCCCCTCGGCGGATACCGCAGTAAACTGAGTTAAATTAAATACGATCAAAACGCACCCAAAAGCCAGGAAAAAGTTGCAGACAGTGATCCTTTACACAAAGACTTCCGGGCTCACACATCCATTATTTAAACCGTCGGCGCAGGCCCATGAACCATGCGAATAACGGGCCCAACATCATACCAGCGAGAAACGCCAACAGCACGAAAACCGAAACAGGAACCTGCGGCGTCGACCAGCCCAAGAACAACAATGCGACAGAGTGGGTATTTTCAAGCACAAACAGAACGATGACTGCAGCCACTAGCAACGCGAGCAAGACGAGGGCAAAACGTTTAAAGCGGTGCATGAATTTCCCCTTGCATAAACGCCTCCTTACAGGTCATCCCCCTCCTCCTCATTGACGCGATCCCTGAGTTCCTTGCCCGGCTTGAAATGCGGAACAAATTTACCGTCCAGGCTCACGGATTGGCCGGTTTTGGGATTGCGACCGACACGCGGCGCACGGTAATGGAGAGAGAAGCTGCCGAAGCCACGGATCTCGATGCGGTCTCCGGTCGCCAGGCACTGGGACATTTGCTCAAGCATGGTCTTGATGGCCAGCTCCACATCTTTAGATGAGAGTAGCCCTTGATGGGTGACAATTCGTTCGATCAACTCCGACTTCGTCATATTTTTCCCTTCTTTTTCAAGCAGCTAGGAAAATCGCTTGAAAAGGTTTTAGCATGACCGGAAGAATTTGAACAGCCCAAGTATTGACATATCTTCATCCTGTCGTATTTGCCCCGCTTCTGCACAAGCCTTGCACTTGAGCGAATTCAACGACAAATGACCAACATCGTGCGGGTCAGATAGCCTGCCGGATTGAAGCCGAATGGATATTGATCTTCATCCTTGGCATCATCGGAGCGAGTGATGACTTTGTACCCTGCGCCCTTGCACTCCTTCGCAGCGCGCTTGTGGCATTTTTCCCAGCCCGATCCCAGGCCGGAACAATCGACCTCGATGCCACTGACGCCACGCACCGCATGGGTCTTGGCACTTGTGGTGCAACCTGCCAAGGCCAATACCGCGAATACCAGGATGAGCCTGTTCATTCGTCTCCTTAAATAGCCAGCACCCGACTGGGTGGTGTCTGACCTGACGCTATCGCGAGCAGGCTCCCCCCCACATTGGCCCGGGGAGACCAGGGCATCCACAGTCTAACCTTGAACAGGTGATTGATCTGCTTAAAGAAAGAGACAGTTAGGTTGCAGGATTGGTTTCACTGCCGAGTCAGACAGAGGAGCCAACTTACAAACAGGCCAGTTTTCCCGAATCACGCCCACAAAAAAGGGCGACCGAAGTCGCCCTTTTTTATGGTCTGACAGAACTCAGTTCTGCTTTTCCATCTGTGCACGCAGCAGGTCGCCCAGAGTGGTAGGACCAGCAGCAATGTCAGAGGTAGCTGGCTTGTCGCGCAGGCTCTGGATTGCTTCTTTCTCTTCAGCATCGTCTTTCGACTTGATGGAGAGCTGGATTACGCGGCTCTTGCGGTCAACGCTGATGATCTTGGCTTCTACTTCTTCGCCTTCTTTCAGAACGTTGCGCGCGTCTTCAACGCGGTCACGGCTGATTTCGGAGGCTTTCAGAGTCGCTTCGATATCGTCGGCCAGGGTGATGATGGCGCCTTTAGCGTCAACTTCTTTCACGATGCCCTTAACGATTGCGCCTTTATCGTTCTCTTGAACGTACTCGGAGAACGGATCGCTTTCCAGTTGCTTGATGCCCAGGGAGATGCGCTCGCGCTCTGGGTCAACCGACAGGATAACGGTGTCCAGCTCGTCGCCCTTCTTGAAGCGGCGTACGGCTTCTTCGCCCACTTCGTTCCAGGAGATGTCGGACAGGTGAACCAGACCGTCGATGCCGCCATCCAGACCAATGAAGATACCGAAATCGGTGATCGACTTGATGGTGCCGGAGATTTTATCGCCCTTGTTGAACTGGCCAGAGAAATCTTCCCATGGGTTAGATTTGCACTGCTTGATGCCCAGGGAGATACGACGACGCTCTTCGTCGATGTCCAGAACCATAACTTCCACTTCGTCGCCGACTTGTACGACTTTCGAAGGGTGGATGTTCTTGTTGGTCCAATCCATTTCCGAAACGTGTACCAGACCTTCAACGCCTTCTTCCAGCTCAGCGAAGCAGCCGTAGTCGGTGAGGTTGGTAACACGAGCGGTGACGCGGGTGCTTTCTGGGTAACGGGCTTTGATAGCAACCCATGGATCTTCACCCAGTTGCTTGAG
>NZ_WUUD01000013.1:354243-376511 GCF_009831705.1 Pseudomonas sp. PICF6 | reverse complement strand
TCGTACTTCAGAACCTTGACATCGATCTCGTCGCCAACGTTGACGATTTCCGAAGGATGCTTGATACGCTTCCAGGCCATGTCGGTGATGTGCAGCAGGCCATCGACGCCACCCAGATCAACGAATGCGCCGTAATCGGTGAGGTTCTTGACGATACCCTTGACCTGCTGGCCTTCCTGCAGCGATTCCAGCAGAGCTTCACGCTCGGCGGAGTTCTCGGCTTCCAGGACACTGCGACGGGAAACGACAACGTTGTTGCGCTTCTGGTCCAGCTTGATGACCTTGAATTCCAGCTCTTTGCCTTCCAAGTGCGTGGTGTCGCGCACTGGACGGACGTCAACCAGGGAACCTGGCAGGAACGCACGGATGCCGTTAACGTCGACAGTGAAGCCGCCTTTAACCTTACCGTTGATAACGCCCTTGACCACTTCCTCAGCTGCGAAAGCCGCTTCCAGAACGATCCAGCATTCAGCGCGCTTGGCTTTTTCACGGGACAGCTTGGTTTCACCGAAGCCATCTTCAACCGAGTCCAGCGCAACGTGAACTTCGTCACCGACGTTGATGTTCAGTTCGCCAGCGTCGTTGTAGAACTGCTCAAGCGGGATGAGTGCTTCAGACTTCAGACCAGCGTGAACGGTTACCCAGCGAGCTTGGTAATCGATATCAACGATAACACCGGTGATGATGGAGCCTGCCTGAAGGTTCAGGGTTTTCAGGCTTTCTTCAAAGAGTTCCGCAAAGCTTTCGCTCATTTTAATTCCTGTTGATTAGGGCGAAGAATACGCCCGCCTCCACACCCCAGACGGTGTGGGTTAGTTTCATATAAAAGAAGCACCGCAGGACTATGACTGGTCCCCTGCGGAGCTTCCTGGTCACCCGGCGATATCGCGGATGGCGATTTCGCTCATGATGCGTTGCAACACCTGATCGATGGACAACTCCGTGGAATCCAGCTGTATCGCGTCAGCCGCCGGCTTGAGCGGGGCTACTGCGCGCTGGGTGTCACGCTCGTCGCGTGCACGGATCTCATCTAGCAGACTCGACAGACTAACATCCTCGCCTTTGCCCTTCAACTGCAAATATCGGCGACGAGCCCTCTCCTCGGCACTGGCGGTGAGGAAAATCTTCAGCGGGGCATCGGGAAACACCACGGTCCCCATGTCGCGCCCATCGGCCACTAATCCGGGCGGCTCCTGGAAAGCGCGCTGGCGCTGTAGCAACGCCTCGCGCACCGCCGGCAGCGCGGCGACCTGGGAGGCCCCGGCCCCGACGCTTTCGGTACGAATGACATTGCTGACTTCGTCACCCTCCAGAATGATGCGCTGCAGCTGACCGTCGGTCGCCGCGATGAACTGCACGTCCAGATGCGCAGCCAGGGCCTTGAGCAGCTCTTCGTTGGTCAGATCGACGCCATGATTGGCCGCGGCGAACGCCAGCAGACGATACAAGGCGCCCGAATCAAGCAGGTTCCAGCCCAATTGTTTGGCCAGTATTCCGGCGATGGTGCCCTTGCCCGAACCGCTTGGGCCATCGATGGTGATAACCGGTGCCTTGATGTTCACGACTGTGCCTCTTGTGCTACTCGAATACCGACCTGGGCACACAGTGCCAGGAAGTTCGGGAACGACGTCGCGACGTTGGCGCAATCATGGATGCGGATCGGCGCACTGGCGCGCAAAGACGCAACACTGAAGGCCATGGCGATACGGTGATCACCGTGACCATGGACTTCGCCGCCGCCGATCTGGCCGCCGTCGATGATGATGCCGTCCGGCGTCGGCTGGCATTTCACGCCCAACGCGATCAGGCCATCAGCCATCACCTGGATACGATCCGATTCCTTAACCCGAAGCTCTTCGGCGCCGGTCAGCACGGTGCGCCCTTCGGCACAGGCCGCCGCCACGAATAGTACCGGGAATTCGTCAATGGCCAGTGGCACCAGCGCTTCGGGAATCTCGATACCCTTGAGTTTAGCTGCTCGTACGCGCAGGTCTGCAACCGGCTCGCCGCCCACTTCACGCTGGTTTTCCAGAGTGATGTCAGCGCCCATCAGGCGCAGGATGTCGATCACACCGGTACGGGTCGGGTTGATGCCCACATGCTCGAGCACCAGCTCGGAGCCTTCGGCAATCGAGGCGGCCACCAGGAAGAACGCCGAGGACGAGATATCGCCCGGCACTTCAATGTGGGTCGCGGTCAGTTTGCTGCCGGACTCGACGGAGGCCGTGGCGCCGTTGACCGTGACCGGGTAGCCGAAGCCGCGCAGCATGCGCTCGGTGTGGTCGCGGGTCGGGGCCGGCTCGGTGACAGTGGTCTTGCCTTCGGCATAGAGACCGGCCAACAGCAGGCAGGATTTCACCTGGGCGCTGGCCATCGGCATGGTGTAGGTCAGGCCCTTGAGCTTGTTGCCACCGCGAATGGTCATTGGCGGACGACCTTCGGCCGCCGTCTCGATCACCGCACCCATTTCCCGCAGGGGGTTGGCCACGCGATTCATCGGCCGCTTGGACAGCGAAGCGTCACCGGTCAGGGTGCTGTCGAAGTCCTGGGCGGCCAGCAGGCCGGACAGCAGGCGCATCGACGTGCCGGAGTTGCCCAGGTAGATCGGCCCCGGAGCCGGCTTGAGGCCGTGCAGGCCGACACCATGAATGGTCACGCGACCGTGATGCGGGCCTTCGATGACCACGCCCATGTCGCGGAACGCTTGCAGCGTCGCCAGGGCGTCTTCACCTTCGAGAAAGCCTTCCACTTCGGTCACGCCTTCGGCCAGGGAGCCGAGCATGATCGAACGATGGGAAATCGATTTATCGCCCGGTACACGAATACGCCCACTCAGGGAGCCACCAGGTTGTGCCAGGAAAATCAGATCGTTGGAGTTCATAGCGTCCACATAGGCCCGACGGGCCAGGATTTTACTGAAATGCTCGCGGGCCACCCTGGCGCGTGTGAAAACGCCCAGCAATTGGTGCCCGTCCCCTGCATCGACCGCGTCGCGCAAGGCGTCGAGGTCGCTGCGAAATGTATCGAGTGTGCGCAGGACAGCTTCGCGGTTGGCGAGGAAGATGTCGTGCCACATGACCGGGTCGCTACCGGCGATTCTCGTGAAATCGCGGAAACCGCCGGCAGCGTAACGGAAGATCTCAAGATTTTCATTGCGTTTGGCCAATGAATCCACCAGACCGAACGCCAACAGGTGTGGCAAATGGCTGGTGGCGGCCAATACTTCATCGTGGCGCTCGACCTGCATGTGCTCGACGTCCGCACCCAGCTCGCGCCACAGGCGATCCACCACTGCCAGCGCAGCCGGATCGGTCTGGTCCAGTGGCGTCAATATTACTTTGTGACGACGAAACAGTTCGGCGTTGGAGGCTTCCACCCCGCTCTGCTCGGAACCGGCAATCGGATGACCGGGCACAAAGCGCGCCGGCATCCCGCCGAAGGCTTCGGTGGCCGCCCGCACGACATTGCCCTTGGCACTGCCGACGTCCGTGAGAATCGCCTGCCCCAGGTCCATGGTCGCCAGGCGTGCCAGCAGCTTCTCCATGGCCAGGATCGGCACGGCCAACTGGATCACGTCCGCACCCTGGCAAGCAATCGCCAGGTCGTCCTCGCAGCGATCCACCACTCCCAGTTCCACCGCCAGCCGACGCGACTGCGGGTCCAGATCGACACCCACCACTTCACGACACAGACCGCTTTCGCGCAGGCCTTTGGCGAAAGAGCCGCCGATCAACCCCAGACCGACCACCACCAGGCGACCGATCATAGGTGCAGCAGATTGCAGTGAAGTGACATCAACCACGAGCCAGAACCTTGCTCAACGCCTCGAGAAAGCGGCTGTTTTCCGCTGGCAGGCCAATGGTGACGCGCAGGTGGTTCGGCATGCCGTAGTTGGCCACCGGACGCACGATCACACCCTCGCGCAGCAAGCCCTGGAACACCGGGGCTGCAACACGGCCCAGGTCGACGCAGATGAAGTTGCCTTTGGATGGAATCCAGCTCAGGCCCAGCTCGCGGAACCCGGCTTCCAACTGCCGCATGCCAGCCTCGTTCAGGCGGCGACTTTCGGCCAGGTAGGCGTCGTCCCCGAGCGCAGCGCAGGCAGCGGCCAAGGCAAAGCTGTTGACGTTGAATGGCTGCCGCACGCGGTTGAGCACATCGGCCACCACGGCGGTGGACAAGCCATAGCCAACCCGCAAAGACGCCAGGCCATAGGCCTTGGAGAACGTGCGCGAGACCAGCAGGTTCGGGTAGGCGGCGAGAAAATCCAGGCCATCGGGCAAATCGCTGCCTTCGGCGTATTCGATGTAGGCCTCATCCAGCACCACCAGCACGTGCTCGGGCACGTCCTGCAGGAAGTCGTCCAACGCCTGGGCATCGAACCAGGTGCCGGTCGGGTTGTTTGGGTTGGCGATGAAGACGACCCGCGTGTTGGCGTCGATGGCCGCCAGCATGGCGGGCAGGTCGTGCCCCCAATCCTTGGCCGGCACCACATGGGCGTCGGCGCCGACAGCCTGGGTGGCGATCGGGTAGACCGCAAACGCATGCTCGCTGAACACGGCGTTGAGGCCCGGCGCCAGATAGGCACGCGCCACCAGCTCGAGAATGTCATTGGAACCGTTGCCCAGGGTGACCTGGCTCAACTCCACGCCACAGCGCTCGGCCAGCAGGCTTTTGAGGGCGAAACCGTTGCCGTCGGGATAACGGGTCAGCTCGGCCAGCTCGTCACGGATCGCTTCCAGCGCCTTGGGGCTCGCCCCCAAAGGGTTTTCGTTGCTTGCCAGCTTGACGATGCTGGCCGGGTCCAGATCCAGCTCACGAGCCAATTCGTCCACCGGCTTGCCTGGAACGTAAGGCGAGAGTTGTTGCACGCCTGGCTGAGCCAGAGCGAGGAAGTTGCCACTCATTAGCTATCCGCCCTTAAAGAACTGCTTTGGGGTAGGAACCCAGCACCTTGAGTGCCACTGCTTCCTGACTGATTTTTTCCAGCACACCTTTTACCAGTGGATCGCGGTGGTGGCCGACAAAATCGATGAAAAACACGTAGGTCCATTTACCGCTGCGCGACGGACGGGTCTCGATCCGTGTCAGATCGATGCCATTGTCATGGAACGGCACCAGCAGCTCATGGAGCGCGCCGGGCTTGTTGCTCATGGAGACGATGATCGACGTCTTGTCGTCGCCGGTCGGCGGCACTTCCTGGCTGCCAATCATCAGGAATCGCGTGGAGTTGTCCGGGCGATCCTCGATTTTTTCCGCCAGGCGGGTCAGGCCGTAGAGGCCGGCTGCCATGTCGCCGGCAATCGCCGCCGAGTTCCATTCACCCTTGACCCGCTTCGCCGCCTCGGCGTTGCTGGAGACCGCCACGCGCTCGACATTCGGGTAATGGGCATCCAGCCACTTGCGGCACTGGGCCAGTGACTGGGCGTGGGAGTAGATTCGGCTGATGCTGTCGGTCTTGGTGTTCTCCCCCACCAGCAGGTGATGGTGGATGCGCAGCTCGACTTCGCCGCAGATCACCATGTCGTGCTCAAGGAAACTGTCCAGCGTGTGGTTGACCGCGCCTTCGGTGGAGTTTTCCACCGGCACCACGCCGAAGTTCACCGCGCCCGCCGCCACTTCACGGAAGACTTCGTCGATGGCCGCCATCGGCTTGCTGATCACGGCGTGGCCGAAATGCTTCATGGCGGCCGCCTGGGTGAAGGTGCCTTCCGGGCCCAGGTAAGCGACTTTCAGAGGCTGCTCGAGGGCCAGGCACGAAGACATGATCTCGCGGAACAACCGCGCCATTTCTTCGTTGCCCAGAGGCCCCTTGTTGCGCTCCATGACACGCTTGAGTACCTGCGCTTCACGCTCCGGGCGATAGAACACCGGCACTTCGCCTTCGGCCAGGGAGGCCATTTTCACCCGCGCCACTTCCTGGGCGCAGCGCGCGCGCTCGCTGATCAGCTCCAGGACCTTTTCGTCCAGGGCATCGATGCGCAGGCGCAGCGCCTTGAGTTCTTGCTCAGACATCAACCATGTTCCTTCTCGAACTCTGCCATGTAGGAAATCAACGCATTGACCGCGTTGATATCGACGGCGTTGTAGATGGAAGCGCGCATGCCGCCGACCGAACGGTGACCCTTGAGGTTCAGCAGCCCGCGCTCGTCAGCACCGGCCAGGAACGGCTTATCGAGACGATCGTCGGCCAGGCGGAACGGTACGTTCATCCACGAACGATCAGTCTTGTTGATCGGATTGCTGTAGAGGCCGCTGGCGTCAATGAAGTCATAGAGCGTGCGCTGCTTCACTTCGTTGAGCTTGCCGATGGCCTCGACACCGCCCTGTTCTTTCAGCCACTCGAATACCAGGCCGGACAGGTACCAGGCCAGGGTCGGCGGGGTGTTGTACATCGAGCCATTGTCGGCGGCGACCTTGTAGTTGAGCATGGTCGGGCACAAGGAACGGGCGCGTCCCAGCAGGTCTTCGCGAATGATGCTGACCAGGATGCCGCTGGGACCGATGTTCTTCTGGGCGCCGGCGTAGATCATGCCGAAACGGGAGATATCCACCGGGCGCGACAGGATGTCCGAAGACATGTCAGCCACCAATGGCACGTCGCCGGTTTCCGGAATCCAGTTGAATTCCAGGCCGCCGATGGTTTCGTTCGGCGCGTAATGAACGTAGGCCGCGTCCTTGGACAGGTTCCACTCGTTCTGGCCGGGAATGGCGAAATAGTCGTAGGGCTTGGCCGTGGCCGCGACATTGACGTGGCCGTAGCGCGAGGCTTCTTCGATGGCTTTCTGCGACCAGATCCCGGTGTCGATGTAGTCGGCCTTGCCGCTTTCGGGCAGCAGGTTCAGCGGGATCTGCGCAAACTGCTGGCTGGCGCCGCCCTGCAGGAACAGCACCTTGTAGTTGGAGGGGATGCTCAGCAGATCACGCAAGTCCTGCTCGGCCTTGGTGGCAATGGACACGAACTCATCGCTGCGATGGCTCATTTCCATGACGGACAGGCCCTTGCCATGCCAGTCGAGAAGTTCACCTTGGGCACGCTTCAGGACCGCTTCAGGAAGCGCCGCCGGGCCGGCACAGAAGTTATAGGCTCTCTTGCTCACATCCAATCTCGCTCTGATCTGGTGGTCACATCAATCTTCAATCAACACATGACCCAAATGTGGGAGCGAGCCTGCTCGCGATAGCGATGTAACAGTCAGCATCCATGTTGAATGTCAGTCCGTTATCGCGAGCAGGCTCGCTCCCACAGTTGCGCGTCATGTGCAGTGTCGCAAATTTTCAAACAGGACAAACAACAAGGGGGCGAATCTTCATCCGCCCCCTGCATGTCCGCTTAGTCCTGCGGTTCTTCTTCGTCTGCGGCAGCGTCGAGCGGTTGGTCGCCGGTCATGTCGTCAACGTCGGTAGCAAGAGTACCGTCGAACGCCACGCCCTCCTCGCCTTCCAGCTCCTCGCCTTCGACTTCCGATGGCTCCTGCACGCGCTCAAGCCCGACCAGCGTTTCGTCGCTGGCCAGCTTGATCAGCGTCACACCCTGGGTGTTACGACCCAGGCTCGACACTTCGGCCACCCGCGTGCGCACCAAGGTGCCCTGGTCGGAGATCAACATGATCTCCTCGCCATCGAGCACCTGGACAGCGCCGACCAGACGACCGTTACGGTCGTTGCTGACCATGGCGATCACGCCCTGGCCGCCACGCTTGTACTCAGGGAATTCGCTGATGGCCGTGCGCTTGCCATAACCACGCGCCGAAGCGGTGAGGATCTGGCTGCCTTCTTCGGGGATCAGCATGGAAATCAGCTTCTGACCTTCCGGCAGGCGCATGCCGCGCACACCGCGGGCGGTACGGCCCATGGCGCGAACGTCGGATTCCTTGAAACGGGTAACCTTGCCGCCGTCGGAGAACAGCATGACCTCACGCTCACCGTCGGTGATGGCAGCGGAAATCAGCACGTCGCCCTCGTCCAGCTCCAGGGCGATCAGGCCGACACTGCGCTGACGACTGAAGGATTCCAGCGGAGTCTTCTTCACGGTGCCCTTGGCGGTGGCCATGAAGATGTAATGACCTTCGGTGTATTCCTCCACCGGCAGCATGGTAGTGATGTACTCATCGCTATCGAGCGGCAGCAGGTTGACCAGCGGACGACCACGGGCGGCACGGGACGCTTCGGGGATTTCGTAGGTCTTGAGCCAGTACACCTTGCCCTTGCTGGAGAACAGCAACAGCGTGGTGTGGCTGTTGGCAACCAGCAGGTGAGCGATGTAGTCCTCGTCCTTGACGCCTGTGGCCGACTTGCCTTTACCACCGCGACGCTGGGCCTGATAGGCGGCCAACGGCTGGGTCTTGGCGTAGCCGCCGTGGGAAATGGTCACCACGCGCTCTTCTTCCGGGATCATGTCACCCAGGGTCAGGTCCAGGCGCGCATCGAGAATCTCGGTGCGGCGCACGTCGCCGTATTCGGCGCGGATCACTTCCAATTCTTCGCGGATCACTTCCATCAGGCGCGTGGCGCTGTTGAGGATGCGGATCAGCTCGCCGATCTGGTTGAGGATTTCCTGGTATTCAGCCAGCAGCTTCTCGTGTTCCAGGCCGGTCAGGCGGTGCAGGCGCAGTTCCAGGATGGCTTGCGCCTGTTCCGGGGACAGGAAGTACTTGCCATCGCGCAGGCCGTATTGCGGGTCGAGGTTTTCCGGACGGCACGAGTCGGCGCCGGCACGCTCGACCATCGCCACTACCGCGGTGGATTCCCAAGGCGTGCTGATCAGCGCTTCCTTGGCTTCCGACGGGGTTGGCGAGGCCTTGATCAGAGCGATGACCGGGTCGATGTTCGACAGGGCAACGGCCTGGCCTTCGAGGATATGACCACGCTCGCGGGCCTTGCGCAGCTCGAACACGGTGCGGCGGGTGACCACTTCGCGACGGTGACGCACGAAGGCTTCCAGCAGATCCTTGAGGTTCAGGATCCTCGGACGGCCGTCGATCAGCGCCACGATGTTGATGCCGAACACCGCTTGCAGCTGGGTCTGGGCATAGAGGTTGTTGAGGATCACCTCGGGCACTTCGCCGCGACGCAGTTCGATCACGACGCGCATGCCGTCCTTGTCGGACTCGTCCCGCAGCTCGGTGATGCCTTCAAGCTTCTTCTCTTTCACCAGCTCGGCGATCTTCTCGATCAGACGGGCCTTGTTCAGCTGGTATGGGAGTTCGGTGATGACGATCTGCTGGCGACCACCGACCTTGTCGATGTCTTCGATGGTCGAGCGGGCGCGCATGTAAATGCGGCCGCGACCGGTGCGGTAGGCTTCGATGATACCGGCGCGACCGTTGATGATCGCAGCGGTCGGGAAGTCAGGACCAGGGATGTACTGCATCAACTCATCGACCGTCAGCTCGGGATTGTCGATGAGGGCCAGGCAACCGTCGATGACTTCACCGAGGTTGTGCGGCGGGATGTTGGTCGCCATGCCCACGGCGATACCGCTGGAGCCGTTGACCAGCAGGTTCGGGATACGGGTCGGCATGACCGCCGGGATCATTTCGGTGCCGTCGTAGTTCGGCACCCAGTCCACGGTTTCCTTATGCAGGTCGGCCAGCAGTTCGTGGGCCAGCTTGGTCATGCGCACTTCGGTGTATCGCATGGCCGCGGCGTTGTCGCCGTCCACGGAACCGAAGTTGCCCTGGCCGTCTACCAGCAAGTAGCGCAGGGAGAATGGCTGGGCCATCCGGACGATGGTGTCGTACACGGCGGTGTCACCGTGGGGGTGATACTTACCGATCACGTCACCGACGACACGGGCTGATTTCTTGTACGGCTTGTTGAAGTCGTTGCCCAGCTCGCTCATCGCGAACAGCACGCGCCGGTGCACGGGCTTCAAGCCATCGCGCGCATCCGGCAGCGCCCGCCCGACGATTACGCTCATTGCGTAGTCGAGGTAGGACTGTTTCAGCTCGTCTTCGATATTGACCGGGAGGATTTCTTTGGCCAGTTCGCCCATGAGAAGCCTGATTCCTTTTTCTGGTGAAACCTCGTCACATCCAGATGGGACGAACGAAGCTCGCCGCTGCAGAACAAGTGCCATGCAGCGACTTACGACAAATCAACGAGTTATGCCATGGATCTGCGCAGTAAAGGCCACCTCGTGAGGCAGCCCTGGAAACCGCCGGATGTTATCACAAGAGCCGCCACGCACCTATCCCCCTGATGCGCATGGAGCATAGTTAGTTGACCGGTGACAGGCTGATATGGGACGAGAGGGGCTTAGAGGCTTGCCGAAAGCAGATTTGAGGTTCAATTCAGGCTCATTTGCTGACTTTCAGGGCCTCATCGCGAGCGGGCTCGCTCCCACGGGGGATCTGTGTATGCCGAAGATTCCGGCCACAACACCGATCCAATGTGGGAGCGAGCCCGCTCGCGATAGCGGCAGACCCGCCACTCAAAGCCTTCAGTGCAACCGCTTGCGACACATCAACTGCGCCATCTTCGCCGTATCCGGGCGCTCGACGATGCCTTTCTCGGTGACAATGGCGTCGATCAGGTCCGCCGGGGTGACGTCGAACACCGGGTTGAAGGCATCCACCTCCGCCCCGACCCGCTTGCCGCCAACCTCCAGCAGTTCGCGCCCGTCGCGCTCTTCAATCGGAATGTCTTCGCCGCTGGCCAAGTTCATGTCGATGGTCGAACTCGGCGCCACCACCATGAAGCGCACGCCATGGTGCATGGCGCAGACCGCCAGTTGATAGGTGCCGATCTTGTTCGCCACGTCGCCATTGGCCGTGATGCGGTCGGCGCCGACGATGACCCAAGTCACGCCCTTGGTCTTCATGATGTGGGCGGCGGCGGAATCGGCATTGAGGGTCACCGGGATGCCTTCATTGGCCAACTCCCACGCGGTGAGGCGCGAGCCTTGCAGCCACGGACGGGTTTCGTCGGCGTAGACGCGCTCGACCATGCCCTCGAGGAACGCCCCCCGGATCACGCCAAGGGCCGTGCCAAAGCCGCCGGTGGCCAGGGCGCCGGTATTGCAATGGGTCAGGATGGCCTGGGCGTTGCCCTGATGCTTGCGGATCAGGTCGACACCCAACTGAGCCATGGTCAGGTTGGCTTCGCGGTCGCTTTCATGGATGGCGATGGCTTCGGCCTCAAGGGCAGCCAGCGGTTCGGCATGCTCTTTCAAGCGCCCCAGCCGGTCGCGCATCCGGTCAAGCGCCCAAAACAGGTTCACCGCTGTCGGCCGCGAGTTGGCCAGCAGGGCAAAATCAGCTTCCAGCGCCGCCTGCCAGTCCCCGCCCTCGGCCACCCGCGCCCGCGCTGCCAGCACCACGCCATAGGCCGCACTGATGCCGATGGCCGGCGCGCCCCGCACCACCATCGAGCGAATGGCCTCGGCCACGCCGGCCGCCGAGGTATAGGCGATCCAGGTTTCCTCGAACGGCAAAATACGCTGATCCAACAGATAGAGGGCGCCATCACGCCAATCGATGGCCTTCACCTTCTCCGCAGCCAACAGTCGATCGCGCATCCCACACCCCGCACTCATGAACAAAAGCCGCCGATTATAGCGATCCCTCCGCGAAGACGCTCGGGTATACTTCGCCATCCTTTATACGCCATGGAACCGTTCCACGATGCCCAAGCCTGCCGTTGCGCTCGACTTATTACTGCTGCCGACCTGGTTGGTGCCTGTCGAACCCGCCGGTGTCGTGCTCAAGGATCATGGCCTGGGCATCCGCGACGGCTGCATCGTGTTCATCGGTCCACGGGCAGAAGCCCTCAAGTGTGACGCAGCCCAGGTCCGCGAACTGCCGGGCATGCTCCTGAGCCCCGGATTGATCAACGCCCACGGCCATGCGGCGATGACCCTGTTCCGCGGGCTGGCCGACGACCTGCCCTTGATGACCTGGCTTGAACAACACATCTGGCCGGCCGAGGGCAAATGGGTCGACGAAGATTTTGTTCGCGACGGCACTGACCTGGCGATCGCCGAGCAGCTCAAGGGCGGCATCACGTGTTTCTCGGATATGTATTTTTACCCCAAGGTTGCCAGCGAGCGTGTGCACAACAGCGGTATCCGCGCACAAATCGCCATTCCGATCCTCGATTTTCCGATCCCCGGTGCCGCCAGCGCCGACGATGCCATTCGTCAGGGCATCGAATTGTTTGGCGACCTCAAGCATCATCCACGGATCAAAGTGGCATTCGGCCCCCATGCGCCCTACACCGTCGGCGACGAGAACCTGGAAAAAATCCGGGTGATCGCCGAAGAACTGGACGCGGCCATTCATATGCATGTTCACGAAACCGCCTTCGAAGTACAGCAGGCTGTGGATAACACCGGTGAGCGCCCCATGGCCCGGCTGGGGCGCCTGGGCCTGCTGGGGCCACGCTTTCAGGCGGTGCACATGACTCAGGTCAGCGATGAAGACCAGGCGTTGCTGGTAGAAAGCAACTGTAGCGTGATCCACTGCCCGGAATCGAACATGAAGCTGGCCAGCGGGTTCTGCCCGGTGGAGCGCTTGTGGCAGGCCGGGGTCAATGTCGCGGTCGGCACTGACGGGGCGGCGAGCAACAACGATCTGGACCTGTTGGGCGAGACGCGTACCGCCGCATTGCTGGCCAAGGCCGTCGCCGGTTCGGCCACGGCCCTGGACGCCCACCGGGCGTTGCGCATGGCCACGCTCAATGGCGCCCGGGCGCTGGGCATCGAAGCGACGGTCGGCTCGCTGGAAGTCGGCAAGGCCGCCGACCTGGTGGCCTTTGACTTGTCGGGACTGGCCCAGCAGCCGGTCTATGACCCGGTGTCGCAACTGATCTACGCCACCGGTCGCGACTGCGTGAAACATCTGTGGGTGGCCGGCAAGCCCTTGCTTGAGGACGGCCGCCTGACCCGCCTGGACGAATCGCAGCTCAGTGCCACGGCACAGGCATGGGGTCGTCGCATCAGCGGCCACAACGAATAACCAGGCCCCTTGAGCCACGGCTCGGGCCCTACGATTTTTCAAGTTTTTCGAGGATCTGCACATGAGCAACGTCGACCACGCTGAAATCGCCAAATTCGAAGCCCTGGCCCATCGCTGGTGGGACCGTGAAAGCGAATTCAAACCGCTGCACGATATCAACCCGCTGCGGGTCAACTGGATTGACGAGCGAGTCAGCCTGGCTGGCAAGAAGGTGCTCGATGTCGGCTGCGGCGGCGGCATCCTCAGCGAAGCCATGGCCCAGCGCGGAGCGACGGTGATGGGCATCGACATGGGCGAAGCACCGCTGGCGGTTGCGCAACTGCATCAACTGGAATCCGGCGTCAGCGTGGAATACCGGCAGACCACCGCCGAAGCCCTGGCCGAGGAAATGCCCGAGCAGTTCGATGTGGTCACTTGCCTGGAAATGCTTGAACACGTACCGGATCCATCATCGGTCATCCGCGCGTGCTTTCGCATGGTCAAGCCCGGTGGCCAGGTGTTCTTCTCCACCATCAACCGCAATCCGAAGGCCTACCTGTTCGCCATCATCGGCGCCGAATACATCATGAAGCTGTTGCCACGTGGCACTCACGACTTCAAGAAATTCATCCGGCCTTCGGAGCTGGGGGCCTGGAGCCGCATGGCCGGGCTGACCGTCAAGGACATCATCGGCCTGACGTACAACCCGCTGACCAAGCACTACAAGCTGGCCGCCGACGTTGATGTCAACTACATGATCCAGACCTTGCGCGAGGAGTAAGTCGATGCGTCTCAAAGCGGTTCTCTTCGACATGGACGGCACGCTGCTCGACACCGCGCCGGACTTCATCGCCATCTGCCAGGCCATGCGTGCCGACCGTGGCCTGCCACCGATGAACACGCAGCATATTCGCGACGAAATTTCCGGCGGCGCCCGGGCGATGGTCGCGGTGACCTTCTCCATGGACCCGGAGTCGCCGGGTTTCGAGGAACTGCGCCAGGAATTCCTCGACCGCTACCTCAAGGGCTGCGCGGTGCACAGCCACCTGTTTGACGGCATGGCCCAGGTGCTGGCCGACATTGAGGCCGCCAACCTGATCTGGGGGGTAGTCACCAACAAACCGGTGCGCTTTGCCGAGCCGATCATGCAGGAGCTAGGTCTGGCCGAACGCTCGAAAGTGCTGATCTGCCCCGACCATGTAAAGAACAGCAAGCCGGACCCCGAACCGCTGACTCTGGCGTGCAAGATGCTCGACCTGGATCCGGCCAGCGTATTGTTCGTGGGCGACGACCTGCGGGACATCGAGTCTGGCCGCAGCGCCGGTACCAGGACCTGCGCGGTGACCTACGGCTACATTCACCCGGACGACAACCCGAACCATTGGGGCGCGGATGTGGTGATCGATCACCCCTCGGCGCTGCGTGAAGTGCTGGATAACGCGTTGTGCAGTTGCTGAGCTGACCGTACTCACTGTTGTCGATGCTTTTGTGGCGAGGGGATTTATCCCCGCTGAGGCGCGAAGCGCCTCTCCTACAGCATCAGGCCAAGCTGCAAAAACTTGGGGCTGCTTCGCAGCCCAGCGGGGATAAATCCCCTCGCCACAGATCAATCCCTTCGCCACACGTGCGCATCACCACGCATTTGTTCTGTTTCGTGAGGTTTTTTTATGTTTGAGTATTCCGCCCGCCCCGACCTGCTCAATGGCCGGGTCATCCTGGTCACCGGCGCTGGTCGCGGCATCGGCGCCGCAGCCGCCAAGGCCTATGCCGCCCACGGCGCTACTGTATTGCTGCTGGGCAAGACCGAAGCCAACCTGACCCAGGTCTACGATGAAATCGAAGCGGCCGGGCATCCACAGCCGGTGGTAATCCCGTTCAACCTCGAAACCGCCCTGCCCCATCAGTACGATGAACTGGCGGCGATGATTGAAACCGAATTCGGCCATCTGGACGGCCTGCTGCACAACGCCTCGATCATCGGCCCGCGTACGCCGCTGGAGCAGTTGTCCGGCGAGAACTTCATGCGGGTGATGCAGGTGAACGTCAACGCCATGTTCATGCTCACCAGCACCTTGCTGCCGCTGCTCAAGCTGTCCAAGGACGCGTCCGTGGTGTTCACCTCCAGCAGCGTCGGGCGTAAGGGACGGGCTTACTGGGGGGCTTATGGTGTCTCCAAGTTTGCCACCGAGGGGCTGATGCAAACCCTGGCCGACGAAGTCGAGACCGTCGCACCCATGCGCGCCAACAGCATCAACCCCGGCGCCACCCGCACCAGCATGCGCGCCCAGGCCTATCCGGGGGAAAACCCGCTCAACAACCCTACGCCTGAAGAAATCATGCCGGTCTACCTGTACCTCATGGGGCCGGATAGCACAGGCGTCAACGGTCAGGCGTTCAACGCCCAATAATTGTTCACCTTCGCGTCGCGTCGGTTTACCGTCGCGACGTCCCTGCGCCCGATACGTAGCCAGGCGAACCGCCAAGTCCATGTCGCCCCATGCCGACGACGCGCTCGCCGTTTGTAGTCAATACATTGATTTACAATCGGTTTTTATTCTACTGAACCGAATGGCACGACTTTCGCTCTAAAGATCCTCAAACACGCCATGTTCGGCGGGTAATGGATGTTGAGATGAGACTTATGCCTGCCAGGTAAAGCGGACTAAACTCAAATCAGATGTCCTACGGGACTGAAGGACCAGTACGACGCGCCGCCCAAAGCCGCCTCACCCAACCTGTCAGGACAGATTTGCTTAGGGGCTCACGCCATATGAAAACGCCAACCCAGATCAACGCGATTGATTTCGACAGCGCCAAACTGCAGCGCCTGGGCTTTGGCCAGCCGTCACCGCTGGTGGCACGCTCTGTCAATCTTTCGCAGTTGCGTCAGCAGCTGAGCCAGCAATTGCAGACCAGCCTGGAGCCGCAACGGATCCTGGGGCTGTTTTTTCGTGAGGTTCAGCGGCTGGTGCCGCTGGACGCGCTGATCTACCGCCACAGCCCCAGCGATCTGCGCCTGGAGCTGGGGCAACGCGGGCATCACACCCTCACCTACAACCTCAGCCATGAAAGCGAGTACTTGGGCGAGCTGGTGTTTCGCCGCAATCAACGCTTCACCGAGACCGAACAAGCCGACCTTGAGTCTGTGTTGTCGACGCTGCTGTTTCCGTTGCGCAATGCTCTGCTCTACCGCGCCGCGACCCAAAGCGCCCTGCGTGACCCACTGACCGGCACCGGCAACCGCATCGCCATGGACCAGACGCTGATCCGTGAAATTGATATGGCCAAGCGTCATTTGCAACCGCTGTCACTGTTGATGCTGGACATCGATCATTTCAAGCGCGTCAACGACAGTCATGGGCACGGTATCGGCGATGAGGTGTTGAAGGGCGTAGCCGAGGCCATCAAGAATCAGCTGCGCAATGTGGACATGGTGTTCAGGTTCGGCGGCGAAGAATTCCTGATTCTGCTCTCGAACACCAGCCGGGACGCCGCGGCCTTGGTCGGAGAACGACTGCGTCATGCCGCCCAGGCGCAGGATTATTTTGCCGCAGGCACCAGAATCGAACTGACGGTCAGCCTGGGTTGCGCGACGTTGCTGCCGGGTGAGTCAGTCGAAAGCCTGCTGCGCAGGGCCGACAACGCGTTGTACGTGGCCAAGCGCGAGGGCCGCAACCGGCTGGCGATGGCGGGTTGAAAACCAGCAATGACAGATTCTGTGAACACCGTCGAAAAATGTGGGAGCGAGCGTGCTCGCGATGGCGATCAGGCAATCAACCTCCCCGTTGACTGTCCTGACCCCTTCGCGAGCACGCTCGCTCCCACCTGGGTTGGCTATCGGGTATCAGCTCCCGGCCAACGCCAGGCGCTCACGGGGCGATGAGGTTTTCCCCACCGATTCCGATTGCTCCAGTTGCATGCAGCGCTCCAGGAAGAGGTACATGTAGTCGTAGCTCTTGCAGACAGCCTGGCGCAGTTCGATCTGCAAGGCCTTGCTCGGGTTCATGCCCGCCAGGGTGCAGATGATTTCCAGGGCTTCCCAGGGATGGGCATCATCGTACTGGGCGTGCATCTTCAGCCACTTCATGGCTCGCTTGCGGTCTTCCTCGGCGAAAGCCGCCGCGTAGATACCGCTGGAACACACCAGTGCCGACCACTCCCCGGTTGCCCCCTCGATGGCATAGTTGGTCGCGGCGATGGCCACGATCAGCGAGTCCGAAGAACTCGTATGCCAGCACCAGTGGCTCAGCGCATGGAGTTCGGGTGGCACTTGCTGCGCTTGCAGATCTTCCAGGGTCACGCCATGGGCGGCGCTCCAGTTGACCCAGTAATCGGCATGGTTGAGTTCGACACGAATGTTGCGCATCAGCCAGCGACGCGCCATGTCCTCGCCGGGATGGCGGGCAAAGCGTGTCTTGGTGAGGTTCTGTGCCATGTATAAGGCGAACTGTTCAACGACCGGCCAACCACCAATAAGGTAGTGGCGCATGGTCTTGGCACTGAGCTTGTTATCGCGCATGCGTTGATACAGCTCGTGTTCGACAACCCGGCGCTTGCTCTCGCTGCAATCGGTAATGAGCTGTTGTGCCCATTTCGGATAGCTTGTGGCGTCCATGAGCGGGCCTGTTCGGTTGAATGTGTCGATCACTGTCGGGCTCCTTTTGATTGTGATTTTTTCCGGATCAACAAGAGGTTCAGCGGAACGTGCCGGGGGCCTTGAATAACATCGGCTGCGGCCGGGCCGGCCTGCATTGCAACGTATCACAGGTAAACAACTGCGGGCGTTCAATCACATACCCTTGAGCGTAGTCCACCCCAATCTCCAGCAACGCCTGCTCGATCTGGGTAGTTTCAACAAACTCGGCAATCGTGCGCTTACCCATGACGTGGCCGATGTGATTGATCACCTCGACCATTGCACGGTTAATCGGGTCGTCCAGCATATCCTTTACGAAACTCCCGTCGATCTTCAGGAAGTCTACAGGTAAATGTTTCAGGTAAGCGAATGAAGACATTCCGGCACAAAAGTCATCGAGCGAAAAGTAACAACCCAAGCTCTTGAGTTCATTGATAAAGCGGATGGCGCTGCCCAAATTCGAAATAGCACTGGTCTCGGTTATTTCAAAACAAATCATTTCTGGTGGAATCGAGTAGGCCGCGAACTGTTTACGCAGGAAATCAAGGAATGCCTGATCTCCGATAGTTGTGCCTGACAGATTAATCGCACACATGGCCATCGGTCCCTGTCGCGAATCGTTCAGGCACTGGCGGATGATCTTGAAGACGTTTTCCACCACCCAGCGATCCAGGGAAGTCATCAAACCATAGCGTTCTGCCGCGGGAATGAAACTGTCCGGCAGAATCATCCTTCCGGCTTCATCATGCAGGCGCAACAGGATCTCGATATGCCCGCCGCCATGGTCGCCCGGACCCAGCGCGGCGATTTCCTGGGCATAAAGACAGAAGCGATTCTCCTCCAGGGCCATGTGCAAGCGCTGGACCCAAGCCATCTCGCCAAAGCGCAGGGACAGCTCCGAGTCGTCGGCGTGATAGACCTGGACGCGGTTGCGGCCCTTTTCCTTGGCCATGTAACAGGCCATATCGGCGGCACGCAGGGACGCCTCCAGCGTCGTCGGGCTTTGAGCGATATGCACCAGACCGATGCTCACGGTGGTCACGAATGGCCGGCCCTTCCAGACAAAATGCAGGTTCTGTACGGTCTGGCGCAGCCCTTCGGCGATCTTTTCCGCGGCCTCCGGCGAGCAGTTCTCCAGCAAGATACCGAACTCATCGCCCCCCAGTCGGGCCAGGGTGTCGTTTTCCCGCAGCCC
This sequence comes from Pseudomonas sp. PICF6, assembly GCF_009831705.1. Taxonomy (NCBI): domain Bacteria; kingdom Pseudomonadati; phylum Pseudomonadota; class Gammaproteobacteria; order Pseudomonadales; family Pseudomonadaceae; genus Pseudomonas; species Pseudomonas sp. PICF6. The sequence goes on along the minus strand of NZ_WUUD01000013.1, from coordinate 357,742 downwards.
CGATTGCAGCAGTGCGCATATATGCCGCAACAGTTCGTCACCCGCCGCATGGCCACAGGTGTCATTGACCAGCTTGAATTGGTCCAGGTCGAGGAACATCAATGCATGGCGCCCCACCTGGCGCGTCAGATTGTGCAGGGCTTGCTCAAGGCGATATTCAAATTCCCGGCGATTGGCCAGGCCGGTCAGCGCATCATGGGTGGCTTGCCACGACAGGTTGGCGATGTATTGGCGTTCCTGGGTCATGTCGTGCAACACCAGCACCGCTCCGCTGACCTTGCCGGCATGGCGGATCGGCGCGCCTACGAGCGTGACGGACACAGTGCTGCCATCCAGGCGCTGGATCAGTTTGGAATGCTCGCTGCCGCCACCGAGCCGGCCGCTGAGAATATGTTCGATCAGGGTCAGGCCTTCACTCTGGGCGTTGTCATCGAGCAAATTGAACAGGGCGGCCAGAGGCAGTCCCGTGGCGTGCTCGGCCTTCCAGTGAGTCATCGCTTCGGCGGCGGGATTCATGTAGGCAATTGCCCCTTCCACATCGGTGGTGATCACGCCATCGCCAATGGACTGCAAGGTGATCTGCGCCCGCTCCTTTTCCAGTTGCAGGGCATTGGCGAAGACCTGCCGCTGGGCCAGCAGTTTATGCGTGCGCAACAGAGCCAGCACGATCAACCCCAGTGCGGTGGCGAAGTTGGTCACCAGCAACAGGCGCAGGATGAAGCGCGACCCCTCCCCCAGCGCATCGCTGAAAGCTTTGGCTGCCGGGGTGACGGAATCGTTGATGGCAAAGATTTTCGCCTTCCAGCCGCGAATATCTGCCTCAGAAGCCTGACCTGCGGTAATCCGGCTGTGCATCTGGCGGGCGACGTCATCCAGTTCAATCAGGTAGCCGTCGCCCACCGTCCAGAGATCGATAGCCTCTTCCAGGTAACTGAAGTGTCGAAAATTCAGGTAGAGCCAGATCAGACTGGACACGTCGTCCGGGTGGTTGCCGCCCTTGAGGATTCCCGCCCGTGCAGCCTCCAGATCCGGCGGCTGACGGTCCAAGGCCACCCGCAGCTCATGCCCGCCCTCAGGTACGGCGATGGCCCGCTGGTACTTTTGAAAGATTGTTTCGTCGCGACTGTCGGCATAAAGATTGAGGTAATAAATCGCGTCTTTCTGACCCTTGGACCAAAGGCTTTCTCCCGCCACGTAGCCGCGCACCGCAGACAACACGTAAAGACTGACCCCCCCCAACAATGCCTGAAACAGGACGACGGCGATAAAAGGCCAGACGATGCCCAACAACCGGGGGGTTCCGAGAGTCCGCGCTTGAGTCATGAGATCCCTTGCATAGGCGTAGGCGATCAGCATTCAGACCGCTCATTCCCGCAAGACTAGGAGGCGTAGCAGCTCCCCGCAAGAGGCCGGACACTATTTGACACCCCATGCCCCTGGGTGCCTGAGACAACAGCGGTGATAAAGCCCTGGTAATTGCCAAACGCCGTTACAACTTTCCTGCACCCCATACATATCTACCACCCCGGGTTTGCCTGGACTGTTTTGATACGGAATTTCTCTAGACCTTGCACTTTATCGAGGCGCGTAGAGAAACGTTCGTTAATCACCAGGAAACCTCCATATGCAATCTACCGCCGCCCCCGGCCTTTCAACAAGTCTGAGCCCGACACCCTCTTATGCCGAGAAACATCAGGGTTTGCTGGGCGATTACGAGGCCATGCTATCGCTCGTTCGAAACCATCAGATACCGCTGCAGACGTTGGCCGACAGCCTGGTCAAGCCCAGGCTTTGTTCACCCATGGCGTTGGAAAATGAAACCGGACAACGAGCACTGCACACGCTCATCCAGGATAAAAACTATCAGGCGCTGTGCAAAACGCTAAGCGCCCCTCATTACCACTTGATCGTCACTTTAAAAGACGGCAAAGCCCTCTACGAGACACTGTCAAGGAACAGAGAAACCACCATTCAGATTCCACTGAACAACGACCCCTCTTGGAACGGGCTGCGTGCAAAGATTGAAAAAACTGCTCGACTATTAGGCGGGCAAATTCGTTTCGACGGCCAAGTAACATTTGCACGAATGACCTGGTTTTACGGTATTACCCCATGCAATCGGCAAAACACCGAGCAACGCAACGCCACGATGAATGCGCTGGAAGAGAAACGCGCTCACCACACGCTGGGGCTTGGACATGGAATAAACATCGACGCCCTGAGCCCCCACACTGAGAACCTGATCACTGACACAGTGCGTCAATTCCTGCCTACGCCGCACACCCCATTGCTGGCCTACCTGGGCGCTTCGGATATCGACACATTGACGACGACGCAAATCCGGGCGAAGCCTTCGGCGTATCTGGAGGCTATTCTGCAATCGACGAACGCCCGGAAACTGGCAACCAGGTTATTGCAAGTGCTGGGCTGGTTTGGCGGCAGACCCGGTGAGGACACGGCTGCAGGGATATGCACCAAGCTGCTCGCCCACGCCATTCGTCTTTGGCTTGAAAAGGAGCAAAACGAGAGCCCGGACAGTATCGCCGGTTACCCGTGGCAACGTTCGTCCAACTGGGGGAAAAGCTATGGGCAGATTCGGGCCGAGTTCGAGGCGCATCTGCTGTCTTCAAAACGCGCCGCGTCAGTGAACGAATCCATTCTGCTCGCGCGTCTTTATCAATCCTTGTTCCCGCCGCACTTCCAGATTCACGATATACCGTCGCAACTGCCTTACCGAAGCTCCACCGTCTGGGTAAATTTTGCTCATGGTGTGGGTCTTGCTGACGCGATCGACCCGACGTTGCTGCAAAGACTGAGTTTCCAGCAACTGGTCGACTTCCCTGGCCAATACGCCAGTGAAGCCACGGCTGATGACCTGAAACTCGTCACCCTGACCAGATTGAAACCCATGCTGGAATGGGCCGTGACAAACGGCCTGGTTGCCCATAAGGCCGACGAGCACTACACCCTGCAGGACATACAGACTGCTGCAGAAAAGCTCGACTTCACCATCGATAGCTTGACCCGGGCGGTCAACTGGCTGGATAGCCGCCCCCCCGAGAGGTTGAACATCGCCAGGCTTAAAATGGCGAAGCTCTTCGCAGACGGCCGGTTCGTGACGGATGGCAGGAAGCTGGTGAAGGAGGCCAGCACTTATGCCGCCCCCGTGACTCGGCTCAGCGGCCCCATCGCAAGACTCGCCCCCCAAACCTACACATTCACGGATGTGTATGCAGCCGGCCAACTCACTGAGCATAAATGGTTCGTCACCCGGCCCGATGGAAAAGTCATCACCGATGTCTGGTTCAAGATCGACCACGATACGACCCTACAGACTAACTTTGCCGGGCCCGGCTTTAGCGCTATTGCCCAGCAGGACAGGAAGCTCCCCGATATCGAGCAAACGTTCAAAACCCATTTCGACATCTACCTCAGCTTCATCAGAAGTTCCTATCGCACGTTGATCACCCACCTGCTCGCATCCCTACCCCTGGCTGAT
>NZ_WUUD01000013.1:340009-354233 GCF_009831705.1 Pseudomonas sp. PICF6 | reverse complement strand
CCAAGCCCTGGAGTACGGCGTGACAAAGGTCTACACCCTCAGAAAAGAAACCACCGACATTGAAGCAAACAATGAATCCGAAGATAAGACGCTGCCCCTGCGCGCGCGTAATGGCTTCATTCTGGAAACGACGAGCCAGCGCAAAACCTCGTACTACGAACTGCTCCCGCGGGCTGGGGTGATCCGCCCACGACCGGATATTCAGCCACATCATATTGGCGCAGAGCGCAAAATCGAAAAGTGGAGAATCAGCCGCGGCTCGGCAGTGAGTGTGGATGTTCTTCGCCATAAAACCCTTCCGTTCGATTGGGATGCCCACGTAAAAGGCACCCTCCCCGGCGCTCACAAAGAATGCCAAGCCATCCTGGACCCACTTGGCGGCACGTTCGGCGAATCGAACAATAGCGACGCCAACCACACTCTACCGCGGACATTGGAGTCGAAAGTCACCCTGGACCTGGCCCGGTACATTTGCGAGAAGCTGCTTTTCGTTGACGAAAAACAGCTCTACGACAGTTGTTATGGCGAAACCGAATTCGACCGTCAAAAGGCCAGGCGTGAAAAAAACCTGGAAATCCTCAAAATGTTTGTGCCCTTCTGGGGCAGTATCGAAGACTTGGCTTCGGGGGACCGTGATCGCCTGGTGAGTGGAGCCTTTGGCCTGTTCACAGATTTTGTTGCATTCGCCCGGCCCATGGGCAAGTTTGCGTCAGGCTCGCTGAAGTTGGTCAGCGCCGCGGGCAAGTTGAGCATTGGCAAAGCACTGCCTGCCTTTGCAACGCTGACAGGTAGTTTGCTCAACGCCACCCTGAACCCGCTCGACGGCATTGCGTCCTTGCTACGGGCAGGCAGCCAGAGCGTGTACAGGTTCAGTAAAAAGGGCTATCTGAGTCTCAAGACGTTGTCCGGGCGCGCCGGCCAATACGATTTCGTCCAAGGCATGGCCCAAGCCACGGACCCGGGCCGCTGGCGTCCACTGACAATGAATGACCAGTTGAGCACTGTGCGCGGAGTTGACGATGTTCCTGTGCGCAACACCACAGCCACAGGCAGCGCCGATTACCGTTTGATTGACCCTTTATCGTCCAGGCCTTACGGCCCTGGGCTGGGTGCTGACGTGTCACCGGGCCGCTCCCACTTCAACACACGGGCGCAAACCGACACCGAGACCCTCGTTGAGTTACCGGAAAATGCCCGGGTACTAGAAGTGCTTGAAGCCGATGGCAGCCGCCTCTTCTATGTGGATGGCGTGCCCTATCGTTTGAAGGCCGGAACCCTGCGTCGCATCAGCCACCGGGATGACAATCCACCCTTCAGGAAACTGGCGTGCCGTGTTCGTCGTGCGCCGGATGAGGCGTGCAAAACCAGGTATGTAGTGCAAGACAAACCTGCCGAGCGCCCACCCGCGGGCGAGTTCAGCACTGAGTTAAGCTGGGCGCCCTGGTTTGGTGACGCAACGTTCTATCCCTCCACGCCCAAGCATCCCAACGATCGCGCCCTGCTCGCCTTCGAAGGGAAAATCTATGAACTCAAGGACGGCAAGCTCAACACCTACAAAGGCAAACCGCAATGGATCGGTCTCTCCAGCAGAATCCCCATCCCCAGAGAAACCATTACGGCGACCCTGGAATTTCAAACCGGTCTGTACGGTGGCATCAAAGTAACCGGTTCGGCAGAAAAAATTGACGATATCCATCAAACCGGCGCGCTCATCATTCCCTCGATCGATGAGCAGTTCACGTACATATTCACCCGCTTGAACACGGATGATTATTACATGACCAGATTGCTCTCCACTGAGAGTGTCGAGTCTGCTCTGAGCCTGAAAAGGCTTGGCCCAAGCGACATGACGCCCGGCTCTTTGGGAGAAGAGCTGCAACGGGTTTATATCGGTTCGTTGAACGCCAACAACGCCGCGCGAATCTACGGCAGAGACCAGGTCGAACGGGCACTGGACAAGATCGATGAAATTTCGATACCCATTGGCGCACCGAGCCATCCACCCTCCAATATGAAGTGGTTGAAAGTCAGTACCTACCCCGCCGAGGCGGTGTTATTCGATCGTCGCACCAGAATGATTGTCTCTGATTTGCCTAACGGAGCAGCCGTGTGGCAACCCACCACGCAAGCGCCCGAAGCCATACAAAAATCAACCGCAAGCATCTTCAACGCGCTTTTTACATCGCCGGCCATTGCCGGCCCGTCTCAATCCACCACCCGAGCGGTGACCATCAATGACGCCATGCGAGAACTGCAAAAAACCCTTCCGACTAAAAATCAAAAGAACATAGCTTTTGCCCACGTCATCACGGCATCCGGAAACAACGAAATATATGTCAGTGTTTCCGGAATCGAGGACTACACCCGGCACCTGCCGCTGTTCAAATCCCACAGTGGCTATACGCAAGTCAACGTCAAAGAGGCCACTTACTTCAATGTTGATGGCATCAGGAACGCGATTGACCCTGCCTCCCTCACTCTGAGCGCCGATGGAAAATTGCTCGCTATCCCCCATCTGATGGATGCTCCGGGCACCTCGGACAGGCTCAGTCGAGTGACCTCTGCGGACAGCGAAAGCAAACTGATTGCCTACATCAGCGAAAAGTATCCAAACCCTGAAGACATCAAGTCGATCACGCTTGCCACCACCCTGCCTCCTTGCGAATCCTGCGCGATTGTCATGAAGGAGTTCGGTCATGAGCGCGGAGCCGCTGCGTTGAACGTTATCTGGGGACAGCGCCGTAAGCGTCCGGCAACTGAAATGAGCTCTTCAACCGAATCCGATTGATCCCTGGCGATCAATGCTGCTGCAGATGCCCGTAGAGCTTGGCGTATAAACCACCGTCCGCAATCAGTTGCTGATGGTCACCATCCTCGGCGATTTGTCCGCCGTCGAACACCAGCACCCGGTCGGCCTGCTTCACGGCCGACAACCGGTGCGCGATGATCAAGGTGGTCCGGTTGCTCAAGAACCGCGCGAGCGCCTGGTGCAGGTTGTACTCGGTGGCGGCGTCCAGCGCCGACGTCGCCTCGTCGAGGATCACCACCTTGGGCTCGGCCAGCACCATCCGGGCAATGGCCAGGCGCTGGCGCTGGCCGCCGGACAGACGCACGCCGGAACGGCCGACGATGCTGTCCAGACCGTTGGGCAAACTTATGATCGTCTGGTGCAGTTGGGCGATTTCCAGTGCCTGCCAGCAGGCCTCATCCGTGCGCTCGCGGCCCATGGTCAGGTTGGCCCGTACCGTGTCGTTGAACAGCGCGGGATGCTGCAGGACCACGGCAACATTGTCGCGCACGGTTTCCAGGCCGATTTCCTGCTGAGTCGAACCACCGAAACGGATAGTCCCGGCCAGCGGCGTGTACAGCCCCAACAGCAACTGGACCAAGGTACTTTTGCCACCCCCGCTGGCCCCGACAATCGCGACTTTCTCACCGGGGGCAATCGACAGGTTCATCTGGTTCAGCACCAGTTCGTCGCCGTAGCCGAAACTCAGCCCCTGAACTTCGATACCCACGGTGGCACGCCCCTGGAACGGGTTAACACTGCCGGTGTATTGCGGTTCGTCGGCACGGGCCAACAACTCGTTGATCCGCGACAATGCGCCCCCGGCGGCATAAAACGCGTACTGCAGATTGAGCAGTTGCTCCACCGGTCCGATCATGAACCACAGGTAGCTGAACACCGCCAGCATCTGGCCGATGGAGAGGTCGGAGAACAGTACGGTGAGCATCGCCGCTGCGCGGAAAATATCGATACCAAACTGAAACAGCAAACCGCTGGCGCGGTTCGAGGCATCGGTTTTCCACTGTGAACTCACTGCGTAATCACGGACCTCCCTGGCCCGTGTCCCCAATCGACCCAGGAAATAACCCTGGCGGTTACCGGCACGCACCTCCTGGATGGCATCCAGGGTTTCGGTCAGGGCCTGGGTGAAGCGCGAGGTGCTGTCATTCTCCAGCTTCTTGAGGTGCTTGACCCGTTTGCCCAACTGGACCGTGGCGTAGATCACCAACGGGTTGAACAACAGGATCAGCAGCGCCAGTTGCCAGTGCATCCACACCAGAATGCCGGCAGTGCCCACCAGTGTCAGCATCGCCACCAGGAAACGACTGAGGGTTTCGCCGACGAATTTGTCCAGGGTGTCCAGGTCGGTGACCAGGTGTGTGGTCACGGTACCGCTGCCCAGGCTTTCGTACTCGCCCAGGGAAATACGTTTGAGCCGTTCGATCAATCGGACGCGAATGCGATAGACGATGTCCTTGGCCAGCCTGGCGAACAATCGCGCCTGCAGCACGTTGAACAGCAAAGCGCCGCATCGCAGGACCAGGGTCACCACCAACATCAGGCCAATATAACCGGCCGCGCTTTGCCAGCCGCTGGGCAATGCATGGTTCATGACCTTCAACGCCGCGTCGCCCTGGCCCAGCAGCACTTCGTCCACTAAAAGCGGCAGCAGCAGCGGGATCGGTACGCTGCACAGCGTCGCCAGCACGGCCACGCCGTTGGCGATCCACAGGGCTTTCTTGTGTTTAAGGGCCAGACGGCGGATTTCTGCCCAGCTCAAGCGGTCGACGCGCTGCCCAGGGGATGCGTCATCCGCCCGGTCAGGCACAGGCCGCGCGCTCCAGCCAGCGGCCCAACAGTGGAGACAACTGGCTCAGGGGCTGGTAGCCGTTGGTAAGCAAGGCCAATTGACCGTCACGCTCGGCCAGCAGCGTAGGAAAACCCGCGATGCCAAGATCCTGCACCCAGGTGAAATCCGCGGCAGTGGCCGCATGTTGCTCGGCGCGGTCAAAGGCTGCGGCGAACTCGATGCGTGGCAGTCCAGCCTGTTCGGCCAGTTCCACCAGGACGCTGGCGTGGGTCACATCACGACCCTCGACATAAAACGCCTGCTGGATCAGCTTCAACAGCTTCCAGGCCAGGTCCGGCGCCAGGCCACGGGCCGTCACCAGTGCCCGGCAGGCCGGTTCGGTGTCATAGACAAAACCGTCCGGCAGCGCCCCTTCAAGCTTGAACGTCTGGCCGGTGGCCTGGGTGACGGCCTGCCAATGCTCGAGGATGTAGCGTCGGGTGGTCGGCTCCAGGGCCGAACCGCTGCCGGTGCGCAAACCGCCCACCACCAGGTGCAGTTCTACCCCGGCGGCCTGCGCCTGCTCGACCAGTGCCTCGGCAACCGGCGCAAAACCCCAGCACCAGGAACACATCGGGTCCATCACATAGAGCAGGCGTGGCGCCATGGTTCAAGCCTCGGAAGGTGATTGCTTATAGTTGTAGCCGATCGGATGCGGCATGTTGCGGGCCTTGGCCAGTTCGATCTGCTTTTGCCGGTCGATGGCGCTGCGCCGGGTCTTCTCGCTCAGCTTGTCCCAGCAATGCGGGCAACTGATGCCTGGCACGTAGTGCTCCGAAGCGCGGTCTTCTACGCTCACCGGTGTACGACAGGCATGGCACTGATCGTAGTCGCCTTCGCTAAGGTCATGGCGGACGGTCACGCGGTTATCGAACACGAAGCAGTCGCCGCGCCATTTGGTTTCTTCCTGAGGCACCTCTTCAAGGTACTTCAGGATGCCACCCTTGAGGTGATAGACCTCGTCGAAACCCTGGCCGAGCATGTAGCTGGAAGCTTTTTCGCAGCGAATGCCACCGGTGCAGAACATCGCGACTTTCTTGTGCCTGGCCGGGTCGAAGTTGGCTTTGATGTACTCGGGGAACTCGCGAAAGCTGGTGGTCTTGGGGTCGATCGCGCCTTCAAAGGTGCCGATGGACACTTCGTAGTCGTTGCGCGTGTCGATCAGCAAGACTTCCGGATCGCTGATCAGTGCGTTCCAGTCCTGCGGTTCGACATAAGTGCCAACCTGTTTGTTGGGATCCACGCCTTCGACGCCGAGGGTGACGATTTCCTTCTTGAGCTTGACCTTGGTGCGATAGAACGGCTGCTCATCGCAGTACGACTCCTTGTGGTCGATGTCGATCATGCGCGGGTCGTTCTTGAGCCAGGCCAGCAATCCGTCGATGCCTTCGCGAGTGCCGGAAACGGTGCCGTTGATGCCTTCTTCGGCGATCAGCAGCGTGCCTTTGATGCCGTTGTCGAGCATGGCCTTGAGCAATGGCTCACGCAGCTCGACGTAATCTTCAAGGGTGACGAACTTATACAGTGCCGCCACGACAATGGATGGTGTCATGGGTATTTCTCCAGGTGGCTACCCTCGCAAAGGGTGAACCGGATGCGAAAAAAAACGCGCCCCGTGAGGCGCGTTGCGGATTCTAACAAAAAACAGAGGGGTTGCAGGAGTGCAGCGACAACAGCCACAACAGCAGTCATTCTCTGCAGATCAGTGCTTGCTGCCACCGGCACAAGTCGGCGAAGCCGGGGCTGTATCGATCTGCGCCCATTCCTCGGGGGTATAGGTGTGCAGCGCCAACGCATGGAACTCACCCATCAGCTCGCCCAGCGTGCCGTAGACCTTCTGATGACGCTTGACGCGATTGAGCCCCTCGAACTGGTGGCTGACCACCACGGCCTTGAAGTGGGTCTGTAACCCACGGCTGTGCATGTGGCTTTCATCCAGCACTTGCAGGTGCTCGGGCTGCAACAGCCCGAGCGTCGATTCGATGCGTTGTTGCATGCTCATACCGGGCTCCGCTTACGGCTTTTTCTTGGCAGGGGCGGCTTTGGGCTCAAGCTCGGCGGTCATGTCCGCCAGCAGCTTGTTGACCACCGGCACCGCGCTTTCCAGCTTGGCCTGGGTCAACTGGGCCGATTGCTGGGTCAGCTGGGGCATTTTTTCCAGGACTTTCTTGCCCAGGGGCGAACGGTAGAAGGACACCAGTTCCTTGAGCTCCGGCTCGCTGAAGTTGGAGGTGTAAAGCTTGACCATGTCCGGCTTGAGCTTCTTCCAGCCGATGGCCTGATCCAGCGCGGCGTTGGCCTTGGCCTGGTAGGTTTCGAGGGTGGCTTTTTTCGACTCGGGAGCCTTGGTCTGTTCAAAGCGCTGGGCAAACATCTGCTGCACTTGCATGTACACCGGGGTACCCAGTTTGTCGGCGTGCGCCAGGGTCAGGAACTCTTCGGCACTGGCGTTGTGGCTGGCGGTATCGGCAAAAACAGGACTGCTGGCACACACCAGAGCAACTGCGGTACAGATGGCACGAAGACGGGTCATCGAGTTTCCTTTTCTACAGGCGAGGTAAAACCCCAAGGGCGATCATTCTGCGCCTAATAAACGCCGAGCCTCAACCCCATTGCTCTACGCGTCCGATTGACGGGCCGAAACGATCGAAAAATGATTGAGGGAACCCGCGTCGCCCTTCAGGGCCTAAACTGCGCATTCAGACCTACAGGAGTTTGACCCGATGAGCCGTATCGAAACCGACAGCCTTGGCCAGGTTGAAGTCCCGGATGAAGCCTACTGGGGCGCCCAGACGCAGCGCTCCCTGATCAACTTTGCCATTGGCAACGAACGCATGCCGCTGTCGGTGCTGCACGCCCTGGCGCTGATCAAGAAAGCCGCCGCGCGGGTCAATGACCGCAATGGCGACTTGCCTGCCGACATCGCGCGCCTGATCGAACAGGCCGCCGACGAAGTCCTGGCCGGCCAGCATGACGACCAATTCCCCCTGGTGGTCTGGCAGACCGGCAGCGGAACCCAAAGCAACATGAACGTCAACGAAGTGATCGCCGGGCGCGCCAACGAGCTGGCGGGCAATCCCCGCGGCGGCAAGAGCCCGGTGCACCCGAACGATCACGTCAACCGCTCCCAGAGCTCCAACGACTGCTTCCCCACCGCCATGCACATCGCCGCCATCCAGGCGGTCCATCAGCAATTGCTGCCGGCGATCGCCGAGTTGTCCGGCGCACTGGCGGAACTGGCGGCGCGCCACATGAAACTGGTCAAGACCGGCCGCACCCACATGATGGATGCCACGCCGATCACCTTCGGCCAAGAATTGTCAGCCTTCATCGCTCAACTCGATTACGCCGAACGGGCGATCCGTGCGGCACTGCCGGCGGTTTGCGAACTTGCCCAGGGCGGCACGGCAGTGGGCACCGGGCTCAACTCGCCCCACGGCTTCGGCGAGGCGATCGCCGCTGAACTGGCGGCGCTGTCCGGTCTGCCCTTCGTCACCGCGCCAAACAAGTTCGCGGCGTTGGCCGGCCATGAGCCCCTGACCACGTTGTCCGGCGCGCTGAAAACCCTGGCCGTGACCCTGATGAAGATTGCCAATGACCTGCGCCTGCTGGGCTCCGGGCCACGGGCCGGGTTCGCCGAAGTGAAGTTGCCAGCCAATGAACCGGGCAGCTCCATCATGCCCGGCAAGGTCAACCCGACCCAGTGCGAGGCCTTGTCGATGCTGGCCTGCCAGGTCATGGGCAACGACGTGACCATCGGTTTCGCCGCCAGCCAGGGTCATTTGCAATTGAACGTGTTCAAGCCGGTGATCATTCACAACCTGTTGCAGTCGATCCGTCTGCTGGCCGATGGCTGCAGCAATTTCCAGCAGCACTGCATCGCCGGGCTCGAACCGGATGCCGAGCAGATGGCGGCGCATCTGGAACGTGGCTTGATGCTGGTCACCGCCCTGAACACACACATCGGCTATGACAAATCCGCCGAAATCGCCAAGAAAGCCTACGGCGAAGGGCTGACCCTGCGCGAAGCGGCCTTGCAGTTGGGGTATCTGACCGACGAAGAGTTCGATGCCTGGGTGCGGCCGGAGAATATGCTGGAGGCCGGAAGCCAGGGCTGAGATGTGTGCTTGGTTGGACGCAAAGCGTGCGCTCAACACAACCCACCTGTGGGAGCGAGCCTGCTCGCGATGAGGCCGGTCGGCTCGACATCATTATCGACGACCAGACCGCTATCGCGAGCAGGCTCGCTCCCACAAAAAAGCGGTTCTTCTTGCAGTCGCGGTCTATCGCCCGACAGCCAGTCGCTCACGCCGGGCCCTGAGCCCGGCAATCAGCGACGGCCCCAGGGCAACCAATGCCGATCCCAACACCACCAGCACCGCCCCGCCATACCCCAACAGATTGATCTGCTCGGCATGCACGTAGTCAGGCCACCACCAGGCTGCCAACGCCACCGCAGCGAAGGTCACCAACGGCGTGATCGCCAGGGTCGCGCTGACCCGCGACGCCTCCCAGTGAGCCAGGGCCTCGGCAAAGGCGCCGTAGGCAATCAGGGTATTGAGGCAGCAAGCAAGCAGTAGCCAGCCTTGCAGCGGACTCAGTTGCAGCGCCTCCAGCGGATGCACCCAGGGCGTGAGCAGCAGTGCGCAGAACAGGTAGATCACCATCATCACCTGCAACGAATTCCACACCGTCAGCAGTTGCTTCTGGCCCAGGGCATAGAAGGTCCAGACCGTCGACGCCAGCAACACCATCAAGACCCCGGCAGTGTAGTCGCTCAGGGACGTCAGCAGCTCGCCAAGGCGCTGGTTGAAAAACAGCGTGAAGCCGATCAACAACACCAGCAGGCCGATGCCCTGTCCCACGCTGAAACGCTCCTTGAACACAAACAGGCTGGCCACCAGCAACATGATCGGCCCCATCTGCACCACCAGTTGCGCGGTGCCGGGGCTCAAGCGATTGAGGCCCATCAGGTACAGCACGTAGTTGCCGACCAGCCCCAACACCGCCATCGCCACCAGCCAGCCGCCCCGGGGGCCCAACACCTTGCGACTGGGCAAACGGCCAGTGGCCGTCAGGTAGATGAACAGCAAGCCACCGGACACCAGCAAGCGAAACCAGGTCACGGTGACCGGATCCATCACCTGCAGCACTTGCTTGAGCTTGATCGGCAGGATGCCCCACAGCAGGGCGGTCAGCAGGGCAAGGAACAGGCCGTAGACCCAGCGACCGGACGATATGTGCATGCAACCCTCGCAGCTCAAGACAAAGAGCTCCCATTCTAGGCGCGGATCGCTCCAGGACACAGGGACAGTTAGGCCGTGGACGTCCATGGGACTGTACGGGTCGTTGCCGTCGATCGCCTGGCCAGGCGCAAATCAAGGACTGCGCATAAGCTCAAATGACATTGCCCCGCTGCCTTTGGAGACCGCCATGTTTGGCAAACGCGCCCAGGATCCCGCCCCTACGACGATTTTTCGCAGCGACCGGATCTGCCGGGTAAACGGCGAGTTTTATTTCAATACCCGAGAAGGCACGCAGGAAGGCCCGTTCGCCAGCCGCGAGGCGGCAGAACGGGAGATAAAAGCGTATATCGCGCGGATGCAGCAACTGACCCAGGTTGCCAGCTAGCGCAGCTGACGCAGCCCCCCTTGTGGCGAGGGGATTTATCCCCGCTGGGCTGCAAAGCAGCCCCAAAGCAAACCACTCTGTCAGCCTGATATACCTCGGTTGTAGATTTTAGGGTTGCTGCGCAACCCAGCGGGGATAAATCCCCTCGCCACAAGTAATCATCTCGCTAACTGTCAGCGCCCGGTTATCTCACCGCCTCAAACAACCCCGTCGCCCCCATCCCGCCGCCCACGCACATGGTCACGATGCCGTAGCGCAGGCTGCGCCGTTGCAGTTCGCGCACCAGATGGCCGACCTGGCGCGAACCGGTCATGCCGAACGGGTGGCCAATGGAAATCGAACCGCCGTTGACGTTGTACTTCTCGTTATCGATTTCCAGCCGGTTACGACTGTAGAGACACTGGGATGCGAAGGCTTCGTTGAGTTCCCACAAGTCGATATCATCGATATGCAAGTCCTTGGACTTGAGCAGTTTGGGCACCGAAAACACCGGACCGATGCCCATTTCGTCCGGCGCGCAACCGGCCACGGTAAAGCCACGGAAAAACGCCTTGGGCGTGAGCCCCAGGGCCAGGGCTTTTTCCAGACTCATCACCAGGGTCATCGAAGCCCCGTCGGACAACTGTGACGAGTTGCCTGCTGTCACCGAGCCGTCTTCGGCGAACACCGGCTTCAAGCCCGCCAGACTTTCATAGGTGGTGTCGGGGCGGTTGCAATCGTCGCGATCAACCACGCCGTCGAGAATCTGCACCGCACCGGTGTTCTTGTCCTCGACCTGGTACTTGACCGCCATCGGCACGATCTCGTCGTCGAACAGCCCGGCCGCCTGGGCCTGGGCAGTGCGCTGCTGGCTCTGTAAGGCGTAGCGGTCCTGTTCTTCACGGCTGACCTGATAACGGCGGGCGACGATCTCGGCGGTCTGGCCCATGGGGAAATAAATCCCCGGCACTTGCTCCTTGAGCAGCGGGTTGATCAGGTGATCGGTATTGACGCTTTTCATTGTCAGGCTGATGGATTCCACGCCACCGGCAACAATGATCTCGCTGCAACCGGAGGCGATCTGGTTGGCGGCGATGGCGATGGCTTGCAGGCCCGAGGAGCAGAAGCGGTTGAGGGTCATGCCGGCGGTGCCGATGCCCAGTTGCGAAAGCACCGCCACGTTACGGCCGATGTTATAGCCCTGGGCGCCCTCGTTCGAACCGGCGCCGACGATGCAGTCCTCGACGCTGGCCGGATCGATCCCGTTGCGCGCCAACAATGCATCGACACAATGGGCCGCCATGTCGTCCGGACGGGTCATGTTGAACTTGCCGCGAAAAGACTTGGCCAGGCCGGTCCGCACGCTGTCGACGATCACCACTTCACGCATGGCTGTACCTCAATTGTTATTGTCGGTTAGGAGTCAATTGAGCATAAATCCACTGCATAACCGACCGCGACGATCATTCACCCCGCGTATGCGTTCCCATCGGCCACTATTTGCCCTTGCTCGCCTTGCGAGCCTGCTTTGCTGAGCGCTCGAAGGCCTCCTCCAGCGCTTCATTAAGCGTGCGCAACACCTTGACCCGCGCCCAGCGCTTGTCGTTGGCCTCCACCAGGGTCCAGGGAGAAATCTCGGTGCTGGTGCGGTCAACCATGTCGCACACCGCCGCCCGGTAGGCATCCCATTTGTCACGGTTGCGCCAGTCGTCCTCGGTGATCTTGAAACGTTTGAAAGGAATTTCCTCGCGTTCCTGGAAGCGCTCCAGTTGAGTCTCCTTGTCGATGGCCAGCCAGAACTTGACGACCACGACTCCGGCGTCGGCAATCTGCTCCTCGAAATCGTTGATCTCGCCGTAAGCCCGCAGCCAGTCGGCCTTGCTGCAAAAACCTTCGACTCGCTCCACCAGCACCCGGCCGTACCAGGAGCGATCGAACACGGTGAACTTGCCCCGCGCCGGGATATGCCGCCAGAACCGCCACATGTAGGGATGGGCGCGCTCTTCCTCGGTGGGTGCGGCAATCGGTACGATGCTGTACTGGCGCGGGTCGAGCGCTGCCGCGACCCTCCGGATCGCCCCCCCCTTGCCCGCCGCATCGTTGCCTTCAAACACGGCCACCAGGGCATGGCGGCGCATGCGTTTATCGCGCAACAGGCCGGAAAAACGCGCCTGCTCGGCGATCAGTTGCTCTTCGTAATCGGCCTTGTCCAGACGCAGGGTCATGTCCAGGCTGTCCAGCAGCGTGACCTGGTCGTCCAGCGGCGGCAGTGGCGCCACATTGACCTTTTCCGCTTTGATCCTCGAGCGGTGCAAGGCCTGGCGCATCCCGTCAAGCAGGATCCGTCCGACCGTAAGGCTTCGATAATAACTGTCCATGCCTTCGATCACATGCCACGGGGCGTAGTCTCGACTGGTGCGGCGCAGGACCCGCTCACCGTATTTGACGAACTTGTCGTAGGTCTGGGACTGCTGCCAGTCCAGCGGGCTGATGCGCCAGCTGTGCAGCGGGTCGTCCTTGAGCCCCTTGAGCCGGGCTTTCATCTGTTTCTTGGACAGGTGAAACCAGAACTTGAAGATCAGCGCGCCTTCATCGCAGAGCATTTTCTCCAACCGTTCAGCGCCATTGATGGCCTGGTCGAGCCGTGGATCCTTGATCTGGCCATGAACGCGCCCCTGCAGCATCTGGCTGTACCAGTTGCCAAAGAAAATCCCCATGCGTCCCTTGGCCGGCAGCATCCGCCAATATCGCCAGGCCGGTGGCCGCGCCAGCTCTTCGTCGGTCTGCTGATCGAAGGTACGCACTTCGATCAGCCGCGGGTCCATCCACTCATTGAGCAATTTCACCGTTTCGCCCTTGCCGGCGCCTTCGATGCCGTTGATCAGCACGATGACCGGAAAACGGCTCTGCTGGTGTAGCTCGTACTGGGCTTCGAGCAACGCTTCACGCAGTGCCGGCACTTCGGCGTCATAGGTGTCTTTATCGACGGCGTGACCGATTTCAGCGGATTCGAACATGGACAGCTCCTTCCAGGGAATGGGGCAAGACTAGCGGATTGGACGCGGGCCGGTGCAGCAGATTCCATCCAGACGAACGCTGTATTGCGATGGGTCAAGCAAGCCCATACCGATCGGCTAGAATGGCCTCCCAGTTTTGACCGAGCCTGCCATGACACCCGTACAGCACCACGCCCAACTCGACTGGGACGATCAGGGTCGCCCGCGCTCGCGGGTGTTCGACGATGTGTATTTTTCCGATCAGTCGGGCCTGGAAGAAACCCGCTATGTGTTCCTTGAACAGAACAACCTGACCGAGCGTTTTGCCGCGCTGCCGGACGACGGGCGGCTGGTGATCGGCGAGACCGGGTTTGGCACCGGGCTGAATTTTCTCTGCGCCTGGCAGTTGTTCGAGCAGTGCGCACCGGCCGGGGCGCGGCTGCATTTTGTCAGTGTCGAGAAATTCCCCTTGAGCCCCCCCGACCTGCGCCGGGCACTGGATTTGTGGCCGCAACTCAAGCTTCAGGCGGATCAATTGCTTGCGCAGTACGTCGCCATCCATCAGGGCTTCCAGCGCCTGACGCTGGCAGGTGGCCGGGTGACCCTGACCTTGTTGATCGGCGACGCCCTGGAACAATTGCCACAGCTGGATGCGCAAATCGATGCCTGGTTCCTGGACGGTTTCGCACCGGCGAAAAATCCCGAGATGTGGACCGCCGAGCTGTTTGCCGAACTGGCGCGCTTGGCTGCCCCCGGCGCGACCCTCAGCACCTTCACCAGCACCGGCTGGGTGCGACGGTTGTTGAACGCGGCCGGCTTCAAGATGAAGCGTACGCCGGGCATCGGCCATAAATGGGAAATACTTCGCGGGGTGTTTCTCGGCTGGCCGCAACTGACACCCGCACCGCCCCCGGTAAAACCCTGGTACACCCGCCCCACGGCGCACAGCGGCGAGCGGCGAGCCCTGGTGATCGGTGGCGG
>NZ_WUUD01000013.1:317084-339999 GCF_009831705.1 Pseudomonas sp. PICF6 | reverse complement strand
CCGAAGAAGCGTCCGGCAACCCGCAGGGCGTGTTGTATCTCAAGCTTTCGGCCCATGGTACGGCGCTGTCGCAGATGATCCTCAGCGGTTTCGGTTACACCCGGCGCCTGCTCGAACATCTGCAGCGAGGTGTGGACTGGGACGGCTGCGGTGTCTTGCAACTGGCCTTCAGCGCCAAGGAAGCCGAGCGCCAGGCGCAATTGTCCGAGGCCTTTGCCGAGGATTTGCTGCATGTCCTGGATCAACCCCAGGCCGAGGCGCGGTCCGGTATCGGCCTGGCCTGTGGCGGTCTGTTTTACCCGCAAGGCGGTTGGGTACATCCGCCCGCGCTGTGCCGCTGGCAGGCATCCGCCCCCAAGATTGAGGTACAAGCCCACCATGAAGTCCTCGAGTTGCGCCGCATCGACGGCCAATGGCAGGCCTGGGATGGTGAACGTTGCCTGGCCAGCGCGCCGGTAGTGATCCTCGCCAGCGCCGCCGAGATCAAACGCTTCGATGCGGCCGCCGACTTGCCCCTCAAGCGCATTCGCGGGCAGATCACCCGTCTGTCGCAAACCGCCCACAGCCAGGCGCTGCGCACGGTGGTCTGCGCCGAAGGCTACGTGGCTCCGGCACGGTTGGGCGAGCACACCCTGGGGGCCAGTTTCGATTTCAAGAACGACGACCTGACCCCTACCGCCGCCGAGCACGCCGGCAACCTGCAGATGCTGGAGCAAATCTCCGCTGATCTGGTGGAACGCCTGGACGCCAGCACCCTGGACCCGGCACACCTCCAGGGCCGCGCGGCGTTCCGTTGCACCAGTCCGGACTATCTGCCGATTGTCGGCCCGTTGGCCGAGAGTCAGGCCTTCACCCAGGCATACTCGGCGCTGAGCAAGGACGCCCGCCAAGTGCCGGACTGCCCATGCCCCTGGCTCGATGGCTTGTACATCAACAGCGGCCACGGCTCCCGGGGCCTGATCACCGCGCCATTGTCGGGCGAGTTGATTGCCGCCTGGCTGGACAACGAACCTTTGCCCCTGCCCCGAAGCGTGGCCGAGGCCTGTCATCCGAACCGGTTTGCGTTGCGGGCGCTGGTTCGGGGCAAGGCCTAATGCAGATTGCCGGTATGCCACAAAAACCTGTGGGAGCGAGCCTGCTCGCGATTGCGCCAGATCATCTGGCATCCAAGTGACTGGCACACCGCGATCGCGAGCAGGCTCGCTCCCACAGGCTGATGTTTTGCCGTGGTTTTTCAGTCGCCCGAGCGTCCCTACTTCAGCTGCTTATAACGCATTGATCTAAAACTCACACCAATCCCACCGGTCAGTTTCAAAGTACCCGCCATTTTGGCGTATGGTGTTTGACCCTCCCCAACGGAAAAACCGGTAAGGACTTATGTGCGGATTAGCTGGAGAGTTACGTTTCGATCAACAACCTGCGGACCTTGCGGCCGTAGAGCGAATCACCCATCACCTGGCTCCTCGCGGCCCAGACGCGTGGGGTTTCCACAGTCAGGGCCCCATTGCCCTGGGCCATCGGCGCCTGAAAATCATGGACTTGTCCGACGGTTCGGCCCAGCCGATGATCGACAATCAACTGGGCCTGTCCCTGGCCTTCAACGGCGCGATCTACAACTACCCTGAATTGCGCGCCGAGCTGGAAGGCCTGGGCTACGCCTTCTATTCCGGTGGCGACACCGAAGTGCTGCTCAAGGGCTACCACGCCTGGGGCGAAGCACTGTTGCCCAAGCTCAACGGCATGTTCGCCTTCGCCATCTGGGAACGCGACGCCAAGCGGCTGTTCATCGCCCGCGACCGCCTCGGTGTCAAACCGCTGTACCTGTCGCGCACCGGCCAGCGCCTGCGCTTTGCCTCGGCGTTGCCGGCGCTGCTCAAGGGCGGCGACATCAGTCCGATGCTCGACCCGGTGGCGCTGAACCATTACCTGAATTTTCATGCCGTGGTCCCGGCGCCTCGCACCCTGCTGGCCGGCGTTGAAAAGCTGCCGCCTGCTACCTGGATGCGGGTCGAAGCCGACGGCACCACCGAGCAGAAAACCTGGTGGACCCTGCCCTACGGTCCCCGGGCCGACGAACAGCACCTGAATCTGCAAGACTGGATCGACCGCGTGCTCGACAGCACCCGTGAAGCGGTCGCCATTCGTCAGCGTGCCGCCGTGGATGTCGGCGTGCTGCTTTCCGGCGGCGTGGACTCCAGCATGCTGGTGGGCCTGCTGCGGGAGGTCGGTGTGGAAAACCTTTCCACATTCTCCATCGGCTTCCAGGATGCCGGTGGCGAGCGCGGTGACGAGTTCCAGTATTCGGACCTGATCGCCAAGCACTACGGCACTCATCACCACCAGTTACGCATCGACGAAAAAGAAATCATCGAGCAACTGCCGGCGGCGTTTCGCGCCATGAGCGAGCCGATGGTCAGTCACGACTGCATCGCCTTCTACCTGCTGTCGCGGGAAGTGTCCAAGCATTGCAAAGTGGTGCAAAGCGGCCAGGGCGCCGATGAACTGTTCGCCGGTTACCACTGGTATCCACAAGTGGACGGCGCCAGTGACCCATACGCGGCCTATCGCGCCGCATTCTTTGATCGCAGCTACGAAGAATATGCCGCTACCGTGCAGCCCAAATGGCTGACGGCCAATGACGCGGCCGGTGATTTCGTCAAGGAACACTTCGCCCAACCGGGCGCCGACGCAGCGGTGGACAAGGCCCTGCGTCTGGACAGCACGGTGATGTTGGTGGACGACCCGGTCAAGCGCGTCGACAACATGACCATGGCCTGGGGCCTAGAAGCGCGCACGCCATTCCTGGATTACCGACTGGTGGAACTCTCGGCACGGGTCCCGGCGAAATTCAAGCTGCCCGACGGCGGCAAACAGGTCCTGAAGGAAGCCGCTCGACGAGTGATCCCTGGCGAGGTCATCGACCGTAAAAAAGGCTATTTCCCTGTACCCGGTCTCAAGCATCTGGAAGGCAACACTTTGGCCTGGGTCCGCGAACTGCTGCTGGATCCGAGCCAGGATCGCGGCCTGTTCAACCCGGCGATGCTTGATCGACTGCTGACCGACCCCAACGGCCAGCTCACCCCGTTGCGTGGCTCAAGGCTGTGGCAATTGGCGGCGCTGAACTTGTGGCTCAGCGAGCAAGGAATCTGATCGATGAAACCCCACAATCAACGCCTGCTGCGGGGCCAGGCGCCCTCCTACGAACGCCTGCAGGCGCGACTGGCCGAAGACGGCAGCGAACTGGGCGCCGACCCGATCGCGGTGCACTGCGGCTGGGGCCGATTGCTGATCGGCCACACCTTCCCAGACCCGGCAAGCCTGGCCCAAGAGTTGCTCAATGAGCAATCGGGTGAGCGCGACATTGCCTTGTACGTCGCCGCCCCCCAGCAAATACTCGGGCTGGAACCGGCGCAGCTGTTTCTCGATCCATCCGACACCTTGCGCCTGTGGTTCAGCGACTATCGCCAGGCCACCCGGGTATTTCGCGGTTTCCGGATTCGCCGGGCCCAGAGCGACGCCGACTGGCAGGCGATCAACCTGCTGTATCAGGCCCGGGGCATGTTGCCCATCGATCCGCAACGACTCACGCCGCGCCATGAGGGCGGGCCGGTCTACTGGCTGGCCGAAGATGATGACACCGGCGCGGTGATCGGCAGCGTCATGGGCCTGAATCACCAGAAAGCCTTCAACGACCCGGAAAACGGCAGCAGCCTCTGGTGCCTGGCCGTGGATCCGCAGTGCTCGCGGCCCGGTGTCGGGGAGGTCCTGGTGCGCCACCTCATCGAGCACTTCATGAGCCGGGGCCTGAGTTACCTGGACCTTTCGGTGCTGCACGACAATCGCCTGGCGAAAAGTCTCTACGCCAAGCTCGGCTTCCGCAATCTTTCGACGTTCGCCATCAAACGCAAGAACTGCATCAATCAGCCGTTGTTCCTGGGGCCGGGCCCCGAGGCGCAGTTCAATCCTTATGCGCGCATCATTGTCGAAGAGGCTCACCGCCGGGGCATCGAAGTCCAGGTGGACGACGCCGAAGGTGGATTGTTTACCCTGGTCCACGGCAGCCGCCGGATCAGGTGCCGTGAATCCCTCAGCGACCTGACCAGCGCTATCAGCATGACCCTGTGCCAGAACAAAAGCCTGACCCACAAGGTGCTGAAAAACGCCGGCTTGGACTTGCCGGCCCAACAGTTGGCTGGCAACGCCGATGACAACCTGGCCTTTCTCGATGAGCATGAACGGGTAGTGGTCAAGCCACTGGACGGTGAACAGGGCCAGGGTGTCGCGGTGGATCTACGCACGATTGAAGAGGTGCAGAGCGCGATTGAAACGGCCCGCCAGTTTGACAGCCGGGTGCTGCTGGAGAGCTTCCACGAGGGCCTGGACCTGCGCGTACTGGTGATTGGCTTTGAAGTGGTGGCGGCCGCGATCCGGCGGCCAGCGGAGGTGATCGGCGACGGTCGGCACACCATCGGCGCGCTGATCGAAGCCCAAAGCCGCCGCCGACAGGCGGCCACGGGGGGTGAAAGCAAGATTCCCATGGACGCCGAGACCCAACGCACATTGAGCGCGGCAGGCTATGGCTACGACAGTGTGCTGCCCGCCGGCAAACACCTGTTCGTACGGCGTACGGCGAACCTTCATACGGGCGGGGTGCTGGAAGATGTCACGGGCATCCTCCATCCGACCCTGACTGAAGCTGCGATACGCGCCGCGCGGGCCTTGGATATTCCCATGGTTGGCCTCGACCTGTTAGTGCCAGCGGCCGATCAGCCCGAATACGTGTTCATTGAAGCCAACGAACGCGCCGGCCTGGCCAACCACGAACCGCAACCCACTGCCGAACGCTTTGTGGATTTACTGTTTCCCCATAGTCAGGCGGTGGCCCAATAGAGGTGTAGTGCCTGGGCGGGCCTCATCGCGAGCAGGCTCGCTCCCACCCGGTGGTATGCACCGCCGCAGAAACCTTGTGGGAGCGAACCTGTTCGCGATGGCGGCTTGAAGGACACCAACCTTTCATAGGTCAGACACATTCCCTTCCTCATCGAAACCATCGATGCGCTCAACTCATCAGGAGTTTCCATGATCAGCAAAATTCCCGAACCGGATCTCGAGTACCTGCAAAAAGTCCTGCTGGAAATGCTCGCCATTCCCAGCCCCACCGGCTTCACCGACACCATCGTGCGCTACGTCGCCGAGCGGCTCGAAGAGTTGGGTATCGAGTTTGAAATGACCCGGCGCGGCACGATCCGCGCCACCCTCAAGGGCCGCAAGAGCAGCCCCGATCGGGCCGTGTCGGCTCACCTGGACACCATCGGCGCCTCGGTGCGCGCCATCAAGGACAACGGGCGCCTGACCCTGGCTCCGGTGGGTTGCTGGTCCAGCCGCTTTGCCGAGGGCAGTCGCGTCAGCCTGTTTACGGACACGGGGGTGATCCGAGGCAGCGTACTGCCGCTGATGGCGTCCGGGCATGCATTCAACACCGCCGTGGACGAAATGCCCATCAGTTGGGATCACATCGAACTGCGCCTGGACGCCTACTGCACCACCCGCGCCGATTGCGAAACACTGGGGGTGGGCATTGGCGACTATGTGGCGTTCGATCCTTTGCCGGAGTTCACCGAGAGTGGCCATATCAGTGCTCGGCACCTGGACGATAAAGCCGGGGTCGCGGCGCTGCTGGCGGCGCTCAAGGCGATTGTCGACAGTGGCGAAGAACTGCTGATCGACTGCCACCCGCTGTTCACGATTACCGAAGAAACCGGCAGCGGCGCGGCGGCTGCGCTGCCTTGGGATGTCAGCGAGTTCGTCGGCATCGACATCGCGCCGGTCGCACCGGGCCAGCACTCGAGCGAACACGCAGTGAGCGTGGCGATGCAGGATTCCGGGGGCCCTTACGACTATCACCTGTCACGGCACTTGCTGAAGCTGGCCAGGGAAAACGAACTGCCGGCGCGCCGCGACCTGTTCCGTTATTACTTCAGCGATGCCCATTCCGCCGTCACCGCCGGCCACGATATCCGCACCGCCCTGCTGGCCTTCGGCTGCGACGCCACCCATGGCTACGAACGCACCCACATCGACAGCCTGGCCGCCCTGAGCCGTCTGCTGGGCGCCTACATCCTCAGCCCACCGGTATTCGCCAGCGACGCCCAACCGGCCCAGGGTTCGCTGGACCGCTTCAGCCATCAACTCGAACACGATGCGCAGATGGAAAGCGATACCCGGGTGCCGTCGGTGGATAGTTTGATTGGGCAGCGGTCGGATAACTGAGCACAGTTCCAGAATCTCAGTGCCCGTCATGACGCCATCGCGAGCAGGCTCGCTCCCACAAGGAGACCTTCGTTGAGCATAAAGTTCGTGCCCGACGCAGGCACACTGTGGGAGCGAGCCTGCTCGCGATAGCGCCGCAACAGACACCGCAAGCCCCAAGCCAGGCTAGCCGCAAAAGCCCTTTGGTCGTAGCATCGCGACATTGTCTAGCCGAGGTACCCCATGCTGATCCCTTACGACCAACTCGAAGTCGACACGCTCACTCGCCTGATCGAAGATTTCGTGACCCGCGACGGCACCGACAATGGCGATGACACGCCGCTGGAGACCCGCGTATTGCGGGTCCGGCAGGCCTTGACCAAAGGCCAGGCGATGATCGTCTTCGACCCGGAAAGCGAACAGTGCCAGTTGATGCTCAAGCACGACGTGCCCAAGCATCTATTCGACTGAGCAGACCTTGCGATTGGCCAGGGCCCTTTTTTTCTGAATCTTTTCGTATATCTCGGAGCGATGAACGTCGATGTGCCGTGGCGCTTCCACGCCAAAACGAACAGTGGTGCCGTTGACCGAGAGCACTCGGACGGAAATATCATCACCGATGGAAATCAGTTCACCCACAGCGCGGCTAAGTACGAGCATGGTTCTTGTCCTTAAGAATATCTGGACCTTGACCATGCCCGCCCCGCCTGAGGTTCTCAAGAGACCCTCAAGAATTCAGTAACGCCCTACAAGCAACACTCTGGCAACTGAAGGAAACGTCCTGCAAAACCCTGTCGGATAGCGGACTTATTCAAGAGGCGGAAACCCGCGGACCGAACAGAATCACACTCGCCCCCAACACGCAGAGCGCCACCCCCACCCAGTCGGAAGTCAGCGGCCGCGCTCGCTCCACCACGGCCAGCCAGCCGATCGAGGCGATGATATAGATACCGCCATAAGCGGCGTAGGCACGACCGGCGTAGGTCGCTTCGATGCGGGTCAGCAACAGGGCGAACAGCGTAAGACTCAACAGGGCCGGCACAATCCACCAGGCGCTCTTGCCCTGGCGTAGCCACATCCAGAACGCGTAACAGCCGGCGATTTCAAACAGCGCGGCGAGAAAGAACCAAAAATAGTTGAGCATGTGAGCGTCCATCAGGAGGGCCGAATGCGGCCATCCTGAGGACGCCGGACACTCAGGTCAACTCGGGTTCTGTCGAGCCTTGGCGCGCATCTTGTCGGCCATGACGGTCATTTCGTCGTACAGCAATTGCGGATTCTTCTGCTTGATGGCCCAGGCCATGCGCCCTTGCTCGTGGGGCAGGATCATGAACTGGCCCTGGGCGACCTGTTCATAGATGTAATCGGCAATCTCGGCAGCGCTGATCGGCGAGCTTTCCAGCAGCTTGCCAACCTGGGCTTTCATTGCCGGCGTCGGGCCGCGGAAGGAGTCCAGCAGGTTGGTCTGGAAAAACGACGGGCACACCACATGCACACCGATTTCCTGCTGTGCCAGCTCGATCAACAGGCTTTCCGACAGCGCCACCACACCAGCCTTGGCCACGTTGTAGTTGCTCATGGCCGGGCCTTGCATCAGGGCGGCCATGGAGGCGATGTTGATGATCTTGCCGTGGCTTTTTTCCAGCAACGGCAAGAACGCCTTGCAACCCTTGACCACGCCCATCAGGTTAATCGCGATCTGCCAGTCCCAATCCTCCAGGGACAGTTCACTGAAGAACCCACCCGAGGCCACACCGGCATTGTTGACGATGATGTCGATGCCACCGAGCTTCTCTTCGCAGGCCTGGGCAAACGCCGTCAGTTGGCTGTAGTCGCGCACGTCGCAGCGCTGGACAAAACCGTCGCCGCCAGCGTCACGCACCAACCTGAGGGTTTCCTGAAGGCCCGGCTCACTGACATCCGACAAGGCCAGGCGCCAGCCTTCGCGGGCCCAGCGCAGCGCGATTTCGCGACCCAGGCCAGAACCGGCACCGGTAATCATCATGCGATTTTGCATAGGAAACAGCCTTGTTGTTCCGGGAGAGATGCGCCGAGTGTAGCGAAGGACCCCGCCGCACCCACGCTCCATCAGAGTGCTGAATGGCGAGGGCAAACCTTAATAGGTTTTGAGGGGAACAACCCAGTGGAACCGCCTGTGGGAGCAAAGCTTGCTCGCGATCGGCGCGACGCAGTTCTGGAAGATGGTGTCGTTTGCAGCGCGAGCCCGCTTTGCTCCCGAAGACGGGTTCTTTCACGCCTCAAAAAGACTTTGAATTTTTTACAGGACGTTACGGTCGTACTTATTAAGCCGCCCGGATTTAACGCATGCGTGCTGGTAGTTGAAAGTTGCATCACTCCAGAACTGACCAATAAGGAAATCAACAATGGGCACAATACTCATCATTATCCTGATCCTCCTGCTGATCGGTGGCCTGCCGGTCTTCCCGCACTCTAGAAGTTGGGGTTACGGTCCGTCCGGAATCATCGGTGTCGTACTGGTAGTGCTGTTGATCCTGCTATTACTGGGCAAGATATGAACCACTAAGTGACAAAAAAAGAGGCCCGTTAAGGCCTCTTTTTTATGGGCGGAACTTCTCAGTCCGGAACACCTTGTGTCACGCCGGCGGTGTTATCCAGCAGGCTCTTGGTGGCGGTTTGCAGAAACGCCTCCAGCTTGAGTTTCATTTCGAGAGCCTGCGGCGCGTCGGAGATGACATCCGCGCGTGGCTGGGCACCCAGTTGGTAGCGGTACAGCTTCGGCGCCATTTCCTTTTCCCTTGGCAGTACCAGAATCTTGTCGTCGCGGATTATCGCCGTGGTCTGATCACTGCCCGACGGTTTGATCACGCCAAATCCGCTGTCGCCTGGCGGCAGGTTCAACAGATCGCGGCCCCAGCACTGGTTACGCACTTGCCCGCCGATCCGGCCCATGATGGTCGGGACGATATCGACCTGCGTGCCCACGGTGTGGTTGCGCTGGCCGAACTTTTCCTGGATACCCGGGCCGATCAACAGCATCGGTACGTTGAAACGGCCCAAGTCCATTTCGGTAATCTGGCGCTCGTTACCAAAGCCGTGGTCTCCGACGATGACAAACAGCGTCTCCTTGAAATAAGGCTCCTTGCGGGCCTTTTCGAAGAACTGACCCAAGGCCCAATCGGAATAACGCATGGCAGTCAGGTGCGCATTCAGGCTGCCACGGTCAGTGACCGGTTCCACCGGCAACGGTGTCGGCAGCGCATACGGCGTGTGGTTGGACAGGGTCTGCAGCAACGCATAGAACGGTTTGCCGTTTTCCCGTGCCTTGAGTTCGATCAGGCTGCGGTCGAACATATCCTGGTCGGACACGCCCCAGGTGGGGTCGGAGAACACCGGGTTCACATAATCATTGCGCCCGATGAACGTGGTCATACCTTGGCCGCTGAAGAAACCCGACTGGTTGTCCCAGGCGAAATCACCGTTGTAGACATACACGTCGTCGTAGTTGCGGGCACTGAGCAGTTGCGGCAGCCCCGAAAACTTGTGGCTGCCTTCAGGTGTCTGCATCAGGTACTCGAAGCCCGGCAGGTTCGGGAAGCAGGCCATGGTGGCGAACATGCCCTGATGGGTGTGGGTGCCATTGGAGAAGAAGCGGTCAAACAGCAGACCTTCCTTGGACAGTTTGTCCAGATAAGGCGTGATATTGCCCGGCGCGCCCAAGGCACCTACCGAGTGCCCCGCCATGCTTTCCATGAGAATCACTACCACGTTCTTGATCGGCAAAGTCTTGTCGGCCGGTGGCGTGTAGTCGCGACGTACGGCGGCGGTGTCTGCATCGACCAGTTTGTCGTCGGGCATCACCAGCATGTCCCGCACCGTCTGCTGGGCCAGCGGTTGCTCGAGGGTGGCTTTCCAGATGTTGTCGCGGTGTTCGGACATCCGGCTCTTGGCCGCGGCCACCAGTGACAACGTGCCATTAAGGCCCAACTGGTTGGCAAAGTTCGAATCGGTGGTGTAGACGTCACCCCAGCGCAGCGGCGGCCCCTGGCGCAAGGTACCCCGGGCGGCGCCCACGGCCACGACCAAGCAGACCATGAACACCGCGACACGCCCGTACCACGGAGCCACCTGGCGTGTGCCAATGGTGCCGCCACTGAACGGCCCGCGCGGTCGAGTCGCGCGGTCGGCGCCCTTGAACGCCATCGTGAGGATCAGCGTGCCCACGGCCCACGCCAACAGGTAGCGCACCACCGGGAACCCATACCAGAGCATGCTCATCACGGTTTTCGGGTCTTCCTGCACATACTGGAAGACCAGGCCGTTGAGACGCTGGTGAAACTCGCGGTAGAAGTCCATCTCCATCAGACCGAGGAACAGCGCGATGCTGGCGGTCACGGTCAGCCAGAAACGAAAAAAACCACGAGCCGCCATGGCCCGCGCGCTGAACAAGGCCAGCAGCAGCGGAATACACAGATAGACCACCAGACGCAGGTCAAAACGCAGACCGTTGACGAACGCCTCGACGAAGGTCGAGGCCGGGGTGTCGAGGATCATTTCGCGGTTGTAGACCAGTAGCGCAACGCGCAACAGGCTGAACATGATCATCATGACCAAGGCACAGAGCAACGTGTAGGCCAGGTGAGATTTGACGGTCGGTTGCAGCAGGCGATGCGTGGTGCGTTGCTGACTCAGGGCGTCCGGGATTGCCATGTCGTGTAAGGACCTAATGGGGTTGAGGGCGAATAGAACAACGGCGCGTCCTATGCCGACCATCACCCGGGTCCCTGGGTCTGCGCGAGTGCGCGAGCGTTGAATGAATGGCTGAGCATCGCAATTCATTCACCGACGGCAACAGGCGCCGGGATTGTCCGCAAGGTCCTGTGAAAATTTTGTTCAATAACTATTAGCAAACACAAAAAACTCCGGATTGCCCGATGAGTCTGTGTCGAACCTCTCTGTGGTCAGGGGATATAACCCCCGCCACAGCTTGGGAGTCCTGATCAGTCGTTGCTTGGCTTGTTGATCGCCCGCAAGACGTACTGCGGCATGGCGAACGCGCCGATGTGAACTTCAGGGTTGTAGTAGCGGGTAACAATGCCGCTGCCAATGAAGCGCTCACGCAGGGTCTCGCGGGTCAGCTTGCGATAGGCAGTATCCGTCGAGCCCCAGGCGAAAGTCATGGCGCCACCAATGTAGGTCGGCACGGCGGCCTGGTAGAAATGCCAGTCGGCAAACAGGCCACGCAGACGCCCGGCAGTGGTTTGTACTTCGCCCAGTTGCATGAACGGTGTGCCGTTCTGGGTCACCAGAATGCCGCCTTCGTTCAGGCAGCGATGACAGGCCTGGTAGAAGTTTTCCGAAAACAGCACTTCACCCGGGCCGATCGGGTCGGTGGAGTCGGAGATGATGACGTCGAACTTCTCCTGGGTGGTGGAGACGAAACGCATGCCGTCGTCGATCACCAGGTTCAGGCGCGGGTCGTCGTAGGCGCCCTTGGAGTGGTTGGGCAGGAACGCCTTGCACATGTCCACCACCGTGCCGTCGATTTCCACCATGGTGATGTGCTCAACGCCCAGGTGCTTGGTCACTTCACGCAACATGCCGCCGTCGCCACCGCCGATGATCAACACGCGTTTGGCCGCGCCGTGGGCGAGGATCGGTACGTGGGTCAGCATTTCGTGGTAGATGAATTCATCGGCTTCGGTGGTCTGGATCACGCCATCCAGCGCCATCACCCGGCCCATGCGCGGGTTCTCGAAAATCACCAGGTGCTGGTGCTCGGTGCGCACTTCGTGCAGCAGCTTGTCCATCCGAAAACGCTGGCCGTAGCCTTCGTAGAGGGTTTCCAGGTAGTCGCCGGTCGGGGTAGTCGTCATGGTCAGGTGCTCCGATAAATACGCGGTTGGCCGGTGAAGGCTCGCAAAGGCGCGCATTCTACGACGCCGGGCATGACAGGTCGAACCTTGAACTCATCACCGGCCAAACTGCGTAGCAGCTGTCGAGCCCAGCCGGGGCGAGCCGGTTCGCCACAGGCTGGTCTCTCTTAGTGGAATTGACGCCCCAACCCCGCCGGAACGCCTTCGATGGTGGTTTCTTCCCACGGCCCGTTCGGGCTGATGGAGCGGCTCCAGCCGTTGCTCCAGCGGTAATAGGTGCGCTGGCGATAGAAGGTGTTGGTGTGGTTGTCCAGCACATAGACCCCAAGTTTGGCGTCCCAGTGGCTATTGCCGCCGGGTGGTGGGGCGAAGCTGGCGGAAGTACGAGGCAACGGCTTGGCCGGTGTGTTCGGCGTGACGGGCTTGCTTGGGGCGGTCGACGGCCCCGGCTTGGTGGCCGGGCCTGAAGACGGGATGGGAGGCAGCGGCGCCGACGGCTGCGGCGGACGCTGGACCGCACAAGCACTCAGGCCCAGGACGAGCGTGAGCAGGGTGATACGAGCGATGGCGGTCATGGTGCGAATTCCTGTTATTTATCCGGGCTGTCGATAGTCAGTTGTTGCTGCGCCGTGGTGCTGCTCGCCAGAGGCTTGCTGCGGCCGATCCATTCACCGGCGGTCGGTTGACCGGCCCGGGAAATGCGCGCCACCAGTTGGACTTCAGGGAAGTTCGACAGTTTCAGTTGCGGCATCATGGCGTCCGCGTCGCCCAGTTCCACGGTAACAGGCAGATCAGCGACGGTCAGGCGCTTGGCCGCCAGCGGCGCCGGCGGGCCGGAAGCGGCGCGGGCAAAGATGAACACGCTGTCGCCCGGCTGCACCTTGGCCTTGAGCGCTGGCGCCAGCTCGACGCGCACCTTGAGCAATGCCGCAGCCTTGCTCACTGGCGCTTGGGCGACCTTGCCGCCGCTGGCCTCAAGCTTCTCGGTGGCGCGGTTGATACCGCCCTGCAGCGCCTCACGGGACTTGTCGCCTTCCGGCAGTTGCGCGAGCAGGCGGCCCCAATAATCAATGGCTTGCTGATAGCGCTCGCCTTCGAACGCGGCGATTCCCAGCAGGCCCAGGCTGGTGACTTCCTTGGGATCGAGCTTGAGCGCTTCGTCGGTCAGGGCCTGGACCTTGTCCGACCATTTCTTGCCATCGGCGAAATACTGCGCCTGAGCCCATTGCCCGAGCAGCTCGGGTTGCCGGCCGGCCACCACCACGGTGCGCTCGAAGATCTTCGCCGCATCCGCCGGTCGGTCCTGGGCCATGTAGGTGCGACCGAGGAAATACAAGCCCTCGGCGTTATCCGGTTGCGCGGCCACCGCGCGCTCCAGGCGCAGGGTCATTTCTTCCATCGACTGCGGTGCCTGGGCGAACTCACGGGTCAGCTCGACCTTGTCGCTGGCGCCGAAATGCAGATACAGCCCCAGGCCCAACACCGGCACCAGCACGGCGGCGAGTAACGGCAACGGTTTCCCCAAGCGAGACTCGCGCGGCGCATCGGCGCCTTCGGTGTCGGCGAGCAGTTCACGCGCGGCTTCGGCGCGGCCGGTGTCCAGTTGCGCGGCGTTCAGCACGCCCTCTTCCTGCTCGGCCTGCAACTCGGCGACGCGCTCCTGGTACAGCGCCACGTTGAGCGCGGTGCGGTCCTCTTCGCGCTGGGCGCGGCGACCGCGCAATACAGGGATCAACAGAAAACTCAGGGCAACCAGGAGAAGCAGACCTGCGGCGAGCCAGAAATCAATCATGCTTGGTTTTATCCAACAGTTGGTCGAGGCGCTGGCGCTCTTCGACAGAAAGCGTGTCCGGGGCAGCCGTGCGCTGGACCCGGCGGCGGCGCACAATCACCGCGATGACAACGAAACCACCGAACAACAGCCCGGCGGGGCCAAACCAGAGCAGCGCGGTCTTGGAGGTCAAGGCCGGGTTGTAGCGCACGAACTCCCCATAGCGGTCCACCATGAAATCGATGATCTGCTGGTTGTCCTTGCCTTCGCCGAGCATGCGGAAAATTTCCTTGCGCAGGTCGGCGGCAATCGGTGCGTTGGAATCGGCGATGTCCTGGTTCTGACACTTGGGGCAGCGCAGCTCCTTGGTCAATTCACGAAACCGCTCGCGCTCGCCCTCGTTGGCGAATTCATAGGTATCGATGGCGGCGTGGGCCACGCCAGCCAGGCTCACCCCGAGGATGAGGGCTGCTAACCAGCGCTTCATGGCTTGGCCTCGTCGACCAGCGCCTGATACTTGGCGGCCAGCTTCTCGCGCCAGACCTGTTCGTCGATCACGCCGACGAACTTGTCGCGGATGACACCCTTGGCGTCGATGAAGAAGGTTTCCGGCGCCCCGTAGACGCCCAGGTTCAGGCCCAGGGAGCCCTCTTCATCGCGGATATCCAGTTGATACGGGTTATGGAATTCGGCCAGCCACTTCAAAGCATCGGCGTTGACGTCCTTGTAATTGACGCCGTAGATCACCACGCCGTTCTGGGCCAGTTTGTTCAATACCGGATGTTCAACCCGGCAGGAAATGCACCAGGTGCCCCAGACATTGACCAGTGCCGGTTTACCCAGCAGGTCCGCCCGCGTCAGTGTCTTGTCGCCCTG
Organism: Pseudomonas sp. PICF6; assembly: GCF_009831705.1. Classification (NCBI taxonomy): domain Bacteria; kingdom Pseudomonadati; phylum Pseudomonadota; class Gammaproteobacteria; order Pseudomonadales; family Pseudomonadaceae; genus Pseudomonas; species Pseudomonas sp. PICF6. Next base: position 325,248 of record NZ_WUUD01000013.1, on the reverse strand, counting down.
CACAGACGGCAGGGAAAACTCAGGGAACGGCTTGCCGATCATCGCCGAGGGCAATTCGGCCGGGTTCAGGTAGAGCCCCCGGTACAAAAACACCGCCATCAACAAAAACAGCGCCAGCGGCAACAGCATCAACCAACGTTTCATGCAGGGGCTCCCGTCATGCCCAGGGTTTCACGCACCCGGGTTTTTACCTTGACCCGATAACGACGATCCAAGGCCGCCAGCACGCCACCCAGGCCGGTCAGCAAGCCGCCGAACCAGATCCAGCGCACGAACGGCTTGACGTGGACCCGCACAGCCCACGCGCCATCGCCCAGGGACTCACCCAACGCTACATAGAGGTCGCGGGTGAAACCGGCATCGATCCCGGCTTCGGTCATCACCGAATTCTGCACGGTGTAGAGGCGCTTTTCCGGATGCAGCACGGTCACTTCCTGGCCGTCGCGGAGCACCCGCACGGTGCCTTTGTCGGAAGTGAAGTTCGGGCCTTCGTAATGTTTGGCACCCTCGAAGACAAACTGATAGCCACCCAGATCCATGGACTCTCCGGGCGCCAGGCGCAGGTCGCGCTCGGCGCTGTTCTGGCTGGACAGCACCACGCCCAAGGCGCAGACCGCGATACCCAGGTGGGCGAGCTGCATGCCCCAGTAGCTGCGGGTCAGGGTTGGCAGGCCCTTGATCAAGCCCTTGTGGCGGGTCTTGTCGAAGATATCCCTGACCCCGGCCAGCAATACCCAGGCCGCCAGCACGAAGGTCGCCAGCACCGCCCAGTTGAAATCGCCATACGCGATCCCGGCGATGACGGCCAGGGCAGCAGTGCCCAGCAGCACGGGCGTCAGCATGCCCATCAGCCATTTGACCGGTGTGTCTTTCCAGCGCACCAGCATGCCGACAGCCATCACCACCATCAGGATCGCCATCAGCGGAATGAACAAGGCATTGAAGTACGGCGGGCCGACCGACAGCTTGGCGCCGGTCAGCGCGTCGAGCACCAACGGGTACAACGTGCCCAGCAGGATCATCGACGCGGCAACCACCAGTACCAGGTTGTTGCCCAGCAGCAGGGTTTCCCGGGACCAGAGGTTGAAGCCGACCTGGCTTTTCACCACCGGCGCGCGCACAGCGAACAGCGTCAGCGAGCCGCCGACCACGAACAGCAGGAACATCAGGATGAACACGCCACGCTCAGGGTCAGAGGCAAAGGCATGCACCGAAGTCAGTACGCCGGACCGCACCAGGAAGGTTCCCAGCAGACTCAGGGAGAATGCGGCGATGGCCAGCAGCACGGTCCAGCTCTTGAACACGCCACGTTTTTCGGTGACGGCCAGGGAGTGGATCAGCGCGGTGCCCACCAGCCAGGGCATGAAGGAGGCGTTTTCCACCGGGTCCCAGAACCACCAGCCACCCCAGCCCAGTTCGTAGTAGGCCCACCACGAACCCAGGGTGATGCCAATGCCCAGGAAGGCCCAGGCGACAATGGTCCAGGGACGCGACCAGCGCGCCCAGGCGGCATCGAGACGACCGCCCAGCAACGCGGCAATGGCGAAGGCGAAGGCCACGGAGAATCCAACGTAGCCCATGTAGAGCATCGGCGGGTGAACGATCAGGCCGATGTCCTGCAGCAACGGGTTGAGGTCGCGACCGTCCATCGGCACCTGGGGCAGGATGCGCTCGAACGGATTGGAGGTAACGATCAGGAATAACAGGAAACCGATGCTGATCATCCCCATCACCGCCAGCACCCGGGCCAGCATTACCTGGGGCAACTGCCGGGAGAACACCGAGACCGCGAAGGTCCAGCCGGCGAGGATCAACGCCCAGAGCAACAGAGACCCTTCATGGGCGCCCCACACCGCGCTGAACTTGTAGTACCAAGGCAAGGCACTGTTGGAGTTACCGGCAACGTAGGCCACGGAGAAATCATCAGCCATGAACGCGTAGGTCAGGCAACCAAAGGCGAACAACATGAAGGCGAACTGCCCCCAAGCCGCCGGCTGGGCCAGGCTCATCCACAAACGATCGCCACGCCAGGCACCGAGTAAAGGCACCACCGCCTGAACGATGGAGAAACACAAGGCCAGGATCATCGCCAGGTGACCCAGCTCGGGAATAAACAGACCGGTCATCGATCAACCCTCCTTCACGGGAGCGGGCGCCGACTGGCCGCTGTCTTTCAAAGCCTTGGTCACTTCCGGCGGCATGTATTTTTCGTCGTGCTTGGCCAGGACTTCATCGGCCACCACCACGCCTTCGGCATTGAGCTTACCCAGGGCGACGATGCCCTGCCCTTCGCGAAACAGGTCCGGCAGGATGCCACGATAGGTGATGGTCACGGTCTTGTTGAAATCAGTGACGTTGAATTTCACGTCCAGCGAGTCCCCGGAACGCTCCAGGGACCCCTCCTCCACCATGCCGCCGGCACGAATGCGCGTGTCCTTGGGTGCTTCGCCGTTGGCAATCTGGGTCGGGGTGTAAAACAGGTTGATGTTCTGTTGCAAGGCGCTCAGGGCCAGGCCGACTGCGGCGCCGACCCCCACCAGGATGGCAAGAATGATGACAAGACGTTTTTTGCGCAGCGGATTCACTGACCATTCTCCCGGCGCAGACGACGCGCCTCTTGTTGCAGATACCGCTTGCGGGCCAGGATCGGCGCCGCCACGTTGAGGGCCAGCACCGCCAGGCAGATGCCATAGGCGGACCAGACATACAGGCCGTGATGGCCCATGGCGAGAAAATCGCCGAATGATGCAAAACTCATCGAGCGGCCTCCAGGCTGTTCTGTACTTCGGCCTTCACCCAACTGGCCCGGGACTCGCGCTTGAGCACTTCCAGGCGCATGCGCAGCAGCAGCACCGCGCCGAAGAAACAGTAGAAACCCAGCACGGTGAGCAACAGCGGCAGCCACATTTGCACAGGCATCGCCGGTTTTTCGGTGAGGGTGAAGGTCGCGCCCTGGTGCAGGGTGTTCCACCAGTCCACCGAGTACTTGATGATCGGGATGTTGATCACGCCGACAATCGCCAGTACCGCGCAGGCCTTGGCGGCGCTGTCACGATTGCTGATGGCGTTGCCCAGCGCAATAAGACCGAAGTACAAAAACAGCAGGATCAGCATCGACGTCAGTCGGGCATCCCAGACCCACCATGAGCCCCAGGTCGGCTTGCCCCAGATCGCCCCGGTGACCAGCGCTACGGCGGTCATCCAGGCACCGATGGGCGCGGCGCATTGCAGGGCCACGTCCGCCAGTTTCATCTTCCACACCAGCCCGACCACGCCACACACCGCCAGCATCACGTAGATGGACTGGGCCAACAGCGCCGTGGGAACGTGAATGTAGATGATGCGAAAGCTGTTGCCCTGCTGGTAGTCCGGCGGTGCGAAGGCCAGGCCCCAGACCACGCCGATGCCGATCAACAGCAGTGCGGCGATGCTCAACCAGGGCAGCAGTTTGCCGCTGATGCCGTAGAACCACTTGGGTGAGCCGAGCTTATGAAACCAGGTCCAGTTCATTGCTGTTTCCATCACGGTTGCGACTCGTCATTACGAGTCGCCAGGTCTGCCTTTACTTCAAAAGAAGTGGTCAGTTCTTGACCAGGCCTCATTATTATTCGCCGACGCTGATTTTCAGGCCAGCGGCTATTGCAAAGGGTGTCAGGGTTATCGCCAGGGCGGTCAGGCTCCCAAGCCACAGCAGATAACCGGTTGCCGGCATGCCTTGCAGCGCGGCTTGCAAGGCGCCACTGCCGAGGATCAACACCGGGATATACAGCGGCAGGATCAGCAGCGCCAACAACAGGCCGCCGCGCTTCAACCCCACCGTCAACGCCGCGCCGACTGCGCCGAGTAGGCTCAACACCGGCGTGCCCAGCAACAGCGATACCAACAATACCGGCATGCAGGCAGCGGGCAAGCCCAGCATCATTGCCAGCAGCGGCGAGAGCAGCACCAGTGCCAGGCCGGAAAAAACCCAGTGTGCCAGTACCTTGGCCAAAACCAGAAGGGCCAGGGGGTGCGACGAAAGGACCCACTGTTCCAGGGATCCGTCCTCGAAATCACTGCGGAAAAGCCCGTCCAGCGAGAGCAGGACCGATAAAAGGGCCGCCACCCAGACCAGCCCCGGCGACAAGGTTTGCAACAATTGAGTCCCGGGACCGACCGCCAGCGGGAACAGTGCGATGACAATCGCGAAGAACACCAGCGGATTGGCCAGTTCGGCCGGACGGCGGAACAACAGGCGCGCCTCGCGGGCAAGCAGCAGGCCAAACACACTCATACAGCCCAGTTCCCAAGATCGATGTTGCGATAACCGGATGGCATCCGCGCCAATGTGTGGTGAGTGGTCAACAGCACCATGCCGCCACGCTCGCAGTGCCCGGCCAGGTGCTCCTCGAGCTGCGCCACGCCCTGCTTGTCCAGGGCGGTGAACGGCTCGTCGAGAATCCACAGCGGCGGGCTGTCGAGATATAACCGGGCCAGGGCCACGCGGCGCTGCTGGCCGGCGGACAGGGTGTGGCACGGCACGTCTTCGAAGCCGCGCAGGCCCACCGTCGCCAGCGCCTGCCAGATCGCCTCGCGCCCGGCCGGTCGATGCAGCGCGCAGAGCCAACTGAGGTTTTCTTCAGGCGTCAGCAAATCCTTGATGCCAGCGGCATGGCCGATCCAGAGCAGATTGCGGGCCAGTTCGCTGCGCTGGCTGTGCAACGGCTGGCCATTGAGCAGCACTTGGCCGGCAGTCGGCTGCATCAACCCGGCCAACAGGCGCAACAGGCTGGTCTTGCCACTGCCGTTGGGACCGCTGATCTGCACCATATCGCCAGGCGAGAGTCTCAATTGGAGATTCTCGAAAAGCAGCCGCAAATCTCGCTCACAGGCGAGGCCAACGGTTTGCAGGAGAGGACTGGTCAAGGGATAGCGGGCCTTATACGGTTCAAGTCGGCAATGCAGCGGCCGTTAAAGAGGTGCAGCATAGATGCTTTGGCGGCCGGTTCCACAGAGCTGCGTCAAACAATTGCAAGGTTTTCGCCACTCCCTGAAAGACCGGCGGCATTATACATGTCATGCCCCAGGGGGCGTGCTCAATTAGTTTCCCAAGGTAAGACCGCAGATGACAGGCGACATGAACATCCCGCCGTTGCCTCAGGCCTCGGCAACAACCCGTATGCCGGCGGTCACGGGCGAGCTGCTCAAATTGCTGACGCCGGTCGAAGGCCTGATCGGTGCGGGCCAGACCGCCAAGGCCGAGGTGTTGTCGCTCAAGCAGGCGGAACAGACCTTCCAGCTGTTGCTCAAGGTCACCCTGGAGAGCGGTCGCCAAACCACCGTGCAAGCCACCAGCACCCAGCCATTGCCCCAAGGCACCAGCCTGGCCGTGACTCAGCCGTCCGCCAGCAACCTGGCGATTACCGTGCAGCAGGCCATCGCCTCGAGCGTCGCCACCCTGACCCGTATCGACACGGCACAGATGCCGGTCGGCACGCTGCTGCAAGGCAAGGTACTGACCAGCCAGGCGTTGCCGCAGTTGCCGGGGCAACCCGCGGTGTACCGGTCGCTGGTGAGCCTGCTCAACACCGCCCAGGCCGGAAGTACCCTGGACATCGACAGCCCGCAACCGCTGCGCATCGGCACGCTATTGAGCGCTCAGGTACAAGACGCCCAAACCTTGAAATTTGTCCCCTTGAGCAACCGCCAGGAACAACTGGCGGTGAGCCAGCAACTGGTCACGCAGATGAGCCGCCAGGGCTCGTTGGACAGCCTGGTCACCGCGCTGCAAAACACCGCGCTGCAAAAGCTTCCGGCCAGCGACGACACTGGCGCCGAGTTGCGCGCTGCGGTGACACGCCTGTTGGCGGGCCTGCCCGACATCCAGCAACTGAGCACACCCAAGGGCCTGGCCCAGGCCATGGCCGCCAGCGGCGCGTTCCTGGAAAGCAAACTGCTGGCCGGGCAAGTACCGAGCCTGGCGCCAGACATGAAGGGCGATCTGCTGAAACTGATCGCCCAACTGACCCCGGCCCTGCCCGCCTCAACCAACCTCGCCGCCATCATCGCCGCCAACACCTTGGCCCAGGCGCTACCCAGCTTCGTGCGTAACGCCCTCGGCACCCTCGGCCAGGTCAGCGTCAAGCCGCAACCCACCAGTTTCCCCCTGCCTTCGCGCCTGTTGAAAGGCCAGGACGATGAAGGCGACCTGGAACATTTGTTGCGCCTGGCCGCCGCCGCCGTGTCGCGCCTGCAAAGCCATCAATTGTCGAGCCTGGAACAGACGGGCCTGACCGACGACGGTCGATTGATGAGCACCTGGCAGTTGGAAATCCCCATGCGCAACCTGCAGGACATCGTGCCGCTGCAGGTCAAGTTCCAGCGCGAGGAAACCCCGCCCCGGGAGGAGTCACCGGAACGCCGTGAAGAACGCGAGCCGAAACAGCAGCTCTGGCGGGTCGAGCTGGCGTTCGACATGGAGCCACTGGGGCCGCTGCAGATTCAGGCCCAGTTGCTCAGCGGCAGCCTGTCGAGCCAGCTATGGGCAGAGCGGCCGTATACCGCCAACCTGATCGAAAACAATCTGACCGCGCTGCGTGAACGCCTGGTGACCTGCGGCCTGAACGTTGGCGACCTGGATTGCCACCTCGGCACCCCGCCCCAAGGCCCCAAGACGCGACTGGAACAACGCTGGGTGGACGAAACCGCATGACAACCGACACCGCACCACGCCAGGCCATCGCCCTCAAGTACGACGGCCTCCACGCCCCGACCCTCACCGCCAAGGGCGACGAAGCCCTGGCCGAGGAAATCCTGCGGATCGCCCGCGAAAGCGAAGTGCCGATCTATGAAAACGCTGAATTGGTGAAGCTGTTGGCGCGGATGGAACTGGGCGACAGCATCCCGGAAGAGTTGTATCGCACCATTGCCGAAATCATTGCCTTTGCCTGGAACTTGAAAGGCAAATTCCCCCAGGGCTATGACCCGAACGCGCCAAGTGTCGAGAAGGATGTGACCGATCGCGGCGACGATTATTGATCACTGCGATGCTGTTCCTGTGGCGAGGGGATTTATCCCCGCTGGGTTGCGTAGCCACCCCAAAAAAAGCGACTCATTTTCTCTGACTCGCCGGATCGCCCAGATTCAGGACCGCTTCGCGATCCAGCGGGGATAAATCCCCTCGCCACAAAAGCGCACCCCAAAAAAAATCGCAGCCTTCAGCAACGCCTACAGGGGAATGTGAACCCTGTAGGCGCTGCCAAAGGCTGCGATCTCTTGATCTTTCTTGCAGCTTGCCGCTTGAAACTATCAGCCGCCCTTATGCAACTTGCTCATCAACTCCGCCTCGGCCTGGGTCAGGCCGCAGGCTTGGGTCAGTTCGTCGACGCTGGCGCCCATGCCCACCAGGCGAGCGGCCTGGGCGAAGGACAGGCTGGAGGGATCGCGCTGCTCCAACTGGGCCAGTTTGTCCGGCAACGGAGCGACCACGGCGCGTAGCTCGTGCAGGGCTTCGCCCATGCGCACGGTGCCGTTCTGGTAATCGTCGACGCGTTTGGCCAGGTCGCGGATGCGTTGATCACGCAACGCATCGCCCTGGGCCTGCTGAGCGGCGATCTGCCGCTGGCCGCGTATGTACGCGACAAACATCGCCAGCGTGCCTGCCCAGAAAAGGAACAGGACAATGACTGCTACCTCAAGAATCAAATCAGATACTCTCCAGTTCCGACCATTCCTCTTCGCTCATCATCTTCTCCAGCTCGACCAGGATCAGCAACTCGTTGTTCTTGTTGCACACGCCCTGGATGAACTTGGCCGACTCTTCGTTACCGACGTTAGGCGCGGTTTCGATTTCCGACTGACGCAAGTAAACCACTTCAGCGACGCTGTCGACGAGGATGCCGACCACTTGCTTGTCGGCCTCGATGATCACGATACGGGTGTTGTCGTTGACCTCGGTGGAGTTCAGGCCAAACCGCTGGCGAGTGTCGATCACCGTGACCACGTTACCGCGCAGGTTGATGATGCCCAGCACGTAGCTTGGCGCACCGGGTACCGGGGCGATCTCGGTATAGCGCAGCACTTCCTGAACGCGCATCACGTTGATGCCGTAGGTTTCGTTATCGAGCTTGAAGGTCACCCATTGCAAAATCGGATCTTCGGAACCCTTGAGAGACGACGCCTTATC
>NZ_WUUD01000013.1:301771-317074 GCF_009831705.1 Pseudomonas sp. PICF6 | reverse complement strand
AAAAACCGCCTGTGGCGGTGTGTGTTCTGCCCCGTGACGTGGTGCGCCACGGGTTGTCTTATTTCGGTTTCTGAACCGGCTTGGCGCCGCCCAGGTGTTTTGCCCCGCCACTGGCGATCAATTCGGCCAGCTCGGAAACGTCCAGCAAGGCGCACATGTGCTCGATCACCGTACCGGCCAGCCATGGCCGTTGGCCTCGATGGCTGCGCCACTTGATCTCGTTCGGGTCCAGGCGCAGCGAGCGACTGACCTGATGCACCGCCAAACCCCATTCATACCCTTGCACCGAAATCACGTATTGCAGGCCCTGGCGAAAATCATCGCGATAACGGTCCGGCATCACCCAGCGCGCGGTATCCAGCACCTTCAGGTTGCCGGCCTGGCTCGGCAGGATCCCCAGGAACCATTCCGGCTGACCGAACAACGGCGTCAGTTCCTGCCCGGCCAGGGAATATATCGATCCCAGGCATACCAGCGGCACCGCCAGGGTCAACCCGGCCACATCGAACAACAAACACTCGAACGGCTCGGCGGCCCAGGCCGGACGGTCGTCGGTCGGCGCCGGCGGCGGTGGGCTGCTTGGTGGCAGATGGACTTCCACCACCGGCGTCACCAGGCCCTGCAGCAACGGTGCAACGGTCGAGACCGGCGCCAGGATCGGCGCAGGCGCTTGCATCACTGCCACCTGAGGCTTGATGAACGGAGCCTCGACTGCCGCGGCAATCACTGTTTTGTGTGCATCACGGGCCTGCTCTTCGAGCACGGCCGCCTGAAATTCATCCAGTCCACCTTCGGCTTCGACGGTCTCGGGCAACGCCTCGATCACGCTCGGTTGCAGTGGCAGTTCTTCGGTTGCTTCCTGCAGCAGCCCATCCAGATAAGACTGCAGGGCCAGTTGCGGACGCGAGGTTGTCTTTATCGGGCGGCTCATGGGAACAGTGCGCCACTTGAAAAGGTTATCGGCATGTATGCGCCAGGACTTGAGCGCTCACAAGCGAGTGCAATGCCTTTGGTAAGCCTCGTCACCTTAAGCCACCTGCTGCGAAACGAGCTGCTGGGCCAGCAGGTGCTTGAGCAGCGCCCGGTAGGCCAGCACGCCGCGGCTCTTGCCATCGAATTGCGAAGGGGTCACACCGGCACGGCTGGCGTCACGCAAACGCGTGTCGACCGGAATGTAGCCTTGCCAGATGTCATCCGGGTACATGTCCCGCAGCACGCGCAGGGTGCCCAGGGACGCCTGGGTGCGACGATCAAACAGGGTCGGCACGATGTTGAAGGCCAACGATTGCTTGCGTGAGCGGTTGATCATCGCCAGGGTATTGACCATGCGCTCCAGGCCCTTGACTGCCAGATGCTCGGTCTGCACCGGGATAACCAATTGCTGGCTGGCCGCCAAGGCGTTGACCATCAGCACGCCAAGCAGCGGCGGGCTGTCGATGATCGCGTAATCGAAGTCCTGCCACAGTTGCGCCAGACTCTTGGCGATCACCAAGCCCAGACCGCTTTGTCCCGGCGACTGCCGTTCCAGGGTCGCCAGGGCGGTGCTGGATGGCAACAGGGAAATCCGCTCATCGCTGGTGGACAGCAGCAACTGCCCCGGCAAGCCTTCGGGCACACCGCCCTTGTGCAGGAACAGGTCGTAGTTGCTGTGCTCCAGACTGTCGGGATCGTAACCAAAGTAGCTGGTCATCGAGCCGTGGGGGTCCAGATCGACCATGACCACGCGCTTGCCCGCCTCGGCCAGCAATCCGGCTAAAGCGATGGAAGATGTGGTTTTACCCACACCACCTTTTTGATTGGCGACTGCCCAGACTCTCATTCGGATTGTTCCTCCCGGTCGATAAAGGCTCGACCGAGAAATAGCTCGGTTATAAAGCGGGTGACGGAGAATTGACGGCGCTCTGTCTTCCCGGCGACTTGGGCTGGGTCGGTGCAGTTTGTGTGCCAGCACGCTTCAATGCCGCATCCGGTGTTGCATGGGCCGTACCGGTCCCGGTCAGGCTGCGGCGCACCTCAAGGTTGCGCGACACCACCAACACCACTCGCCGGTTGCGCGCCCTCCCCTCGGCGGTGGCATTGTTGGCCACCGGCTGGAATTCACCATAGCCCACCGACGCCAGCCGGCCGGGGTTTACGCCCTGCATCGCGAGCATGCGCACGATGCTCGCCGAACGCGCCGAGGACAGTTCCCAGTTGGTCGGGTACTGCGCAGTGCGAATCGGCTGATCGTCTGTGAAGCCTTCTACGTGGATCGGGTTGTCGAAAGGCCTGAGGATCGCGGCCACTTTATCGATGATGTTGAACGCCATGTCGCTGGGCATGGCATCGCCGCTGCCAAACAACAGGCTGGAATTGAGTTCGATCTCAACCCACAACTCGTTGCCGCGCACGGTCATCTGATTGGAGCTGATCAGATCACCAAACGCCGCGCTGATGTCATCGGCAATGCTTTTCAACGGATCGCTGCCGCCAGCGATACCGGCATCGACCTGCTCGGAGTCCCTGACCAGCGGTTTGGCAGGCGTGGTGGTCTTGGGCCGCTCATCACCAATGGGGATGGGCTTGAGGGCGCGGTCGGAGTCGGTAAACACGCCGATCAGCGCCTCGGAAATAACCTTGTACTTGCCTTCGTTGACCGACGAGATCGAATACATGACCACGAAAAAAGCGAACAGCAGCGTGATGAAGTCGGCGTAAGAGACGAGCCAGCGTTCATGGTTGACGTGTTCTTCACGATGCCTGCGACGTGCCATTTTCCATGTCTCCCATCAGTCCATGAAGCCCTGAAGCTTCAACTCAATGGAACGCGGGTTTTCACCTTCGGCGATCGACAGGATCCCTTCCAGCAACATTTCGCGATAACGCGACTGGCGCAACGCAATGGATTTGAGCTTGGCGGCGATCGGCAGCAGCACCAGGTTGGCACTGGCCACACCATAAATGGTCGCGACGAAAGCCACGGCGATACCACTGCCCAGTTGCGACGGATCGGCCAGGTTGCCCATCACGTGGATCAGGCCCATCACCGCACCGATGATGCCGATGGTCGGCGCATAGCCACCCATGCTTTCAAAGACTTTGGCCGCTTCGATGTCACGGCTTTCCTGGGTGTAGAAATCCACTTCCAGGATGCTGCGGATGGCTTCCGGCTCAGCGCCGTCCACCAGCAGTTGCAGGCCTTTGCGCGAGTAGTTGTCGGGTTCGGCGTCGGCCACCCCTTCCAGACCCAGCAAACCTTCCTTGCGGGCGGTCAGGCTCCAGTTCACCACACGGTCGATGCCACCGGCCAGGTCGACGCGCGGCGGGAACAGAATCCAGATGAGCACCTGCATGGCGCGCTTGAAGGCGCTCATGGGCGACTGCAACAGCGCCGCGCCCACGGTGCCGCCGATCACGATCAACGCCGCCGGGCCGTTGGCCAAGGCCCCCAGGTGACCGCCTTCCAGGTAATTGCCACCAATAATGGCGACGAACGCCATGATGATGCCGATCAGGCTGAGCACATCCATTACAGGCACGCCTCGACCAGGTGTCTACCGATGTCGTCCAGCCCGTACACCGCGTCGGCCAGATCCGCTTTGACAATCGCCATCGGCATGCCATAGATCACGCAACTGGCTTCATCCTGGGCCCAAATGGCGCTGCCGCCCTGCTTGAGCAGGCGCGCGCCCTCGCGACCGTCGGCGCCCATGCCGGTGAGCACCACCGCCAGAACTTTGTCGCCGTAGGATTTAGCGGCGGAGCCGAAAGTGATGTCCACGCACGGTTTGTAATTGAGCCGCTCATCGCCGGGCAGGATTTTCACCGCGCCGCGACCATCGATCATCATCTGCTTGCCGCCTGGCGCCAACAGCGCCAGGCCCGGACGCAGGATGTCGCCATCCTCGGCCTCCTTGACGCTGATACGACACAGCTTGTCCAGACGCTCGGCGAACGCCTTGGTGAAGGCCGCGGGCATATGCTGGATCAGCACGATCGGCGCCGGAAAGTTGGCCGGCAACTGGGTCAGGACTCGCTGCAACGCCACCGGGCCGCCGGTGGACGTACCAATAGCGACCAGTTTGTAGGCTTTGCGCTTGGGGGCCGGCGACGATGACGTACTGGCGGGCGCGGAACGAGCTGGCGCTGGGGCCGGGGCACTGCGCGCTGGGGCCGGATTGAAGCTGCCCGATGAAGCCGGGGCTGGTGCAGGCGCTGGCGCAGGTGTGCTATAGGCACCGACACGCCGGTTGCTGCGGGAAATACTGTGGACCTTCTCGCACAGCAACTGCCGAACCTTGTCGGGGTTGCGCGAAATGTCTTCGAAATTTTTCGGCAGGAAATCCACCGCCCCGGCGTCCAGCGCATCGAGGGTCACCCGGGCGCCTTCATGGGTCAGGGAGGAGAACATCAATACTGGGGTCGGGCAGCGCTGCATGATATGCCGCACCGCCGTGATGCCATCCATCATCGGCATCTCGTAGTCCATGGTGATCACGTCCGGCTTGAGCGCCAGCGCCTGATCGATTGCCTCTTTGCCATTGGTCGCCGTACCGACGACCTGAATACTCGGGTCCGCCGAGAGAATTTCCGAGACGCGGCGGCGGAAAAACCCCGAATCGTCCACCACCAGGACTTTAACTACCATAAACACTCCGTTAGACGAGACGCGGCTGCGGGCCGCGCCCCTCCAGAATCAAATACGCCGTGCGGCGTAACGCTTGAGCATGCTTGGCACATCGAGAATCAACGCGATGCGGCCGTCGCCGGTGATGGTGGCGCCGGACATGCCCGGGGTGCCCTGGAGCATCTTGCCTAGCGGCTTGATGACCACTTCTTCCTGGCCCACCAACTGATCGACGACGAAGCCGATCCGCTGGGTGCCCACCGAAAGGATCACCACATGGCCTTCACCCTGCTCGACATGAGCGGCGGAGCTGACCAGCCAGCGCTTGAGGTAGAACAGCGGCAGTGCCTTGTCCCGCACGATCACCACTTCCTGGCCGTCCACCACGTTGGTGCGCGACAGGTCGAGGTGGAAGATTTCGTTGACATTGACCAGCGGGAAGGCGAATGCCTGGTTGCCCAGCATCACCATCAGGGTCGGCATGATCGCCAGGGTCAGCGGGACCTTGATGACGATTTTCGAGCCCTGGCCCTTGGTCGAGTAGATGTTGATCGAACCGTTGAGCTGGGAAATCTTGGTTTTCACCACGTCCATGCCCACGCCACGGCCCGACACGTCGGAAATCTCGGTCTTGGTCGAGAACCCCGGGGCGAAGATCAGGTTGTAGCACTCGGTGTCGCTCAGGCGGTCGGCGGCATCCTTGTCCATCACACCGCGCTTCACCGCGATGGAGCGCAGTACGTTCGGGTCCATGCCTTTGCCGTCGTCGGAGATCGACAGCAGGATGTGGTCGCCTTCCTGCTCGGCGGCCAATACCACCTTGCCGCTGCGGGGCTTGCCTGACTCTTCGCGCTCTTGCGGCGACTCGATACCGTGGTCGACCGCGTTGCGCACCAAGTGGACCAGCGGATCGGCCAGAGCCTCGACCAGGTTCTTGTCCAGGTCGGTCTCTTCGCCCACCAGTTCCAGGTTGATTTCTTTCTTGAGCTGGCGTGCCAGGTCGCGAACCAGGCGCGGGAAGCGCCCGAAGACTTTCTTGATCGGCTGCATCCGGGTCTTCATGACCGCCGTCTGCAAGTCAGCCGTGACCACGTCCAGGTTCGACACGGCCTTGGCCATGGCTTCGTCCTGGCTGTTGAGGCCCAGGCGCACCAGGCGGTTACGCACCAGCACCAGTTCGCCGACCATGTTCATGATCTCGTCCAGGCGAGCGGTGTCGACCCGTACAGTGGTCTCGGCTTCGCTGGCCGGTTTTTCCGCCGGCGCGGCCGCCGGTGCGCGGGCTGGCGCCGGGGCGGCGGCGGCAGGCTTGGGTGTCTCAGCCTTCGGTTCCGGTGCCTTGGCGGCGGGTTTGGCCGCGGCCTTCTCCGCTGGCGCAGCCGCTGTGGCAGTGGCGGCAGGCGCAGTGGCTGTTGAGGCGGTGCCGACTTCGCTGAACTTGCCCTTGCCGTGCAGTTCGTCGAGCAGTGATTCGAATTCGTGATCGCTGATCAGGTCGCTGCCCGCTGCGGCGGCGGCAGGCTTGGCTGGGGTCGGCGCGGAGGCGATAGCCGAATCCAGTGCGTCCACGGCGAAGTTACCCTTGCCGTGCAACTGATCGAGCAAAGCCTCGAACTCATCGTCGGTGATATCGGAGTTGTCGCCCGCCGCTTTCGGGGCGGCCGGGGCACTCGGGGGGGCGACGGCATCCACGGCGAACTGGCCCTTGCCGTGAAGCTGATCGAGCAGCGACTCGAACTCGGCGTCGGTGATTTCATCGCTGGCGGCGGCATCGGCGGCCGGCGCAGCCGGGGCAGCAGGCGCTGCCGGAGCCTGGGCTTGAGCCTTGACGGCGTTCAGCGAGTCCAGCAGTTGTTCGAATTCGTTATCGGTGATGTCGCCTGATTCCTCGGCGACCGGTTCCTCAACCACTGGCGCGGCTACCGGTGCAGCTTCGTCAGCCGACTGCGGCTCGGCCAGGCGCGACAGCGCGGCGAGCAGCTCAGGCGTAGCAGCGGTGATCGGCGAGCGCTCGCGCACTTCACTGAACATGCTGTTGACCGCATCCAGCGCTTCGAGCACCACGTCCATCAATTCCGAGTCAACGCGACGCTCACCCTTGCGCAGGATGTCGAACACGTTTTCGGCAATGTGACAGCACTCCACCAGCTCATTGAGCTGGAGGAAGCCGGCGCCTCCTTTTACAGTGTGGAAACCGCGAAAAATTGCATTGAGCAGATCCGCATCATCAGGTCGGCTTTCCAGCTCGACCAGTTGTTCGGACAGTTGCTCTAGAATCTCGCCGGCCTCAACCAGGAAATCCTGAAGGATCTCTTCATCGGCGCCGAAGCTCATTAATGGGTGCTCCTAGAGGTCTAAAACCTAAAATCCAAGGCTGGACAGCAAATCGTCCACATCGTCCTGACCGGACACAACGTCTTCTCTTTTATCGGCATGAATTTGCGGACCTTCACCCTGAGAGAGATGTTTTTGTGGATCTTTTTCAGCGAGCATCGCTTCACGGTCGTGTTCGATGCCTGCAAAGCGGTCTACCTGGCTGGCCATCAACACCAGTTTGAGCAGGTTGCTTTCCACTTCGGTGACCAGTTGGGTCACCCGCTTGATCACCTGGCCGGTCAGGTCTTGATAGTCCTGAGCCAGCAGAATGTCGTTGAGGTTGCTCGCCACGGCGCGGTTCTCGGCGCTACTGCGCGTCAGGAAACCATCGACCCGACGGGCCAGCTCGCGAAACTCTTCAGCCCCGACTTCGCGCCGCATGAAGCGACCCCAGTCGGTGCTCAAGGCCTGGGCTTCATCGCTCAGGCCATTGACCAGCGGCGTTGCGTTCTCCACCAGGTCCATGGTGCGGTTGGCCGCGGCCTCGGTCAGCTTGACCACATAACCCAGACGCTCGGTCGCGTCGGTGATCTGCGAGACCTCCTCGGCCTGCGGCATGTTCGGATCGATCTGAAAATTGACAATCGCGCTGTGCAGTTCACGCGTGAGCTTGCCCACTTCCTGATACAGACCGCGGTCACGGGTCTGGTTGAGCTCATGGATCATTTGAACCGCATCGCCAAAGCGGCCTTTCTCAAGGCTGTCGACCAGTTCGCGGGCATGTTTTTTCAGGGTCGATTCGAAATCACCCATTGAAGATTCGTTATCCATAGCTCCCCCGTGGCGCCGTTAACCGATGCGTTCGAAGATTTTTTCGATCTTCTCTTTCAACGCCTGGGCCGTGAAGGGTTTGACCACGTAGCCGTTCACACCGGCCTGGGCCGCTTCGATGATCTGCTCGCGCTTGGCTTCGGCAGTGACCATCAGCACCGGAAGGTGCTTGAGTTTTTCGTCGGCGCGCACATGGCGCAGCAAGTCGATACCGGTCATGCCGGGCATGTTCCAGTCAGTCACCAGAAAGTCGATGCTTCCGCTGTTGAGAACCGGAATGGCAGTGGTGCCATCGTCGGCCTCGACCGTGTTGGTGAACCCAAGGTCACGCAACAGGTTTTTTATGATCCGCCGCATCGTTGAGAAGTCATCAACGATGAGGATTTTCATGTTCTTGTCCAATTCGACCTCCAAGCAGTCTTAAACGCGCCCAGCACCTGAACGCGCCATTTCAATCAATCCGGCACAACACTCGACAACGGTCTGGAGGACAACAGAGGAAGACTGGCTCAGCACATGCCAGGCCAGCCTCGTTCGCAGTGTCCCCACACTGCTGTCAGCGCGCTCGCCACTCCCCCAAACGCCCCCGCAAACGGGCCGCGCACTGGCTGTGTAACTGGCTGACCCGCGATTCGCTGACACCCAGGACCTCACCGATTTCCTTGAGGTTCAGCTCTTCGTCGTAGTACAGCGCCAAGACCAGTCGCTCACGCTCCGGCAAATTGGCAATCGCATCCGCCAGCGCGCTCTGGAAACGCTCATCTTCCAGGTCACGCGATGGCTCCATGTGAGCACTCGCGCCGTCCTCGTGCAGCCCTTCGTGTTCGCCGTCCTGCAGCAGGTCGTCGAAACTGAACAGGCGACTGCCCAAGGTATCGTTCAAAATCCCGTAATAATCATCGAGACTCAATTGGAGTTCGGCCGCAACCTCGTGATCTTTAGCGTCACGCCCGGTTTTAGCTTCAATGGCGCGAATGGCGTCACTGACCATGCGGGTATTGCGATGCACCGAACGCGGCGCCCAATCACCCTTACGGACTTCATCGAGCATCGCCCCGCGAATGCGAATACCGGCATAGGTCTCGAAACTGGCGCCCTTGCTCGCGTCGTATTTGTTCGACACTTCGAGCAGGCCGATCATGCCCGCCTGGATCAGGTCTTCAACCTGGACACTGGCCGGCAACCGCGCCAGCAAGTGATAGGCGATACGCTTGACCAGAGGCGCGTATCGCTCAATCAATTCGTACTGGGCGTCCCGTGCCGATTTCTTGTAGAGATGGTTGTAACCGCTGGCTGTCATAACACGGGCCCTGCTGTTTGTTGCACGAGACGCTCGACGAAAAACTCCAGATGCCCGCGAGGGTTGGCTGGCAGTGGCCAGGTATCAACCTTCTGGGCAATAGCCTTGAACGCCAGTGCGCATTTGGAACGGGGAAAGGCTTCATAAACCGCACGTTGCTTCTGGACGGCCTTGCGTACGCTTTCGTCGTAGGGCACAGCGCCGACGTATTGTAGGGCGACGTCCAGGAAACGATCCGTGACCTTTGTCAACTTGGCGAACAGGTTGCGACCTTCCTGCGGGCTCTGGGCCATGTTGGCCAGGACGCGGAAGCGGTTCATGCCGTAGTCACGGTTCAATAACTTGATCAGGGCATAGGCGTCGGTGATGGACGTCGGTTCGTCGCAGACCACCAGCAAGACTTCCTGGGCAGCGCGTACGAAACTGACGACCGAATCACCGATACCGGCAGCGGTGTCGATCACCAGCACATCGAGGTTGTCACCGATGTCGCTGAAGGCCTGGATCAGGCCGGCGTGTTGAGCCGGGGTCAGGTGAACCATGCTCTGGGTGCCCGAGGCAGCCGGCACGATGCGAATCCCGCCCGGCCCTTGCAGCAGCACGTCGCGCAGTTCGCAGCGGCCCTCTATCACGTCCGCCAGCGTGCGCTTGGGCGTGAGCCCCAGCAGCACGTCGACGTTCGCCAGGCCCAGGTCGGCGTCCAGCAGCATGACCCGTCGGCCAAGCTCTGCCAGAGCCAGGGACAAGTTCACTGACACGTTAGTCTTGCCGACGCCACCTTTGCCGCCGGTCACCGCGATCACCTGTACGGGATGCATGCTGCCCATGTTCGTTCTTTACCTTGTCTTACTTAGACGGAGGCCACATTACTGGCTGCGCGCTCGCATGAAGGAACAATGCATGGCAGACCATCGATGTAGGTACAAAAAATATTCATGATTACCTCAGCCGACCTGCTTGGTCGGGCTGTGGTAGATATCAGCGAACATATCAGCCATGGCTTCTTCGCTGGGTTCTTCCTGCATTTGCACACTCACGGCACGACTGACCAGTTGATGACGGCGCGGCAGATGCAAATCATCCGGGATCCGCGGCCCGTCGGTCAGGTAGGCCACCGGTAAATCATGACCGATCGCCAGGCTCAACACCTCGCCCAGGCTTGCCGTTTCGTCCAGCTTAGTCAGGATGCAGCCGGCCAGCCCGCAGCGTTTGTAGCTGTGGTATGCGGCGGTTAGAACCTGTTTCTGGCTGGTGGTTGCCAACACGAGATAATTTTTTGACCGGATCCCACGCCCGGCCAGGCTTTCAAGCTGCATGCGCAGGGCCGGATCGCTGGCTTGCAGGCCGGCGGTATCGATCAGCACGACGCGCTTGCGCAACAGCGGTTCCAGCGCCTGGGCCAGGGACTGGCCCGGATCCACATGGGTCACCGACACATTGAGGATCCGGCCCAAGGTCTTGAGTTGTTCCTGGGCACCGATACGGAAACTGTCCATGCTCACCAGGGCGATGCTCTGGGCGCCGTACTTGAGTACATAACGCGCCGCGAGCTTGGCCAGGGTGGTGGTCTTGCCCATGCCGGCCGGACCGACCATGGCAATGACGCCACCTTCTTCGAGAGGCTCGACTTCCGGTGTGGCGATCATCCGCGCCAGGTGCGCCAGCAACATGCGCCAGGCCTGACGAGGTTCTTCGATATCGTTGATCAGTGCCAGCAGGTCGCGGGACAACGGGCCGGACAAGCCGATGCGTTGCAGGCGACGCCACAGGTTAGCCTGGGCCGGACGGTTGCCTTGCAACTGGTTCCAGGCCAGGGAGCCGAGCTGAACTTCCATCAGTTCACGCAGGCTGTTGAGTTCGAAGCGCATCGAGTCCAGGGCGCGCGGGTCGACGCCACCGCCCGAGGCAGCCTGAACCGGCGCCGGACGACGCGGCTCGGCCTTGGCCTGCTCGACCAGCGGCTCGGCAGCGGTCAACGGCAATCCGGCGGTCAGAGGCTGGCCGGCGAACAATTGACGATTAGTGCCCGCGCTGGCTTCGCCGTCACTGCTGCGCAAGCTCAATTCGGCCTGGGCACTGGCGATGCGCGACTGGGTCTTGCGCAGCTCATCCTCGAGTTCCATGTTGGGAACACGTGGGGCCAGCGCCGACAATTTGTAATCCAGAGCCGCCGTCAGCTCGACACCGCCGGCGATCCGACGGTTGCCGATGATGGCGGCTTCAGCGCCCAGCTCGTCACGAACCAGCTTCATGGCCTGACGCATATCGGCGGCGAAAAAACGCTTCACTTGCATAAACCACTACCTCAGCCGTTGGGCCCTACTGTCGCAACGATGGTCACTTGCTTGTTGTCCGGTATTTCCTGGTACGCCAGCACATGCAGCCCCGGGACCGCGAGGCGCCCGAATCGCGAAAGCATCGCGCGAATCGGACCGGCCACCAGCAGGATCACCGGTTGGCCTTGCATCTCCTGCCGCTGGGCTGCATCGATCAGCGAACGCTGCAGCTTCTCGGCCATGCTTGGCTCCAGCAGAACGCCCTCTTCCGAGCCTTGTCCTGCCTTCTGCAGACTATTGAGCAATATCTGTTCCAACCTTGGCTCCAACGTGATCACAGGCAGCTCCGACTCAGTGCCTACAATGCTTTGGACGATTGCACGGGATACGCCAACCCGCACCGCAGCCACCAGAGCGGCGGTATCTTGACTCTTGGAAGCGTTGTTGGCGATAGCCTCGGCAATGCTGCGAATGTCGCGCACCGGCACCTGCTCAGCCAACAGCGCTTGCAACACCTTGAGCAATTGCGACAACGAAACCACGCCAGGCACCAGCTCTTCGGCCAGCTTAGGCGAGCCTTTGGCCAGCACTTGCAGCAATTGCTGGACTTCTTCGTGACCGATCAGCTCGCTGGAGTGCTTGTACAGAATCTGGTTCAAGTGGGTCGCGACCACGGTACTGGCGTCCACCACGGTATAGCCAAGGGACTGGGCCTGGGCCCGCTGGCTGATTTCGATCCATACCGCTTCCAGGCCAAAAGCCGGATCCTTGGCGGTAATGCCGTTGAGCGAACCGTAGACCTGTCCCGGGTTGATCGCCAGTTCACGGTCCGGGTAAATCTCGGCTTCGGCCAGGATCACCCCCATCAGCGTCAAGCGATAGGCACTTGGCGCCAGATCGAGGTTGTCACGAATATGTACGGTGGGCATCAGAAAGCCCAGGTCCTGGGACAGCTTCTTGCGCACACCCTTGATCCGCGCGAGCAATTGACCACCCTGATTGCGGTCCACCAAGGGGATCAGACGGTAACCGACTTCCAGGCCGATCATGTCGATCGGCGTCACGTCGTCCCAGCCCAGCTCCTTGGTTTCCATGGCACGAGCCGGCGACGGCAACAGTTCCTGCTGACGCTTGACCTCCTGCAGGGCCTGAACCTTTTGTACGTTCTGTTTCTTCCAGAACAGGTAGGCGCCACCCGCCGCCAATGCGGCCATGCTCAGAAACGAGAAATGGGGCATCCCGGGGACCAGGCCCATCACGGCCATCAGTCCGGCTGCAACGGCCAACGCCTTGGGCGATGCAAACATCTGCCGGCCGATCTGCTTACCCATGTCTTCGGAGCCGGACGCACGGGTCACCATGATCGCGGCAGCTGTAGATAACAACAGTGATGGCAATTGCGCCACCAAACCGTCACCAATGGTTAACAGCGCGTAAACCTTGCCGGCATCGCCGAATGTCATGCCGTGCTGGAAGATACCGACAGCCATACCGCCGATCAGGTTGATGAAAAGGATCAGCAGGCCGGCGATGGCATCGCCGCGCACGAATTTGCTGGCACCGTCCATGGAGCCATAGAACTCGGCTTCCTGGGCCACTTCCAGACGACGGGCCTTGGCCTGGCCCTGATCGATCAGGCCAGCGTTGAGGTCGGCGTCGATTGCCATTTGCTTGCCGGGCATTGCATCGAGGGTGAAACGCGCGCTCACCTCGGAAATCCGTCCGGCACCCTTGGTCACCACGACAAAGTTGATGATCATCAAAATGGCGAAGACGACGATACCCACCACGTAGTTTCCGCCAATCACCACTTCACCGAAGGCCTGGATCACCTTACCGGCAGCGGCGTGGCCTTCATGCCCGTGGATCATCACCACCCGGGTGGACGCCACGTTGAGCGCCAGGCGCATCAGCGTCGCCACCAGCAGAATGGTCGGGAACACCGCGAAATCCAGTGGCCGCAATGCGTACACACACACCAGCAGTACAACGATGGACAAAGCGATGTTGAACGTGAAGAACACGTCCAGCAGAAACGGTGGCACCGGCAGCATCATCATGGCGAGCATGACCAGCAGCAACAACGGCACGCCCAGATTACCCCGGCTGAGGTCGGCTACGTTGTTGCGCGCGGTGCTGAATAACTGAGAGCGATCCACCAATAATCCCCGTTCCTGTGAAGCAAACTTTTGACGCCCGAAACGGGCGCAGACGGGGTATTGCAAGAAGCCTTCCAACTTTTGTCAGAGGCTGAAATAGAGGCGCTAGCCAAGGCGCTGCATGCAATCCAGGCTCGCTCCCACTGGTTCTGCATCCGAGCGCAATCAGCGCAGGCCCGAATCAGGAGTCGCGGCGCAAATCCGGTGGAATCGGCAAATCCTTGAGTGGCTCGGGGCGCTTGCCCTTGCCGGCGCGGTGTTGACGGATCTGATAGACGTAGGCCAACACCTGGGCCACGGCCAGGTACAGGCCTCCGGGGATTTCCTGGTCGAGTTCGGTGGAGTAGTAAATCGATCGCGCCAAAGCCGGGGACTCGAGCAGCATGACTTCATTGGCTACGGCAATCTCGCGGATTTTCAGCGCCAGGAAATCACTGCCCTTGGCCAGCAACACCGGAGCATTGCCTTTATCGGGGTCGTACTTGAGTGCCACGGCGTAGTGAGTCGGGTTGGTGATGACCACGTCGGCGTCCGGGATCGCCGCCATCATCCGGCGCTGGGACACTTCACGCTGCAACTGGCGAATCCGTTGCTTGACCTCCGGCTTGCCCTCCTGGTCCTTATGCTCGTCGCGGATCTCCTGCTTGGTCATCATCAGCTTCTGCTTGCTCTGATACAGCTGGATCGGCACGTCGATGGCGGCGATCAGAATCAAGCCGCAAGCCATCCACAAAGTACTCCAGCCCACCAGCTGCACGCTGTGGATAATCGCCTGCTCCAAGGGTTCATGGGCGATGCGCAGCAAGTCGTCGATATCGGCCTGCAGTACCGTCAGGGCGACAAACAGGATCAGGAAAAACTTCCCAAGCGCCTTGAGCAACTCCATCAGCGCCGTACTGGAAAACATTCGCTTGAGGCCGTTGGCCGGGTTCATCCGACTGAACTTGGGCGCCAGGCTCTTACCGGCAAACAGCCAGCCCCCCAGGGAAATCGGGCCAATAATGGCCGCCAACAGCAGAAAGATCAGGACCGGTTGCACGGCCAGGATCGCGATCTTGCCGGAGTGCAGCAGGTATTGCCCCATGGCACCGGGACTGAGCAGCACCTCGCGGGGCAAGGAAAAATTCAGGCGCATGATTTCCAGCAGATCCAGGGCCAGCCCGCCGCCATAAATCAACAGACCGCCCGCCCCGGCCAACATCACCGCCAGGGTATTGAGCTCCTTGGAGCGCGCAATCTCGCCCTTGTCCCGAGACTCCTTCTTGCGCTTCTCCGTGGGGTCTTCTGTCTTGTCCTGCCCACTCTCGCTTTCGGCCATGGTTCAGCGCGCCTGTGCCATGTCGCGTAACAGCTGCAGGGCCTGGGTCGCCAGCGGCTGGTACTGATTGAGAAGATCCCCCAGGCTGATCCAGAAAATCACCAGGCCCAGCACCAGGGTCAACGGAAAGCCAATGGAGAAAATGTTCAACTGCGGCGCCGCCCGGGTCATCACGCCAAAGGCAATATTGACCACCAGCAAGGCGGTAATCGCGGGCAATACCAACACCATCGCCGCCCCTAGAACCCAGCCAAGCTTGCCGGCGATGTCCCAGAAATGATTGATCAGCATCGCGCTGCCCACCGGCAATGTGGTGAAGCTCTCGGTCAGCACCTCAAACACCACCAGGTGCCCGTTCATGGCCAGAAACAGCAGGGTCACCAGCATCGTCAGGAACTGCCCGATCACAGCGCTGTTCACACCGTTGGTGGGGTCGACCATGGAGGCGAACGCCATGCCCATCTGGATCGAAATGATTTGCCCGGCCACCACAAACG
>NZ_WUUD01000013.1:273434-301761 GCF_009831705.1 Pseudomonas sp. PICF6 | reverse complement strand
AACAGCTGCAGCGAAAAGCCCATCAAGACGCCAATCAGAATCTGCTCGGCCACCAGCATCAATGCACTGAGGTCCAGAGCGTTGACCGGCGGCATAGGTGGCAACCCTGGTGCGATGACCACCGTAATCGCCAGGGCGAAATACAGCCGTACGCGGGTCGGCACAAGGGTAGTGCCAAACACCGGCATGCTCATCAGCACCGCGGTGACACGAAACAGCGGCAGGATAAATGACGCCACCCAGGTACTGATCTGGGTATCCGTCAGTTCGAGCATCGACATCAGGTCAGCCGATCAACTGCGGAATACTGCCGTAAAGCTGCAGGATGTATTCCATGAAAGTTTGCACCAGCCAGGGACCGGCGACGATCAACGTCACCAGCATCACCAGCAGACGCGGCAGGAAGCTGAGGGTCTGTTCGTTGATCTGGGTCGCGGCCTGGAACATCGCCACCAGCAAGCCCACCAGCAGGCTGGGTATCACCAGCACGGCGACCATCATGGTCGTCAACCAGAGCGCTTCGCGGAACAGGTCTACCGCTACTTCAGGCGTCATATTCTTGCTACCCGCACAAATGGCCTAAACACCGCCGAAACTGCCCGCCAGGGTGCCGATGATCAGGGCCCAGCCGTCCACGAGCACGAACAGCATGATCTTGAACGGCAGGGAAATGATCAATGGCGACAGCATCATCATACCCATGGCCATGAGCACACTGGCGACCACCAGGTCGATGATCAGGAACGGGATGAAAATCATGAAACCAATCTGGAACGCGGTCTTGAGCTCGGACGTCACGAACGCCGGCACCAGGATGGTCAGCGGCGCTTGATCCGGGCTGGCAATGTCAGTGCGCTTGGACAGGCGCATGAACAGTTCCAGGTCGCTGGTGCGGGTCTGGGCCAGCATGAAATCCTTGATCGGCACTTCAGCCTTGGCCACCGCGTCTTGGGCGGTGATGGTTTCCGCCAGATAGGGCTGCAGCGCATCCTGGTTCACCCGGTCGAAGACCGGTGCCATGATGAACATCGTCAAGAACAGCGCCATGCCGGTAAGAATCTGATTCGACGGCGTCTGCTGCAAGCCCAGGGCCTGGCGAAGGATCGAAAAGACGATAATGATCCGAGTGAAACTGGTCATCAGCATGACGAACGCCGGGATGAAACTCAGCGCGGTCATGATCAGCAGGATCTGCAGGCTGACCGAATACTCCTGAGCCCCTTCGGCGTTGGTGCCCAAGGTAATTGCCGGGATCGACAGTGGATCGGCGGCAAGCACCAACGGCGCGGCCAGCATCAGGACCACCGCCAACAGAATGCGCAACGGCATTACTTTTTATCCTTCTGATCTTTACCCAACAGTTCCATGAGACGCTGGGCAAACTCGGGGGTGGCCTGGTCGGTGGCAGGCACCTGCACCGGCTCCTTGAGAACATGCAATGCAGTAATGGTACCCGGGCTCAGACCCAGCAGAATCTGCTCGTTGCCAACCTGAACCAGCACCAGCCGGTCCCGCGGGCCAAGCGCGCGGGAACCGACGATGTCGATGACCTGCCCCTTGCCGGCTGGCCCCGCCTGCTGCACGCGCCGCAGCAACCAGGCCAGGAAGAAGATCAACCCCAGCACCAGCAGCAGACCGAGCACCAATTGCGCCAGTTGCCCGGCGATCCCGCTACCCGCCGCTGGCGCAGCCGCTACGGTGGCTACCGGTTCGGCCGCCAGCACGCTGAATGGCAGCATCAAGGCTGCGGCGAGAAAACCTTTCACTCAGCGCAACTTCTTGATGCGTTCGCTCGGGCTGATCACGTCCGTCAGGCGAATGCCGAACTTCTCGTTGACCACCACTACCTCGCCATGGGCGATCAGCGTGCCGTTGACCAGTACATCCAACGGCTCGCCAGCCAGGCGATCCAGCTCGATCACCGAGCCCTGGTTAAGCTGCAGCAGGTTGCGGATGTTGATGTCGGTGCTGCCCACTTCCATGGAAATCGACACCGGGATGTCGAGAATCACGTCCAGGTTCGGCCCGTCCAGCGTCACCTGTTCGTTGCTTCTGGGCACGCTGCCAAACTCTTCCATCGGCAGGCGGTTGGAGGCGTGAGCGCCAGTGTCGGCCGCCAGCAAAGCGTCAATGTCGGCCTGCCCGGCGTCGCCGGTTTCTTCCAGGGCCGCAGCCCACTCGTCGGCCAGCGCCTGGTCATCCTGGGTGTTCATATCGTCAGCCATCATTTGTCCTCGGCGGGCAAAAATTCAGTTAAAAACGTAAGGATTCGACACCGCTCAGCGGCGTTCGATCGGCTCGATCACCTGCAACGCCAGGTTGCCTTTGTGAGAGCCCATCTTGACCTTGAAGGCCGGTACACCGTTGGCGCGCATGATCATGTCTTCAGGCATCTCGACAGGAATAATGTCCCCCGGCTGCATATGCAGGATGTCCCGCAGGCGCAGCTGACGCCGGGCAACCGTCGCGCCGATCGGCACGTCGACATCCAGCACATCCTGACGCAAAGCATTGATCCAGCGCTCGTCCTGATCGTCGAGATCCGACTGGAAGCCGGCGTCGAGCATTTCCCGTACCGGCTCGATCATCGAGTACGGCATGGTCACGTGCAGATCGCCACCACCGCCATCGAGCTCGATGTGGAAGGTCGAAACCACAATGGCTTCGCTCGGGCCGACGATGTTGGCCATGGCCGGGTTCACTTCCGAGTTGATGTACTCGAAGTTCACTTCCATGATCGCCTGCCAGGCCTCCTTCAGATCGACAAAGGCCTGCTCCAGCACCATGCGCACTACCCGCAGCTCGGTCGGGGTGAATTCACGCCCTTCGATCTTGGCGTGACGACCGTCACCGCCGAAGAAGTTGTCCACCAGCTTGAACACCAGTTTGGCGTCAAGGATGAACAGCGCGGTGCCGCGCAACGGCTTGATCTTCACCAGGTTGAGGCTGGTGGGTACATACAGCGAGTGCACGTATTCACCGAACTTCATCACCTGCACGCCACCGACGGCCACATCGGCCGAACGGCGCAGCATGTTGAACATGCTGATGCGGGTGTATCGGGCGAAACGCTCGTTGATCATTTCCAGGGTCGGCATCCGTCCGCGAACGATGCGATCCTGGCTGGTCAGGTCGTAGCTTTTGACGCTGCCCGGCTCAGCAGCGTTTTCGGTCTGCACCAGGCCATCGTCGACACCATGCAACAGCGCGTCGATTTCATCCTGGGACAACAGGTCCTGCACGGCCATGTCGGGTTCCTACTGCAATACGAAGTTAGTGAAGAGCAACTGTTCGATCACCACTTTGCCGAGCTCTTTCTGAGCCACTTCCTGCACGCTGGCCGTGGCTTTCTGACGCAGCATTTCCTGGCCGACGGGCGTGGCCAGGGTGTCGAAATTCTGTCCGGAAAAGAGCATCACCAGGTTATTGCGGATCAGTGGCATGTGCACCCGCAGCGCTTCCAGATCAGCCTGGTTGCGGCCCAACAGGGTGATACTGACCTGCATGTAGCGTTGGCGGCCGTTCTGGGTGTAGTTGGCCACGAAAGCGGGCGCCATCGGCTCGAAAATCGCCGGCTGTTTGCCCACCGGCGCGGCTTCGACCGCCACGGCCGGCTTGCTTTGAGCGTTGTGCATGAAATACCAGGTAGCCCCCACAGAGACCCCAATGGCCAGGAGCAAGCCCACCACGATCAAGATGATCAGCTTGAGTTTGCCCTTGGTTGCCGGGTCCTTTACAGCTGCTGCTTCGCTCTTCGCCATGCCAATAATCCGTCACTAATCGGGGTTTTCACTGTTGCACGGCAAGGCAGGAGCAAGTGTTATGCCAGAAGTGTTGGGGCACAAGGATCACGATTGGGATGCAATCTGCAGAACGCCATAAAACCAATGTGGGAGCGAGCCTGCTCGCGATAGCGGAGTGTCAGTCACCCATTTGGGGACTGATCCACCGCTATCGCGAGCAGGCTCGCTCCCACAGGGGGGCATCTTGGGGTCAGGCGTAGAAATCGACCGCGCTGGTGCCGATCACGCTGGTGGCAGTGGCTGCTACTTCAGCAATGCTGGCTGGCAGGTCTTCCTCTACCGAATCCACCCGCCCGCCGGACGATGTTGTGCGCCCAGCCTGAGCCTGTTGCTGCGCTTGCTGTTCCTGCCCTTGGGAGCCACGGGATTGGTCGGACACGCTGACGTCGACCTGACCCATGCCCTGCTGGGCAAAACTGTCGCGCAGGCGATGCATCTGGCCTTCGAGCGCTTCGCGAACGCCGGAATGAGCGCTCATGAACGTCACTTGGGTCTGCTGATCCGGAACCATGTTCACCCGAATATCCAGACGACCGAGTTCGGCCGGCTGCAACTGGATATCGGCCGCCTTGAGGTTGACACTCGACAGGTACATCACCCGATTGACCACTTCTTCGGTCCAGCCGCTCTGATTCATGGCGATAGGCTGGTTGACCGGTATCGCATTGGCGGTTTTTGGCGTGGCGGCCTGGGTTAGCGCTGCCAGACGGTTGGCGAAGTCATCCACGCGAGTATCGCTGGAAGCAGCGGTCAGATCCTTGAGGCCCTCATTGATCAAGCCGCCAAATGCCTTTTCACCGCCCTGGCTGCCGGGGCCAGTACTGTTCTGGTCAGCTTGGACGGTGAGCATGCTCGCCATGCCGGCGGCAAAGGTTTGAGCAGATGTCGATTCAGCGTCGAGCGATACCGGGGCAGGTGTCTTGGACTGCGCCTGGCTGGCAGCGGAAACATGGCCGCCCTGCTCCATCGCCAGGCGCAAGGCAGGCAATGCATCGAGCGGATCGGCCGCCGGATCGAATTCAGGATCGACCACAGCCGAAGTCTGGGCTGCTGCGGCCAATGGAGCAATCGGCGCCGCCACCGCAGCCGCGACTTGAGGCATCGTCGTGGCCACCACGGGGGCGGGTTCTGCCTCGGTTGCGACAACCGTTGCGATCATATCCGGCAGCAGCGCGGGGTCCACAGCCGGATCGCCAGAAGCAACTTCCGCCACTGGGGTTTCAGTCGTGTCGGCGCCGTCATCACTGGCCACCTTGTCATCGGCCGTTGACGGTTTGTCGGCGGGCAAGGATTTGCCGCTATCGGCAACCGTCGTCTCGGAGGCGGCAGCCGTTTCGTTGCCTTCGTCTTTTTTGACGGTGTTATCAGAAGCCTGGTCGCGTACCTGTTTAACCGATGGCTCGGGGGCCGTCGACGACTTGGCGGGGGCCTGGCGGGCGAAGACCTGGGCGAAGCTGGAGGCTTTATTCCCGAACTCAGGGGCCGCTGCCGGTGAATTGACGGCGGCCTGAGGCTTGGCCTGCGGGGTGGCCTGAAGCAGTGTATTGGGCGTTACGGACATAAAAAGGTCTCCACTGCACTGGAATCATAGGTACAGTCGAGAGATGACAATGCAAGGGGCGGGCCAACCTATTGGCAATGCTCGAATCTCAGCAGTGGAACCCTTCACGCTCTTCCCTGCAAAGCTTGCGAACGTGGGCGAATTCACTGTCGATTTCGCTGACCAGCTTTTCAATCCCGCCTAACGACGGCTGTTTGGCACGTTGCTCCAGTTCGCCGCACAGTTCTGCCAGGCGGATGGCGCCCATGTTGCTGCTGCTGCCCTTGAAGCTGTGGGCCGTGGCACTGAGCTTTTCCGCGTCCCGAGCCTCATGCAGCACACGCAGGCGTGCTTCGGAATCGTTAAGAAAGGTATCCAGCAACTCCAGATACCCGTCCTCCATGACTTCCTTCAACGTACTCAGTACGTCGCGGTCCAGATGAATCTCACTCACTTGTTCGCTCCCTGATCAAGAATGGCGCCGATTATGCCAGAGCCTCCCAGAAAAACTCCACGCGTGCACTACGACCATCGTCGGACCAGCAGGCCTGATGGCTCAACTGGCGCACTAGGCTCACGCCGCGCCCCGACAACCGGTTACTGTCCGCAGGTCGTGCCAACACCCGGGCGACATCGAAGCCCTTACCACTGTCTTCGACTTCAATGACCAGACGACCACCGTCACCGTGAGGCGTGACGTGCACATGAACCCGGACGTGACCGCTGTTCAATTCATCCAGGCGCTGGTTGCGCTCGCTGTAGTAACGGGCGAAACCCGACGCGTCGCGCTTGAGACTCGAATCAAGCCCCAATACGCCATGGTCCAGCGCATTGGAGTAGAGCTCCGACAGCACGCTGTAAAGAGCGCCACTCTGAGCCCTGAGCCCATGAACCTCAAGCAACAGCTGCAACAGGTACGGCATCGGGTTGAACCGCCTGAGCGTCTGCGCGCGAAACTCGAAACTCATCGACCAGTCCAGCGGACTGGACTGGCCGCTATCGGAATAGACCGGCGGTGGCGGGTTGAGTTGCGTCGGCGCGACCAAGCGCACCTCGACCATGCTGAAGTCGTCCCGCGGCTCGCCGCGAAAGTCCCGCAAGGCTTGCTGGATGTCTTCGAAAAGACAGTCGGGCTCACGATTGGCCGAAAAGACCTGTTGCAAACGCTCCACGCCAAACAGCTGCTCATTGTCGTCAGCGGTGTCGATCACGCCATCGGACAGCAGGAATACCCGGTCACCCAGCGACATGGGGTGTACTTCAGTGCGGTCATCGAACAACTGGGGAGTGAGCACGCCCAGCGGCAGGTGCCGCGCCGGCAATGGCGTGCGCACACCGCTGAGGCTGTCATGCAGGTAACCATCGGGCATGCCGCCGTTCCAGACTTCCACCGTGCAGCGCTGGAAACTCAGGCATAACAGGGTCGCGCAACAGAACATGTCCACCGGCAGGATGCGCTTGAGCTTGGCATTCATCTCCCGCAGGATCTGCGCCAGGCCATAACCTTTGGCGGTCATGCCGTAGAACACCTCCGCCAGCGGCATCGCGCCGACAGCGGCCGGCAAACCGTGTCCGGTGAAATCCCCCAGCAGGATGTGCATATCGCCCGCCGGGTTGAATGCGGCCAGCAGCAGATCGCCGTTGAACAGGGCGTAAGGGGATTGCAGGTAACGGATGTTCGGTGCGCTCAGACAGCCGGAATGGGCGATCTTGTCGAACACGGCCTTGGCCACGCGCTGCTCGTTGAGCAGGTAGTCATGGTGCCGGGATATCTGGTCACGCTGTTCCACGACAGTGGCCTGCAACCGACGCAAGCGGTCCATGGCCTTGATCTTGGCGGCCAGGATGACCTGGTTATACGGCTTGGCCAGAAAATCGTCACCCCCGGCTTCCAGACATCGGGCCAAGGCTTCGCTTTCGGTCAACGAGGTGAGAAAGATGATCGGAACCAACTGCTCCCCAGCCAGTTGCTTGATCTTTTGCGCCGCCTCGAAACCATCCATCACCGGCATCATCGCATCCATCAGCACCAGGTGCGGACGCTGCTGGATATAGATGTCCACCGCTTCGGCACCGTCAGCCGCAGTGAGCACGTGATGGCCCTGACGACGGACAATAGTCGACAGCAGCAGTCGGTCAGCGGCACTGTCTTCGGCAATCAGGACCGTCAGCGGTTCGAGGTCGGACAACATGGCTGCCGGTCAAGCTTTTCCGGGATGAAGTTTGTCCTGGAGATGGCCTGCCTGTGGCTTGTCTTTTTCTCCCGAGCTGTCTTTCCCTGCTTCTTCTTTCGGATAGATATCGAACAGCTTGTCGAAGTTGGAGATCGCGAGGATTTTCTTGACGTCACTGTTGCTGTTCACGATCCGGATATCCGAATCTTCGCCGCCGGCATGATCGCGTAGCAGCAGGAGCATGCCCAAGGCGGAACTGTCGAGATAAGTGGCTTCTTTCAAGTCCACCACAATGGATTCGGGCTTTTTGTTGAGCCGCTCGTAAGACTCGCGAAACTCCTGATGCCGCCCAAAATCGAAACGACCCTTGATCGAGATCGTCAGCTTTTGCCCATCGGGGGATACTTCGGTAACGACTGACATGTTCGGCTTCCTTGTCATGGACATACGTGTACAAGGTTTAGCACCTGGTAGAAGTCTGAGCAAGGTTTGGAACACTTCCCTCTCAAAATCCCGGCCCGATGATCAATACGGATCCTGACGCGGCAGACGCTGGGACAATTCATCCAGCAGTTTTTGCTCGCGCCTGTCCTCCAATCGCCGCGCTTCGTCGATATAACGCTGTACGAGTTTGCGCAGCCCTTCGACCCGGGCGAAAGCCTCCTGCCAACTCTGGCGAGCCTTTTCCAGGTTGTTCTGGTGCCAGACCAGACTCTGGCGCTGCTGGTCAATGGCGGTGCCCAATTGCGCAAGAAAGCCCTGGTAACCCAGCAACCATTGGCCGGAAACCCCATGGCTGCCACGGGCGATCCACTGCTCCTGGTATTCGAGACGGAAGTTTTCCAGGTCCGCCAGTTTGCTTTCGGCGACGGCCACCTGCCCCTGGAAATATGCCAGACGCTGGACGGCGGTTTTTTCGGCTTTTTCCGCCATCTCCACCACGGGCGCCAGACGCGCCGCACGACTTGTGGCCATGGCCGGTTACCCGCCGGCGACCGGAGTGAAGATGCTCTGCAGGTGCGCTTCGCTGGCGCCCATGCCGATGTTGTCGTTCAGGCTCTGGCGCAGATAGACCGCCATTGCCGGATAGAGATTGATGGCGGTATCGGTCTCACGATCACCGCCGGGCACGTAGGCACCGACGCTGATCAGATCGCGGCTTTGCTGATAGCGCGACCAGTATTGCTTGAACTGTTGGGCACGCTTGAGGTGCTCGGCGCTGATGACCGACGGCATGACCCGACTAATGGACGCCTCGATGTCGATGGCCGGATAGTGCCCTTCTTCGGCCAGACGCCGGGACAACACGATGTGACCGTCGAGCACGCCACGGGCCGAGTCGGCAATGGGATCTTGCTGATCGTCGCCTTCGGACAGCACGGTATAGAACGCCGTGATCGAACCGCCGCCCTTTTCCGCATTACCGGCGCGCTCAACCAGCTTGGGCAACTTGGCGAATACCGAGGGTGGATAGCCTTTGGTGGCCGGCGGCTCGCCAATGGCCAGGGCGATTTCCCGCTGGGCCTGGGCGAAACGGGTCAACGAGTCCATCAGCAGCAGGACATTCTTACCCTTGTCGCGGAAATACTCGGCGATTCGCGTGCAGTACATGGCGGCCCGCAGGCGCATCAACGGAGCATCATCGGCTGGCGAAGCCACGACCACTGATCGCTTGAGGCCCTCTTCGCCGAGGATGTGCTCGATGAACTCCTTCACCTCGCGGCCCCGTTCGCCGATCAGCCCGACCACGATAATGTCCGCCTCGGTGAATCGGGTCATCATGCCCAGCAGCACACTCTTGCCCACCCCCGTACCGGCAAACAGGCCCAGACGCTGACCGCGCCCGACCGTCAACAAACCGTTGATGCAACGAATGCCCACGTCCAGCGGCACGCTGATGGGGTCGCGCTTGAGGGGGTTGATCGTCGGGCCGTCCATCGGCACCCAATCCTCGGCCTTCATGCCGCCCTTGCCGTCCAGGGCACGCCCGGCGCCGTCCAGCACCCGTCCGAGCATGCTCATGCCCATGGGCAGCCGACCGGTGTCAGCCAAAGGCACAACCCGCGCGCCAGGTGCGATGCCGGCTACGCTGCCCACCGGCATCAGAAAGACCTTGCTGCCGGAGAAGCCCATGACTTCGGCTTCGACCTGGACCGGGTGATAACTGTCGTCGTTGATCACCATGCAACGACTGCCCATGGCGGCACGCAGGCCCTCGGCTTCGAGGGTCAGGCCAACCATGCGCAGCAAGCGCCCTTCCAGGATCGGCTGCCCGGCCAGCTCGGTGGCCTCGGCGTAGCTGCCCAGGCGCTTGCCGAAGCTGGTTCGCTCAAGGCGCATCGCGGCCGTCCAGTTCAGGGGTACTGAGTTCAAGAGCATCCGACTCTGCGGCGTCTGGATCAATAGGGGTGTCAACCTGGGGCTCGTCCGGCAATTCCAGGCTCAGGTCGGCAGCAGCCGGGTGCAGTGCCTGTTCGTGCAACTGGTCGAAGAGCTTGGCCATGATCTGGCTGATGCGGGTTTCGATGGTCGCATCAATGCGGCTGTGCTCGGTTTCCACACGGCAACCGCCCGGCAGCAGGGATTCGTCCTCGACGATGCGCCAGGTTTCTTCATGACGCTCACGCAGTGCCTTGACCAGTTCGAAATCCTGAGGATTGATGTACAGCCGCACATTGCCCACGCCCAACGGCAAAAGCTTGAGGGCTTCGCGCATGACGTGTTCGATCTGGCTCGAATCAATGGCCAGTTCCCGCTGGATCACTTGTCGAGTGATGTGCTGCACCAGCCCGACCAGGGACTTCTCGATCTGAGTGTCCTGCTCGGCGATGGGCTCGAACAGGTTGAGCATCAGCGATTCCAGCGCGCGGAGCTTGGCTGTCAGCGCTACGTCGGCTTCCTGGCGAACCTTGAGCGTGGTGCTATGGAAACCTTCTTTTTCACCAATGGCGAAGCCTTCGTTGTAGGCCTCCTGACGAATGCTTTCGACTTCTTCGAGGGTCAGTGGCTGGACTTCTTCCAGCGGCACCTCCTCCATTTCCGGCAGTTCTTCCTCGGGCTCAGGCTCAGGCTCGGGCACGTGGGGATCGAAGCTGGGCAGCGACCAGACGTCAAAACCACCGACGTCCCGAGCGCGGATCAGGTCGCTGGGTGAACCATCACTCTTGGCAGACATAACGACCTTAGATCATCTCTTCGCCGCCCTTGCCACCGAGCACGATCTCTCCGGCTTCGGCCATACGGCGGGCGATGGTGAGGATTTCCTTTTGTGCGGTTTCCACGTCGCTGACACGTACCGGACCCTTGGCCTCGAGATCGTCGCGCAACAGTTCGGCCGCCCGTTTGGACATGTTCTTGAAGATCTTTTCCTTGACGCCTTCGTCCGACCCCTTGAGGGCCAGTACCAGGACGTCGGAGGACACTTCGCGCAACAGCGCCTGAATGCCGCGATCGTCGACATCGGACAGGTTGTTGAACACGAACATGAGGTCTTCGATCTGACCGGACAGGTCTTCGTCGAACTCGCGGATCGAGTCCATGAGCTGGCCTTCGATCGAACTGTCGAGGAAGTTCATGATGTCCGCCGCGCGCTTGATGCCACCCAGAGTGGTGCGCGAGGCATTGGAGTTACCCGAGAACTGCTTCTCGAGAATCTGGTTCAATTCTTTCAGGGCCGCCGGCTGCACGGTATTGAGCGACGATACCCGCAGGATGATGTCCAGGCGCACCTTA
Source organism: Pseudomonas sp. PICF6 (assembly GCF_009831705.1). Classification (NCBI taxonomy): domain Bacteria; kingdom Pseudomonadati; phylum Pseudomonadota; class Gammaproteobacteria; order Pseudomonadales; family Pseudomonadaceae; genus Pseudomonas; species Pseudomonas sp. PICF6. The sequence goes on along the minus strand of NZ_WUUD01000013.1, from coordinate 290,512 downwards.
TGATCGAAGTTGCCCAGCACTTCACCGGCCTGGTCCGGGTCGAGGTAAGCCACCACGATCGCCTGGATCTGCGGGTGCTCGTAACGAATCACGTCAGCCACCGCGCGCGGCTCCATCCACTTGAGGCTGTCCAGGCCGCTGGTATTGCCGCCCAGCAGAATCCGGTCGATCAGGCCATTGGCCTTGTCCTCGCCCAGGGCCTGGGTGAGCATTTTGCGCACGTAGTCGTCAGATCCGACGCCCAGGCTGGTCTGGTCGCCGACGATGTCGACGAACTCGCTCATCACCTGTTCGACCTGCTCACGGTGCACGTTGCCCATCTGCGCCATGGCCACGCCCACGCGCTGGACCTCCTTGGGACCCATGTGACGCAACACTTGGGCGGCGTCGGTCGACCCCAGGGACAGCAGCAAAATCGCGGCTTTGTCGACCCGGGACAATTTGGCAACAGCGGCTCGATTATCACTCATCTGCGTTAATCCACTCTTTCACGACCTGGGCCACACGACCCGGATCTTCTGCCACCAGACTCTTGATAGCGTTCAACTGAGCGTCATAGCCTTCACTCGGACTTGGCAGCAGAATGCTCTGCGGCCCACCGAGGCTGACGCGATCATTGGCCAATTCGCCATCCAGGCCGCCCATGCCTCCCAGCTCTACATCACCCAAGCCAGCCAACTGCTTGTTCTTGCCGCCACCGGTAATGTTGTTGAGCACCGGACGCAGCACGCCGAACACCAGGATCAGGATGAACAGCACACCCAATACTTGCTTGACCACATCCCAGAACCAGGGTTGCGAATAAAATGGAATGTCGGCGATTTCTTCGCCGCGCTCCTGGGAGAACGGCACGTTGATCACGCTCACGCTGTCGCCACGGCTGGCGTCGAAACCGACCGCGTCCTGCACCAGGCGAGTGAACCGCGCCAGTTCGTCGGCACTCCACGGCGCACGGCTGGTTTCGCCATTGGCCGGGTTGATCTTGACCTGATCGTCCACCACCACCGCGACCGACAGGCGATTCAAACGGCCCTGTTGCTGCTTGGTGTGGCTGATGGAGCGGTCGAGCTCGAAGTTCTTGGTCGATTGTTGGCGCTTGTCGGCCGGGTACGGCGCCAGCATCGGCTGACCGGTGGCCGGATCCATGATCTGTTGGCCGTTGGCGTCGATCAGCGGCTGGCCCGGTTGCACCATGCCAGCGGCCGCAGTGGCACCACCGGTGGTCTGGGGCGCGCTGGCCGGCGACGGCGGTTGGTTGCTAAGCGCACCAGGCACGCCTTGCGGGCCATTGCTGGCGGTGCGTTGCTCGTTCACCGACTGTTCGCTGCGCAACGCCGGTTGATCAGGGTTGAACTGTTCGGACGTCGACTCGACGGAGCTGAAATCCACATCGGCCGACACCTCGGCCTTGTAGCGGTCGTTACCCAGGATCGGTTGCAGGATGTTGTGCACCCGCTGAGTCAGCATGCCTTCCATGCGACGGCTGTAGTCGAATTGTTTGCCGGCCATGGTCAGAGCAGAGTTCTCCGCCTGATCGGACAACAGGTTGCCCTTCTGGTCGACCACGGTGATCTGGGACTTGCTCAACTCGGGAACACTGGTAGCCACCAGATTGACGATGGCCACGACCTGGCTGGGCTCCAAAGAGCGACCGGAATACAGTTCAACCAGTACCGAGGCGCTTGGCTTGCGCTCATCGCGCACAAACACCGAGCTTTTTGGAATCGCCAGGTGCACACGGGCACCCTTGACGTTGTTCAGACTGGCAATGGTGCGCGCCAATTCGCCTTCAAGGCCGCGACGATAACGGGTCGCCTCCATGAACTGGCTGGTACCCAGGCCCTGGTCCTTGTCGAGGATCTCGAAACCGATATTGCCATCGGTGGGCGTTACGCCAGCAGCGGCGAGCTTGAGGCGCGCGCGCGCCACGTCGTCGGCCTTGACCAGCAAGGCGCCGGAATTGGGTTCGACGGTATAAGGAATGTCGGCGGCAGCCAGGGTTTCCATGACTTGCTTGGCGTCCATGCCCTCCAGACTGCCGTACAAAGGACGGTAGTCTGGCTGCTGGGACCACAGCACCACGGCAAACCCGATCGCCACGCTGGCAGCCAGGCCGACCAACAGGCCCACCTGACGCAGCATGGTCATCTCGGAGAGGTTTTCCAGGAAGGACAGACCGAACAGCGGCGGTTTGCCGTCGGGCGGAGTGGCCTTGGCCGGAACGTTATCAGCGACTGCTTCTGCCATGACTCAATAATTTCCTTAGACCGGCATCTGCATGATGTCTTGGTAGGCTTGAACCAGCTTGTTACGAACCTGGGTCAACGCCTGAAACGAGACACTGGCTTTCTGCGAAGAGATCATCACGTCCGTCAGATCGACGCCACTTTTGCCAATCTCGAAAGCACTGGCCAACTGACTCGATGCCTGCTGGGTATCGTTCACTTTATTGACGGCCTGACCGAGCATGTCGGAAAAACTGCTGGCGCCCACTTCCGGGACCGCGACCGACTTAGGCTGTGCCATGGCGTCCATTTGCATGGCCCGCATGTCCAGCATCAACCGATTAAATTCAATACCTTGGCTCATGGTCTACTCTCTCTGGCGGCCCGCATTTTTTTGACACTTACTCAGCGGGTACACAGGTATTAGCAACAAGGGTGCCAGCTCCGTGACCGTAAAAAACAAATGCATGTGGGAGCGGGCTTGCTCGCGAAGGCGGTGGTTCAGTCAATGCAACGGCGACTGGTAAATCGCTTTCGCGAGCAAGCCCGCTCCCACAAGGGATATTCGGTGCACATCACTCAACTGGCGAACAGGTAGGCCTCGACGTCCATGCCGGCGTCACGCATTTGCGCCAGCTTGTAGCGCAGGGTGCGCGGGCTGATCCCCAAGCGCTCGGCCGCTTCCTTGCGACGCCCGCGCTCGGCGCGCAGGGTGTCGATGATCATCTGGAATTCGCGACGACGCAGGTCGTCTCCCAAAGCACCGGCCGATTCGCCCTCCACTTCCGCCGGAGGGGCGAACGCCGGGACCGCTGACACGGCCGGCAATGGCGCGCAGGCCACCGGACCGCTCAGGCAAAAATCTTCCGGCTGGATCAGACCGCCCTGCTGCAGAATCAATGCCCGCTGAATCGCGTTATCCAGCTCCCGTACGTTGCCAGGCCAAGGGTAGGCGATCAGAAACGCCTGGGCCTCGGGGGACAGCCTGGCTGCCGCATGCTTCATTTTATTGACGTGTTTGGTCAGCAGACGCTCGGCCAGCGGCAGGATATCGGCGGTGCGCTCGCGCAACGGTCGCCAGGCCAGCGGAAATACTGATAGACGGTAGTAAAGGTCTTCGCGAAAACGCCCTGCCGCCACTTCGCCAGCCAGGTCGCGGTTGGTGGTCGCCACCACGCGGATATCCAGGCTGATAGGCTTGCGCGCACCCACCCGCTCCACTTCCCGCTCCTGCAACACGCGCAACAGCTTGGCTTGCAGGCCAAGGGGCATTTCGGAAATTTCATCGAGCAGAATGGTGCCACCGTCAGCCTGCTCGAACTTGCCGGCCTGGGCCGAGATGGCGCCAGTAAACGAGCCCTTCTCGTGACCGAACAGCGTCGCCTCCAACATATTGTCGGGAATCGCCGCACAGTTAATGGCAATGAACGGTTCGCTGGCACGCCGGGATTGCTGGTGAATGTAGCGCGCCAGCACCTCCTTGCCGGTGCCGGATTCGCCGGAAATCAAAACAGTGGAGTCGCTGCGAGCCACCCGCGCGGCCAACGCCAGCAACTGCGCACTGGCCGGTTCGATCGCGACCGGGCCTTCACCCTCGACGGCAGGGCTGCCCAAGGCATGGCGGGCCACCAGATCCAACAGCGCCTTGGGCTCGAACGGCTTGACCAGATAATCCGCAGCCCCCTGGCGCATGGCATCCACGGCGCGCTCGACGGCACCGTGGGCAGTCATCAGCAGGACCGGCAATTGAGGTTGGCGGGCGCGCAACAAACCAAGCAGCTGGTGCCCGTCCATGCCCGGCATGTTGACGTCACTGACCACCAGGCCGAAGGTCTCTTGAGCCACGGCCAGCAAAGCATCTTCCGCCGAACCGACGGCGGTGTAATCGTGCCCGGCCAGCACCAGGGTATCGGCCAGCGCCTCACGCAGGGCCCGGTCATCCTCAACCAGTAACACCTTGATCGCCATGACCTTCACTCCACTCCCGGCGTACTGGAAAACAATGGCAAAAGCACCAGTGCACAGGTGCCACGCCCCAGACGCGAGCGCAGTTGCAATTCTCCCTGATGGGCACGCGCCACTGCCTTGACTACGGTCAGGCCCAAGCCCGTGCCTGTGGTCTTGGTGGTAAAAAAGGGTTCGCCCAAACGCGCCAGCACCGCTGGCTCGATGCCGCTACCACTGTCACTGACACACAAGCGCAAGGTGTTGCCCCGTGTGTACAAGTGCACTTTGAGCCGGACGTCGCCGCCGCTGGCCTGGACCGCGTTTTCGATCAGGTTCAACACTGCGCCCACCAGGGTGTCGCGATTACACAACACCTCGCCATCATGGCTGTCGCATTGCCAGCGAATTGGCAGGTCCTGCACGTGAGTCAATGCGGCGGCTTGCAAGGATTGCAGCAAGACCTTGGGGGTGACGCGATCGGTCAATGGCAACTCGCCACGAGCGAACACCAGCATGTCGCGCACCTGATGCTCCAGCTCGTGCAGCCGCTCTTTCAGGCGTCCGGCGAAGCGTTGTTGGGTTTCCACCGGCAGTTGCTGCTCGGTCAGATGACTGGCGTACAGCAAAGCGGCCGACAGCGGCGTACGAATCTGATGAGCCAGCGAGGCCACCATCCGCCCCAGGGAAGACAGGCGTTCGTGGCGGGCCAGTTGATCTTGCAGGTGACGGGTTTCGGTCAGGTCATTGAGCAACACGAGCTGCCCGGGCTCGGCGTCCAGCGAACGAGTGGAGATGGACAGGCGCCGACCGTCCTTGAGCGACACTTCATGGCCGTCGTCTTCACGCGGGGCGAAGCAGCGGGCGATGACGTGCCGCCACAACTCGCCCTCCAATGGCAGGCCAAGCAGCTCGCAGGCCGCCGGATTGGCTTCGCGCACGCGACCATGGGCATCGATGACGATAACGCCACCGGGCAACAGGTCGAGGAGATTTTGCAGCCGATTAGCCAGCCGTTCCTTTTCCGCCAGCTCCTGCATGCGCTGGGCACTGACCACTGCCAGCTCGCCCTTGAGCTCAGTGACGCGAGCTTCGAGCAGGCTGTAGGAATCGGTCAACCGGCTGGACATCTGGTCGAACAGCGAAAAGGCCTGCTCAAGTCCAACCCGGCTTGCCTGCTCGGCGGACGGCATGATCCCCGGCTCGGGGACAGGTGAGATCTGGGCGGCTTGGGTCATCGTGCTCTCTCGCTTGGCTGACCGTCAGTTAAACGGAACGTTGCGAGGGATGTAGCAATACCCGTGCCGAAAAAAAACCGCCTGAAAAATCAGGCGGTTGGAAAACAGGCGTCAATCATCCGCCTGTTCATCTCCTTCGCGACGGCTCATGCCGTACTTGCGCATCTTCTCCACCAGGGTGGTACGACGGATGCGCAGGCGTTCGGCGGCGCGGGCCACGATACCGTTGGCATCGTCCAGGGCCTGCTGGATAAGGCCTTGTTCCAGGCCTCCCAGATAATCCTTGAGGTCAAGGCCTTCTGGTGGCAGCAAGGCATTGGCGGTGAAGTCGGGCGTATGGCCGTTGATCGCCACGCGCTCTTCCAGATCGCTGCGCAGGCTATCGACCATTTGCTCGTCTTCATCGTCGACATAACGGAATTTCTTCGGCAACTCGACCACGCCGATCACACCGTAGGGATGCATGATCGCCATGCGCTCGACCAGATTGGCCAGCTCACGGACGTTACCCGGCCAACCGTGGCGGCACAGGGACATGATTGCCGCCGAGTTGAAACGGATCGAGCCGCGCTTCTCGTGCTCCATGCGCGAAATCAGTTCGTTCATCAGCAGCGGGATGTCTTCGACCCGCTCACGCAGCGGTGCCATTTCAATCGGGAAAACATTGAGGCGGTAATAGAGGTCTTCGCGGAAACTGCCCACCTCGATCATGCTCTCGAGGTTCTTGTGGGTCGCGGCGATGATTCGCACATCGACGCTCTGGGTCTTGTTGCTGCCCACGCGCTCGAAGGTGCGTTCCTGCAAGACTCGCAGCAACTTGACCTGCATCGGCAACGGCATATCACCGATTTCATCGAGAAACAGCGTGCCGCCGTTGGCCAGCTCGAACCGCCCGGCCCGGCTGGTGATGGCGCCGGTGAAGGCTCCCTTCTCGTGTCCGAACAGTTCGCTCTCGAGCAACTCGGCCGGGATCGCACCGCAGTTGACCGGCACGAACGGCGCTTCGCGACGCTTGGAATGGTAGTGCAGGTTACGCGCAACCACTTCCTTGCCGGTGCCCGACTCACCCAGGATCAACACGCTGGCGTCGGTATCGGCGACCTGCTGCATCATCTGGCGCACATGCTGGATCGCCCGACTGGTGCCAACAAGACTACGGAAAAGGTTGGGCTCGCGATGCCGGCCGCGCTCGCGCGCCTGGTCGTACATCTCGCGATAAACCTGGGCGCGGTGCAGCGAATCGAGCAACTTGCTGTAGCTGGGTGGCATTTCCAACGTGGAAAGCACCCGGCGGCGCTGGTCCTCAGGCAAGTCAACGGAAGAATTTTCGCCCATTAACAAAACCGGAAGGAACTCATCCCAGGTTGAGAGTGTCTTTAGCAAGCCCAAAAGCGTTGCGGGTGCATTTACGGTTCCGATCAGAACGCAAATGACCTCACGACTGGACGACAAAGAGCCGACGGCCTGCTGCCAGTCATGGCTTCCGCAGGGTAAATTTTCTTCACCAAGAAAATTTAGGATCACCGCCAAATCGCGGCGGCGGACGCTATCGTCATCGATCAGGAGAATTTTGGTTTCACGCCACATGCAATAGCAACTTCCCTAGTCAACTCAATGCCCGGAATTTGGGGGCAAGCTAGACGCTTGCAGACTTGTCATGCCTGTAGACGCCTGAAATCTGTAAACAGCCACTAGTTAAGTCAAAAAACCGTGCACAGTCAAATTTATGGCGCACTTTGTTCGGATTAACTGAGCGTTAACCGAACAGATGGTAAACCTTTGCCGCGTTCTGCGCTTGATGGATCTGCGACATCTCGTCGACAATCGCCTGACGCTCGCCAGTGGCCGCCTCCAGCAGCTGCCGATAGACCCCCAGCAACTCCTCAAGATTGCTCCGCAACGCCGCCTCGTCTACCTCAGGCTCGCTCAGAACGTCTTCCATGCAGGAACGGCAAGCCAGGTCCAATTGACCGATTGCCTCCCAGTTGCGCTCGGCCAGGGCACCGACCAGGGCATCACGGGTTTGTTCGATTCGCTGCAAGACAAGACTCATGAGCGTGCTCCTTAGAATTGCGGACCCGGTACGGCGATGGCATCCCAACCTTCCTTGACCGTGCTCAGCAGATCGGCGACTTCGTCGAGGATCTTCGGATCAGTCTTGGCGTTGGCTTCGGCCAGGCGCTTCATCATGTAGGTATAGAGGCTATCCAGCTCGGTGACCGACTCGGCCTGGTTTTCCAGGTCCAGGCCTTCACGCAAACCGCCAATGATGCCGATGGCCTTACTGATCAGTACGCCTTTATTGGCGATATCCTTGCGCTCCATCGCACCCTTGGCCTGGGCAATGCGGTCCAGCCCGCCCTCCATCAGCATCTGCACCAGACGATGGGGACTTGCTTCGGAGGTTTGCGCCTGGGCGCCAATCTTCTGGTATTGGCGAAGGGCTAACATCGGATTCATGTTCTACCTCATCAAAAAAAACTTCGGTTCGTATAAACAGCGTATCGACGCCGCGTCAAAAAACTTTAGATCGAAAAAGCCGAAAGCCCGGAGCGTCCTGAGACGCTACCGGGCTTTTGTGTATCGACCAGAATCAGCTGTTTTTCTGCTGTGCCGTCATGGCTTCGAACATCGAGGTGATGTTACTGGCAGTGGCTTTCAGCCTGCCCACCAGGGTATCCATGTCGTTGTACTTTTTGGTCAGCACCGCGGTGAGGGTTTCGATTCGGCGATCAAGGGCCAACTGATCTTCGCTCAGTTTCGCCTTGAGAACTTCCAGGTTCTTGGATCGAGCCGTCAGGATGTTATCCACAGGCTTGCCATTGGAGTCCTTCTTACTGGTCTCCGTGTAGGGATTGAGTGCATTCTGCATGCGCTCGATCAGACCATTTTCCCCAGTGAACAGGGTCTGGATTTCTCCACCCAACTGCCTTTCGTTCACGGCAGTTGCGAACTTCGTACTGTCAAAATCCAGGGCACCAGTCGTCTGGTTGGTGGTAATCCCCAACTGCGACAACACGGTCAGCTTATCGCCAGCACCGGTTTCGGACAAAGGCGCGCGAATAGCCGCCAAAAGCGAGCGAGGCAATGAGTCACCGGTCAATGCTGCCGGAACCGAGTTACCTTCGGCATCTGTCGATGGCTTGGTCAGGGAAGTCACGGCCTTCGCAATAGCGTTATAAGCATCGACAAACTTCTGAATCGAAGCTTTCAGACCGTCGGTGTTGGCAGCAACGGTGACGGTCGTCGGGCCGGTACCGGCAACGACTAACGTCATGCTCAAGCCTGAGACCACGTTATCCAGCTTGTTGGTCGGACTGGTCATCGCCAGGCCGTCGACGTTGAACTTGGCATCCTGTGCGAACACCAGAGAACCTGAAGAAGTCGCGGTGGGGGGTGTAGCCATCGCTACAGAGCCGTCAGCCGCAAGACTGGCAATGCCGCTGAGAGAAATATCGTTGCCCGCACCAGTTTTAGTCGAGCCCACCACAAGACGTGAACCAAAACTGTCGGTCACGATGTTGGCGGCCAGACCGCTGGAGGAGTATTTGCTGTTGATAGCGTCCCGAACCGACTGCAGCGTCGAATCAGCAGGAATATCAAGGGTGTAATCCGTACCGCCCTGGCTAATGGTCAGCGTACCGGTCTCCACCGCACTGGAAGCTCCACCGGCGAAAGCAGCCGTGGCAACTTTTGAGGAGGTTGCCAGCTGAGTGACGTTGACCGAGTAGATACCACTTACCGCCGAGTTCCCGGCTGTCACCGTCAGCGCACTGGTATTGGCCGAAGTAGCGGAAACACCGGTGAATTGAGGCGTGGTCGTGCTGCCCAGGCTTTCAAGCGCGGACTGGAAGGTAGCCAACAGCGATTTCAGGGTGCCGATCCCCGAAATATTGGCGGTATTGGTCTTGGTGGCGCGGTCAATCTGACCTTGCTTGGCTGCTTTGTCAGAATCCACCAATGCCTTGACGATAGCACCGGTATCAAGGCCAGAGCCTAAACCCAAGCCAGGTAGAATTGGACTTGCCATGTGGGACTCCCTTCAGTGTGCCGCCGGTCTTTTGACCTTTAAAACGTCAAAAGAACCAAACAACAAAATTCGTGCCAGCTGTCAGGCTTGTGCGCTGAACAACAGGCTGCTTGCATCATTCAAACTGTTCGCCAGCTTGAGCACTTCTTCATTAGGGATCTGGCGAATCACTTCACCGGAGCCGCTGGCAATCACTTTGACGACCACTTTGCCTGAAGGCTCATCGATTGAGAACTCCAGATTGCGCTTGACCGACTGAACAAAGGTTTCGATCTCCTGAACCGCTCTCTTCAGTTTTTCCTGCTCGGCCTCAGCGTCTTTTGGCTCATCCTTGACCGGTACCACGGTGGCAGCATCGGCTCGAGGCTTCTCCACTGGCTTGTCGGCAAATGTCGTCGCCGGCTTCGCAGCTGGATAAGACAAGTTCAGCTTCACGCTCATATCCATGTCCATCACCTCTTGAACGGAAAAAGCGAGAGAGTACGCAAGCGCACTCCCCCGCTAAAACTCATCCGACTATTACTGAAGCAGCTTCAGTACAGCGGATGGCAGTTGGTTGGCCTGGGCCAGAACCGAAGTGGAAGCCTGTTGCAGAGTCTGCTGCTTGGTCAGCTGGGCAGTTTCAGCAGCGAAGTCGGTGTCTTGTACACGACCCAGTGCAGCAGCGGCGTTTTCGTTGATGTTCTGCAGGTTGGAGATGGTGCTGGTCAGACGGTTCTGGGCAGCACCGAGGTCCGCACGGCTGGCGTTGATGGTCGCCAGAGCAGCGTCGATCGCGTCGATTGCAGCTGCAGTGTTGGTTTCAGCCTCAGCACTATCAGCAGCACTGATCGCGATGGCAGCAGAGTCAACGCTCAGGGTCGCAGCGTCGAAGCTGTCGCTCAGGGTCAGAGTGATCTGGTTGGTAGCACCGGTGTTGGAGCCGACCTGGAAGGTCATGGTGCCAGCGGAACCGTCGATCAGGTTCTTGCCGTTCAGGTTGGTCGAATCAGCGATACGGGTCAGTTCGTCCGACATCTGAGCAAATTCTTTGTTCAGAGCATCACGGTCTGCAGTGCCGTTGTTGTCGTTTCGAGCCTGGACAGCCAGTTCACGCATACGTTGCAGAATGTTGGTGGATTCCTGCAGAGCGCCTTCAGCGGTCTGAGCGATGGAGATACCATCGTTGGCGTTTTTGATCGCAACAGTCTGACCGCGGATTTGCGAGGTCATACGAGTAGAGATCTGCAGGCCGGCGGCGTCGTCTTTGGCGCTGTTGATTTTCAGGCCGGAAGACAGACGGGTCATCGAAGTGGACAGAGCATCGGAAGCCTTGTTCAGGTTCTTCTGAACGTTCAACGATGTGACGTTAGTGTTTACTGTTAAAGCCATGACGAATTCCTCGTTGGTTGGGTACTGCGGCTTCCGGCCCTGGCAACCGCCGGGTGTGGCCTAGAGAACCTTCGTAATAGTTATCGTCGTAATCGGAACTTGCTTTAGCTGTTTTTTCAAATAATTTGCCATCAGGGTGCCACCCCTCGTAAATCAAGGACTTGGCAGCGCTCAGAAGGTAAAAAAATGACGTCAGGGAATTGCCGGAGCCGCTATTCGTCCAGACAGCGGTCCTAGCGGAGGGGAAAAAGACTTAAACCGCCTGACCAGCGGTCAATAGGTCAACCAGCTCGTACTCAAGATAATCCGCCAGCGAAAGCCAGTTCTGAGCCTGCTGATCGTTGAACATCAAGCCAAGCAAACCGCCCCACGATGACTGGACATCGCCTGGCATAAGCTCGACAAAAGGCTGGGCCGCCTCGACCACTGCAACCATCGCCAGCCCCGCCTCGACATCGCGGCCAAGACGAAACAGCCGAGCACATCCGCGTGCGTCTTCGATGACCACCTCAAGGCTGCTCATCGCACAAACTCTGGATGAAAAGCAGTGCCCACGATCATCGCTCCATCTCGACTGCTGTTATAAAAGCGCACCTGAGGGTGCCTGGCGACAAATCGCTCCAGCTCACACAAATAGCTACGGAAGTTGAGCTGAGTCTTGATGCGCTGGCCATGGCCATCAAGCACCCAATGCCTGGATGCGTCCAACTGTGGTCCCAAATCGCCGTCGTCCCAACCCGCATGGGTCTTGTCATGGGGAAAAGCGAAATCGGCTCCGAACAAAGTGACCTGCGCCGCGCCCATCCTGACGGCCAGGTCCACGGCCGGATGAATCACGCTGCCACCTACGTACAGCTCGCCCCGAGGCAGTTGCTGGCGCATTTGATGATAGACAGGGCTGGCGGAATAACCGGCATAACGGCGGCCCTGCCAGGCTTCAATCACCGATGGATCCGCCATTGGCAGGTAAACCAGGGCAATGTCGCCGGTGTCTTCGGGCGGAAGGTGGCGCGCCGAAATGCGTTGATCAATGCTGACCACGATATCCGGTCGGATGCCCTGGGTGATCAAGGGCCGATAGGCCGTATCGACACAGATCAATAGCGGCCGCTGGGCTTGGCTATTCAAGCCGCGAAGTCTCTCGAAATGTTGCTCAAGGCTGGGACCGGTGGCAACGACGAACGCCTCACGCCCCTTGAACGCGCCGAACAGCTCGGCAACATCGCGGTCGTCTCGCACGAGATTGAATGTCGATTGCAACCGCTGGACGATCTCGGGGGCTTGGGAATCGAACTCCCGATTAGTGAAGTCCAGATGAATTTCGCTGATCAGGCGATCACGAATCTTGGCACTGTAATCATCGGCCAGTACCAGCTCGGCGGGGAGCGCGAAGAATGGCAATTGGATTTCCGCCAGATCGCCCGAGTAGAGCAACACCACCCTGGGATCGGCAAGCCATGGCATCTGATCCAGTACCTGCAGTACCAGGGAAAACACCGCGCCGTTGAGAACATGAACATACAACCGCTCGAGCCCTGCCCGCTCCAGCAAGCGGTTTTGCAGGTCGCCCAACCCGGTGCCGTAGACATGCACCATGGTGGCATCCTGCGGCAGGCTGGCAGCTTGCAGATCAGCTTCGGCGAGACGGTCATGCCGGCTGGTCAGCTGGATGCCGTTGATGCTCAGGGTCGAACCCAGGCCCTCCACCAGATCGGCCTGCAACTCACCGGCATTCTCCAGCAGCAACCGCTGGGCCACGGCCGGCCAGCGTTGCTCGATCACCTGGAAATTGCGCTCAAAGAACTCGCTCATGGCGTCTCGCTTTTCCATCAGGCAAAAAAATAGCGTTCAAGGTTACACCTTGGACGCTATTTTTTGTGCTCGGGCATTAACGGCTCAAGGACGATAAATGATCGCCGACCCCCAGGACAGGCCCACGCCAAAACCACTTAACGCCACGCGTTTCCAGTCGGAATCGAGCACATGCTTTTCCAGCAGCAATGGAATGCTTGACGACACGGTGTTCCCGGTCTCGACCATATCCTTGATGAACTTCTCCGGCTCGCCTTCGAAACGCCGCGCCACCGCATCGACAATCGCCGCACTGCCCTGGTGAATGCAGAACGCATCGATGTCGCTGGCCTGCAGATCGGACTCGGCGAGCAACTCATGCAAATGAGCCGGAACCTTGATCAAGGCGAAATTGAACACTTGGCGACCGTTCATGAAGAACACCCCGTCGCTGACCTTCAGGTGCGGCGCACCGGAACCGTCGGTGCCGAACTTGGCCTTGCCCAAGTGCCACGATGCATCCTCGCCCATCCAGGTAGCGGTAGCGGCGTCACCAAACAACATCGTGGTGTTGCGATCTTCCGGATCAACGATTTTCGAATACGGGTCCGCCGTTATCAGCAGGCCATTCTTCAGGCCGGCGGCTTCCATGAAGCCCTTGATGGCGTAGATGCCATAGACATAACCCGAGCAGCCCAGGGAGATATCAAACGCTGCGACAGTGGTCGGCAAACCCAGCTTGTCCTGAACGATGGCCGCCGTGTGAGGCAAGCCTTCTTCGTCACCGTTCTGGGTAACGACGATCAGTACATCGACAGATTCACGTTTCAGGCCGGGATTGTTGGCAAACAGCGCATTGGCCGCTTCTACACACAGGTCCGAGGTTTCCTGCCCGTCATCCTTGCGCGGCAAGAAGGCGGAACCGATCTTGCCCAGGATGAACTCTTCATCCTTGTCGAACTTCGCACCTTGTGCGTAATTATCCACGCCGGCTACAGGAACGTAGCTCGCAATGCCTTTTATGCCAATCATTACGGCTTCCCAATTAAAAATAGCCCAATACCACCGCTCGCAAGGATTCGAGGGGCGCCGACAAACGGGAAGTGTAAAGGGCTATCACTGGGCCTGATAAGGGCCAGGCGCCATCTTCCCGGTCAATACAATACAGTGAAGATGCGCGTTATGACTCACAGGTCACGCGATTTTACTGATTAAGCCTTTTGAAAAGGCCTAATCAGCAACAACGGGTTTAGTAACAGACCCTATGCAAGCAACCGCGACCAATCGACAGCCGTAGCGGTCCCCAGCGCAAAGCCGGTGCCGGTCAAGGCCAGGTTGGGGTTACGGGCCGGGTCGTGTTCAAAGCGCGCCCGCCATTTGTCCTGCAGGGCGCTAGCAGCCTGTGGCGCTTGGGCGAATGTGCCGGGGTGCAGCATCTGGGCCTGAGGGGTCCAGACGGTGAGATAACCCGCATCGGCCGCTTTCAGGCACAGATCGACATCGGCAAACGCCTCAGCGAAGTGGCCCTCGTCCAGGCCGTCCACGGCTTCGAACAGCTCCTTGCGGATCATCAGGCAAGCGCCCGACACCGCCGAGTAGCTCTGCTCCACCTGATGACCGTTGAGGTAGCCCTTGGCGTCCTTGCGTTCGCCAACAAACACCGAGCCCACCTGGCCGTCGGGCTTAAGCACCAGCCCGGCCTGGGTGGTGACACCGCGGTTGTCCATCTGTTTGCTGCCGACGACCCCCACTTCAGGCCGCTGGGCCTGGTTGAGCAGACTGTCGAGCCAGTTGGAGTTGACCACTTGCACCTGAGCAGACAGCAGCACCAGATAGTCACCTTTGGCCTGGCCGCTGGCCCAGTTGTACAACGCCGAAGTGCTCAAGCGGCGGTCGCTGCGCAGGATGCTAATCCGGTCGCCCTTGCCTTCCAGGCTATCCAGCCACTGGATCAGGTCTTCGGATTGGCTGTGATTGTCGGCAATCACGATTTCATGACGATGGTAGCGGGTACGCTGCAGCACGCTGACCAACGCCTGTTGGATGTGTTCGAAGTTGTCGCGGCTCTCAAGGATGATCGACACCAGCGGCCGTTCCGCGTGCTGGTAATCGATCTGGTAGGTCAGCGGCTGGGCCGAAGTGACCTGGGCGCGATAGCCCCGGGCAGTCAAGTGACGGGTCAACACCTGACGCTCTTGAGGGTTTTCTTCCTGCGTCGGGGCGTTGCAGATCAACAACGGCTCGGCCAGATGCGCCAGGCCGCTGAGCCCTTCGTCCTCGATCAGGCGCAACAGCAGGTCCAGTTCCAGGGCCTGGGTGTATTGCGCGGTAAAGCCACGGGCCTGGGTCAGCACCTCACGGCGAATCAGCCAGTGCCGCGCCATCAACGAAGGCACCGATTGCAACAGATCGAGGTTGACCCCCGGACGGAATACGTCGGTGAGGCCGCCATCGGCCTTGCGCTGGATTTCATCCATGGCCACCGCGCGCACGCCCTCGGCACCGATCAGTTCGAGACTGGCGCGCAGCAGGCCGCTTTGGGTGAACTGGTCACCGGCTTCGGCCAGCAACAGCCAGTCGGCGGTGGATTGCCCGACGATCTGATTGATGCGCTCGACGTAATTGGTGGTGCTGACTTTGACGAAGTGCACGGTGTCACGCGCGGTGGTGGTCGCCGGCAAGTCACCCGTGGTGAACACCACGACGTTGAATGCTTTGCAATGGCCGTTGACCAGGCTGTCGAAGGTAGCCTGCAACTTGAACATGTCAGCGTCCAGATCCAGCAACAGGATGCCAAACCGCGGCCCGCCCTGATGCTCGGCCAGGTGGGCGGCGATGGACTTGAGTTGCTGTTCATCGGGGTTACGTGCTTCAAGCCAGCTCAACAAGCGACCGGAGTGCATGTTCTCCAGTAACCGGCGATCCTGCTGCCCCGGCACCGAGTCCAGACGCTCGAGCCAGGCCTGCAACTTCACCGATTCTTCAGGCTCGTCGCTGTTCTTCAACGACTCGGCCAGGCGCTTGACCACGGTACGATTGAACGCGTACAGGCCTTGGGCCTCCCACAAACGACTGCGCAATGTGCGCTCGTCGTCATTGGGTTGCACCTGCATCAATTCGTGCTGGCGCAGCAGGATGCCTTCCAGTTGCTGAAGCTGAAGGCGACCGGCCGGCATTGCATGCAGCAGGAATTCAAACTGGGTCAGCAGATCGAAAACCCTCTGATTATAAAATGGCATTTCGACAAACTGTTGTGGGCCAAACGAACGTATCGGCTCGCCCCCTGCTTCCAGCCAGGCGGAACGAATGATCTGTGTACCTTTGAGTGAACGCCCCTGCTGCAAGCAGTCAGCCATGGCCGCAAAACTGTCCAAAGCAATCTGTTTGATACGCTCCGGAGCCTGCTCGGTAAGCTGGGTAGGCACGGATGCGAGAAACTCGGCGAACTGTTCCCGCTCGGCAACGCTTTTGGCGTCCTTGTAGCTAAGCACGGTCAACACATTGGTGTTGTGTTCGGAACCGCCGTAGTTGAGTTCGCGCACGGCGAACGGAATCGGCAGGATCCGCGCCTTGGCGCACGCCAGCAAGTAAAAGGTATGACCGATTTCCTGCCATTCGAAACTGGTGCCTGGCGGCAGCATGCCGTACCACTGCTGCAGCAGGTCGGTGCGGGTCACGGCGTAGAACGGCGGAAGGAACTGATCCATGAAACGGATCACACGGTCCTCGGCCAGTTCGCTGTTGTAGTCCTCATGCACCTTGCGATCACGACGGAAGTAGCAGACTTCTGTGGCGCAGGACAAATACATGATCCCGTAGCCATGGCACAGGCCATAGTCAGGGTTGGCTTCGAGGAACTCCACCGATTCGGTCAAGGCATCGTGCAGCAGGAAATCGTCATCGGCGGCGAACACCATGTAGGGCGTCGTGACCTGATTGACGCCGTACACCAGCTTGTCTTGCAGCCCCTTGTAAGTGAACTGAGGCAAGTGCCGGTAATCGACCGAGGGAAAGTCCCGGGCAATTTGCTCATCGCGCTCGACCGATGAATCAAGCACCAGCACCGAACACGGATAGCCGCTGTAGTAATGCAATGTCCGGCGCAGGAACGCACTGCGGTTGTGGGAGATCACCACCACTGTGAACCGCTCGTTCAGCGGTGCCACGTTGCTTTGAGCATTGTTTCGAACCTGCATATTTCCTGTCCCCACAACCTGCCAGACGCCAATGATTTGATACGGATGAATTAACGAACCCGGCGCAGATAGCCATCCGGTGCAACGGTGATCAGCAGCTTGTTCTGCAACTGCCGGTCAATTTCGAAATCGCCATTTTCCTCGAGGTATTTCCACACCGCGGTTTTCGGGTTGTCGCCCGGACCCCATGGACGATCCGGGAAAAAGTCCGCCGGCATGTCCTCGACCACGGTGTCCATCACCACGCAATAGCTGCCTACCGAAACCAGCGGCGCGTACAGAC
>NZ_WUUD01000013.1:273224-273424 GCF_009831705.1 Pseudomonas sp. PICF6 | reverse complement strand
GCGTAATAGATGATCGAACCACCGTGGGCGATGCCGCACTCGATGATCAGGTCAGGCTTGATCTGCCAGATCAGTTCCTGCATGGCCATCATGTCCTGCGGCAACTGGATGATGGGGCGGCCCATCCAGGAAAAATGGTAGCTGTACTTGTGACGGGCCGATTCGTTGAAGAACTCTTTGGCCAGGCCGACGAGTTTCTG
>NZ_WUUD01000013.1:243513-273214 GCF_009831705.1 Pseudomonas sp. PICF6 | reverse complement strand
TTGACCGGCGATTTCGGTCTGGCATTGGGCTTCGAAGGCTTTATGGATCGTGTTGTCGGTCATGTTCGAATCTCGTGGTTATTGGAACGAAGCACTGTCAACGGCGTGGTAGACGTAACGCCCACCGGTCATCCGCTTGATCTCTTCAAGGTAATTGGAATTCATCACAAACACGTGCGCCCCTTCAGGCAAGGTATCCATCGCCTCATCCGGTGAGCAGACACGCGCGCCACTCAAGGGTAGATACCGTCCCTGCTTGGCCGGGTTGATATCCACCACGCAGTCCACCGCCACACCAGCGCGTTGCAGGAACAGCGAATAGATCACACCTTTGGACGAAGCCCCCCAGATCGCCGAGCCCTGCTGCGGCGCAGCCTGGATAATCTGCACCGCGCGCCCGAGACTGGCAGTGAAGCCGTCCGGCAACGCGAGTTCCGCCGCGGGTTCTTCCGGCGTCAGGCGCAACGTAGCCAGGTCAGCCACGATGTACAGGTACTGGCCGCCGAACAGATGTCCGGCTTCATGCACCGTGCCGAACATTCGGCGCAGGTCATCGAGGCGGAAATAATTGACATGCTCGTAGAACAGGTCGAACCAGGCGCGATGCTCCAGGATCCAGTCCAGGCATGGCACTTCGATGTAGATCTGGCCGCCCTGATTGGCCGCTGCGATTTCGGTGAGAAAGCTCAGCGGGTCCTGGATGTGCTCAAGCACATGACGAAGCACCACCGCGTCGGCCGACAGGCCCAGGTCACGAGTGAACGGCGCCTTGATCACATCGGCGTTATCGCCCTCGTAGGCCGGGTCGATGCCCGTGATGGCGTAGCCACGCTGCTTGAGCAGTTCCAGGAAATAGCCCTTGCCACAACCGACCTCGATCAGCTCCTGGGCGCTGAAGTGCCGGGCAATGATGCCTTCTACCTCAGACAGATGCCGCTGGAACTGAGCCGAGTGGGCCTGTTCGTTCTGATAATCACTGTTGTAGCTGAGCTTGTCGGCATCGAATGCCTGGTTGAAGACCAACCCGCTCACTTCGTCCTGGACGAGTACCATATCGGCACACGCCGAGGCTTTGGCCGACTGCTCATCGGCAAAGGTCCGGTTTTGCAAAACCGGAAGACCGGTGGCCCGGTACAGCTCACGCGTCATGTGCGGCTCCCAATAAGTTTTGCAAACGGTCGGCCACGCCCCAGAACGCCATGGGTTCGTGAGTCGGGTAAGGATAATGGCCCAGGTTCAGGCGAAGGGCGGCACCACGCTCGCGCAGGTGTGCTTCCACCAGCGCGCGCACTGACACCGGTTCGCCGCTGGAACAATTGACCACGCCATTGAAACGGCGCCGCAGCAGCAGGCCAGCCAAATGGGCGGCCGCAGTCTCGATCGGCAGGTAATCGCGCAACTGCTCCCCCCCGGACATATCGAATACCGCTGCTTGCGCATCGATGGCCCGGTCCAGCGCCGCCAGCAGGCTGTTGGGGTTCTGGCCAGCGCCATGCAGGTAGAACAAGCGGGCCCACTGCAAGGTAAAGGGATGCTCGCGTTGCAGGTGTTCGAGAAACAGGCGCAAGGTGTTTTTCGCCAATCCGTAAGGATTGGCCGGTTGCGGCGCAGTCTGCTCGTCGAGCGGCCCGCTTTGCAGGCCGTATTCGAAACAGGTGCCAGTGACCAGCACTTGGGAAATGCCTGCCTCGACGGCCTTTTTGATGAAGCGATAATCAGCCATCAAGTTGTGTTCGAAATGAAACAGTGCCTGGTAATTCGGCAACCCAGGCCAGGCCAGGTGCGCCAACGCATCGACCCCTTCGACCAGCGCCGCGACGTCCAGCGCCTCGTCGTGGACATCAGCCGCCACGAACTCGACCTGGTCGAACCAAGGCAATGCTCTCGCCGGTTCGACCCGACGAGCAACAGCCCTTACCTCACAGCCACGCGCTAGCAACGCCTGGACCAAATGACGGCCGACGAACCCTGTAGCGCCAGTCACCAGGACCTTCATAGCACCGTCAACTCAGGCACGGCTATCACGAACTGCCCACCCCATTGACGAACCTCGGCCAACTGCTGGCTGACTTCGCTCAACAGGTTCCAGGGCAGGACGAGGACGTAATCGGGTTTCTCCCGCGCGATACGCTCGGGCGATACGACCGGGATTCGGCTGCCCGGCAAGTACTTGCCCTGTTTGTGCGGATTGGCATCGGCTACCCATGCCAGCAGGTCGGGTTTGACCCCGGCATAGTTGAGCAACGTATTACCTTTGGCGGCCGCGCCATAACCGACCACATGCTTGCCATCAGCCTTGGCCTGCAACAGGAAGCGCAGCAAACCATGCTTGATGGCCTCAGCGGCCGGCGCCAGGGTGGCGTAATACGCAGAGGTTTTCACGCCAGCGGACAGCTCAGCCTGCAATTGCTGTTGCACCGTGGCCAGCACCGGACGACGCTCGCCATCGGAGCGCTGGACGAACACCCGCAGCGAGCCGCCGTGGGTCGACAGTTGGCTGACATCGAATACTTCCAGCCCGTTGCGCTCGCACAGTGTTTGCACGGCCGTCAGCGACAGGTAGGAAAAATGTTCGTGATACAGGGTGTCGAACTGCTGCCCGGCCATCAGCGTGAGCAATTGCGGAAACTCAAACGTCGCGACGCCCGTCGGCTTCAGCAGCGTGGCGAAACCGGCGAGGAAATCATTGATGTCCGGCACATGGGCGAGCACGTTATTGGCCGCCATCAGGTCGGCTGCCCAACCCTCACCCATGAGTTGCGACGCGGTATCGCGGCCAAAGAACAGCTCGCGAATTTCCAGACCTTTTTCACGAGCCGCCTCGGCGGTGCTGCGGGTCGGCTCGACGCCCAGGCACGCAATGCCGCGCTTGGCCACGTACTGCAACAGGTAACCGTCGTTGGCGGCAATCTCCACCACGCGGCTGTCCGGGGTCAAATCGAAGCGTTCGACCATCTCGGCCACATAGCGCTCGGCATGGGCCAGCCAGGTACTGGAGAACGAACTGAAATAGGCGTAGTCGGCATCGAACAGACTGTCGGCGCGGGTGTAATCCTCGGTCTGTACCAGCCAGCACTGCTGGCATACCGCAACCTTGAGCGGCACCCACTGCTCGGCCTGCTCCAGTTGGTCGGCCCGCACGTATGCGTTGGACGGCGGCGACGTGCCAAGGTCAATCAGTGGCAACACCAGGGCAGTCCCGCAACCTCGGCAATTCATACACGCACTCCAGCGAAATGCTCGTCGAGCAAGGGATGGCTGCTGTCCCGCATCGACAGATTATTGACAGGCAGCGGCCAGGCAATCGCCAGCCGCGGATCATTGACCGATACGCCACCCTCATGCTCCGGGGCGTAATCGGCACTGTGCAGATACAGGAGCTCGGCATCGTCGGTCAGGGTCTGGAACCCATGGGCAAACCCGGCCGGGATCAACAGGCTGCGGCCGTCACCCGCCGTTAAATGTTCGGCATGCCAGTGCAGGAAAGTGTCGGAATCGGGGCGCAAATCCACCGCCACATCCCAGACCTCACCGCGCAGGCAAGTGATCAATTTGGCCTCCGGTTGCGCCGCGCTCTGGTAATGCAGACCCCGTACGCTACCTCGCTCACGGGTGCAGGAATGGTTGATCTGACGGATATGAAACGGTTGGCCGAACGCGCTCAGACTGCCCTCGCAGAACAGCCGGGCAAAATGCCCGCGCTGGTCTTCGAAGCGTTTGTGCTGGACGCTGAACAGCCCGGCAAGAGGCAATGCCTTTAACAAAAACTCGCTCACAACGCGCCTCGGTACAGATTCAATTGGCCGAGGGTGACCTGACGCATGTCATCGCCGTTTTGCCACGCCAAATGCCAATCGAGGGTCTGGGCAAGGCACTGCTGCAACGACCAGCGCGGTTGCCAATCCAGCAACTGACGGGCACGGCTGCTGTCCAGGCGCAGCAGGCCGGCTTCATGCAAATCACTCGGTTCGATCCGTAGGCCCGGCGCCAGCGGCCAGCGCTCGGCGAGCAACTGGACGACTTCGCCGACGCTGCACATGTCGGCCTCACCGGGGCCAAAGTTCCAGGCACCGGCAAACTCCGGGCCTTGCTCATAGAGGCGCGCGGCCAATTGCAGGTAACCGGCCAGCGGCTCCAGGGCGTGCTGCCAGGGGCGTACGGCCTGGGGATAACGCAGCGTCACCGGTTCGTCCGCCGACCAAGCCTTGAGCACGTCTGGAATCAGCCGTTCAGGGGCAAAATCACCGCCACCCAGTACGTTTCCAGCCCGGGCCGTAGCCAGGGCCAGGCCGTGTTCAGCGTAACGATCGGCGGAGAAAAACGAGGCGGCATAAGACTGCGCCAGCAACTCGCAGCAGGCCTTACTGCTGCTGTAAGGATCGTGGCCACCCAGGGCTTCGTTTTCGCGGTAGGGCCACAGCCATTCCTGATTGGCGTAGACCTTATCGGTAGTGACCAGGACACAGGCTCGCACGCCGCCAATCTGGCGGACCGCTTCGAGCAGGTTCAGGGTGCCCATGACGTTACTGGAATAAGTGCCCAGCGGATCGCGATAACCCTCGCGTACCAATGGTTGAGCCGCCAGGTGCAGGACGATCTGCGGCTGCACGTCGGCGAGCACTTCCAGCAACGCGCCGAGGTCGCGCAAATCACCGCGCCGATCATCGATGCCCTCGCCCACCCTTGCCAGCTCGAACAGGTTGGGTTCGGTGGCCGGATCCAGGGAAAAACCACTGACCCGAGCGCCCAGGCTTTGCAGCCACAGCGCCAGCCAACTGCCCTTGAAACCGGTGTGGCCGGTGACCAGCACCCGCTTGCCGTGCCAGAACTCCGGGCTCAACCCCATTGTTTCCATGGGGCCTCCCCGCTTTGCCACAGGGCCTCAAGATGGTTTTTATCGCGCAGGGTGTCCATCGGGTGCCAGAAACCGTCGTGCTGGAACGCCTGCAGTTGCTGTTCCGTTGCCAACGCTGCCAGCGGCTCGGCCTCCCAGGAAGTCTGATCGTCAGCAATGTAAGGCAGGACCTTCGGCGAGAGGACAAAGAAACCACCGTTGATCCAGCCACCGTCACCCCGAGGTTTTTCGGTGAAACCCAGGACGCTATCGCCGTCACGCTCCAGCGCACCGTAACGTCCAGGAGGCTGGACTGCCGTCACCGTGGCGAGCTTGCCGTGCGCCAGGTGAAAATCCACCAGCGCACCGATGTTGAGGTCCGAGACGCCGTCGCCATAGGTAAAGCAAAACGCCTCTTCGTTTTCCAGATAACGCGCCGCCCGCCGCAGCCGGCCGCCGGTCATGGTGTCTTCACCGGTGTCGATCAAGGTCACGCGCCACGGCTCGCTGTAGTTCTGGTGAACGTCCATGCGGTTGTTGCACATGTCGAACGTGACATCGGAGGTGTGCAGGAAGTAGTTGGCGAAGAAGTCCTTGATGGCGTAGCCCTTGTAGCCCAGGCAAATGACGAAGTCGTGGATTCCATGGGCGGAATACTGCTTCATGATGTGCCAAAGAATTGGCTTGCCACCGATCTCGATCATCGGCTTGGGCTTGAGGTGCGACTCCTCGCTGATCCGCGTGCCGAGACCACCTGCCAAGATAACTGCCTTCATCGTCTCCCCTCTTGTCCATCACCGGGCTCGGCCAAGCGTTGTTTCGCTTTGCGGGCGCGGGGATTACACCTTCGATGCCGATCCGGGCGCCGCGGAATGCCGCAAGCGCTCGTTTTATGGCGATATGAGGGGGGCTTGCAGGAAACGCGCCAGCTCGCCGGAGGGGATTTGAATCAAAACAGGGTTGAATACTGATCTTAGTGGCGAGGGAATTTTATCCCCTCGCCACAGGCTTTCCAGCCCAAACAGCTCATGCTCAGTCCGGCAACCAGCCCCACAACCAATGCTGCAAGTTGTCGCCGCTGAGCATGAAATCACGAAGCACCGCTTCGCGCAGTTCATCGCCCATGCGGTAGCTGGCGTCAGGGTCGGCCAGGTGCATGCGGATTGCCGCGATCCATTCCTCGGTACTGTTGCTGCGCACCTTGGTACACGGCAGGAAGCCGTCGTAGGCCTTGGTGTCGGTGCAGATAACCGGATAGCCGCAGGCGCCGTACTCCAGCAAGCGCAGGTTGCTCTTGCAGTCATTGAAGATATGGAATTCCAGCGGGGCCAAGGCCAAGTCCAGGTTCAGGCTGGCCAATTTGGAAGGATAAGTGCTCAAGGCAACCGACCGGTGGAATTCATGGATGTACGGCCGCAGCGCATCCGGACACATACCAAAGAAGACCCACTCCACCTCGCCTGCCAGCTCGCGAACCACGTCCGCAATGATCTCCAGGTCGCCGCTGTGACTTGTCCCACCTCCCCAACCCACTCGGGGCTTGGAGGACGTACCGCGGCGACTGGTCAACCGACTCCATGGCTTGGGCGGCAGCATGTTGGGCACGATACGGATCTCATGGTGCATGCTGGACAACGCATCAGCGAGCGACGGCGTCGTCACTACCACGCGATCACACAATCCGATCCCTTCGCGCAGCATCTGCTCGATATTGACCGGCTTGTTGCGCGCATGAGTGTTTTTCTTGGGCGCATTGACGACGTAATCGTCAAGCTCGAAGATCCGCAGGGCATTGGAATACTTCTTCATCCTCAGGATATCGCCGGCGGCACCTTCACTGTAGCGCCCCTGCAAGACGATCGTATCCGGCGACAAGCGCTCGACTTCAACGGTCGAAGGCGATTCGTAGGCGACTCGGGCAATCACCCATCCCGCAGCCTCCAGTTCGGCCAACGGAGCCGTAACACGATAATGGCCGACCGCGGTGGCGTTGACCGGCAAGCCAAGCACCAATGGCAACGCGCGGGTGCAGAACGGATTCCAGTTGTTGCGCAGCGAAGGCTCCAGGCTGAAGCTTGATGCCCCCAGGCTCAGCGCAGGATTGTAGGCAGGATCCCGGGCAATCTGCGGCAACCATCTACGAGAGAAGATTTCGTGTTCGCGCTCCATCAACGTGGTTTCGTCCGGCCGGACAACGCTCGATTGAGGGTCGATTTTCATCACGGTGGCGTAAGGCGTCCAAACCACCAGATAGCCGTGCTGGCCAGCGCGCAAGCACAGGTCGGCATCGCTGAGACCGAGGGTAAAGGACGCTTCGTCCAGGTAGCCGAGCTCATCGAAAACCTGCTTGCGCACCATCAGGCAGTCGCTGCTGACCGAACTCCAGTTCTGGGTGGTGTGCAAACGTTGCATATAGCCCCGGGAAGCCGCTGGCTCACCGTAGAACGGCGTCCCCACCGGCCCGGCCAACCCGAGAATCTGCCCGCCGCCAACAAGGGCGCCTTGAGGGCTGAGGATCCTGGCACCTACCACCGCGACCTCAGGTCGCTGGGCATGATTGATCATCTCATCCAGCCAATCATTATCGCGGACGATCGTGTGCGCACTGAGCAGTAGCAAGTATTCACCACTGGCTTGGCTGGCGGCAAAATTACGCACGGCGGCGTCATTGGCCTCGCCGACATGACGCAGTACCCGCAGCATGCTCGCCCCCAACTGCGCCATGCTCGCCAGCCAGTCGAGCATAGCCGGATCCTGAACGCCGCTGTCCACGATCAGGATTTCATAATGGGTATAGGCAGTACGCTCGATCAGGCTTTCGGTGCAGTGTTGCAACGCCGCAAGCGAGTCGCCGGTACGCACGATAATCGACACCAGCGGACGTGCACCGTGTCGATAGTTGATGCGATTGATCAACGGCATCGTATCCGGTGAGATCTTGTGTTCGATGCCGATACGATCCAGATGCGCGCCAACCAACCGGGCATTGCCTTCGATGACCTCGGGCAGCGACAACCATTGGGCGAAGCTCAGGGCCGACTCGACCTGGATTTCCGGAATGTGTTCGATGGTCTGAGGGCCGGCCTCTTCCACCAGGCGCCAGAGCAGATCGTGGGGCGCCAGTTCGCCCTGGGTCGGCTCGAAGCCGCCCGCGGTCATGAACCGCTCACGCTCGAAAGCCAGGGTCCGACCGACATAGGGATAGGCGCGCATCAGGTCCAGATTGAAGTCCGGCTTGAATACCGGCTCGAAGGACTCCCCGTCCACCAACGCACCTTCATCACTGTAGACGCAAAGAATGCCCTGCCTCCCGGCCACGCGCTCGGCCAGGATCAGCAATGCCGAATCGCGCAAGACGTCGCCCGCTCGCAGCAGATAAAACCAGTGCGCGCCTTCCAGCTGTGGAACGATGGCATTGAGCTGACGCGGCCAATCGGCCTGATAAGGCAACTGCAGCACTCGCTCGTCGACCTCGCAATGCGCATCGGAAAGCACCACCACGGCCTGGGCGCGATACAGCTGGCCCTTGATGCTACGCAACGTCGCCGCAAGCGACGTCGCATCACCGAGGGCGTCGATGATCACAGGCACGATGTTCGGCTGAAATGGCCAGCTATCGATGCGCGCGGGCATGACACGCCGCTCAACCTCGCTGAACTGGCGGACGCTCAGCCATTCGCGGTAAAAGTCGGCGTAGCTCTCACTTTGCGCCCCTACCCGACCATTGACGACGGTATTGCGGTTGCCCAGCACGCGGGTTACGCAGAGTTCCTGCCAGGCATGAGGCTGGTCAGTGATTTTGTTCAAATCGATGCAGCGCACCCAACCCGAGGCCGGAGCCGCTTCGCCGCTGCGCGCAACAAGCATCTGCGCCAGCCACCCCCCTTCTGCCTTCGCGGCCTTGAGCATTTCCGGAGTCTTGCTCAAACGCTCCGGGTACAGCCGCTCGACACTCAACACGGTATTCAAGGCAATCAAGTTGCCACGACGCATCAGGCAGACGAACAAAGCAAAGTCGAGCAAAGCGACAAAACCGGCACCGTCCTGAAGGAGCGCCGGCAGCAATTCCAGCACATCGGCGCGGCGCATCAGCGTCGAACTGAAATTGCCAACAAAGTTGGTCAGCGTGCTCTCGAAAATCGCC
This sequence comes from Pseudomonas sp. PICF6, assembly GCF_009831705.1. Taxonomy (NCBI): domain Bacteria; kingdom Pseudomonadati; phylum Pseudomonadota; class Gammaproteobacteria; order Pseudomonadales; family Pseudomonadaceae; genus Pseudomonas; species Pseudomonas sp. PICF6. Next base: position 264,236 of record NZ_WUUD01000013.1, on the reverse strand, counting down.
AGCATGTCATCGCCCTTGAGCAGGGCATCGTTCGGCGAGAAGCGGCAATTGTCCACACGAGGCGGCAAGATGAAGTTACCCGCGTCACACAACAACCGAAGCGCGAACACAACGCTGACGTCAGCATGATCCATCAACGCCTGGGCCTGCATCGCAATGCTCGGCGCAAACAGCCGATCATCGTCGCACAGCACTTTGATGAACTCGCCCCTGGCCTCTTCGACACAACGCAACAGGTTGCCCTGAAGCCCCAGTCGCTGCGGATTTCGCAGATAGCGGATCGGATGGGACGGCTCAGTGAAGGAATCGACTATCCGGCGAATCTCATCGCCAGGCGAATCGTCGCAAACAACGATTTCAATCTGCTCGTAAGTCTGGGCCAGGGCACTGAGCAGTGCCTGGTCGAAGAACCGGGGGTTGTACGCAGGAATGACAATACTGACGAGGGGCAATGGTTTCACGGCGAAAACTCTCGAGCGGCGGGCCCCGACCTTTTCAGGCCGGAGCCCCGGAACCGCTTAAAAAAGACGGTTGGCGGCTCGGTCGATACCGGCTCAGATCTTGTTGAACAGGCCCAGTTGGGTGATCTTGCTGAAAGCCAGTTGCGAGGCTTGCAGCATGGTCTGTTGCAACGTCAAGCGGGTCATCACTTCGGCCGGATCGGAATCGCGGATCGACGATTGGGTCTGGCTATTGGCCAACAACAGGCTCTGGTTCGTGTCGCTTTGGGTTTCCAGAGCCTGACCACGCCCACCTACCGAACTCAAGGCGCTGGACAACTGATCGGTGCCGCTGGCCAGGTTGCCAATACCGGAGGCCAGCGAAGCCTGCAGCTTTTGCAGCGCAATCGGATCGTTGTTGGTTGGCGTGCTCAACGCGGTTTTCAGTTGGTTCACGGTGTCCAGAATGTTCTGGGTCTCGTGAGTATTGACCGCGATGCTGAACTGATCGTCCGCACCGGGCGTACCGTCCAGGGTGAAGCTCACGCCCGAGGCGGTGGCCACGTTGCCGGCCAGGGTGCCGCTGGACACCGGCTGGCTGTTGGCGGTCAACGGCGCGGCGTACAGGTCGAAGTCGGTGGCGCTGGTGAACTTCAATACGGCCGAACCGGTAGGGAAACTGGCGTGATACGCCACCGGGTCGGTGATCTCGCTGCCCGTGACCTGGACGGTGGTCGGGTTGCCCGGGCTGCGGGTCGCGGCAAAGGTGTCCGGCTTGGCGGCCAGGGTGAAGGTATGGCCCGGCAACACGGTATTGGCATCATCACCGGTTTGCAGATTGATGTTCAGGGTCAGTTCCAGACCACGGAACTGCACCGCCTGACCTTTTTTGCTGCTGGGATCAAAAGCGCCGCCCTGGCTGGCTTCGGCGGTGACGTCGTTGCCGCCGGAGTCGGTGATTCTCAGCTGCGTGCCGCTGGTGAATTCAACGGTATAGGGTTCGCCGCTGCGGAATTTGCTGTTGTAGCTGACACTGGACGAGACCTGACCGTTGGACAGCACCACGCGACCATCGTCCACCGCCGGCGCGGTCATGGTGACCTGGCTGCGGCTGGTGTTGACGGCCTGCTGGAACACTTCCCAGCCGGTGCTGTTGGTGGCCATCGACATGGTATCGCCGACCGGCAGGTCGAGGGTCACCTGGTCACCGTTGTAACTGTAGCTGCCATCGTTGTTGCGGGTGAACGGGATGGTGTCGCCCTTGGAACCGGCAAAAATGTACTTGCCGTTTTCGTCCTTGCTGTTCATCAGGCTGAGCAACTGCTCTTCGATCTGCGCCAGCTCCGAGGCGTTGGCCTGGCGGTCGGCGTCGGTGTAGCCAGCGTTGCCGGCACCGACGGCCAATTCCTTGGCGCGCTGCAGCACGTTGCCAATGCTGGTCATCACCGCTTCAGTGGTGCCCAGCGTCGCCTTGATGGTGTTGGCGTTGGTTTCGTACTGAGCCAGCATCGAGGCCTGTGTGCCCAGTTGCAGCAGACGTGAAGCCCCTACCGGGTCATCGGCAGCGGTATTGACGCGCACCAGGCTGCTGGCCTCTTCGCTGGTCTTGACCACATTGGCGAAGTTTTTCTGATAGTTCGCAGCCGTGGATTCGTAAAACTGGGCGGTAGAAATTCGCATGGGCTACGACTCCTTAAAGACTGTTGATCAATGTGCTGAAGATTTCCTGCGCAGCCTTGATGATCTGCGAAGACGCGGTGTAGTACTGCTGATACTTGACCAGGTTGCCGGTTTCTTCGTCTAGGTCCACGCCCGACAGCGAATCGCGAGCGCCCTTGGCGTTATCCAGGATCGCGCCGGTGGCAGCGCTGTCGAGCTTGCCCTGGGCGGCCTTGGAACCTACGCCCTCCACCAGCTTGCCGTAGGCATCGTTCAACGAAATGCCCTTGCTGGCGGAACCGGTGTCCACGGTCTTGGCAGTCTGCAAACCGGCCAGGACAGTGCCGTTACGGTTATCCAGGCTGCCGGCCTGGCTGACGCTCACATCGATCGCGGCACCGTTGGACGGTGCGCCAGCAATCGACATGTCGAAGGTGACGGTACGCTGCACCGGCGGTGCCGAGGAGTCCATGATCGGGTTGCCGCTGGCATCCTTGAGTGGAACGCTCAGGCTCAAGGTATTGCTCTGGCCGGGCTTGATCGTGCCATTGCTGATCTCGACACCCGTGGCATCGAGCAACTGGTAAGCCTGGCTGGTACCGTCGGCGGACGTCGCGCCGAAGACCACCTTGACTGGCATCGAGGTCTTGATGCCGTTCTGGATGATGGTGGTGGTGGCTTCGTCGTAGATGTCCAACTGCGACGTCATGGTCGGCTGGCCGCTGGCCGGAATGGTCAGCGTACCGCTGCCGCCCGGCACGATGGCTGCGCCCAGCGGCGCGGCAATCGCCAGTCGCTTGGAGTCGGTCATCTCGGTCTTGATACTGGTCGCCGCGTTGCGGGTCGGGGTGATCTTGAACGAATCGCCAGCGGCAGCGGTGCCATTGGCGAAGGTCATCGAAAAGCCGTCGATCACCGGCGGCGGCGTCGTCGCGGTATTGAACGAACCCATCGAAGTGCCGTCAGGCAGGCGCTGGACCGTGTAGTCGGTGGCGCTGGTGAACTTCACCTTGTAATCATTGGTGGTCAGCGCGCCGGTGTCTTCGATGGCCACGTTGAAGTTGCCGGAACCGGCGCTATTGTTCAACGCGGCAATACTGCGCTGACTCATCTGCGCGGCACTGTTGATGTTGGTGAACAGGTTGGAACCGAAGGCGCCGTTCTTGTCGATGCCCGAGGCCTGGATCGCGTTCATCTGGTCGGCGACCACCAGGGCCACGCGGCCCAGTTCATTCATGGCCGGGTCAAGCACAGTGCTGCGATAGCGCATCAGGCCGCCGATCTCGCCGCCGGTAAGTACCTGGGTGAGGTCCATGACACTGGAACCGCTATTGAGCTGGATCCCCAGGCGGCCCGGATCGTTCTTGTCCGGCACGGTTTCCAGGGTGTTGACCGTATTGCCCATCACCAACGGCTGGCCGGAACCCAAGTAGATGTCCAGGCTGCTGCCGTTCTCCACGATCTGAGTGCCGGTGAAGGCCGAGAGCTGGAGAATGGTCTGGTTGCGGGCGTCGAGCAGGTCGTTGGGAGCACCGCCGGAGTTGGAGACTTCGGCGATTTTCTTGTTCAACTGAGCGACGGTGGTAGCCAGTTTGTTGACCTGATCGACCATGCTCGACAGGTTGCCGTTGATGTTCTGATTCTGCTCCGTCAATTGGCTGGCGACCGAATTGAAACGATTGCTCAAGGCTTGCGCATCGCTGAGCAGCAACTGACGGGACGCATCATCGCCCGGCTTGGCGTTGACGTTCTGCACCGAGGCGAAGAACTTGGTCAGCGCGCCATTGAGGCCCGTGCCGCTGTCCGACAGCAAGGCATCGAGCGGGGTGATCTGCCCTTGATACGCGGCCGCATCGCTGTTGAGCGAGGTCGTGGTCTTCAACTGCGCTTCAAGGTAGGCGTTATAGACCCGGCGCACATCGGCCAGGGTGGTGCCGGAGCCGATGAAGACGTTGCCGTATTGATTGGACGCCTTGGTGGTCTGCACGGTCTGCTGACGCGAATAACCGGCGGTATCAACGTTGGCAATGTTATTACCCGTGGTCACCAATGAGGTCTGACTTGCGGACAGACCCGACATCCCGATATTGAGCAAACTCATGGTTCAGACCTTATAAAGTCGTAGTGGCGCCAGCCGAAGCGTAGTTTTGGTAACTGGTCATCTGCCGGGCTATATTCGAAATCTTGCTGGCGTAGTTCGGGTCGGTGGCGTAACCGGCCTTCTGCAACTCACGCACAAACTGTTCCGGGTTATCGGCCGACTTCAGCACATCTTGATAGCGACTGTTGCTTTGCAGCAGATTGACCAGGTCATGGAAGCTGTCGCGATACGAAGCGTAGGAACGGAACTGGGCCGTCTCCTTGACCATCTCGCCATTGCGGAATTCGCTGGTGATCGCCCGCGCCGAATCGCCCGTCCAGTTCTTGCTGGCCTTGATACCGAACAGGTTGTGGCTGCTGCTGCCATCAGGCTGACGCATGACCGACTTGCCCCAGCCGGTTTCCAGGGCCGCCTGGGCCACTAGGTAACGAGGGTCCACGCCGATACGGTCCGCGGCTTCCTTGGCCATTGGCAGCATGGCATCGACGAACTCGTCAGCATCGCGGAAGGCCTTGCGGGCTGGCGCCAGGGGTGGCTGCGCCACGGCACGCCCGTACACCTGCATGGACTCGCTCGGCTCTGACGCCTTGAGCGCGGCCAGCCAGTCGCCATTGGCCAGTTCGCCGGTGGCAGGCTTGACGGCGGTGATGGCACGATCCGGCAAAATATTCTGCGCCTTGACGTCAGGCGCGACGGCAGCCGAAGGCACCAACCCGGCAAGCAGCCGATCGGCCAGTTTGGGCGGCAAGGCCAGGCGGCGCTGGTTGAGCAATTCCATGTCGTTGCGGTGAACGCCCTCGCCTGCCCCTTGCGGCGCACTCACGGCCCGCGAAGCCCACAGCGGACGCTGGCCGTTGGAGCGCGACAATGGCCCGTCGGGTAACGTGCCGGCGGCAATGGGCGTCGGCACAGGAGCCTTGACGGCCTCGTCCAACGCTTGCTCCTGCTTGCCGGCCGACAGCGTTGCCGCCTCGCCTGACACCAGGGGTTTGTTCTTGGACATCTGGCGCAGCAGCACGTCAGCCAGGCCAATACCACCGCCCTCGCGAGACATGGAAACGGCCAACTGCTGGTCGTACATTTCCTGGTACTGCTTGGCTTCAGCGGTATTGAGCGGATTGTCCTTGCCCATCGACTCGGTGGCCGCACGCATGGACTTGAGCATTTCACCGATGAACAGCGACTCGAATTCCTGCGCCACTTTGCGCAGGTTGCCGTCACTGTTCTTGTCGCCGACCTTGAGCTGGTTCAGGCGATTGAGGTCCGAGTAGGAACCCGAATCCCCGCTGATCAAAGCGCCCTTGCGCATATCCATGGCTCGTTCCTTAAATCACGATCAGGTCGGCTTGCAACGCGCCGGCCTGCTTCAAGGCTTCGAGAATCGCCATCAAGTCGCCCGGCGCCGCGCCGACCTGGTTCACCGCCCGGACAATTTCATCCAGGGTAGTGCCCGGGCCGAACTTGAACATCGGCTTGGCTTCCTGCTCGGCATTGACCCGCGAACGGGGCACCACGGCGGTCTGGCCGTTGGACAAGGGTCCAGGCTGGCTGACGATCGGGTCTTCGGTAATGGTCACGGTCAGGCTGCCGTGGGTCACCGCGGCGGGTGAAACCTTGACGTTCTGGCCGATCACAATGGTGCCGGTGCGCGAGTTGATGATGACTTTCGCAACCGCCTGGCCCGGATCGACTTCGAGGTTCTCCAGGATCGACAAATAGTCGACCCGCTGACTCGGATCCAGAGGCGCGGTGACGCGCACCGAGCCGCCGTCGATGGCCTGTGCCACGCCAGGGCCGAGCATGTCATTGATCTTGTCAACGATGCGCTTGGCGGTCGTGAAGTCGTAACGGTTGAGGTTCAGAGTCAGGCTGTTGCCCTGGTTGAAACCGCTCGGCACCGCACGTTCCACCGACGCACCACCAGGAATGCGGCCAGCCGACGGAACGTTGACGGTGATCTTGGAACCGTCACGGCCTTCGGCGTCAAAGCCACCCACCACCAGGTTGCCCTGGGCGACGGCGTAGACGTTGCCGTCGATACCCTTGAGCGGCGTCAACAACAGGGTGCCGCCGCGCAGGCTCTTGGAGTTACCGATGGACGAAACAGTGATATCCACCTGCTGCCCGGGCTTGGCGAACGCCGGCAGGTCGGCACTGACCGACACCGCCGCCACGTTCTTCAACTGCACGTTGCCCGAACCCGCCGGCACCTTGATGCCGAACTGCGACAACATGTTGTTGAAGGTTTGCAGGGTGAACGGGGTCTGGGTGGTCTGGTCGCCCGTGCCATTGAGACCCACGACCAGGCCATAGCCGATCAACTGGTTGGAGCGCACGCCGGAAATGCTGGCGATGTCCTTCAGACGCTCGGCTTGAGCGGTGAAGGCCGCCGACATCAGCAGTGCCCCCATCAACAGCTGCTTGAGATTCAACCGCTTAAGATTCAACTGGGCCACCTAGAAAGGGAACTTCGGGCTGAGGAAGAAACGGTCGAACCAGCCTGGCTGACTCGCATCGGCAAAAGCACCGGTGCCCGAGTAGGTAATACGTGCATCGGCTACACGGGTCGACGAGACGGTGTTGTCGGTAGCGATATCATCGGCGCGAACCATGCCGGCGATGCGCACCAGTTCGTCACCGGTGTTGAGGGTCAGCCACTTCTCGCCCCGCACAACGATGATGCCATTGGGCAACACATCGGCGACGGTCACGGTGATCGAGCCGGTCAGGCTGTTGCTCTGTCCGGACTTGCTGTCGCCCTTGGTGGCCCGGTCGGAGCCATAACCGGCGTTGAGGCTCAGGTCCCCGCCACCGATGGGATTGTTGGTGGTCAGGCTGGAGCCGAACAACGACGTCAGGCCAACGCTGGTCTCGCTGGTCTTGTCGATCTGCGAGTTGGCGTTCTTGCTGGCCTGGGTCCGTTCGTTCAGGGTGATGGTGATGATGTCCCCAACCCGGAAAGCCTTACGGTCGCTATACAGGTTCTGCTCGAAGCCAGCCTGGTAGATCGAACCGTTGTTGGCAGCGGCCGGCAACGGCGTGCGCGGCAACACCGGAGCGTAGTACGGGTCATTGGCCTTGGGCGTTGGCGCGACACAGCCCGCGAGCGCAGTAACTCCACTCAGTGCCAGAACAGATACGAAGCGATTCATGACCCTACCTCTTGGTGTTGCAGGCGGCCTCAGGCCGCCCTATAGACGTGATTACAGATTCTGCGTAACGAACGAGAGCATCTGGTCGGCGGTGGAGATCACCTTGGAGTTCATCTCGTAGGCGCGCTGGGTGGTGATCATGTTGACCATCTCCTCCACGGTGCTCACGTTGGACGTTTCCAGGGTGTTCTGCAGCGTGGTACCGAAGCCGTTCAGGCCTGGCGTGCCGACTTGTGGCGCGCCGCTGGCCGCGGTTTCCAGGAACAGGTTGTTACCCACCGCTTGCAGGCCGGCCGGGTTGATGAAGTCGGCAGTCTGCAGGTTGCCGATCACCTGCGAAGCAGGGTTGCCCGCCACAGTGATGGACACGGTGCCGTCGCGGCCCACGGTGAACGTTTGGGCGTCGTTCGGAATGATGATCGCCGGTTCCAGGGCGAAACCGCTGGCGTTGACGATCTGGCCATTGGAATCGAGGTGGAACGTACCGTCACGGGTGTAGGACGTGGTGCCATCGGGCTGCAGGATCTGGAAGAAACCGCGACCGTCGATGGCCATGTCCAGCGGCTGCTCGGTGGTTTGCAGGCTACCGGCGGTGAAGTTTTTCTGGGTGCCGACGATGCGCACACCGGTACCCACTTGCAGGCCCGACGGCAATTCGCTGTCCTGGGTCGATTGGGCGCCTGGCTGGCGTTTGACCTGGTACAGCAGGTCCTGGAACTCGGCGCGATCACGCTTGAAACCCGTGGTCGACACGTTCGCCAGGTTGTTGGAAATAGTAGAAAGGTTGGTGTCCTGGGCGGACAGACCTGTTTTGGCAACCCAAAGAGCCGGAAGCATTCGATTCTCCTCGTACGCCTGTTTTTCGGCGCGACGCTGTAATTAATGATTAGATCTGCAAGACCCGAGCCATGGCTTCGTCGCCTTCTTTGGCGGTGTTCATCATCTTGACGTGAAGCTCGAACTGCTTGGCCAGGGCCAGCACCGAAGTCATCTCGTCCACGGCATTGACGTTGCTCGCTTCCTGGAAACCCGACACCAGTTGCACGTTGGCATCAATGACAGCCGGCTGGCCGTCCTTGGTGCGGATGGTGCCGTCCAGGCCCTTGGTCATGTTGCGAAGATCCGGGTTGACCAGCTTGATGCGGTCGACTTCAGCCATCACGCGCGGGCCTTCACCCATGGCGCGGATACTGATGGTGCCGTCCTGGCCGATTTCGATTTTCTGCTCTGGCGGCACGGCGATCGGACCACCGTTGCCCATCACCGGCATACCGTTGCCGGCCCGCAGCACGCCCAGGGCGTCAACGTTGAGGCTGCCGGTGCGCACGTAGCTTTCACCGCCTTCAGGGTTCTGCACAGCCATCCAGCCCGGCCCGCTGACTGCCACGTCGAGGTCGCGGCCGGTTTCCACCAGCGCGCCAGGGGTGAAGTCAGTGGCTGGACGCTCGGACATGGCAAATGCCCGCGCCGGAAAGCTGTCGCCAAACACCGGCATCGAACGAGCCTGCTCCAGGTCTTTCTGAAAACCGTTGGTGGAGATGTTCGCCAGGTTGTTGGCATGGGCCCGCTGCGCCAGTGCGTTCTGGCTGGCGCCGGTCATTGCCACATAAAGGTACTTGTCCACTGTCGTTCCTCTGCATGCCGGACGTTTGCCGTCCACTGCTGTACTGCTGAGCACTAAGCAATTTGCAGACCAACTTTTTTCTGGCGCCGTCGAGCCGCACAAACAAAGGGCTTCAGGGTTCTTGAAGGGATATGGGGAAATGTATCGAAGACGAAAAACCGGCGGTGTCATGCCGTTTGGTGGCAACGCTTGACCTTCTGGCAACGGCTACTGCCGTCATCGCGAGCAGGCTCGCTCCCACCATGGATCTTGGGTGCTCGCAGGATTTTGAACACTCGATACCCCTGTGGGAGCGAGCCTGCTCGCGATAGAAGTCCCACCAAACACAACAGGTAAGCAACTATTATGAGCCGGCCTTACCCACCTCATACTCACGCAACTTATTGGCAATGGTCGTATGGGAAACCCCCAGCCGCTTGCCCAGTTGCCGGCTGCTGGGGTGTTCGGAATACAGCCGCTCCAACACGGCTTTCTCGAATCGCCCGACGATGTCGTCCAGCCCGCCCTCCAGGGAAAAGTCCCCCAGGGGCTGACGCACGCCGTAGTCCGGCAGACGGATATGCTCGGCTTTCACCGTTGCGCCATCACACAGGGAGACAGCCTGGAACAGCACGTTTTCCAGCTGCCGAACGTTGCCTGGCCAGTGGTAGTGGCTGAGACGGTCCATCGCCGCCGGGGCCAGTTTCGGTAGCGCACAGCCAATCTGCCGACTGGCCTGGTCAAGAAAATGCTCCACCAGCGGCATCAAGCCATCGAGGCATTCGCGCAGAGGCGGGATGTGCAGCGAAAGGACGTTCAAACGGTGGTACAGATCCTGACGAAATTCCCCTCGGGCGCAGAGCTCGGACAAATCCACCTGGGTCGCACAGATCACCCTGACATCCAGGTACACCTCTTCATCGCTGCCTACACGACGGAAGCAACCGTCCTGCAAAAAGCGCAGCAATTTCACTTGCAGGCGCGGGCTCATTTCCCCTACCCCGTCGAGGAACAACGTGCCTCCGGCGGTCAGTTCGAGCAAACCGAGCTTGCCTTCCGCCCGGGCCCCCTCGAAAGCACCGGGGCCGTAGCCGAACAGTTCGGTCTCGGCCATGGACTCGGGCAATCCCGCACAGTTGAGTGCCATCAACGGTGACTGCCCGCGCGGACTCGCCAGGTGACAGGCGCGAGCCAGCAACTCTTTGCCAGTGCCGGTTTCGCCTTCTATCAACAGCGGCGCATCCAGTGGCGCCATGCGCCGGGCTTCCCGGACGACCGCCGCCATCACCTTCGAACTCTGGAAAATGCTGTCGAAGCCGCGCAATTCCTGCTTGCGCACGTTATAAATGCGCTCGCCAACCCGGTCCGCCCGATGCAACGTCAGCACCGCACCGGCCATGGCCTCGCTGTCGTCGTGCTCCGATTGCAGTGGCGCGATGTCCGCCAGAAACACATCGCCCCTGACCTTGACCCGCAAACCGTTGATGCGTGACTGATTGGCGCGCACCAGCTCCGGCAGGTCAAAATCCTCGGCGTACCGGGACAGTGGAATCCCCGGCACTTCGTCCACTCGCACCCCGAGCAACTGCGCCGCCGCCCGGTTGGCGGCGACGATGGAACCGCCCATGTCGATGGACAGCACCGGAAACTCCAGGGCGCCGAGCAGCGCGTTGAGCTCCATGTGCCGACGTTCACTGGGCATCAACCCCACCCGCTTGACGCCGAAGACCCCGGCAATGCCTTCGAACTTCGGGCGAAGCGCCTGAAACTGGATGTTGATCAGATTCGGGCAGTGCAGATAAATCGCATTGCCGTGCTCACCGCCCACTTCCCCGCGGGCGACGTTGATGCCGTACTCCACCAGCAGGTTGAGGATGTCCCGCAGGATGCCGATGCGGTTCTGGCAATGGACTTTGATGCGCATGAAAAGGCCCGATATCGATGTGTATGCAAGCATGGGAGAGCGGGCTGCTTCGCAGCCCAGCGGGAGCAAGCTCCCTCGCTACAAGTTTTTCTGCTTGGCAGCGCAAATAAACGTCAAGATTATGTGACAGTTGTAGGCCATTTCCCAGTCGAAAAACCCGGCAATAGCGAAGAACAGCTGGAGCCGTAACGAAAACTTTACGAAACCACACCTTTATCGCGATACCCACTCTTGCCTGCCTGCTGCACACATCCCTGCTTCGGGTTATCTCTAATGCATCGCTGGACATAACAACAAACAAGCCGTCCCCCAGAGGGAAATCAGCAGGAGAGCAGCATGAAGCAGACGCAATACGTGGCCCGCGAGCCCGATGCGCAAGGTTTTATTCACTACACTGCCGAAGAACACGCGGTGTGGAACACGCTGATCACCCGCCAGCTCAAAGTCATCGAAGGCCGTGCGTGCCAGGAGTACCTGGACGGTATCGACAAGCTGGGCCTGCCCCACGACCGTATTCCGCAATTGGGTGAAATCAACAAGGTGTTGGGTGAAACCACCGGTTGGCAAGTGGCCCGGGTACCAGCGCTGATCCCCTTCCAGACCTTTTTTGAATTGCTCGCCAGCAAGCAGTTTCCCGTCGCGACGTTTATTCGTACCCGCGAAGAACTGGATTACCTGCAAGAGCCGGACATTTTCCACGAGATATTTGGCCACTGCCCGCTGCTGACCAACCCCTGGTTTGCAGAATTTACCCACACCTACGGCAAACTCGGCCTACAGGCTTCCAAGGAAGAACGCGTCTACCTGGCGCGCTTGTACTGGATGACCATTGAGTTCGGCCTGGTGCAAACCCCGCAAGGCCGACGCATCTACGGTGGCGGCATCCTGTCTTCGCCCAAGGAAACCGTTTACTGCTTGTCAGACGAGCCGGAGCATCAAGCCTTCGATCCGCTGGAAGCCATGCGCACGCCGTATCGCATCGACATCCTGCAGCCGGTGTATTTCGTGCTCCCCGAGCTCAAGCGCCTGTTCGACCTGGCCCACGAAGACATCATGGGCATGGTCAAGCGTGGTCGCGAACTGGGCCTGCACGCTCCGAAATTTCCGCCAAAAGCTGCGTGAACCGCGTCTTTTAATCTCAATTGAGTCTGTTGCACAACGCGGCTTTGCTTTAGCGTGAGTGCATCGACGTTTTTCAAATATTCGATCCGGGAACACACCATGAACACTCTGAACCAAGCCCATTGCGAAGCCTGCCGCGCCGACGCGCCACAAGTCAGCGACGAAGAACTGCCGGTACTGATCAAGCAGATCCCGGACTGGAACATCGAAGTGCGCGACGGCGTGATGCAGCTGGAAAAAGTCTTCCTGTTCAAGAATTTCAAGCACGCCCTGGCCTTCACCAACGCCGTCGGGGAAATCTCCGAGGCCGAAGGTCATCACCCGGGTCTGCTCACCGAATGGGGCAAAGTCACCGTGACCTGGTGGAGCCACTCCATCAAGGGCTTGCACCGCAACGACTTCATCATGGCCGCCCGCACCGATGACGTGGCCAAGACCGCCGAGGGCCGCAAGTAATGCATTTCGATGCCATCGGCCGGGTGCCCGGCGATCCGATCCTCGGCCTGATGGAGGCTTACGCGGCGGACAGTAATCCGGGCAAGTTCGACCTGGGCGTGGGCGTCTATAAAGACGCCCAAGGCCTGACGCCGATTCTTGCGGCAGTCAAACAGGCCGAGCAGCGCCTGGTGGACCGCCAGAGCACCAAGACCTACATCGGCGGTCATGGCGACGCCGCGTTCGGCCAGTTGATCAATGAACTGGTGCTGGGCGCCGACTCGACGCTGATCAAGGACAAACGTGCCGGTGCGACCCAGACGCCGGGCGGCACCGGCGCCCTGCGCCTGAGTGCCGACTTCATTGCCCAGTGCCTGCCGGGCCGCGGCGTTTGGTTGAGCAACCCGACCTGGCCGATTCACGAAACCATCTTCGCCGCCGCCGGGGTCAAGGCCAGCCATTACCCCTATGTAGGCACCGACAACCGCCTGGATTTCGAAGCGATGCTGGCGACCCTGAGCCAGGCACCCAAGGGCGATGTGGTGTTGCTGCATGCCTGCTGCCATAACCCCACCGGCTTCGACTTGACCCAGGAACAATGGCGCCAGGTGCTGGAAGTGATGCGCAGCCGCAACCTGCTGCCGTTGATCGACTTCGCTTATCAAGGTTTCGGCGATGGGCTGGAGCAGGACGCCTGGGCCGTCCGGCTGTTTGCCCAGGCACTGCCTGAAGTTCTGATCACCAGTTCCTGTTCGAAGAACTTCGGCCTGTACCGCGACCGCACCGGTGCGCTGATCGTCTGCGCCGGCGATGCCGACAAACTGGTGGATATCCGCAGCCAACTGGCGAACATCGCTCGCAACCTGTGGTCGACGCCACCGGATCATGGCGCGGCGGTAGTGGCGACGATCCTGGGCAACCCGGACCTCAAAAGCCTGTGGGCCGACGAAGTGCAGACCATGCGCCTGCGCATTGCACAGTTGCGCAGCGGCCTGCTGGAAGCGCTCGAACCCCACGGTTTGCGTGAGCGCTTCGCCCATATCGGCGTGCAACGGGGAATGTTTTCCTACACCGGCCTGACGCCGGAACAGGTCAGGCTCCTGCGCGAACGCCACAGCGTGTACATGGTCGGCACAGGCCGGGCCAACGTGGCAGGCATCGACGCCACGCGCCTGGATTTGCTGGCTGAGGCTATTGCTGACGTGTGCAAGTAACCAGCCTTTGAATAGCTGAACACATCCCCTTGTGGCGAGGGGATTCATCCCCGCTGGGCTGCGCAGCAGCCCTTAAATCCGTCACCCCGGAGAGTCAGGTTGCCTTATATCGAAGGTTTTGGGGCTGCTACGCAGCCCAACGGGGATTTATCCCCTCGCCACAGATAAGTCCTCTTCACCACAGAAGCTGCGCCAGACGCTAGACCTGCGGGCCCGTCCACTCCCGGACAAACTGCCCGACATCTTCCTTCGGCGCCGTGCGGGCCTCTTTCTGCGGTGTGCCCAGGTAGAGAAAACCGATCACCTCTTCACCGTCCTCAAGACCAAGCCCCTTGGCCACATGAGGTGAATACGCCAGCTCACCCGTACGCCAGACTCCGCCCACCCCTTGGGCGTAAGCCGCCAACAGGATTGCGTGGGCTGCGCAGGCGGCCGCCAGCATTTGTTCGGACTTGGGGATTTTGAAATGGTCCTGCAACCGTGCAATCACCACCACGACCAGCGGTGCGCGCAGCGGGCCGTTGAGCGCCTTCTCCACGACGGCTTCGGCTACCAGCGGATCATTGAACCGCGCCGCTTCGGCCAGCAGCTCGCCCATGCGATGACGCGCCTGCCCTTCGACCGTCAGAAATCGCCATGGCCGCAACTGGCCATGATCCGGAGCCCGCATCGCCGCGGCGAACATGACCTCGCGCTGTTCGGCGGTAGGCGCCGGGTCCACCAGGCGCGGGACGGAAACACGGTTGAGCAAAGCGTCGAGAGCCTGCATCGGCCACCTCCTGAAAAAATGTCCAGCTATTCTAGTGGCTTGTACGGCGAGTTCGTTAGCTCAAATTCCGCAACCAGAAGTCCATTGCGCAGGCCACTGGCCTCACGCGCCACCGGGTGCCGGTTTACATGCCGCTTGTCGCGGGTAGAATGACGCCCTTCCCTTTCAGCCCGAGCGGACTTCATGGCGTTGCCGACCCTACGGATCATTGGTTTCATCATCGGCATCTTCCTGATCACCCTGGCGATCTTCATGGTCGTGCCCATGGCCACCTTGCTGATCTTCGAGCGCACCAACGACCTGCCATCGTTCCTCTGGTCGAGCATGATCACCTTTGTCGCCGGCCTGGCCCTGATCCTTCCCGGACGCCCGGAACACGTGCATCTGCGGCCCAGGGACATGTACCTGCTGACCGTCAGCAGTTGGCTGGTGGTGTGTATCTTTGCCGCGTTGCCCTTCCTGCTGACCCAGCACATCAGCTACACCGACTCGTTCTTCGAAAGCATGTCCGGGATCACCGCCACCGGCGCCACGGTCCTGAGCGGCCTGGATAACATGTCCCCCGGCATCCTGATGTGGCGGTCGTTGTTGCACTGGCTCGGCGGGATCGGCTTCATTGCGATGGCGGTGGCGATCCTGCCGCTGTTGCGCATCGGTGGCATGAGACTGTTCCAGACCGAATCCTCCGACCGCTCGGAGAAAGTCATGCCCCGCTCCCACATGGTGGCGCGGCTGATCGTGGCGTCCTATGTAGGCATCACCATTCTCGGCACCCTCGCACTGTGGTGGGCGGGGATGAACCTGTTCGATGCCATCAACCATGCGATGTCGGCGATCTCCACCGGCGGGTTCTCGACGTCGGACAAATCCCTGGCCAAATGGACCGAACCGGCGGTGCATTGGGTCACTATCGTCATCATGATCCTCGGCAGCCTGCCGTTTGCCTTGTACGTCTCGACACTGCGGGGCAATCGCCGGGCGCTGATCAAGGACCAACAGGTCCAAGGCCTGCTGGCGGTGCTGCTGGTGACCTGGGTGGTACTGGGCACCTGGTATTGGGCGACAACCGACCTGCACTGGCTGGAGGCCCTGCGGCACGTGGCGTTGAACGTGACGTCGATCGTCACCACCACAGGCTTCGCGCTGGGAGACTACAGCCTGTGGGGCAATTTCTCGCTGATGTTGTTCTTCTACCTGGGTTTCGTCGGCGGCTGTTCCGGTTCGACGGCCGGCGGGATCAAGATCTTCCGCTTCCAGGTTGCCTACATCCTGCTCAGGACCAACCTCAAGCAATTGATCCACCCGCGCGCGGTGATCAAGCAGAAATACAACGGCCACCGCCTCGACGAAGAAATCGTACGCTCGATTCTCACCTTCTCGTTCTTCTTCGCCATCACCATCTGCGTGATCGCCCTGCTGCTCTCGCTATTGGGCGTGGAATGGATGACCGCCCTGACCGGCGCGGCCAGCACCGTGTCCGGCGTCGGCCCGGGACTGGGAGAGACCATCGGCCCGGCCGGCAACTTTGCGCCGCTGCCGGATGCGGCCAAGTGGATTCTGTCGGCTGGCATGCTGCTGGGCCGACTGGAGATCATCACCGTGTTCGTGCTGTGTATCCCGGCGTTCTGGCGTCACTGACCGGGCTGGCCGTTTGACCGCGCCCGGTATTCGCCGGGCGTGGTGTCGAACCAGCGTCGAAAGGCCCGGAAAAAATTGCTCGGGTCGGCGAAGCCCAGCAGATAGGCGATTTCCAGCAGGGTCAGGGCCGGCTGCGCCAGATACTGTTCGGCCAGTTCGCGGCGGGTGTCATCGAGCAAGCTCTGGAACGTGGTGCCCTCTTCCTGCAAGCGTCGCTGCAAGGTGCGCTGGGACAGGTGCAGCGTCTGCGCCACCACGTCACGCTTAGGCTCGCCCCGTGGCAGCAGCCGGCACAACACTTGCCGGGTCTGGTGGGTCACGCGGCTTTCGGAAAAACGCGCCAGGTATTCACCGGCAAACCGGTCGTGGAGCTGCGCCATGGCCTCGTTGGCGGTGGGTAACGGTGCTTCCATGTCACTACGTTCGAAGATCAACGCGTCGTAAGGTGCGCCGAACATCAGTGGCGCGGGAAACGCCTGTTGATAAGGCGCCAGATCAACCGGTTCGGCGCCCTGGAACAGCACCTTCATCGGGTGCAGGGTGCGTCCGGTCAACCAGTTGCACATGGCCAGCGCACAGGCCAGGGAAGCCTCGGCACTCTGGCGGGTGGGCGGGAGATGGTCGCCATGCACTGTCAGAACCAACCCGTAGCCCCCCTCCATCTGACGAAAGCTCAGGTCGGCGCTTTCAGCGATGATCCGCTGATAACGCACGAGCCGCTGGAAACCCTCGACCAGCGTGCGGCTGGACATCAAGGCATACCCGACCACGTGAAACGACGCCGGGCGCACCACTTTACCCATGTTCAAAGCGATGGCCGGGTTGCCCGACAACTCCACGGCGCGTTGCCAGAGTCGGGTCATCGAATCCTGGGGGAAACGTGCATCTGGATCTTCCAGCGCGTCATAGTCCAGCCCCAGCTGTTTGAACAGCATCCGACAATCCAGGCCGTCCATTTCCAGTGCCTTGACAATCCCCATCGCCCAGCTTGAAGAAGTCGTTCGTTCGCTCATGACGTTTTACTTGCATGACGAGCCGCAGGGTACGGCTGGATTTGCGAAGGATACTAAAGTGGCGCCCATTGTCACTGGTCGTTGCAAGTGATCGCTCTAGACTTCAATCAAACCGTTGGTCGCCCAGAACCAACAGAACAATAACCACAGAGCCCGCAGTCGTGGAAAACACCAGACGCTTCAATACGTTCGCTGAGTTCTATCCCTATTACCTCAGCGAGCACAGCAACAGCACCTGCCGGCGCTTGCACTTTATCGGCACCTCTCTGGTCATCCTGATTGTTGCCCTGGCTCTGATCGTCGGCAACGGCTGGTGGCTGATCGTCTTGCCCATTGCCGGCTACGGCTTTGCCTGGGTCGGGCATTTCTTCTTTGAAAAGAACCGTCCCGCCACGTTCCAGCACCCGTTCTACAGCCTGCTCGGCGATTTCGTCATGTACCGCGACATGCTGCGGGGCAAAGTTGCGTTCTAGCCACTCTCAAAGGACTGCCCATGAACTCCCACGCGCGCTTTACCCACATGAAGGACGGTACTGAGGAAGACTGGGCAATCATCGCTGCCGACTTCAGCGCCTATGCCCGGCAATTACCGGGTCGAATCCTGACCCATTTGAAGTTGCTGGACGGCGATTTCGGCGGTTTTCCGGTGGATCGCCTGACCCATTCCCTGCAAACCGCCACCCGCGCCTATCGTGACGGACGGGACGATGAATATGTGATCTGCGCCTTGCTTCACGACATCGGCGACACCTTGGGCAGCTACAACCACCCGGACATTGCCGCCGCCATCCTCAAGCCGTTCGTCAGCGCCGAAAACCTGTGGATGGTGGAGAAACACGGGATATTCCAGGGCTATTACTTCTTCCATCACCTGGGCATGGACCGGCACCTGCGCGAGCAATTCAAAGCGCATCCCCAATACCAGGCGACCATTGATTTCTGCGCCCGATACGACGCCGCGGCGTTCGATGCCGAGTACGACACCCTGCCGTTGAGTTTCTTCGAGCCGATGCTGGAAAGGCTGTTTGCCGCACCGAAGCAGTCGATCTACAAGGCGGCGATGGCTGAACAGGCTCAAGCCTGACTGATTGCTGGGATCGCTATGCGGTCCATCGCGGGCAAGCCTTGCTCCCACAGCTGGTGCTTGCTCTCGCAGGCTGTGAATACCTGTGGGAGCAAGGCTTGCCCGCGATGGCGTCAGATCGGCTCACGCCGGTTCGGTGACTTTCAACTCAGCCCGGATCAACGCCTCCCGCGCCTGGGCATCGGCCAACCGATACAACTCGATCGACCCGTCCCAATGCTCGATCAGCGCCGTGCACGACTCGACCCAATCGCCACAATTGAGATACTCCACCTCGCCCACCCTGCGCATCTCGGCATGGTGGATGTGTCCGCACACCACACCGTGCAGTTCACGCTTCACACATTCATGGGCGATGGCTTCTTCGAAGTCGCTGATGAAGCTGACCGCCGTCTTGACCTTGTGCTTGAGGTACGCCGACAACGACCAGTAACCGTAGCCATAACGGGCCCGCCAATGGTTGAGCCAGCGGTTCAGGGTCAGGGTGAACTCGTAGGCCGAATCGCCAAGGAACGCCAGCCAACGGTGGTACCGGGTGATGACATCGAACTGATCGCCATGGATCACCAGCAAATGCCGGCCGTCCGCGGTGACGTGCACCGCTTCGTCCACCAATTGGATATTGCCCAGGATCAGCTTCGAATATCGCCGCAGAAATTCGTCATGGTTACCGGTGACGTAGATCACCTCGGTACCGCGCTTGCTCATGGTCAGCAAGCGGCGAATGACGTTGGTGTGAGCCTGTGGCCAGTACATGCCGCCGCGCAGCTTCCAGCCGTCGATGATGTCACCCACCAGGTAGATCTTGTCGGTATGGTAGCCCTTGAGAAACTGCGACAAATGCTCGGCCTGGCAGTCCCGGGTGCCCAGGTGCACATCGGAAATCCATAAGGTGCGAACACGCTGTTTGCGGCTGGGTCTGGCGAGCTCGGCGCTGGTCATGGGCAACCCTCTGATCGTTTTAGCCACTGTGCCTCCCTGCGGTTAATACCCCATGACAAATACAAGTCCGTTACATGACAGCGCGAAGCAGCGTGGCCTCGGTGTATGCTGACGGCCTGCCCCGGGAGACCGAGATGAGACCGACCCTGACGCTACGCCATTACAGCCACGACCTGATTGTCCACAGCCACGACCACGCCCAACTGGTGTTCGGGTTGTCCGGGCTGTTGGATTTCGAGGTCGAAGGTTGTGGCAGCCAGGTCGTGCAGCAGAGTTTCGTGGTGATACCCGCCGGTGCCCATCACGCCTGCGGCAGCCCCCGTGGCAGCCGTTGCCTGGTGCTGGATGTGCCGAGCGATGACTGGATCGGGCAAGCCTTGGGTGATCACGCCGACGCCAGCCGCCGATTGCTCGACAATGCCGCGCGCAGGCCCCTGGATGCGGGGCAAAGCCAGTTGGTCAGTTGGCTGGCGGGCAGCCCGGTGGACGACCCGGTGATCGCCCAACAAGGGGCCGTGCTGCTCCTGGCCAGCCTCAATGGCACTGGCCAGGACATCGTCGGCGGCCGGCGCCTGCCCTATGCGGCGCTCAACGCCCACATTGACCAGTACGCCGCCTATCCGCTGCAAGTGGCGGACCTGGCCCAGGTCGCCGGGCTCTCCAGTGCCCGCTTGCATGCACGCTTCGTCGCTGAATGCGGGCAAACCCCGATGGACTACATCCGCAGTCGCCGTCTACACAAGGCGGTGGACCTGCTGCGTGATTCGCAACTGCCCATCGGTGAAATCGCCCACCGGGTCGGTTATAGCTCGCAAAGCGCCTTTGCCGCCGCAGTGCTGCGCGAATTCGGCGCCTCACCGGGCAAGCTGCGGCGCCAGCGCTAGCTTCGCGCTAAAAAACGCGAGGATCGCGACAGACATGAACGGCCGGTAGCGGGTTCAATACCCAGACGCTCAACCGTTGGACAAGGATCGCAATGACTCCCCGTACCGCCCTCGGCGCCCTGCACATTGGCGCACTCATGTTTGGCCTGACCGGTGTATTCGGCAAGCTCGCCGCCGCCTCGCCAGCGGTCATTGTGTTCGGCCGCGCCGTATTCGCCGTGCTGGCCCTGGCGTTTTTTGCCCGTTTCGCCAGCAGCGCCCGCTGGCACAAGCTCCACGCACAGGACCTTCGACGCCTGCTGCTGGGCGGCCTATTGCTCGCCGGACACTGGGTGAGCTTCTTCATATCGGTCAAAGTCGCCGGTGTGGCAATCGCCACGTTGGGCTTTACCAGCTTCCCGGCCTTCACGGTGTTGCTCGAAGGGTTGATTTTCCGCGAGCGGATCCGTGCCAATGAAATCCTGTTGGTGGCAATGGTAAGCATCGGCCTGGTGCTGGTCACACCGCACTTCGACCTGGCCAGCGGCGCCACCACCGGCCTGCTGTGGGCCGTGCTTTCGGGGTTGCTGTTCTCGCTGCTTTCGCTGGTCAACCGCGCCGGTTCCACACGGGTGCCGCCGGTACAGGCCGCTTTGTGCCAAAACCTGGTGGTCGGCTTTTGCCTGTTGCCAATGGCAGCGCCGCAACTGATTGACGTGCGCCCTGTCGACTGGCTGTGGATCGCCCTGCTGGGTGTGTTCTGC
>NZ_WUUD01000013.1:236309-243503 GCF_009831705.1 Pseudomonas sp. PICF6 | reverse complement strand
CATAGCCTGTTCGTCGCCAGCCTGGCGGTGATCAAGGCCCGCACGGCGGCGGTGGTGTTTGCCATGGAACCGGTCTACGGCATCACCATCGCCTGGTTGCTATTCGATGAAAACCCGACGTTGCGCATGCTGCTGGGTGGCGCGCTGATCATCGTCGCGATCGTGATGTCGAGCCAACTCAGTGGCGGCACAAAGAAACCGGGTGTAAGCGCCCAAGCCGCGTCTCACTGAACCCGGTCGTTGTGGCCCAGGCCCCGCTCCGGG
The DNA here is from genome assembly GCF_009831705.1 of Pseudomonas sp. PICF6. Lineage (NCBI taxonomy): Bacteria > Pseudomonadati > Pseudomonadota > Gammaproteobacteria > Pseudomonadales > Pseudomonadaceae > Pseudomonas > Pseudomonas sp. PICF6. The sequence continues at coordinate 243,239 of NZ_WUUD01000013.1, read as the reverse complement.
TCGATCCGGTCGCGGACCCGCTGCTTGAGAACCTTGGCCTCGGGAAAACCACCATCGGCCTTGCGTTCCCAGATCTGCGTGCCGTCGCAACTGATATGAAACACCCCACCGGTGCCCGGCACCAACGACACCTTGCCCAAGTCGTCGCTAAACGTGCTGAGCAGTTCCTGAGCCAGCCAGGCGGCGCGCAGCAGCCACTGACATTGGGTGCAATAGGTGATGACGACTTCCGGCTTGTGCTCGGTCATTGCGGGTGAACTCCTGGGGGCAAAGGCATCGCTATAATACCTGCCTTTGATTGCCCGCCCCGAGATTGACGATGCGCCGCCTGCTGCCTTGCCTGCTTCTGCTACTGCTGCCCCTGCTCGTTCATGCCAACGAGCCCGCCGTCGAGGCGCCGCATCCGAAAATCGGCCTGGTACTGTCCGGCGGCGCCGCCCGGGGCCTGGCCCACATCGGGGTGCTCAAGGCCCTGGAGGAGCAAGGCATCCAGATCGACGCCATCGCGGGCACCAGCATGGGCGCAGTGATCGGTGGACTGTATGCCTCAGGTTACAAAATCGACGAGTTGGAAAAACTCGCCCTGGGCATCGACTGGCAACAGGCCCTGTCCGACGCTCCGCCGCGCAAGGACGTGCCGTTCCGGCGCAAGCAGGATGACCGGGACTTTCTGGTGAAACAGAAACTCAGCTTTCGTGATGACGGCAGCCTCGGCCTGCCCTTGGGCGTTATCCAGGGGCAGAACCTGGCCCTGCTGCTCGAAAGCCTGCTGGCCCACGCCAGCGACACCCGGGACTTCGACAAACTGCCAATCCCTTTCCGCGCCGTGGCGACCGACATCGCCAGTGGCGAGAAAGTGGTGTTTCGCAAGGGCCACCTGCCCAAGGTCATCCGCGCCAGCATGTCGATCCCGGCGGTATTCGCGCCGGTGGAACTGGACGGCCGGTTGCTGGTGGATGGCGGCATGACCGACAACATCCCGCTGGATGTGGCCCGGGAAATGGGCGTGGACAGGGCCATCGTGGTGGACATCGGCACCCCGCTGAGCACCCGCAAGCAATTGGTCACCGTGATCGACGTCCTGAACCAGTCGACCACCCTGATGACCCGGCGCAACTCCGAAGAACAATTGGCAACGCTCAGAGAAGACGATGTGCTGATCCAGCCGGCGCTGGCGAGCTTCGGCGCCACAGACTTCGGCCGCGCCCATGAAATGATCGACGCCGGTTACCGTGCAGCCCAAATACTCGAGGCCCGCCTGGCGCACCTGCGCCCCACGGAGCCGGCCGACCCCGAGCTCATGGCGGCGCGTACCCCAAGCGAGCGCACGCCGGTCATCACCGCCATTCGCGTGGAGAATGACTCCAAAGTCGGTGACGACGTGATTCGCTATTACGTTCGCCAGCAAGTCGGCGAGCCGCTGGACCTGGGTCGTTTGCAGACCGACATGGGCACGTTGTACGGGCTGGATTACTTCGAGCAGGTGCAATACCGCGTAGTGCACAAGGCCCCGGACCATACGCTGGTCATCAGTGCCCGGGGCAAACGCACCGGCACCGATTACCTGCGGCTGGGGTTGAGCCTGTCGGACGACATGCGCGGCGACAGCGCTTTCAACCTCGGCGCCAGCTATCGGGTCAATGGCATCAACCGCCTCGGCGCCGAGTGGCTGACCCGGGCACAGATTGGCGACAAGCAGGAGCTGTACAGCGAGTTCTACCAGCCGCTGGATGTCGGCTCGCGCTACTTCATCGCACCCTACGGGCAATTCGAATCCCGCAACGTCGAGTCCATCCTGGACAACGACCCGGTGGCCCAGTATCGCGTCGAACGTTATGGCTTTGGCCTGAACCTGGGCCGGCAGATTGGCAACAGCGGCGAAATCCGTTTCGGTGTCGGCCAAGCCTGGGGCGAGGCAGATGTACGCATTGGCGATCACGACCAGCCCAGCGAAAGCTTCAATGAAGGCTTCTACGACCTGAAGTATTCATTCGACTCCTTCGACAATGTGTACTTCCCTCATGAAGGCGAAGACATCGGCCTGACCTGGCGCCAGTATGAGCCGGGATTGGGTTCCGACCAGCGTTACCGCCAATGGGAACTCAATCTGGACAAGGCACTGAGCCACGGCCCGGACACCTTCATCCTCGGTGGGCGTTACGGGCGTACCCTGGACACCGCTGAAGTGGTGACTTCAAGCTTTGTACTCGGTGGTGCGCGGCAACTGTCGGGCTTTCGCCAAGACGGCATCTCCGGGCAGAACATAAGCCTGATGCGCGCTGTGTATTACCGAAGGCTCACACCGCGAGCCTACCTGCCGCTGGATTTCCCGCTGTACATCGGCGGCTCCCTGGAACGCGGCCGGGCGTGGAACAACGACAATGAGTTCGACAGCGGCTACATCAATGCCGCCAGTATTTTCCTGGGGTTTGATACGCCGTTGGGGCCACTGAATTTCAGCTATGGGTTTAACGATGATGACGAGCAGGCGGTGTATCTGAATCTGGGGCAGACGTTTTGATGGCCCTGTATCCGCAGCAGCTCCCACATTGGTTTCGTGTCGTTCGCGGGCTTGGCGTTCACCGCAAATCCCCTGTGGGAGCGAGCCTGCTCGCGAAGGGGCCAGCAGGCTCACTAATAAAGGACTTCAGCGAATCCCCGCCAGGAGCACACGCGCGGTTTGCCTGAGAGGTTCGTTGCCCTCTTCGAGCAACTCTTCCAGCAGTGCGACGGCGGTTTTCAGATCGCCATCGTCAATGCAGTTCTGCGCCTGCTCCAGCTTGTCGGAGTGTTCCGGTACCTGAAGCTCTTGGTGGACAGGCTCGAGGACCATCGGCTCCAGTTCCAGCGACTGCTCTTCATCGGCAAACCCGTCGAGAAATGCATCGTCCAGCGATTCGGTTTCAGACGGTGCGCTCCACTGCAGGTCGGGCTCGTCGAAACTCGAAAGCGACAAGTCCCCAAAGCCTTCGGGCGCAACAGGTGTTTTTTCAGTGGTGCTGTGCTGCGGCTCGGCAAGGTCCCAACTGGTTTCCATGGACAGCGCATCCAGATCGAGTTCGAACTCGTCACTGGACGCAGGAGCGACGTCAGTCAGCGGCGGCTGAGGTTCTGTCACCATGGGCGCGGCCACCGCGGCGACCTTCGGATAACGCCCGCGGATTTCTTCGAGTGTGCTGACGTCAATGCCCTGCGCCAACAAATGATGTTCCTGGGCCTGGAAACCGATGGTATCGCCCTGCTTGCCCAGCACTTCCAGCAACTTGAGGCCCAGGTCGGTGCGCGCGGGCTCTGTCAGCAGCGCGGCGCGCAGTAATCCCGCCGCTTCGGTGAAACGACCGTAGGTCAGGTAAATCCCGACCCCTTCCAGCACGTCCCCCAAAGGTGCATCACCGTTACTGAACGACGTGGCGGCCTCGGGCTGTTCCGTGTCGGCGGTCGAAGCATAGGTTTGGGTGTCGTCTTCAAGCATCGGTTCCGAACGCTCGGGCAGGGGCTCCATTTCGGCCTGTTCTTGCTGCCGCCGACGAAGGAACAGCAATAACCCGAGCAACCCCAACAGCCCCGCGAGCGCCGTTATCCACAGCCAGTTAATGCCCTCCTCTGGTTCCGGGACCGGTTCTGTGACGGGTGGTGCTTGATCTGGCGGCGCGGGTGATGCGGCTGGCACCGACTCCGGCTGCGCAGATTCAGCAGGGGCCGGCGTGACCTCGGCCAGCTGTGTCTGCAACTCGCTGATCTGCTGGCGCTGACTCGCGATTTCTTCGTCCTGGGATTGGAGCAGCGCCTGCAGTTGCTCGATGGTTTTTTGTTGCTGCTCGTTTTGCAGCACGCTGGCGGCCAGTTGCTCGTCGGACATGGCGGAGGCCGGGGCGGCAGCCGTTTCTGCCGCTGATGGCAGCACCGCAGAATCGGGCAGCAATAAACGCTGGCCCACGGAAAGCCGGTCACTGCCGGGGTTCAGGGCCTGGATGCCCTGCATCAGCTCATTGACCGAAGCATTGCTGCCGGCGTCATGCAGGCGTTTGGCGATGGACCAGGGGTTGTCTCCCTGCACGACGGTATAGCGCTTGCCTTGAGTAGCCGCAGGCGGCTTGATCGCAGGCGTTGCCTGGGCCGCGGCGGAAGGCTCGTCCCGCGCCGGTACGATACCTGGCGTGCCCGGCGGGTCGATCAGCACGGTGTATTCGCGCAGCAGACGCCCGTTGGGTTGATTGAGCTGCACCAGGAAATTGAGGAAGGGTTCCTCCACCGGTTTGCTGGAGGTCACCCGAATGTAGCCGCGCTCGCCGCGCAGCACTGGCGTGAAGCGCAAGCTATTGAGATAGAACACCCGCTCCACGCCGGCACGGCTGAAATCGTCCGCGCTCGCCAGGCTGGCCGACAAATCGCTTTCACTTACCCCGGTCACATCGACCAGGGCGATATCGGCACGCAACGGCTGATTCAGGGCGGAATGGAGGGTGATCTCCCCAAGCCCCAGCGCCGATGCCAACGCCGAATACCCCATGGCTGCCACGACTACCAACACGTTGAGCCAACTGCGCAACGTGCACTGCAAACTTACAAGCATGGGCATCCCTTTTGATTACCAGACTGAGCGCCTAAGTACTGGTTATAGTTCGCGAACCGCCGAATCTCAAAAGTCTGATGCCTGGGATATGCCTCAGGATTTTTCCAGATTGGCCAGAATCGTGCCATGGACCCGCATGCACACGCGCATGTCGGCTTCATCGACCCCCTCGAACAACTCACGGCGCAGTTGCGTGGCAATAGTTTCGATCTGTTCGATCAGCGGCAGCGCCGGTGCACAAAGCACGATTTTCTTGGCACGACGATCCTCGGCCACGGCCTGACGCTGCACCAGGCCCTGAGCTTCCAGGCTGTCAAGCAACCGGGCCAGGGTCGGGCCTTCGACAGCGACACTCTGGGCCAGTTCGCGCTGGGTCGGCGCCTGTTCGAAACGGGCCAGGTGCAACAGCACCAGCCAGCGGGCCTGAGACAGACCCAACCCGGCCAGGCGACGATCCAGCTCGGCGCGCCAGCCTCGAGACATCTGCGCCAACTGCATGCCAAAACGGTGTTGATCGGTTAACGGCATAAAAAAACTCATCAGATCTGAAATAGAGAAAAACTAATTATTAGTCAGCTAAGCATGAGCTTCGGATTCAGGCAAGGTTTACCCTGTAGTGAATCGTTAAAGGAAGGTAACTCACTGATCAGACTTCAAATTCCGACTGCAACGCAGCCCTGACACAATACAGGACACCTTCCGGAACCCGACCGACAAACAGTGCTGCAACTTCCGACACCGCTGGCAACTCGCCTTCGCCGTCCAGAAACGCATCCTGCACCTCGCCCATCAATTCCTCGGGTAAATCCAACGCCTGCTCCAAAGACAACTGCTGCTTGCCGATGGCCTCGGCCAGCATCGTATAAACGTTCTTTTCCGAGCATTGCAGTTGTCCGGCAATCTGCAACGGGGTCATGCCGGCGCGGGCCAGGGTGATCAATTCGTGACGAACATCGGCCACCGCTTTCGGCGCCTCGACCTCGCCGCCCAGCACTTGGAGGAAGGCTTCGCCGTAACGCTCCAGCTTGCGCGCGCCCACGCCACTGACCCGGGCCATTTCCGCCAGGGAGGTGGGTTGGCTGCGGAGCATTTCCAGCAGCGTCGAGTCGGGGAAGATCACATAGGGCGGCACGCCATGCTCTTCGGCCAGCTTGCGACGCAAGGCGCGCAAGGCTTCCCACTGGTCGCGCTCTTCGCCGCGCACCAGTTGGCTGGCCTGGCTCTTGCTGTTCTTGATCGCGGTTGCCGGCTTGAGATCACGGCGCAGTTCGAGGGAGACCTCGCCTTTGAGCAAGGGACGGCAGCTCGCACTCAGGCGCAGACCGCCGTAGCCTTCCAGGTCGATATCGGCCAACCCGCGGGCCACGAGCTGGCGGAACAATGAACGCCACTCACTTTCCGTGCGTGCCTTGCCCACACCGAACACCGAAAGATGCTGGTGGCCAAAACTGCGCACCTTTTCGTTGTCCTTGCCCAGCAACACGTCCACCAGATGCCCCACGCCATAGCGCTGGCCGGTGCGATAAATCGCCGACAACGCCTGGCGGGCCGGCTCGGTGGCGTCCCAGGTTTCCACGCCGTCGACGCAGTTATCGCAATGTCCGCAAGGCTGGGGCATGTCTTCATCGAAATAAGCCAGCAAGGTCTGGCGCCGGCAGCGGGTCTCTTCGCACAGCGAAAGCATGGCGTCGAGCTTATGCTGCTCAAGACGCTTGTGGCGCTCGTCGCCCTCGGAGTTCTGCAGCATCTGCTTGAGCATCACCACGTCTTGCAGGCCGTAGGCCATCCACGCGTCCGCCGGCAAACCATCACGGCCGGCGCGCCCGGTTTCCTGGTAATACGCCTCGAGGGATTTGGGCAGGTCCAGGTGCGCGACGAAACGCACGTTGGGCTTGTCGATGCCCATGCCAAACGCCACGGTGGCCACCATGATCAGGCCTTCCTCATTGAGGAAGCGCTTCTGATGATAGGCCCGCAGGTCATTGGGCAGGCCGGCGTGATACGGCAATGCCGGAAAGCCTTGCTCGCAGAGAAACGCCGCCACTTCATCGACCTTTTTGCGCGACAGGCAATAAACGATGCCGGCATCGCTGCGCCGCTCGGCAATAAACGCCAGCAACTGCTTGCGCGGCTGCTCCTTGGGCACGATGCGGTAGAAAATGTTGGGTCGGTCGAAGCTGGAAAGGAAGCGCTCGGCGTTCTGCAAATGCAGGCGTTCGACGATTTCTTCGCGGGTGCGTTTGTCGGCGGTGGCGGTCAGGGCGATGCGTGGCACGTCGGGAAACAGTTCGGCCAGTTGCCCCAGTTGCAGGTATTCACGGCGGAAGTCGTGGCCCCATTGGGACACACAGTGGGCT
>NZ_WUUD01000013.1:232585-236299 GCF_009831705.1 Pseudomonas sp. PICF6 | reverse complement strand
CAGCATGCGCGGCTGCACCAGGCGTTCCGGGGCCAGGTAGAGCATTTTTATTTCACCGCGCTTGATTCGCGCCGCCAGGTCCCGTTGCTGCTCGGCGCTGAGGGTCGAGTTCAGCGAAGCGGCTGCAACCCCCAGCTCTTCAAGGGTCGCGACCTGGTCGTCCATCAACGCAATCAGCGGCGAGACCACTACCGCCAGGCCGTTGCGCAACAGCGCCGGCACCTGGAAGCACAACGATTTGCCGCCGCCGGTGGGCATCAGCACCAGGGCATCGCCACCGCTGGCCACGCGCTCAATAATGGCACCCTGGCGGCCACGAAAACTGTCGTAGCCGAAGATGTCCTTGAGGACGCGTTGAGCCTGTTCGAGCATAAAAACTCCAAAAATCACCGAAACATCCCTGCAAGGCTGGTTCAGAATCAAAAACGCTGCACCGGCAAATCGTAAGTGCGCGTTTCGAAACGCCGGGACGCCGCAGGGCATCACAAAACGCGGCAGTATACCCGAGGGTTTCGTTGTAAAGGGTGATGCTGACAAGAGGTGTCGGGGGTCTTCCGGTTGCCATCAGTCCCTGTGGGAGCGAGCCTGCTCGCGATGACATCGGCCCATTCAACATCAATGCAAGCTGCTCCACCGCTATCGCGAGCAGGCTCGCTCCCACATTTGATCTGTGGGCGAGCGCAAATTTGTGTCCACCCCGGGCATTGGAGAGGCAAATACACCACGCGGCTGGCCTGGGCGCTCAAGAAGGCCTAGAATTCCCGCATTGTTTATTCCCCAAGGTAGCCTGTAATGTCCTTCGCTGAGCAACTGACCCGCCTGCAAGTCTTCCTCGACGCCGATGAGCTGCACGAAGAGGCGCTGGATTACGTGGCCGCTCACGGCTACCTGACCGCCCTGTCCATCTGTTCCGAACAGGTGCCGGAGCGTGAGTGGATCGACGCGCTGTTCGCCGAAGAGCCGCATTACGCCGACGATGCCGAGCGTGAGGTCATCGAAACCACGCTGGTGTTGCTCAAGGCCCACATCGCCCGTCAGTTGGCTTCCGACGAAGAATTCGAACTGCCATGCGAGCTGGACCTGGGCGATGACCCGGACGATTCGGAACTGCGTGGCTGGTGCATCGGTTTCATGGAAGGCGTGTTCCTGCGCGAAGCCGCCTGGTTCGAAACCGCCGAGGAAGAAGTCAGCGAAATGCTGCTGCCGATCATGGTCGGTTCCGGTCTGTTCGACGAGCAACCGGAGTTTTCCGACATCGCCGCCGACGCGAACCTGATGGACGACATGATCGTGCAGATCCCTGAAGCCCTCACCGCCCTGTACCTGCTGTGCAACGCCCCGGACGAGAAACCGGCGATCCTCAAGCCGCGCCACCACTGAGCCACCGGGTGCCCGCGCCCATCGGCAACCGCTCGCTGATCCTGCGCTACGCCCTGCTGGCCATTGGCTGGTTGAGCGTGGTGCTGGGGGTCATCGGGATCTTCATTCCCGTATTGCCCACTACCCCTTTCCTGCTGCTGGCCGCGGCCTGCTTCGCACGCAGCTCGCCACGCTTCTATCACTGGCTGGTGGGCCATCCGCGGCTCGGGCCCTGGATCGCTGATTACCTCAGCGGCAACGGCATCCCACTCAAGGGCAAGGTCTACGCCATCGGCCTGATGTGGGTGAGCATCCTCCTGTCCTGCTACCTGGTGCCCCTGCCGTGGGCGCGCGCATTCATGCTGACCAGTGCGGTGCTGGTGACGGTTTATATCCTCAAGCAAAAAACCCTGCATAAGCCCTGAAGTCGGCGCGAAGCTCCCTCGCCACAGGAGTATGGATGTCCTTCACCCGAAAAGCGTGCATCCCCTCAAAAACACAAAACCCGCCATATCCTATTTGAACATGACGGGTTTTGTTGTTTCAGTTCACCTCACACGGTGTCCACCTTCAACGAGTGATCATTCAACATTCCGTTGATGATGGTCGCCGTATCCGCCCCCGCGATCATGCCGTCCACGCCCGGTGTGACGCCGTAGTAGCTGGCGAGGTTGACGCCGGCCAGGTCGATGGTCTGGTTCGGCGCGGCGCCGGCCGTGGAGCTGACGTCGATGCTGGTCATGACCGACGCACCACTGCCGGTGACGCTGAAGTGCAGGTAATCGTCCAGGGACGCGCTGCTGCCGTTTTCCCCCAGCAACAGTTGCGACAGGTCGAGTTTGTCGAGGCCTGGGGTGAAGTCCGTGACCAGGTCATGGCCGCTGTTGCCCACCTGCCATTGGAAGGTATCAGCGCCGCTGCCTCCGGTCAGGGTGTTGTTGCCCAGGCCGCCGATCAACACGTCATCGCCACCACCGCCATTGAGCACGTCGTCGCCCAGGCCGCCGTTGATGCGGTTGCTGGCACTATCGCCGGTGAGGGTGTCGTTGAAGTTCGAGCCGACCAGGTTTTCGATGCCCGCCAGGGTGTCGATACCGGCGCCCACGGTGTTTTGCGCGGCTAACAGACCCAGGTTCACCGTAACCCCGGCACTGGCGTGGGCGTAGCTGGCGGTGTCGTTGCCGGTGCCACCGTCGAGCAGGTCGTTGCCGGCACCGCTGTAGAGCAAGTCGTTGCCCGCCTCGCCATGCAAGGCGTTGTTGCCCGAACCGGCGCTGAGTATGTCGTTGCCGTCGCCCGCGTTGAGGATGTTGTCACCCTCGCCGGCGATCAGCACGTCGTCTCCGGCCGTGCCCGTCAGGGTGTGGCCTGCCTGATAGCTGATGCCGACCGCTGCGCTGTCGCTGCCACCGTGATTGTCGCTGGCGGTGTAGCTACCGTGGTAATCCGGCGTACTGTCCTGGGCGCCGGCGTAGTTGACGGTCAAGGTCAGTTGGTAGTTTTCCGCGCCGTTGGGGTTGCCACCACTGCTATTGGTGATGTTGGTGACGCGGATCTGGTAGTTGCCATCGGCCGCCGCGGTGAACGAGGCCCCGTCGGTGATCGCGATGAAAGGCCCACCGTTGAGGGAGTACTCCAGGGCGATCCGTCCGGCCGCCAGGTTGTGGTCCAGGGTGAGGGTTTCCCCCTGCTTGAGGCTGATGTTGAGCCGGTCTTCATCGTTGGTGTTGTGGTTGGACACCATCCCCAGCGCACCGCTGACCACCAGCACCGCGGTCATGGTCGCGGCATTGGCGACAAAAGCGCCGCGGTTGAGGTTGATCGACTGCACGTTGTTACCGGTGAAGCTGACCGTGCCGGTACTGCCGGTGAAGTCTGCGCCCCTGGCAACCCAGCCGGTGTTGAAGCCGGTGGGCGACGCCGTGAGCGGGTCGCCGTTGGCGTCGCTGTCGTTGCCCAGCAGCATTTCTCCCGGGATCACGATGTTGCCCGACAGGACGTTGGTGATGATGTTGTCGTCGACTGCCACGGGCGGGCTGTTGGGGAGAACCTTGATCACCAGGCTGGAACTGGCTAGGTCGCCGTCGTTGTCGCTGATGGTGTAGCCGATGGTCTCGGTGATCAATGTGTTGGTGGCGGTCTGGGAGGTGTAGCTGTACTCGCCGGTGTCGAGATTCACCACCAGCGTGCCGTCGTGGTCGGTGGCGATACTCAGCGTGTTGTTGGCCGTGTTGAAGGTGCCATGGTTGGCCCCGCCGCTGGCGGTCAGCGCACCCTGTCCGGCGTTGGCGGCCGGATCGTAGCTGTAGGTGGTGCCATCGACCACCAGGCTTTTGACAAACCCGCCGTCGGCGC
>NZ_WUUD01000013.1:231917-232549 GCF_009831705.1 Pseudomonas sp. PICF6 | reverse complement strand
CGTAGTTGGTCCCACCGCCCGCTGACAGGCCGGAGAGGAGCGACTTGGCGGTCGCCACGTCCACCCACACGGAAGTCTGGTCGGTGGCGCTGCTGCTGAAGGTCACGAGCTGGACTTTCACATCCCCCAGATCGTCGTATTTATCGAGCAAGGCACTGATGGCCTGTTTCGCCAGGTCCAGCCGCGAGAGCCCCGGTACACCCGAGGGGTCGGCCATGCTCCCGGACACATCGAGCACGATCAACAGGTTTGAGTCGATCTCCACCGCCGTCACCGAACGCTCGGACGCGACGGCCGTGGGCACGTCGTCGACGATGCTCACCACCAGGTTGCCGGTGACACTGTTGCCCAAGGCGTCCGTGGCCTGGTAGGTGAAGCTTTCGCTCAATACATTCGGGCCGTCGTTGGCGTTGGGCGCCGTCGTGGCGGGCGAAGTCAGCGTGTAGGTGTACGAGCCATCGGGGTTGAGCAACAACTGGCCGTAAGCGCCGGTGGCGTTGCCCACCAGACTGAACGTCAGCGCCCCACTGGCACCAGTCACCGAACCGACAAGGCTACCGCTGGCGGTTTCGCTGGTGGCGCTCGGCTCGCTGCCGGTGACGGTGCCGGGAGCGAGGTCCTGGCCGTCCTGA
>NZ_WUUD01000013.1:231655-231907 GCF_009831705.1 Pseudomonas sp. PICF6 | reverse complement strand
CGGCATCGCGCACGGTGTAGGTGAATACGTCGGTGGCACCGGGTGCACTGACGGCGTCCGGGTTGCTGTGGTAGACCGCATTGCCATTGGCGTCCAGCGTGAGATAGCCGTAGGTGCCGTTGATCTGGGTGTTGAGACCACCTGTTGCAGGGTTTGAGGTGTCGTTGCCGGCACGTACGCCGATCACTGCGCCACCGTCGGCGCCGAGCACGTCGTTGTCCAGCACATTGCCATTGACCGTGCCGCCCTCCA
>NZ_WUUD01000013.1:231075-231645 GCF_009831705.1 Pseudomonas sp. PICF6 | reverse complement strand
GTGGCTGGCGAGGTCAGGGTGTAGGTGTACGAACCGTCGGGGTTGAGCAGCAGTTGCCCATAGGCACCGGTGGCGTTGCCTACCAGGGCGAAGGTGACGGCGCCGATTGCACCTGTGACCGAGCCGACAAGACTACCGCTGGCGGTTTCGCTGGTAGCGTTCGGCGTGCTGCCGGTGACGGTGCCGGGAGCCAGGTCCTGGCCGTCCTGGTTCAGGTCCAGGGCTTTTTCGTAGACGGTGATGTCCTGATCGGTTTCAGCGACTAGGCAGCTGTTGTAGACATCGATGGTGATGGTGGTGGTGCTTTCATCGCCGTCGGCATCGCGCACGGTGTAGGTGAATACGTCAGTGGCACCGGGTGCACTGACGGTGTTCGGGTTGCTGTGGTAAACGGCGTTGCCATTGGCGTCCAGCGTGAGATAGCCGTAGGTGCCGTTGATCTGGGTGTTGAGGCCGCCAACCGCCGAGGTTGAGGTGTCGCTGCCAGCACGCACACCGATCACCGCGCCGCTTGCGGCGGGTCCATCGGCACCGCCCACATCGTTGTTCAGAACGTTGCCGCTGACCGTC
>NZ_WUUD01000013.1:230990-231065 GCF_009831705.1 Pseudomonas sp. PICF6 | reverse complement strand
GGTGTAGCTGTAACTCACCACGCCCGTGGCGGCGTTGAAGCCGGTGATGGTCAGTGTGTTGCCCAAGGCCGTGGT
>NZ_WUUD01000013.1:230634-230980 GCF_009831705.1 Pseudomonas sp. PICF6 | reverse complement strand
GCCTTCGGTGTCCAGGCCTTCGATGATCACCGGGTCGTCGTTGTTGTGTACCTGCAACACCAGGTTGGCGGTGCTGGTGTCGCCGTCGGCGTCGGTCAGGGTGTAGGTGAAGGTTTCGCTACCGCTGCCGCCGCCGTGCAGGCCTTTGAAGTCGGCGTCGGCGGTGTTGAGCGTGTAGGTGTAGGAACCGTCGGCGTTGAGGACCAGCGTGCCGTATGTCCCGATAAAAGTGCCGGGCGTGACCGGGCCGGACGCCACGCGATCCGCACCTTCGGTGTCATTGGTCAGCACGCTGCCCGTCAGGGTCAAGTTGGTTTCCGAGGCGGTGCCGGCGTTGCTGTCGTCT
>NZ_WUUD01000013.1:230537-230624 GCF_009831705.1 Pseudomonas sp. PICF6 | reverse complement strand
GTGTAGCTGTAACTCACCACGCCCGTGGCGGCGTTGAAGCCGGTGATGGTCAGCGTGTTGCCCAATGCCGTGGTGATGGATTGGGGA
>NZ_WUUD01000013.1:229794-230473 GCF_009831705.1 Pseudomonas sp. PICF6 | reverse complement strand
CAGGCCTTTGAAGTCGGCGTCGGCGGTGTTGAGCGTGTAGGTGTAGGAACCGTCAGCGTTGAGAACCAGCGTACCGTAAGTGCCAGTGAAGGTACCGGGCGTAACCGGGCCGGACGCCACACGATCCGCGCCTTCGGTGTCATTGGTCAGCACGCTGCCCGTCAGGGTCAGGTTGGTTTCCGAGGCGGTGCCGGCGTTGCTGTCGTCCACGGCTTGAGGCACATCATCAACGATATTCACGTCCAGATTGCCGGTGGCCGTGGTGCCGTTGTCGTCGGTGACCACGACGGCAAATTGCTCGCTGAGGCTGTTGGCGCCATTGCCGTTTGCGTGGGCTTCGTTGTCCAGCAAGGTGTAGCTGTAACTCACCACGCCCGTGACGGCGTTGAAGCCGGTGATGGTCAGTGTGTTGCCCAAGGCCGTGGTGATGGACTGTGGGAAACCGGCCGCAACACCGCCCGTGACGACATTGATGCCACCCACGCTCAGGGTCTGTACACCGTCCAGCGCGGTGATGGTGAAGGTGCCGCTTTGGGTCAGCGCTGGAGCGTCCGGGCTGGTGCCGTCGCTGAGGTTTTTCTCCTGAAGGTTCAGCTCACCGCCTTCGGTGTCCAGGCCTTCGATGATCACCGGGTCGTCGTTGTTGTGTACCTGTAGCACCAGGTTGGCGGTGCTCGTA
>NZ_WUUD01000013.1:210487-229784 GCF_009831705.1 Pseudomonas sp. PICF6 | reverse complement strand
TTGGCGGTGCTGGTATCGCCGTCGGCGTCAGTCAGGGTGTAGGTGAAGGTTTCAGTGCCACTTCCGCCGCCGTGCAACGCCACGAATTGCGGGTCGCTGGTGTTGAGGGTGTAGGTGTACGTGCCGTTGGGGTTCAGCACCAGGGTGCCGTAGGTGCCGGTGAACGTGCCGCCAATGATCGGCCCGCTGTCAGGACCGGTGGGGATGCGGTCGGCGCCTTGGTGATCGTTGGGCAAGACGTTGCCGGTGAGCGTGACAAGACTTTCCGATGCGGTGCTGGCGTGGCTGTCGTCAATCGCCTGGGGTACGTCGTCGGTGATGTTGACGTCCAGGGTCCCCGTAGCTGTATCGCCATCGCTGTCGACGGCCACGACGGGGAACTGCTCGCTGATGGTATTGGCCCCGCCCCCGGCGGGATGGCTTTCATTGTCCGTCAGGGTATAGCTGTAACTGACCACACCGGTCGCGGGGTTGTAACCGGTGATGGTCAACGTGTTGCCCAGCGCCGAGGTGATGGATTGGGGAAAACCTGCCGGTACGCCACCGGTGATCACGGCGATTCCACCGATACTCAGACTGCTCAGCCCATCGGGCGCGGAAATGGTGAAACTGCCGCTTTGCACCAGCGCACCGGGATTGCTGGCGGAACCGTCAGACAGGTTCGCCTCATTGGCGGTCAATTCACCGCCATCCACGGTCAAGCCATCAAGGGTAACCGGGTTGTCCGGGGTTTCAGGGTCTACCGGTGGCACGATTGCATCGTCGCCGCCGTCATCCGGATCACCGGCCAGACGCAGGTCTGGAAACTCGGGTATCCCGTTGAACCCGGCGGTGGGAAAACCGATCTGCGGATCGACCTCCCCGCCGACTTCTTCCAGCAACACAAAACTGTGCCCGCCACCCACGCCCCCCGGATTACCGCCCTCGGCGCCTGCAGCCGTCGCCTCGCCGGTCTGGGTCGGGTCAGCGCCGGCGGCGATGGCTTGTTGCAGTTTTTGCACATCGGTCAGTTGCGCATCACTGGGTGTGGTGGCCTCAGGCGTATCGCTAGCAGAGGCCTGGTTGGCGAGCAATTGCGGGCTCAGCGTCAGGTCACTTCCGCGGCCCAGGGTCAACTCCTTGCCGTTTTGCAACTGCACAGCCACCGCCCCTTCGGCCCCGGTGATCAGGTGCTCGCCGGCATAGAGCCGATCACCTTCAACCAGAGGTCGCCGCAGACCGCCGACGGCTTCTGCGAAAACCTGTCCTACCACCTTGCTGACGGTACCGATGAGCGCTGCCATGTGCATTCCTCCGTTGCCAACCGCAGTCGGCACCTGTCTGGGTGAAGAATTGGTGCTCGGGTTAGCAGCCAGGGAATCTGGAAAATCTGCCAGCTTTCGGGGACGTAAAAGGCGCTAGCTATTCGCCACAATGACAAAAAACCGTCACTTAAAATCGCCTTTCAGGTCGTCCTTTTCGGCACCTCTTCACATCGCTTCAAAATGATTATGGAACTTTATTGACGCCCAAAATCCGTCAGGACCCGCAGATTCAAAGGCTTTCGCTTTGAACAATGTGCCGCTTTTTTCCAAGCACATAAGTTTTTTTTGGCATAAGTCTTATGAGAAATTCTTCTTAGGTTTTGCGCAGGATGTTCTTAGCTGTGTTGTTACAAGCTTGAAACGGTTTTGATCTTAAATACGTCAATATTTTGGCGACAGCGAAGCACAACAGACCTTAGGAGATGCACCCCATGCGCGTTCTTTCCCCCCTCTGCAGCGCGGTTTTGCTGGCCATGGCCTGCTCTTCTTCAGCGCAGGCCATGTCGTTGACCGAAGCGATCCAGAGCACCATTGCTACTCACCCGGAACTGGCGCAACGGGTCGATAGCCGTCTGTCGGCCAATGAAGACGTCAAGGTCGCCAGAGGGGGGTTCTTCCCGTCGGTGGACCTTAATGCCGGCTACGGGCGCGGCTACAGTGACAACACCAACACCCGGGCGCTGGGCAATCACCACACCAATATCCTGACTTACACCCAGTCGGAGCTGCGCCTGCGGCAGATGCTGTTTGACGGGTTCAACACCGCCAATGAAGTGGAACGCACCAAAGGCGTGGTCAATTCCCGGGCCTACTACGCCCAAGGCACCGCCCAGGACCTGGCGCTGCGCACCATCGAGGTTTACCTGGAAGTGCTCAAGCGTCGCGAGCTGGTGACCCTGGCCAAGAACAACCTGCAAGCTCACCTGCGCGTCAACGACCAGATCGGCCTGCGCACCGAGCGTGGCGTGGGCAGTACGGCCGACTCCGATCAGTCCAATGCTCGCCGGGCCCTGGCGGAAAACAACTACGACACCGCCCAGGTCGATCTGGCCGACGCCGAGGCTAACTTCTACAGCGTGGTCGGACGCATGCCCGATGAGCTGGAAACACCGCCCTCGACCAAAGGCGAGATGCCCGCTGACCTGCGCCAAGCCCAGCAAAGCATGGTGGATAACAACCCGTACCTGAAATCGGCCCAGGCCGACGTACAGTCCGCCGAAAGCCAGTATGAAGTGGCCAAGTCGCCGTTCTATCCGCGGTTCGACGCCGAGGCGGCGGTGGGCGCCAATAACAACCTCGGGGGCGAAGAAGGCCACGACAACAACTGGCGGGTCGGCGTGGTGATGAACTACAACCTGTTCCGCGGCGGCAGCGACAAGGCGCGGTTGGCGTCCAATGCCCACCAGATCAACCAGGCCATGGACATCCGCAACAACGCCCTGCGCCAGCTCAACGAAGACACCCGCCTGGCCTGGAACGCGATGCTCAACGCCCGCAAGCAGACCCCCACCGCCCGGGAATATGCCGAAACCACTTCCCGTGTACGCGCCGCCTATCAGGATCAGTTCGGTCTCGGCCAGCGGACCCTGCTCGATGTGCTCGATAGCGAAAACGAGCTGTACAACGCCAACCGTCGCTACACCGAAGTGCGCTACACCGAGGAATACTCGATGTATCGGGTATTGGCGAACATGGGCCAGCTGTTGAGCAAACAGCGCGTGGTGCTGCCGGCCGACGCGGTCGCTCAAACAGAAGTCAAAAACGAAGCGCGGCTGCCCGAACTGAAGTAGCCCCCCAAAAAAATGGGAGCGATCAATGTGACCAGCATGGAACCCGCAACCCTCAGCACCGATCCGCGGCTGAATGTCGATGATCCCTTGCTTGACGGTCTGTTGATCCTCTGCAAACTCCATGGCGCGACAGTCAGCCGCGCCAGCCTTGGCGCCGGGCTTCCAATGGCGCACCAACGTCTGAGCCTGGACCTGCTGCCGCGCGCAGCGGCCCGGGCCGGTTTGCAGGCGCGCTTGCTGCGCCGAGAGCTAGCCGATATTTCGCCACTCAACCTGCCGGTGATGCTGATTCTGGCCGGTGGTCGTTGCGCCGTGTTGCGGCGCTGGAGCGAGGACGGCCAGGCGCTGATCCTGCCCAGCGAAGCCGATGGCGGCGAGCAGTGGGTCAGCCGCGACGAACTGAGCGCCGTCTACAGCGGCCAGGCTTTGTTCGCCCGGCCGCGCCATGAACTCGAAGACCTGCGCGCGCCCTTGGTTCCACGGGTCGAGGCCTGGTTTCGTGACACCTTGAAACTGTCGCGCTGGCTGTACAGCGACGCGATCCTGGCAAGTTTGCTGATCAACCTGCTGGGGCTGATGGTGCCGTTGTTCGTCATGCAGACCTACGACCGCGTGGTGCCGAACCAGGCCACATCGACGTTGTGGGTGCTGGCCGTGGGGCTGTTGATCGGCACGGGTTTCGAACTGGTTTTGCGCGTGGTGCGCGCCCATCTGCTGGACACCGCCGGCAAGAAAACCGACGTGATCCTCTCCGCGACCCTGTTCGAACGCATCACCGGCATGGCGATGAAGGCCAAACCGGTGACCATCGGCGGGTTCGCCCAAAGCATCCATGACTTCCAGGGTCTGCGCGAATTCCTGACCGCTGTCACCCTCACCAGCCTGATCGACCTGCCCTTCGCCGTGCTGATGCTGGTGGTGATCGGGTTGCTGGGTGGCTGGCTGGTGGTGATTCCGGTGGTGGCTTTTCCGCTCACCATTATTTTCGCCATGATCATCCAGGCACGCCTGCGTGACACCGTGCAAAAAAGCCTGGCCCTGGGCGCCCAGCGCCAGGCATTGCTGATTGAAACCCTCGGCGGCCTGGAAACCCTCAAGGCTTGCAGCGCCGAAAGCGAGCGCCAGCATCAATGGGAAAGCACCCACGGCGCCCTCACCCGCCTGGACAGCCACGCCCGCAGCCTCTCGGCGCTGGCCACCAACGGCACGCTGTTTTTGCAACAACTGGCCGGCATGGCGACCATCGTCGCCGGGGTCTACAGCATCATCGCCGGTAACCTCAGCGTCGGCGCGCTGGTGGCGACCTACATGCTCGGCAGCCGGGTGCTGGCGCCGCTGGGGCAGATCGCCGGGCTGATCACCCGCTACCAGCAGGCACAGCTGACCATGCGCAGCACCGATGCGCTGATGGCGCTGCCCCAAGAGCGCGATGCCAAACAACGGCCGCTGGATCGCACCCAATTGCAGGGCGCGCTGGACGTCAGCGGCGTGACCTTCCACTACAACGGCCAGAACGCCCCGGCGCTGGCGAATGTGAGTTTCAGCCTCAAGCCCGGCGAACGGGTCGGGATTATCGGTCGCAGTGGCTCGGGCAAGAGCACCCTGGCGCGCCTGGTGATGGGGTTTTATGAGCCCCAGGAAGGCCAGTTGCTGCTCGATGGGCTCGACCTTCGGCAACTGGACGTGGCGGACCTGCGCCAGCAGATCGGCTATGTCGCCCATGACCTGCCGCTGCTGGCCGGCAGCCTGCGGGACAACCTCACCCTCGGCGCCCGCTACATCAGCGATGCACGCATGCTGGAAGTGGCGGAACTGACCGGCGTCACCGAACTGGCCCGCCAGCATCCCCAGGGCTTTGACCGCCCGGTGGGCGAGCGCGGGCAGTTGCTCTCCGGTGGGCAACGCCAGGCCGTGCTACTGGCCCGAGCTCTGTTGCTCGACCCGCCGATCCTGCTGCTGGACGAACCCACCAGCGCCATGGACAACAGCAGCGAAGACGTGTTGCGGCAAAAGCTCCATACCCATGTGCAGGGCAAAACGGTGCTGCTGGTGACCCACCGCACGTCGATGCTCAGCCTGGTGGATCGGCTGGTGGTGCTGGACAGCGGCCGGATTGTGGCCGATGGGCCGAAGGAAGCGGTGATCGATGCACTGCGTAAAGGACGGGTGGGGTCTGCGGCGGTATAGAAACAACACCGCAACCTGTGGGAGCAAGGCTTGCCCGCGATACAGGCGCCTCGGTTCCAGTGAGACCGCATTAGCTTCATCGCGGGCAAGCCTTGCTCCCACAGATAACCCCCTCAAGCCACAGGTATGTGTTCGGCTTTATTTTTTCTAACTGACGGGTATCGCCCATGTCTGCTCAAACACCCGATTCAGCGGCCCGAAGCTACTTCGGCAGTTTCAGCAAAAGCGCCGAAAGCGAGTTCATGCCGGAAACCGCCGGTGCCGCGCTGCAGGACTCACCCCGTCGCTCGCGGGTCACGGTGTGGCTGGCGGCCGGACTGATCATCACCGCGTTGGTGTGGGCCAAACTGGCAGTCTTGCAGGAAGTCACCACCGGTGAAGGCAAGGCCATTCCTTCGAGCAAGATTCAGGTAATCCAGAACCTGGAGGGCGGCATCGTCACCGAGATTTTCGTGCGCGAAGGGCAGATGGTGAACAAGGGCGACACCCTGCTACGCCTGGACGACACCCGGTTTCTGTCGAACAAGGGCGAAAGCGAGGCCGACCGTTATGCTCTGACCGCCCAGGTCGAACGCTTGTCGGCCGAAGCCGAAGGCCGGCCTTTCGAACTGTCCGCTGAAGTCATCAGCAAGGCCCCGCAAGTGGCCGAGGACGAACGCTCGCTGTATGAACAACGACAGCGGCGCCTGGCCAGCGAACAGCGGACGCTGTCCGAACAACTGCGCCAGAAAACCCAGGAGCTGGCGGAGTTTCGCTCCAAGCAGGGCCAGTTCAGTTCCAGCCTGGCCTTGCTGCAAGAAGAGATGAACATGTCGGCACCACTGGTGCGCACCGGGGCGGTGTCGCCGGTGGAAATCCTGCGGCTCAAACGCAGCGCAGTGGAAATCCGTGGCTCACTCAACGCCACCACCCTGGCGATTCCTCGGGCCGAATCGGCGATCAACGAGATCAAGAGCAAGATCGACGAATCGGAACAATCCTTTCGCTCCGAAGCGGCCAAGGAACTCAATGAGAAACGCACGGAGTTGTCAAAAATCACCGCTTCGAGCATTGCCATCGACGACCGCGTGACCCGCACCACCGTGGTCTCGCCGGTACATGGGGTGATCAAGCAGCTCAAGGTCAACACCATCGGCGGCGTGGTGCAGCCGGGCAGCGACATGGCAGAAATCGTGCCGCTGGAAGACAACCTACTGATCGAAGCCAAGGTCCGCCCCCAGGACGTGGCCTTCCTGCATCCGGGCCAGAAAGCCATGGTCAAGTTCAGTGCCTATGACTACACGATCTACGGCGGGATGAGCGCCAGGCTCGAACTGATCGGCGCCGACACCATCACCGATGACAAGGGCAACAGCTTCTACCTGATCCAGGTGCGCACAGATAAAAATCACTTGGGCGGCGATGCCAAACCGTTGTTGATCATTCCTGGGATGGTGGCGACGGTGGACATCATTACCGGGGAGAAAAGTGTCCTGGATTACCTGCTCAAGCCGGTGTTGAAGGCGCGGACTGAGGCGATGCGTGAGCGGTAGGCCTTGAGCTGAGACTTTGCTTGATTGTGCTGCCGCGATCGCGAGCAAGCTCGCTCCCACATTGGATCTGTGGTGTTAGCAGATTTTTTGCATGCACTGGAGATCAACTGTGGGAGCGAGCCTGCTCGCGATGAGGCCAGCACAGTCACCACTCATTTCTCGGCATGATTACGCCGAAAAACCTCCTCCCCCATCGCCGCAATCTGCCCCTCGATCAACGCTTCGAACGGCCTCAGCAACGGCTCAAAACAGGTCGGTGCCTCAAGGGTTTGCAGCGCCTGGACAACCGCCTCCACCGTCGACAATGCCCCTGGCCCTGGCGCCTTGCGCAAGCGGTATCGAGACACACCGCCCGCGGCCAGCGTCACCCTCGGCAGCGCCGCTAACAGAGGGTTGAGGTGCAGCAACTTGCGCGCCTTGCGCCAGGTGCCGTCCGGGACGACCAGTAGTAGCGGATCCTCAGACGGAGCATAAGCATGCATGGGCTGCGCCTCTTCGCCGGGAAACAAAAGCCGCGCCTGATAACCCGGTTGATTGAGCAACCCAGGCAAATCCTCGAACACCTCGCCCACGATCAACTCGGCATTATTGAGCCCCAACGCCGCCAGCCGCGCGGTGTTCAGGGCATGGTTCACCTCGCTGGGATGCTGCAACAACAGCACCCGGGTGCGACTGTCGAGGCTGGGGATCAGCGGGCACAGGCAATGACTTTGCGGCCTGTGGCAGCGCGGACAATGAATTCTGGACATGACGGCACCTCAGGCCTGGTTGAGCTGCGCCTTGAGCAGATCGCGAAAAGTCTGGATCAGCGGCTCACGGCTGCGGCCACGGCGTACGATCATCGAAAACGGTGCCTGATAACCAAAAGTGGCCGGCAGCAACACGCGCAAATCGCCCTTGTCCACCCAGGCCTGAGCGTAGTGTTCGGGCAGATAGCCGACGTAGGCGCCGGACAATACCAGGATCAACTGCGCCTCCATGCTCTCCACCGTCGCCGCGCTGTGCTTGAAGCCGTGGCGGGCCAGTTCGGCCTGGCTCCAGTAACCGCGCCCGACCATGCGCTGCTGGGTGATGAGTTGCTCGGGGATACGCCGCTCGTTGAACAGCGGGTGACGGTTGCTGCAATACAACCAGTGCTGCTCACGGTACAGCGGCATGTAGACCAGGCCGCTCATGCGCGTGGAAAACGCGCCGATGGCCAGGTCCAGGCGGTTGTCCTGCACGCCCAGTTGCAGTTCGTACGGACTCATGACCGACAGGTGCAGGTGGACTGCCGGATGCTCCTGGCTATAGGCGCCGATGGCTTCGGCGAACGGCAGGGCTTTGTCGCTGACGGTGGAATCGATCACCCCCAGGTTCAGCGTGCCGCGCAACTCGCCTTTCAGCGCGGCGGCGTATTGCTCGAACCCTTCAAGCTCGCCCAACAGACGCAGGGTCTCCTGGTGGAACAACTCGCCCTTGCTGGTCAGGCTGAACCCGCCCCGCCCACGATGACACAACACCAGGCCCAGGGCCGATTCGAGCTGGCTCATGTAGGTGCTGATGGCCGACGTGGAAAGGTTGAGCTCGTGCTGGGCATTGGCGAACCCCTGGTGCCGCACGACGCTGACGAAAATGCGCAACAGTTTCAGGTCGGGTAGAGCGTTGGCCATGGGGTCTCTCCATACAGGCGGGTCACTGCACACTTTGTGGCAAGGGGGTTTATCTGTGGGAGCAAGGCTTGCCCGCGATGAAGTCAACGCGGTTTCCCCCTTGGAACCGAGGCGCCTATGTCGCGAGCAAGCTTTGCTCCCACAGCTTTGCTTGCACAGCTTGCAAGCATGGTGTTGCCCCCAGAGATCAATCGCGAGTCTATCGCCCCATCCCGAATTAGTTTAGAAAAATCTGAACTAAGTATTTGCCCCCAGCGATTCTTCCACTCCCAGGCTTTTCGCAGAATCGGCCCCTGATAAATAAAACAACGATGAGGCCCTACCCGTGGACAAGATTCTTCACCAACCACTGGGCGGCAACGAAATGCCGCGCTTCGGCGGCATCGCCACCATGATGCGACTCCCCCATTTACAAACCGCTGCCGGCCTGGACGCTGCTTTCGTCGGCGTGCCGCTGGACATCGGCACCTCCCTGCGCGCCGGCACCCGTTTCGGGCCCCGCGAGATCCGCGCTGAATCGGTAATGATCCGTCCCTACAACATGGCCACCGGTGCCGCGCCATTCGACTCGTTGTCGGTGGCCGATATCGGTGATGTGCCGATCAACACCTTCAACCTGCTGGACGCCGTGCGGATCATCGAAGAGTCGTACCACAAGATTCTGGAACACAACGTCATTCCCCTGACCCTGGGCGGCGATCACACCATCACCCTGCCGATCCTGCGGGCGATCCACAAGAAACACGGCAAGGTCGGCCTGGTGCACATCGACGCCCATGCCGATGTGAACGATCACATGTTCGGCGAGAAAATCGCCCACGGCACCACCTTCCGCCGCGCGGTGGAAGAAGGCCTGCTCGATTGCGACCGCGTGGTGCAGATCGGCCTGCGGGCCCAGGGCTACACCGCCGATGATTTCAACTGGAGCCGCAACCAGGGTTTCCGCGTAGTCCAGGCCGAAGAGTGCTGGCACAAATCCCTCGCCCCACTGATGGCAGAAGTCCGCGAGAAGGTCGGCGGCGGCCCGGTGTACCTGAGCTTCGACATCGACGGCATCGACCCGGCCTGGGCCCCTGGCACCGGCACCCCGGAAATCGGTGGCCTGACCACCATCCAGGCCATCGAAATCGTGCGTGGCTGCCAGAGCCTGGACCTGGTCGGTTGCGATCTGGTAGAAGTCTCGCCGCCTTACGACACCACCGGCAACACCTCGCTGCTGGGCGCCAACCTGCTGTACGAGATGCTCTGCGTACTGCCCGGTGTGGTCCATCGCTGAGGCGCGGTCATGAACGATCAGGCTCAAGTGCTCAAGGCCGCCGCTGAACTGGTGTCGGCCTTCGCCCGCAATGACCGTGACGCCTACTTCGGCGCCTTCACACCCGACGCGAGTTTCGTGTTCTACACCCTTGAACAGCCTCTGCTGTCTCGCGATGCCTACCAGGCGTTGTGGGACCGCTGGCGGTCCGAGGATGGCTTCGAGGTGCTGTCGTGTACCTCGAGCAACGCCTTCGTCAGCCTGCAAGGGGACGTGGCGATTTTCATCCATGACGTGGCCACCGAGTTGCGCATGCAAGGGGAGCGACACTTTAGCCAGGAGCGCGAAACCATTCTGTTCCGCAAGCAGGAAGGACGCACACAAGAACAACAGGGCCTATGGCTGGCCTGCCATGAACATTTGTCCGCTATGCCGGAAGGGCTGCCACCCCCTTAGCCAAACAGACGACGCTCGCACACGATGGGCGCGCCTTTATGATCGGAGCAGATCATGCATAACAATAACGACAAAAGCCTTACGCAAATCGAAACCAACGGGGTCGAGCAGATCCCGGACCATGAACGAACCGCTGGCCCGACGGATCTGTTTCGACTGATCTTCGGCGGCGCCAACACCTTCGCCACCGCCGTGCTCGGCAGTTTCCCGGTGCTGTTCGGCCTCTCGTTCCAAGCCGGGGTCTGGGCGATTGTGCTGGGGGTGGTGCTCGGTTCGATCATCCTCGCGCCCATGGGCCTGTTCGGCCCGCTCAACGGCACCAACAACGCGGTGTCCTCCGGGGCGCATTTCGGCGTACACGGGCGGATCGTCGGCTCGTTCCTGTCGCTGCTGACGGCCATCGCGTTCTTCTCCCTGTCGGTGTGGAGTTCGGGAGATGCGTTGATCGGTGGCGCCAAGCGCTTGATCGGCGTACCGGAAACCGACTTGAGCCTGGGCCTGGCCTACGGCCTGTTCGCCTTGCTGGTATTGACGGTGTGCATCTACGGCTTTCGTTTCATGTTGTGGGTCAACCGCATCGCCGTGTGGGCCGCCAGCCTGCTGTTTCTGCTGGGCATCGCCGCCTTCGCGCCGGCCTTCGACAGCCAGTTCGCCGGCACCGTCGGCCTAGGCCAGCCGGGCTTCTGGGCGGCGTTCATCGGCGCGGCACTGGTCGCCATGAGTAACCCGATTTCCTTCGGCGCGTTCCTGGGTGACTGGTCGCGTTACATCCCGCGCAACACGCCCAAGCGACGCATCATGCTGGCGGTGATCGCCGCTCAACTGGCGACGCTGATCCCGTTCCTGTTCGGCCTTGCCACAGCCACCATCGTGGCGATCAAGGCACCGGACTACATCGCAGCCAATAACTATGTGGGCGGCCTGCTGGCGGTTTCGCCGGGCTGGTTCTTCCTGCCGGTGTGCCTGATCGCGGTGATCGGCGGCATGTCCACCGGCACCACGTCGCTGTATGGCACCGGGCTGGACATGTCCAGCGTGTTCCCACGAGTTCTGTCGCGGGTCAAGGCAACACTGCTGATCGGCGTGCTGTCGATTGCCTTCATCTTCATCGGGCGCTTCGCCGCGAACCTGGTGCAGAGCGTATCGACCTTCGCCGTGCTGATCATCACCTGCACCACGCCATGGATGGTGATCATGATCATCGGCCTGCTGGTGCGCCGCGGCTTCTACTGCCCGGATGATCTGCAAGTGTTCACCCGTGGCGAAACCGGCGGGCGCTACTGGTTCAGCCACGGTTGGAACTGGCGCGGCCTGGGGGCCTGGATTCCCAGCGCGCTGGTGGGGCTGTGCTTCGTCAACCTGCCTGGGCAGTTCGTCGGACCGCTGGGCGAACTGGCCGGTGGCATCGACATCGGCCTGCCGGTGACCCTGGGCCTGGCCTCGGTGATTTACCTGGTGCTGCTTGGGTTGTTTCCCGAGCCGGCGGCGGTGTATGGGCCGGATGATCCGCGTAGCAAGGGTTCGGTCTCACCGAGCGCCGAACCTGTGGCGAGGGGATTTATCCCCGCTGGAGCGCGCAGCGCTCCCAAACCCTGACATATCAGTGCGCCTGACAGATTGAGTTGACTGCCATGGGGCGGCTGCGCAGCCCAACGGGGATAAATCCCCTCGCCACAACGGCAACGCTCGACTCCATCTGTCCATGGCGCCATCTCGACCTAACTATAAAAAAGACAATCGGAGACACGCCATCATGGCTTTGGATTTAATCGTCGTTCTCATCTATGCCACCGGCATGATTGCCCTGGGTTGGTACGGCATGCGCCGCGCCAAGACTCGTGACGACTACCTGGTCGCCGGGCGCAACCTCGGCCCGGGCTTTTACCTGGGTACCATGGCCGCCACCGTTCTGGGCGGCGCCTCCACCATCGGCACCGTGCGGCTGGGCTACGTCCATGGGATTTCCGGTTTCTGGCTGTGCGGCGCCATCGGCCTGGGCATCGTCGGCCTGAGCCTGTTCCTCGCCAAACCGTTGCTCAAACTCAAGATCTACACCGTGACCCAAGTGCTGGAGCGCCGCTACAACCCCGCCGCGCGCCACGCCAGTGCACTGATCATGCTGGTTTATGCGTTGATGATCGGCGCCACCTCGACCATCGCCATCGGCACGGTGATGCAGGTGTTGTTCGGCCTGCCGTTCTGGGTGTCGATCCTGGTGGGCGGCGGTGTCGTCGTGCTGTATTCCACCATCGGCGGCATGTGGTCGCTGACTCTCACCGACATCGTGCAATTCTTGATCATGACCGTCGGCCTGGTGTTCCTGCTGATGCCGATGTCCATCAGCGATGCGGGCGGCTGGGACGCGATGGTGGCGGCCTTGCCGGCCAGCTACTTCGATTTCACCGCGATTGGCTGGGACACCATCCTCACCTACTTCCTGATCTACTTCTTCGGCATCTTCATTGGCCAGGACATCTGGCAGCGGGTGTTCACCGCCCGTAGCGAAGGCGTGGCGAAAATGGCCGGTACCGCCGCAGGCCTGTACTGCGTGCTGTATGGCCTGGCCGGGGCCTTGATCGGCATGGCGGCCAAGGTATTGCTGCCGGACCTGGAAAACGTCAATAACGCCTTTGCCAGCGTCGTCCAGACCAGCCTGCCCAACGGCATTCGCGGGTTGGTGATCGCCGCCGCCCTGGCGGCCTTGATGTCCACCGCCGCGGCCGGCCTGCTGGCAGCCTCCACCACTGTGGTCCAGGACCTGCTGCCGCGTCTGCGCCAGGGTCGTGAAAGCGGCAATGGCGACGTTCATGAAAACCGCATCGCGACCCTGCTGCTGGGCGTGGTGGTGTTGGGCATCGCCCTGGTGGTGAGCGATGTGATCAGTGCCCTGACCCTGGCCTACAACCTGTTGGTGGGCGGCATGCTGATTCCGCTGATCGGCGCCATCTACTGGAAACGCGCAACCACGGCCGGTGCGATCACCAGCATGTCGCTGGGCTTTTTGACCGCGCTGTTCTTCATGATCAAGGACGGCCTGGACGCCAATACGCCGATCTACTACAGCCTGAGCGTGGCGCTGGTGAGTTTCGTGGTGGTGAGTCTGTTGTCACCACGGTCGAAAATGATGGCCAAGGCGGTCTGAAAGCAGTTTTTCTTCGAGGGTGTGGCGTCGGTGGCCACACCCTTTTTTTTTGCCCTTGTATCGCTCAGTTCCAGACGATGAAAACCCTGTGGAGATTTTCCTTCAAAAACAAAAAAGATCGCAGTCTCAGGCTGTTTCAACTGAAACAGCCTGAGACTGCGATCTCTCCGATATTCGCGGTGTCTTTACCGACGGCGCGGCTGGCGGCGGCGCTGCTCGTCATCGGTGCGGATAGGGATCGGTTGCATGGGCGGCTCGATCAGGCCGAGCGCGACACCCAAGTCATGAAGCCAGTTCTGGATTTTCTCTTTCATCGTGGTGCCCCCTTCAGGGTGGTACGAGCGGCAAAATTCTGTGGCCCCTTCGCACTGATAATAGTCCGAAGTCCTACGCAATGCTCGTCACACATTGCAATGATCTGTTACTGAATCCATCAAAATCCAACGCTAGGCGCTCAAGCTGATCGTTCCACCATCAGCGGCGCCCGCGGCCAGGCCTGTTGCTGCAGTTCAATCCAGGCGGTGAGATTGGCCCCCACCATCCCTTTGCGCCACATCAGCCAAGTCGTGGCATTGGCAAACGGCTCGGCCAACGGATGCATCCTCACACGCTCGCGGCCCGGCAGGCTGGCGAGCATCGACTCGGACATCAGCGCCACCCCGGAGCCGGCAATCACACAGGCCAGCATCCCCTGATAAGACTCAATCTCCATCGCCCGGCCCATGGCCGCATGGTCATGGGCAAACCAGGCTTCCAGACGCATGCGGTAGGAACAGCCCTGGCGAAAGGTGAATACCGAGCGGCCCTGCACATCCAGCGCACTGCGCACTGGCGGGTGATCGGCCTCGGTGATCAGCACCAGCCGCTCGTCGCACAACGGCACCCCGTCCAACCCCGCCAGCTCCAGCGGGCCGTCCACCAGCGCCGCGTCAAGGCGCCCGGTGAGCAAGCCTTCGAGCAGTTCACCGCTGGGCGCCGACTGCACCTGCAAGTTCACCGCCGGGTACGTGCGGTGATAACCGGCCAGCAGGTCCGGCAAATGAATCGCCGCCGTGCTGTACATCGTACCCAACACAAAATCCCCGGCCGGTTGCCCGCCCTGCACGGCAGCATGGGCTTCGTCGTGCAGAGCAAAAAGCTTGATCGCATAGTCCAGCAGGACTTTTCCCGCTGGCGATAGCTGCAAACGCTGACGCTCGCGCAGGAAAAGATCTACGCCCAGTTGCTCCTCAAGCTGCTTGAGCCGGGTCGAGAGGTTCGACGGCACCCGATGCAGCCGCTCGGCAGCGCGGGTAATGGAGCCTTCCTCGGCCACGGCCTGGAAAATCCGCAATTGGCTGAACTCCACGACATTCTCCAAAAATGAACAAGTTACTCACTATTATTCATTTTTAATGAAAGTCAATCAGTCCTAGCCTGACGGTCATTCGCCTCAACGCTGGAGACCCGCCATGTCACCTCTGATTCGCCTGCTCGGCAGTTTCATCGCCCTGATGATGGCCATGGGCATTGGCCGCTTCGCCTTAACGCCGCAGTTACCTCATTTAATCGGCGAAGGTCAGATCGACTTGACCGCCGCCGGTCTGATTGCCGCGGCCAACTACCTGGGTTATTTCCTCGGCGCGCTGGACGCCATGTTCGCCCGCCGTCCGGAACAGGTGCGGCGGCGTTTGATCGGGGGCTTGTGGCTGTGCGTGCTGCTGACCCTGGCTTCGTTCTGGGCCTGGGGCTTCTGGCCACACTTGGTACTGCGCTTTGGTACCGGAGTGGCAAGCGCCTGGGTGTTGGTGATGATCACCGCCCTGAGCCAACCGCTGGCCGCTGCCGCGGGACGGCCACGGCTCGGCGCGCTGGTGTTTGCCGGCCCTGGGTTGGGGATTTTTCTGACCGGTTTGCTCGCCTTGGGCTCGAACCTGCTCGGCCAGACATCCGCGACCCTGTGGCTGGTGTATGCCGGCGTGGCATTGGCGATGCTGCTGGTGATTCTGCCCATTCTGCCGCAACCCGCCGCAGCCGCGACCGCTACGGCGCCCGTCAGCGCCTCGCCGAACCGTGGCATCGCTCGACTTGGCGTGGTGTATGCCCTGTACGGCTTGGGCTACATCATTCCCGCCACCTTCCTGTCGCAGATGGCCTCGGCGCAGTTCCACGGGCAATGGCAAGCAGACCTGTTCTGGCCCTGCTTCGGTCTGGCCGCCGCCACTGGCGTGTTGCTGGTCAGCTTGCGTCGTCCCAACCCGAACACCACCGGTCGCTGGCTGATCGGTACACTCTGGCTGCAAGCCGCCGGAGTATTCGCCTGCCTGCTGGGCAGCGGGCCGGGGCTGGCGCTGGGCGTAATCCTGTGTGGAGCACCATTCCTGGCCTGCATGCAACTGGTAATGCTGCGTTCCCGGGAACTGGCACCCCACGCCACCCAGCGCAACGCGGGCCTGTTGACCGCCTGCTTTGCCTTGGGCCAGCTCAGCGGGCCATTGCTGGCGGCGTCGAGCAGCCACTTCAGCGGTGGCTTGCAACCGGCGCTGATCATTGCCGGCAGTGGCCTGCTGCTGGCCGGCGGGCTATTACTGCGGCCCGCCAGCCGGGGTACGGTGAGCCCTTGCGCCCAGACCGCCCTGCGTTAATCAGGCCTGGCCGAGCGATGGGCTCAGGTGCACGGTCGAGTCACGCCGTGCCAAGGCGAAATACAACACCCCGCCCAGGAAGCAACCGGTGAACCAGGCGAAATTGGCCATCGGTTGCAACATCGGCGTGAAGGTAATCGCCACGCCCATCAACGTCGCCGGCACCAGCGCCTTGACCGCCGTCCAGTTGATGCCGCCGCTGTAGTAATAGCGCCCGCTGGGCCCGTCATTGAACAGCGCATCGACGTCGATCTGCTGCTTTTTGATCAGGTAGTAATCCACCAGCAAGATTCCGAACAACGGACCGATGAACGCTGCCAGCACGTCCAGGGTGTAGTGGATCACTTCGGGATTGTTGAACAGGTTCCACGGTGTGATGAATATCGATGCAACCGCGGCAATCATGCCGCCGGCACGCCAGCTGATCTTGCTGGGGGCGACGTTGGCGAAGTCGAACGCCGGGGATACAAAATTGGCGACAATATTGATGCCGATGGTGGCAGTCACAAAGGCAAAGGCGCCCAGCAACACCGCCACGTCGTTGTCGATACGCGCCACGGTGGCGATCGGGTCATGGAGCATTTCGCCGAACACCGGCAACGTCCCGGAAACAATCACCACGGTCACCAGGGAGAACGCCAGGAAATTCACCGGCAGCCCCCAGAAATTGCCACGGCGCACGTCAGACATGCTCCGGCAGTAGCGACTGAAATCACCAAAATTGAGGGTCGGCCCGGAGAAGTACGACACCACCAACGCCGTCGCAACGATCACCTGACCGAACGCTTGCCAGCCGGACAAGGACTTCTCCGCCAGGGTGAAATTGATGTTGCTCCAGCCGGCTTTCCATACGATCCAACCCGCCAACAGGAACATCACGGCGTACACCACCGGCCCGGCCCAGTCGATAAAGCGACGGATCGACTCCATACCGGCCCAGAACACCAGCGCCTGGACGAACCACAAGCTGAGGAAACCGAACCAGCCCAAGTAGGACAAACCGGCAAATTGCGGCGTGGCATAGACTTCCATGGAAGGAAAAAACCGCAGCACCACAATGATCAGCGCGCTGGAAGCCAGGTACGTCTGAATGCCGTACCACGCCACCGCGATCAAGCCGCGGATCACCGCAGGAATATTCGCCCCGAATACCCCAAACGCCAGGCGACAGATCACCGGATACGGCACCGCCGCTTGCTGGCTCGGCTTGGCAACCAGGTTGGCGATCAACTGCACGATGCAGATGCCGCAGAGCAACGCAATCAACACCTGCCAACTCGCCAGCCCCAGCGCGAACAGGCTGGCAGCGAACACATAACCGCCGACGCTGTGCACATCACTCATCCAAAACGCGAAAATGTTGTACCAGTTCCATTTCTGCGGCAGCGGACCCAGGTCTTCGTTATAGAGACGAGGGCTGTAGCCGTTGGGCAGTTGCTCGGACATTGCGAGGCTCCTTTTGAGGACCGCCGTGCCCCCGTATCAACCTGCTCACCATACTGCGCACGGGAGCCGGCATGGTTTGTATACGGGTTGCTACGCAGAATGCGTGCCAGAGGTGGGGAATATGAGACAAACTGCGGTGTGTGGCGGGGACTAAAGCCGGGCAGGAGCAGGCACGCGCCCACGAACAGGGCGCGGGTGCATGCTAAAGGTGCAGGGTTTTGTATACAGAGGAGAGCCGAACACCGCTCCTGTGGCCAGGAGATTTTGAGGAACGGCGCATCGCTGTGGGAGCAAAGCTTGCTCGCGAAACAGGCGCCTCGGTATCAGAAAGACCGCATCGTCTCCATCGCGGGCAAGCCTTGCTCCCACAGCGGCCTCCCCTGGCCACATGAATCCTTACTTGCCACAGATGCCGTGGCTCGACTGAAGATCAGCTCAACTCAATCCGATCAGCATGAATGACAATTTGCCCATTCTTGTAGAGCGCACCAATGGCTTTCTTGAAGTTGCCCTTGCTGACACCAAACAGGCTGCTGATCAGCACCGGGTCGCTCTTGTCGCTGACCGGCAGCGTGCCGTTGTTTTCGCGCAACTTGGCGAGGATCTTGGCATTGAGGCTGGTCGCCGCTTCCTGACCCACCGGTTGCAAACTCAAGCTGATCTTGCCGTCCGGGCGGATTTCCTTGATGAAACCTTTTTCCTGCTTGCCGGCGCGCATGAACTTGAAGATTTCGTTCTTGTGAATCAGGCCCCAGTGCTTGTTATTGATGATCGCCTTGAAGCCCATGTCGGTGGCTTCGGCGACCAGCAAATCGACTTCCTGACCCGGCGTGTAGTTGGCCGGGGTCTTGTCCAGATAACGGTCCAGGCGCGCCGTGGCGGTGATGCGGCGGGTGTGCTTGTCGAGGTAGACGTGCACCACGCAATATTCGCCGGCGGTCATCTGGCGCTTTTCTTCGGAATACGGCAGCAGCAAGTCCTTGGGCAGGCCCCAGTCCAGGAATACACCGATGCTGTTGACTTCAACCACTTTCAGGCTGGCAAACTCACCGACCTGTACCTTGGGTTTTTCCGTGGTAGCGATCAGTTTGTCGTCGCTGTCCAGATAAATAAAAACATTGAGCCAGTCTTCATCTTCGCTGGGAATATCCTTGGGGATATAACGATTGGGCAGCAGAATTTCGCCGTCCGCACCGCCGTCCAGATATAAACCGAAGTGAGTGTGTTTAACCACTTGCAAACTGTTGTAGCGCCCGACTAAAGCCATTTCCAATACCCTCATTGCGTGGGCGGCATTCTACCCGGTTTTGCGGCGTGATTCGTGGCCTCTGGCGCGGGCGGCCGGAAGGGCCTTGTGCAGCCGTTGATTTCCCTGGGTTTTCCTCGCGTATGCGGCCATTCGTCAGGCGGACAACGGCCCTCCAGGCCGTTTCGGCCAGCCGTTTTTAAGTTATACAGTCCAGAGGGTTGCTATTTAAAACAGTGGCTTAGGGCAATAATGACGGCATAAACCACGCCTTATTCCAGCGCCCGGCGTGATAATTGAGGGAGTATATTTGCCAAGCAATTGTCAAGTATTTCCTGTACGATGCCTGGCCCAATTAATTATTTACAGGTTAATGGCCGTCATGCGCGTAAAAGCATCCAACAGCAAAGCAAAGCCCGCTCCAGCCGTGGAAACCAGCGAGTCTATCAACGACCAGATCGCTGCATTCCTCAAGTCCGGCGGTGAAATCCAGCAAATTGCCAAGGGCGTCAGCGGCCAGACATTCGGCCCGTCCAAGCAGATCAGCCTGGGCAAAAAGTAACCCGCGCGTCACCTGGTCCCAAAGCGCTTTGAGCTTCGAAGCGCTTGGACTGGAACCTCCCCGCTTACCCTCATCCTGCAAAAATCGACGAACGGCCTTCG
>NZ_WUUD01000013.1:172691-210477 GCF_009831705.1 Pseudomonas sp. PICF6 | reverse complement strand
CTGGGCAGCAGGTTCGGCGTGGCCTTCAGCAACGACCCGGATAAACAGAACAGCACCTTGTTTGCCGACCTGGGCGGCAACGTGCCGTTTGGCATTGGCGTCAGCGCCAAATACACCACCCACCAGTACAACTCACCGGTGTCGGTGGAGGACGGTTATGTAGGCAGTTTCAGTGACTGGTCGTTGAAAATTTCCCGCCCCTGGAGAGGCATCGACCTGGACCTGATCTACAGCGACTCAAGCTTGAGCGGCAGCCGTTGCTCGGCGTACTCCGGCCACAACAGCGAATGCGACGGCCTGCTGACCCTCAAGATGGCCCACCCTTTTTACTAAGCGTTACTTATTCGATCAGCTGAACTGCCGCGCACCTGCCATGCTCAAACAAGACAGTTACGCCTTCGCAACCCATGCCTTCGCAAGGACTCGCTCATGTCGCGCTGGTTCACCCGCATCGCCCTGCTCATGGCCCTGCTGCTCACCGTCACCGCCTGCAGCCGCGTGGGCCTGGCCTACCGCAACCTCGACCTGATCATCCCCTGGACGCTCAACGACTATCTGGACATCAATGGCGAGCAAAAGGACTGGTTCAACGACCGTCTCAATGAACACTTGAACTGGCATTGCACCACACAACTGCCCGGCTACCTTGACTGGCTGGACCGCTTGAAGAACATGGTGCAAACCAACCAGGTGACCGACCAGGCCCTGCAACAGCGTACCCGGGAAGCCAAGGCCGCCATCGCCGAAACCGCCCGGGAAATCACCCCGTCGGCCATCGAGTTATTGCAGGGATTGAACGACGATCAGGTCGCGGACATGGACGCCGCGTTCGTCAAAGACCAACGCAAACGCCAGCAGCAATACCTCAAGCCGACGTTGCAGCAGCAAATCCAGGAGCGCAGCGAACGCATGGAGAAACGCCTGAACGACTGGCTCGGTCCGCTCAGCGAAACCCAGCGCCAACGCGTGCAGGCCTGGTCCCGCGCCTTGGGCGATCAAAACCAGCAATGGATCGCCAACCGCGCGCACTGGCAAAACCAGTTCAGCGAAGCTGTGGCCCAACGCCACAGCCCCGATTTCCCCAAGCGCATCGAGCAACTGCTGGTCGACCGCGAAAGCCTCTGGACCCCCGCCTACCGCCAGGCCTTCGACAAAACCGAAGCCCAGGCCCGCAGCCTGCTGGTGGACGTGATGGCCGACAGCACCCCGACGCAACGCGAACACTTGCTGAGGAAGATCGACCGGGTGAAAAAGGATTTCAGTGATTTGAAGTGCCTGAAGGCAGCACGCTCATAAAACCACTGAGATGCATGTGGGAGATCGAATGTGGGAGCGAGCTTGCTCGCGATAGCGGCAGAACAGGCAACACACCTGTTGATGTCAGACCGCTATCGCGAGCAAGCTCGCTCCCACAGGGCTCAGTGCAGGCCTGTCAGGCAATCTGCGCCTTCGAAGCCACCTCATCAAAAGTAAACTCATCCAGCGCATCTTCCTGCTCATCCAGCACCTGGCGCGGATGATCATTGCCCGGGATGCTGCTGTCGATCAGGCTCAACAACCGCGAGCCACGGGGCGTCAGCACAAAGTTCTCGCCGTTACCTCCCTCTTCCTCCGGCCGAGGCTCGATATAGTTACGCTCCAACAGCAGCTTTTCGTACTCCCCGGCGACCGCTTTCAGATGATCGAGGTTCTCGATCGGCTCGCCTGCGGCTGCCTTCTCTGCCGCGTACTGCTCCGCATAAGGCCGAGGGGTAAAGCTGTGGCCGGCGCCGTTTTGCACTTCGTGCAACAACCGTTCGATCAAGTCCCAGTTATAAGTCGTCATCCTGGTCCATCCTCCAAAGAGTGAGATGCCTACTTAAAGTGTGACCCAGGCGCTGCGCTGCCGTTCAGCCGGGCTTACCGGTGGGCTATTGCCCAAGCCGACCAACGGCCTGTCGAATTCCCCCCGGGCCAAACGACCACTGACAGAAGTGCCGAATCAGCGGCTCTGCCACGCAGGAGAATTCACCATGAACGTAGAAAATCATGCCGTCGTCTCGCGGGAAGAATGGCTCGCCGCCCGTCGCCAGCACCTGATCCACGAAAAAGCCTTCACCCGCGAACGCGACAAACTCAGCGCAGAACGCCGCGCCCTGCCCTGGGTAAAAATCGAAAAACCCTACCGTTTCCAGGGCCCCAACGGCGAACTGAGCCTGGCCGACCTGTTCGGCGGCCGCAGCCAACTGATCATCTACCACTTCATGTTCGGCCCCGGCTGGACAGAAGGCTGTGATGGCTGCTCATTTCTGTCCGACCACATCGACGGCGCCAACCAACACCTGGCCCACCACGACGTCGCCGTGGTCGCCGTCTCCCGCGCGCCGTTCGCCGAGTTCCAGCCGTTCAAACGTCGCATGGGCTGGGCCTTCGACTGGGTCTCGTCAGAAGGCTGCGACTTCAACTACGACTTCGGCGTCAGCTTCAAGGCCGAAGACGTCGCCGCTGGAAAAACCTCCTACAACTACGAAAAATCCGACACCACCGAAGGCGAACTCCCAGGCCTGAGCGTCTTCTATCGCAACGAAGCCGGCGACATCTTCCACACCTACTCCACCTACGCCCGCGGCCTCGACATCCTGGTCGGCACCTACAACTACCTCGATCTCACGCCCAAGGGCCGCAACGAAGACGAAATCATGGACTGGGTGCGGCATCACGATAAATACGAAGAGGCCGAGCCCCACGGCTGCTGCCATAGCTGATGCGCCAACCCGCGCAAGTCGAGCGCGAACCCTGTGGCGAGGGAGCTTGCTGATGGGCACGCCGTTACCGGCCCGGTCCAGACCAGTACCCGGTGCGCTGACCACGATCCCGTCAGCTTGGGCCCACAGCGGTTGCCAGAACATGACATTGGCCAACAGGAACGCCAGGCCGCGCTTGGGCATGCCCCAGAAGTGCTCGCGGGTTTGCAAGGTAGCAGAAGGCTGGCAGGCCAGAAAGGCGTGTTGGCGGTCGTCCATGATCGAGTCTCGTTGCAGCAGGAATTAGAGGAATACATCCACGCGGAAGTAGATCGGCGCTTCGCGCTCGGTCAGGGCATCCGGGCGTTCCAGGGAATGGGCGAAGGTGACGCTGGCGCTCAGGTGCTGGCCGCGGGCGAACAACTCCAGAGAATTGCTCGACATGCGCCCGTGCTGGTCGTCGTTGTAGCGGCCGCCACGAATCACGCCTTGGTCGTAACCGAGGCTGGTGCCGTATTCAGCGAACACCGGGCGCAACCACTCCAGCGTCACCGGGCGGCTCCAGCGCAGGTCGTTGCGCCAATAACCACCGCTGTCGCCGGACAGCGACTGGTCCTTGTAGCCACGAATCGACGATTGCCCGCCCAGGCTCATGCGCTGGGGGCTGAACAGCACGTCCTCGCTGCGCTGGCCGGTCATCAGGCTGCTGAAACTGAACGATTCGCCCCACAACTTGAACGGTTGCAGGTAACTGACGGTGGCGGTGTATTTGCGATAACGGGCGTCGGCCTGGCCGGGACCCGGATCGTGATCGCCCTGGGCATCGAAAGCGCCGATGCCTTGCTGCACACCCAGGTCCAGGTTGACGAAAGCACTGCCGACCCGTCGGCCATGGTTGATGCCGAACTGCCCTTCACTCAGGCGATTGCTGCTGACGTCCAGTTTGCTGTCTTCAATGAAGTTATTGGTGCGCAGGTAGGCCAGGCCGGTGTTGAGAGACGTCTTGCTCAGGGCGTCGCGGTGAATCACCCGTTCGACTCGCAACTGATGGTTCTGGCTGTCGCCGGTCTGCTTGAAGTTGAAACCGTTGGCCGGGATCTGCGAGCGGTACTCGCTCCGACTGTAGGTGTAACTGACGCTCCACCAGCCAAAAGGCAAGTTGTAATAGAGCATGGCGTTGTTGGAGGTGTGTTGGTGGTCGGTCATCGCATCGTGACCACCGCGCAACATCAACTGGTCGGCCAAGCCCAGCGGGCTGTCCCACTCAAAGCTGGTGCCCCACTGCTGCTCGCCGGTGCTGCGCTGGCCGTCGTTGCTACGCGACAGCCCGGCACGCCAGGGCTTTTGTACTTCGTTGGTGACGCGCACTTCACTGCCACCGACGTTCTGGCCGGGGGTCAGCTCCATCTTCGCCTGATTCGATGGCAGGCGATTGAGCTGATCGACCATCTGCTCGATCTCTCGCAGGTTGACCAACTCGCCGGTCTTGCCAGGAAAGGCCATCGCCAATTCACGGTCCGAGAGCTTGCTGTTCTCGGCGCCCTTCAAGCCTTCAAGCCGTCCTTCCACCACCAGCACGCTTAAATGCCCACCGGACAAATCCTGCTGCGGTAAATAGGCCCGGCTGGTGACCAGGCCTTTTTCGATGTAGTGATCGGTGATGACTTTGAGCAGCTCATTGAGCTGCGTCACGCCCAGGCATTGGCCGATGTAAGGTTTGAGCAACCGCTCGCGCTCACTGGCCGAAAGACTGTCGGCACCTTTGAGTTCAATGGTCTTGATGGGGAAACATCGGGCATCGGCAGGCGCTGTTGGCTGGGCCGGTTTCTCCGCCTTGCCGGGTAAGTCCTTGAGCTCTTCCAGACGTTGACGCTGCTCTTCGAGCAAGCGGTTCTGACGCTCGCGGATAAGGTCGGTTTCGCCGGGGGTGGGGGCAGCATGAGCAACAACAAGCGGAGAAAGGCACAGCAAAGCTACGCACAACCTCGCCCAAAGTAAGGGGGAGGACATGTTAGATCCCTCTAGCAAAATCGATATCAAAATAGTGGCGCGATACTAATTAGCCATCATTTTGACGTCAACTATTTGTTTGATCCGCGGGACTATTACCGAAACCATTCATCTGAAATAAGACGCCTTCCCCACGGAAGTACGAAAGGTCCGATGCGGAACCGGAGACTTCCTGCGAGACGGACAGAAACAATCGCGGGCGTACCTCGCAACCTCCAGCCAATGAACTTTCCACCCTCGCGTGGCCTCAACCCCTTATCAGCCCAACAAGGAATACGAGGCCCTGCCATGAACACCCTCCTCAAACTCACCCTCGCCGCCACCCTCACCTGCGCCCTGCCCGCCTGGGCCACTTGCACGCCCGAGCAAGCCACCGCCAAGCGTGAACAATTGGCCAAGGAAGTGACCAGGCTCACCGAACAGAACCCGGACAAGGCTAAGGAAATGAATAAGGAACTGCAGGCCATGGACCTGGAGACCGCCAGCAAGGACGTGCCGGATAAGTGCCAGTTGATTGATGAGCGTCTTCAAGAGCTCAAGAATGCGGAGAAGAAAGCGGGGTGATGCCCGAAGCAGGGCACAGCTTGCTTTTGTGGCGAGGGAGCTTGCTCCCGCTGGGTGCGAAGCGCCCCCTGAAATCGAAGCGTCAACTCGTTAGATGATTGTAAATTCCACTTTGTTGGGGCTGCTGCGCAGCCCAGCGGGAGCAAGCTCCCTCGCCACGGGTTTTGCGTCAGATTCAGTTATCCATAAAAAACCGGACTCAAGGTCCGGTTCTTTTTATCAAGCACTACCGCCGTTTCACTCAGCCGCTGGCGCCTCCGGCTTGCGGCGCTTGAGTGGGGCCATGCCGTCCTTGCTAACCAGCGACAAAGCGTCGGTCTTCGGACGGTTGGCGATCTTGCGCTTGGTCGGGGCCTTGGCGCCGGTTTTCTTCTTGTCGCCCTTGGCGTCGACCTTTTTCTTCTTCACGCCAACAGCCTTGCCCGAGGCCTTGACCTTTTTCGGTCCGCCGTAGGTGCCTTTGACTTCCTTGATGGTGCGGCGCTCGAAGCTCTGCTTGAGGTAGCGCTCGACGCTCGACATCAGGTTCCAGTCGCCATGGCAGATCAGCGAAATCGCCAGGCCATCGTTGCCGGCGCGTCCGGTACGACCGATACGGTGCACGTATTCGTCGCCGCTGCGGGGCATGTCGAAGTTGATGACCATGTCCAGGCCTTCCACGTCCAGGCCGCGGGCGGCAACGTCGGTGGCGACGAGGATTTTCACGCCGCCCTGCTTGAGGCGGTCGATGGCCAGTTTGCGGTCTTTCTGGTCTTTCTCGCCGTGCAGCACGAACGCCTTGTATTCCTGGGCCACCAGGCGACCGTAGATGCGGTCGGCCATGGCGCGGGTGTTAGTGAACACGATGGCTTTTTCGTAGGTTTCGTTGGCCAGCAGCCAGTTCACGATCTGTTCTTTGTGCTGGTTGTGGTCAGCGGTGATGATCTGCTGACGGGTCGTGGAGTTCAGTTGGCTGACCGCGTTGAGCTGCAAGTGCTCAGGGTTGTTCAGCACCTTGGCGATCATTTCCCGCAGGCCCGAACCGCCAGTGGTGGCGGAGAACAGCATGGTCTGCTGGCGGTTGACGCATTCATCCACCAGGCGCTGCACGTCTTCGGCAAAACCCATGTCGAGCATGCGGTCGGCTTCGTCCAGCACCAGCACTTCGACTTCCTTGAGGTCGAGGTTGCCGGCGTTCAGTTGCTCGATCATCCGCCCTGGCGTGCCGATCAGGATGTCCGGTACTTTGCGCAACATGGCGGCCTGGACCTTGAAGTCTTCGCCACCGGTGATCAGGCCAGACTTGATGAAGGTGAACTGCGAGAAGCGTTCCACTTCCTTGAGCGTTTGCTGGGCCAGTTCACGGGTCGGCAGCAGGATCAGGGTCTTGATGCTGACACGAACCTTGGCCGGGCCGATCAGGCGGTTGAGGATCGGCAACACGAACGCCGCGGTCTTGCCGCTGCCGGTCTGCGCCGTCACCCGCAGATCACGCCCCTGGAGCGCGAGCGGAATAGCCGCTGCCTGCACCGGCGTTGGCTCGACAAATTTAAGCTCGGCCACGGCTTTGAGCAGGCGTTCGTGCAGGGCGAATTGGGAAAACACGGGTGCTACCTCGAAGAAATGCAAAAAAACAGCTGCATAGGGTAACGGTTTCGAGCGCGAAGGCCGAGTTTCTTTATACGAACGGCGCTAATCAGTGGCTTTTTTGTGAGCCGATTCGTCATCAAGGGTCACTTAACCTGGCTTAAATGCTCTAATCGCACCGTCGCGTCTTTATAGAAGAACCGTTTCGTCCATGGACATCAAACAGCTCTGGGTCAACATTCAAGACCTTTGGGGTGCTCTCGATAAGCATCCCCTCCTGCATTCCAGCCTTGCACTGATACTGCTGCTGGTGATTGCCCTGGTGCTGGGGCGCGTGGCGCGTTACTTGATCCTGCACGGTGCCAAGTTGCTGGGTCGCCAGCCGGCCCTGCACTGGGTCAACGACCTGCGCCAGAACAAGGTTTTCCATCGCCTGGCGCAGATGACGCCCTCGCTGGTCATCCAGTTCGGCCTGCACCTGGTGCCGGAACTGAGCAAGACCAGCATGATTTTCCTGGGCAATGTTGCCCTGGCTTTCACCATCCTGTTCATGGTGCTGGCCATCAGCGCCCTGCTCAGCGCCCTTCTGGATGTCTACGCCCGCACCGAACACGCCCGTACCCGCTCGATCAAAGGCTACGTGCAACTGACCAAGATGGTGCTGTATGTGTTTGGCGCGATCATCATTGTTGCCACCCTGATCGACCGCTCACCGCTATTGCTGCTGTCGGGTTTGGGGGCCATGTCGGCGGTGATTCTGTTGGTCTACAAGGACACCTTGCTGTCGTTCGTCGCCAGCGTGCAGCTGACCAGCAACGACATGCTGCGGGTCGGTGACTGGATCGAGATGCCTCAGGTGGGGGCCGACGGTGATGTGGTGGACATCACGCTGCACACGGTCAAGGTGCAGAACTTCGACAAGACCATCGTCTCGATCCCCACCTGGCGCCTGATGTCCGAGTCGTTCAAGAACTGGCGCGGCATGCAGCAATCTGGCGGGCGGCGGATCAAGCGCAGCCTGTTCATCGACGCCGGCGGCGTGCGGTTTTTGCAGGACGAGGAAGAACAGCGCCTGACCCAGGTTCATCTGCTGACCGATTACATCAGCCGCAAACAGGCCGAACTCAAGGCCTGGAACGAAGCCCAGGGCAACGTCGCGGCGATGTCGGCCAACCGCCGGCGCATGACCAACCTGGGCACCTTCCGCGCCTACGCCTTGGCGTATCTGAAAAGCCACCCGGACATCCAGCCAAACATGACCTGCATGGTCCGCCAGATGCAGACCACGGCCCAGGGCATCCCGCTGGAAATCTACTGCTTCACCCGCACCACTGCGTGGGCCGACTATGAGCGTATCCAGGGGGATATTTTCGATTACCTGCTGGCGGTAATGCCGGAGTTCGGGTTGAGCCTGTATCAGCAGCCCAGCGGCAACGATTTACGAGCAGGCCTGCTGACTTTGAGACAGGAGGGCAAAGCAGTCGACTTGTTGGAAAACTGAGGCCAGGGGGCGGTCCTGTTGGCCCTTAATCGAATCAGCCAAAATCCGTCTATGCCTTTAGTAAATTTCACTATGGGCGCAATCAGTTTTCAGCTATTTCAAAAAGTTTCAAAGCTTTAGCATTTCGCCTCCAATTAGATCGGCGAAGGCGCTACACCATGTTATGGACAACTAAACTTACTGATGAATCTGCCTATGATGGAACGAACGCAGACGCTGAGGCACTGGCCCTCTACGCGCGTGCCGAGGCGTTCGCGCAACCTCGTAGTTTTTATACAAGCAGCCCGTACCAACGCCCCTCGCGACCTCAGGATATCAACGACTCGCTTCTCACCGACAGCCTGACAAGCCACCAGCTTTCAAGCAGCCATCATTTATTGGCGCAACGGCTGCTGTTGAATATTTATGAACAAGACCTGGTTTTTTTGCCCAAGCCACCCATGGCGTTCAACCTCAAGGAGTTCAAGAACTTCTATGAGCCACAGCACGTAGCGTCCGGCAAAAAAATCCGTCCGGTGCTGGAGAACTATCTTTACGGTTGGCTCAAGGAAGAGGTCCATGTCAACGGTCCCTGGGAGCTGGAGTCGTTCCTGGCCCATACCGACAAAGTGCTGGACGACGTGGCCCAGTCCGACTCCCGGCTCTTTGCAGTCCTGACCGGCAGTCGTGATCCTCAACGAGCGGCAAAATTCTTCATGACCCAATGTGCAGGCGACTTCCTTAGCGAAGCGTCAGCCATGGCGCGTAATGTGCTGGGTAACTGTGGCATGTACACCAGCGAGTTGTTCAAGATCCTGATCGACGAGTACGGTTATGGCGTAGACAAAAAGAAACACAGCACCATTTTCGAGGACATGCTCAAGGAGATGGGCATGTCACATCACGTCCATCACTACTGGCAGTTCTATACCGCCAGCTCGCTGTCGCTGACCAACTACTTCCATTACGTTTCAGCCAACCATGGCGAGTTGTTCCGTTACATCGGTGCCATGTATTACACCGAAGCGACATTGGCCTTAACGACCAAACATCAGTCGCGCGCGATCCGGACCATCTTCAACAACACCGTGTCCACCGAATACTTCGATGAACATTCCCACATCGACGTTCATCACGGACGCATGGCCCTGAAGCGCCTGATCATCCCGATGATCGAACAGTTCGGCAACAAGATCATTCCGGACCTTATCCGCGGCTTCGAAGAATTCAAATTGCTCCAGGATATCGCCGACGAAGAGCTCTATGCCCACATCAAGTGGCACGACGAACTGGACGAACATCGCGCCCGCGCGGCAGAACTTCATGGCCAACGCAACGTGGACATGCGCATCACCGAGTCGGAAAACGAACTCTCGGTGCTGCACACCCATTCCAACGACGAGTTGTTCTGGGTCGAGTCAGGCGAGCTGGACTTTGTCCTGAGTCCTGAATTGTCAGTCCGGCTGAAGGCTGGCGAGGGCGTCGTGATTCCCAAGGGGATGATTCATGGCACTTGCGTCACCAGCAAAACCTGCACCTACACCGTTACGGCAATCTGAGTAACCCAGCCCATGAAAGCCATCAGCCTGAATCTGACCCACGTCAATTATGTCGCTGTGGACGAGAAAACCTATTTTCTCAAGCGCCATCCTCATTCCACACAGCTGTTGCCCACCAGTTGCCCCCATCGAGGCGGTCCGTTACACATGGGCGAAGTCACGCAGGACGGGCAAAGCGTGATCTGCCCTTGGCACGACAACGCTTACAAACTTTGCAACCTGGAAAAGAAATCCCTGCCAACGGTGCGTGTGCGGAACGTAATCAGCACCGTGGTCAGCGATAACAACCGGTGCGTGCCGCTGTTCAAACTTTCTCGCCATGACTGAGTAAAGCGTATGACTAATAAATCAACCCTGGGAGCGTTCTACTCGATCGTTACCCTCTTCACCGGCCTGGATATGGCGATCGTCATCGCCATGGTCTGGTTCGGCCTGGAAACCACCGGGTCGACATTCCTGGTGGGTGCAACCTTGTGTGTGGCGACAGTGGTGCCTTATCTGTGCGAACAGTTCATCGGTAAGTTTTTTACCGTCGAACTGAGCATGCGTCGATTGCTCTACATTCGACTCACGGCATTCGGAGCCATTCTGGGATTGTCCCTTACCGACGCCGCGCTGCTGCCAATCGGCTTTTTAAGTATCGCGTTCGTGGTGGGGGTTACCGACTACTTCACCATCAGTACCCTGGAGTCAAAAAACACCAAGCTGGTGCTGGCGGGCCTGACCAACAGCGACACGTCTGCACGCCTGATGCAAACCTCCATCCAGATAGGTGCCTTCGGCGGCGCGCTGCTCGGGGGGGTGATCGTGGATATC
Organism: Pseudomonas sp. PICF6; assembly: GCF_009831705.1. Classification (NCBI taxonomy): domain Bacteria; kingdom Pseudomonadati; phylum Pseudomonadota; class Gammaproteobacteria; order Pseudomonadales; family Pseudomonadaceae; genus Pseudomonas; species Pseudomonas sp. PICF6. The sequence goes on along the minus strand of NZ_WUUD01000013.1, from coordinate 199,759 downwards.
TTCTCGGTCAATCAGACCCTGCAGATCATCAGCCTGGCGGCTATCGTGTCGCTGGGAGCAACGTTGCTGGTAGCCGCAACCCCGACATCCGACGATCCGGTACAGGCGCCTGACACCAGTGCGATTCTCGCCCGGCATCTGCCAGCCAATCTTTACATCCTGATCATCGTCCTGAGCATGATCGGCTTCCACATCGGCGCGTTCAACAGCCTGGTGCCCATCGTCTTCCAGAAGCTCAATGAGTGGAACGCCACCTTGTTTGGTGTCGCCAGTGGCTTGGCCGGCCTGGGTGCTTTCAGCGCCGCCGTGTTGCCACGGATCAAGCTCAACAGTTACAGCGCCATGTTGATGGTGGTCCTGGCCGATGTCGCGATCGTCTATTTCCAGAACCTCTACGTGATGATGGCCGCAGCGTTCCTGCTGGGTTTTTGCATCAACAGCCTGAGGATCCAGCTGCGTAAAACGCTGATCGAGTCTGCGCCCAATGCGCGGATTGCCGATGTCATCGCAGCCAAGAGCTCGCTTTACTACCTGCTGGTCAGCGGCTCGGCGCCCATGATCCTGACGTTCTTCACCACTTCAGGCTTTTTGGGAATCGAAGGCGCGCGCCTTCTGATGATCGCGTCGGCCGCACTGTTGGGATGTGCCGTGCTGGTCTGGAATCTCAGCCCCGGGGTCTCGCCCGCGGTCACCGCTGAATAGGAGTGGATGATTTGAAAACCGTACTGATTGTTGATCCTTTCTCCACCGGCAAGCTCTACGCGCCAGTGCTCAATGCCCAAGGCGTACGTTGTGTTGCTGTTATTTCCACCGGCGAGTTGCCCCTGCACTTCACCAGTGACTTGGTGAAGGAAAACTTCGAGGCGATTTACTACTGGGACGATAAACCGCTGGAGGCTTTAAAGACCCTGTCCGTGACGGCAGTCATCGCTGGGTGCGAAACAGCGATCTATCTCACGGACTACCTGACAGAAGCCCTCGGCCTCACGGGTAACAGTCGCGCAACCAGCGACCTTCGTCGCAACAAGTTCGCCATGCAGCAAGCGCTGAAGGAACACGGTTTACGCCACATTCCTTCAGACATCTTGAGTTCACCCACGCACATTGCGGATTTTGTGGCCACACTGGACCCGACCCTCAAATACGTGATCAAGCCTTTGAACTCAGCGGCTACCGAAGGTGTTGTGTTCGCCGAAGGCAAGGAAGCGGTACAGGCTGCACTGGATGGCGCGGCATGGAATAAAAAAAATGACTTGGGTGAGATCAACCTTGGCTTCATCGTCCAGCCGTTCATATCGGGGCCGGAGTACGTGGTCGATATGGTCGCGTTCGAGGGCACGTTCGTCGTGGCTTCCGTGTGCAAGTACACCAAGGTCAATAAAAACGGCAGCCGGTTTGTCTATGAAAGCCTGGACACCCTCGATCCCCGCTCACCCGATGTGCAACCACTGATCGACTACGCGCGCCAGGCAGCCGCCGCATTGAGCATCAGGATTGGCCCCATCCACATGGAAATCATCTGGTCCGATGCAGGCCCAGTGATGATTGAGGCGGGAGGTCGCCTGCACGGAGGGATTGCGCCGCAACTCTTTCAGCAGGTCTACCAGCCTGATTTGCTTTCGTTGTCCGTTGACTGCTACCTGGGACGCTCGCCGACCCCGGCCGAAGAAGTCAGCCAAATCAGCCGGGGAAGAATCGGTTTCTTCTGCTCCCACGAAAAGCGCACCTTCAACACACCTTCTTCGACGGTGCTGCACAGTGTTGCCCAGGATGTTGCCTATTGCGGCCACAAATATTTCATCAGCCCCGGCGATACCACACCGGTAACGATCGACTTTGCCACCTGCCCCGGCTTGTTCTGGCTCCATCATCCTGAGGTCAACCAACTGGATGCCAGCACCGAAAGCATACGCAATAAATTATGGTGTTAATGTGATGAAGCCCCGTTTAATCATCCAGAAATCCGCCAGTGACCTGGGCATCAACAATGCCTGCGCGGCGGTGATCAGCAACGTTACCGTTTCCGATGACCAAAGTTTCATGGGTGTGCTGCAAAGCAACCTGAATCACGTTGCTTCCCACTTGAACAGCCTCATCTCGAACAGTGTGTATGAAGGGTTTTCCAGACAGCTCAAAAAGCTCGGCTATGAAAATACCGTCAGCGCCAATGAGAAACTGCTCAGGCGATTCATCTCCAAAGGCGCCCAGCCCATCAACAATATTGTCGACGCCTATAACGCCGTTGCGATTCGCCACGGCGTCAGTATCGGCGTGCACACCTACCATCACCAGGAAGACATTCATGTATTCCGTTCGGAACAACCCAGGAACTTCCGACCGCTGTTTGCCAAGAAAGACATCACCATACCCACCGGCGATCTCGTCTATAGCTGCGGTGATGTCCCCTTGGCAAGCATTGGCAAGGTAGACGCCGATGCCCATGATTTTCGTCTAACCCAGGATTCGTCGAATCTGCTGGTTGTCGTACTGGGGCACGACGAGACGCCTAGGGCGTTCAATCGGTCAATCATTGAAGAGTTGATAGACATGCTTCGTCAGAAAATGCCGAGCCTGAATCATTACTTCCTTGAGACGGTGGTCGACCGGTAACCCCGCTGAGGCATGAACAAGGATTGAGCAGCCTGCCAGCCACTGCTCAATCCTCCTCAGCGCCAGGCCTTGAGGACCGGGTTAACCACCACTTCATTGACATGCTCAATCTTCAGGAAACTGTCCTTGAGCACCATCAGCGCCTCAAAGTTTTTGTATTTGACTTCGAGCATCATGTCCACATCGCCAAACAGCGAATAGGCGTGAATCACTTCGCGGTAGTGATAGATCTTCGGAAACACCAGATGGCAACTGTTGCCGTCAAGTCGCAGCATCAGAAACGCCGACTGTTGGGCTTCTTCGTCCTGCGCGACGTTGATGGTGAAGCCCAGGATCACACCCTTTTCAATCAGTTTTTGAACACGCGACTCTACCGCCGTACGGGACTTGTGCACTTGCCTGGCAAGCTGCGCCAGGCTAACTCTGGAATCATCCTTCAAGGCCGCAATAATCAGCTCATCAACCTTGTCCACTTCGCAGCTCCCTCTGTTTCTGTTGCGTAGGCATTACCGCTCGCGCCGATGCCGCTGACGATCACGCCGCGGAGTTTACGCCAGGCGCCGGTTTTATACCCAACCGACTGATCCACACCGCCGCTAATATCACCGACCCGCCCAGCAGCAACCGCCCCAGTTCCTCGTGCTGGTTCCAGATCAGCAGGTTGACCAGCAACCCCACCGGCACATGCAGGTTGTTCATCACAGCCAGCGTGCCGCCGTTGACCATGCACGCGCCTTTGTTCCACCAGTAAAGCCCCAAAGCGGTGGAGACCAGGCCGAGGAATATCAGTACGCCCCATTGCAGCGGTGCTTCTGGCCAGAAATCCGCCTTGCCGAACATCAGGAAGGCCGGCAACGCCACCGCCAGTGCGCCGAGGTAGAAGTAGCCGAAACGCCGGTAGTGCGGCAGGTCGCTGGGATGGCGAGCGACGAGATGTTTGTACAGCACCTGCCCGGCCGCATAGGTGAAGTTGGCCAGTTGCAGCAGCAAAAAGCCCATGAAGAAATCCGGGTTGATCCGGTCGTAACGAATCACCGCCGCGCCAGCCACCGCCACCAGCGCCGCGATCAAGGCCCAGGGATTGAAGCGACGATTGAGCGCGTCTTCGATCAGGGTCACGTGCAGCGGCGTCAGGATGGTGAAAAGCAGGACCTCGGGCACCGTCAGCACACGAAAGCTCAAGTACAGGCACACGTAGGTCACGCCGAACTGCAAGGCGCCGATCAACAGCATGCCGCGCATGAACGACGGTTCCACCTGACGCCAGCGGGTCAGCGGAATGAACACCAGCCCCGCCAGCACAACCCGCACCAGCACCGCGAAGTAACTGTCGACATGCCCGGCCAGGTATTCGCCAATCAGACTGAAGGAAAACGCCTGAATCAGCGTGACAAAAAGTAGATAGCCCATACGCCCCTCGTTTCGGATGGCGGCGAAGATAGCGGTTTTTGCCGGTTGTCGCTAACTGCAGTAGCCAGCCCAGGCACTGAACCCTGTGGGAGCGAGCCTGCTCGCGATGGCGGAGTGTCAGGTGATTTCTCTTACACAGTCACACTGCAATCGCGAGCAGGCTCGCTCCCACAGGGTTGTGTGGCTGGCCTGGAATTGCAGGCAAAAAAAAGCCCGATCTCGCTAAAGCGTTCAATCGGGCGACTGCACTCAGGAGCAACAAGTGCCAAGGGAGGTTCGATGCGCAAAACAGCTTGAAGGGAGCGCCAGGCCACTAGACCACCTGGCGATTACCTGAGGATTAACGGATCAGGCGACCTGGGACAGCTTGGCGTTGGCCTGATTCAAGCCCTTCTCCTGGAAATCACCGCCCAGGTTCATGCCCTCGGCATGGATGAAGGTCACGTCGTGGATGCCGATGAAGGCCATGACCTGACGCAGGTAGGGTTCCTGATGGTCGGAGCTGGCGCCGGCATGAATGCCGCCGCGAGCGGTCAGGACGAAGGCACGTTTGCCGGTCAGCAGGCCCTGGGGACCGGTGGGGGTGTACTTGAAGGTCACACCGGCACGCAGTACGTGGTCCAGCCAGGCTTTCAAGGTACTCGGGATGGCGAAGTTGTACATCGGCGCGGCCATCACCAGCACGTCAGCGGCCAGCAACTCATCGGTCAACTGGTTGGAGCGTTCCAGGGAAGCGTTTTCGATGTCGTTGCGCTGCTCGACGGGCTTCATCCAGCCCCCGAGCAGATTGGCGTCCAGGTGCGGTACCGGATGGATGGCCAAGTCACGAACACTGATTTCATCGGCCGGGTGCGCAGCTTTCCATTGGTTGATGAAGGTCTGGGTCAGTTGACGGGACACCGAGTCTTGCTGGCGGGCACTGCTTTCGATGATCAGAACGCGGGACATGGGATGTAGCCTCCATCGGAGAATGTTGTCAGTCGATGGAGTGAAGCTTAAACATGGTTACATCGATCAAAAAGCGCAAATAATTGCTGCAAAACATCGATAAATTCGTTTATAAGCGGAGCAAGGATTAGCTCGCTCCTGTGTCACCGACTTATTTCGGCTGGCAGGTCAGTGTGATGCGCAGCTTGATGATGTTGCGGTTGAACTTGGCGGTGGCGTTCTTGAACTTGCCGGCGGCGACTTCGATCTTGCGGGTACGTGGCGCTTCAGGGCCGTTGCGAAACACCACAGTGCAGGCCGCGTCGGTGCCGCCGTAGTTGTTGACCTGAATGGAGCCGATGTCGGCGTCGGTGTCATAGGCGGTGTAGTCGATGCTCAGGCCGTTGAGGTGTTTTTCCACATCGATCGGGTACGCGAACGCAGTCAGCGGCAACAGGGCCAGCACCACACAACAGATTTTTTTCATTAGGCAGTCTCCACCAAGGGACCGCCAGCTTAGGACAAGAGGAGCTCAATATGAAAGCGCCCCGCGTGACCCTGGATCAATGGCGAACCTTGCAAGCGGTGGTCGACCACGGCGGCTTCGCCCAGGCCGCCGAGGTGCTGCACCGCTCCCAGTCGTCGGTGAGTTACACCGTGGCCCGCATGCAGGACCAGCTCGGCGTGCCGTTGCTGCGTATCGATGGGCGCAAGGCCGTGTTGACCGAAGCCGGCGGCGTATTGCTGCGTCGTTCCCGTCAATTGGTGAAACAGGCCAGCCAACTGGAAGACTTGGCCCATCACATGGAGCAAGGCTGGGAAGCGGAAGTGCGGCTGGTGGTCGATGCCGCCTATCCCAACGCCCGCCTCGTACGTGCCTTGACCGCGTTCATGCCGCAAAGCCGTGGCTGTCGCGTGCGCCTGCGCGAAGAAGTGCTATCGGGTGTCGAGGAAGTGCTGCTCGAAGGCGTGGCGGACCTAGCCATCAGCGGCTTCAGCATTCCCGGTTACCTGGGCGCCGAACTGAGCGATGTTGAATTCGTCGCGGTGGCCCATCCCGAACACGCCCTGCATCGCCTCAACCGCGAACTGAACTTCCAAGACCTGGAAAGCCAATTGCAGGTGGTGATTCGCGACTCCGGTCGCCAGCAACCCCGCGACGTCGGGTGGCTGGGGGCCGAGCAACGCTGGACCGTCGGCAGCCTGGCCACCGCCGCGACGTTCGTCGGCAGCGGCCTGGGCTTCGCCTGGCTGCCACGGCACATGATCGAGCGGGAACTCAAGGAGGGCTTGCTCAAGCGTCTACCCTTGGAACAAGGCGGCAGCCGTAACTCCACCTTCTATCTTTTTTCCAACAAGGAAAAACCCTTGGGCCCGGCCACGCAAATCCTCATCGAACTGCTGCGCACCTTCGACACCGCGCCGCTGGATGCGCCGTTCGCCGCCCCTGAACAAGCCTGACAAGGATTTTGCCAATGGCCTATTTCGCCCACGAAGATTGCAACTTGCACTACGAGGAATATGGCCACGGCGCGCCCTTGATTCTGGTCCACGGGCTGGGCTCGAGCACCCGCGACTGGGAAAAACAGATCCCGGTATTGTCCGCCCACTACCGTTTGATCGTAGTGGACGTGCGTGGCCATGGACGCTCCGACAAACCTCGCGGGCCTTACAGCATCGAAGGTTTCAGCGCCGACCTGATCGCCCTGTTCGAACACCTGGACCTAGGCCCGGTGCATCTGGTGGGCTGGTCCATGGGCGGCATGATTTGTTTTCAACTGGCCGTGGATGAGCCAGGGCGGGTCAAGAGCCTGTGCATCGTCAACAGCGCGCCGCAAGTCAAAGTCCGCACGCCTGATGACTGCTGGCAATGGTTCAAGCGCTGGAGCCTGATGCGCCTTCTGAGCCTTGAAACCATTGGCAAGGCCTTGGGCGCCAAGTTGTTCCCCAAACCGCAACAGACCGAGTTACGCCTGGAAATGGCCCGGCGCTGGGCAAAAAACGACAAACGTGCTTATCTCGCCAGCTTCGATGCCATTGTGGGTTGGGGGGTTCAGGAACGACTGTCGCAGGTGGCCTGTCCAACCCTCGTCATTTGCGCCGACCACGACTACACCCCCGTGGCCTTGAAAGAGGCCTATGTGAAACTGCTGCCCGATGCCCGGCTGGTGGTCATTGCCGACTCACGGCACGCGACCCCGCTGGATCAACCCGAGCGCTTCAACCAAACCCTGCTCGAATTTTTGACCGCAATCGACTCAACTACTCAGGATCACTGAACCCATGCTGAAAAAAATCGCCCTCGCCGCCGGCTCCGTCCTGTTTGCCGCCAACCTGATGGCCGCGCAGCCGACCAAGGCGCCCCACGTATTGCTGGACACCACCAACGGTCAGATCGAAATCGAGCTGGATCCGGTCAAGGCGCCGATCAGTACCAAGAACTTCCTTGAGTACGTGGACAGCGGCTTCTACAACAACACGATTTTCCACCGCGTGATCCCGGGCTTCATGGCCCAGGGCGGCGGTTTCACCCAACAGATGCAACAGAAAGACACCAAGGCACCGATCAAGAACGAAGCCAGCAATGGCCTGCATAACGTTCGTGGCACCTTGTCGATGGCGCGTACTTCCAACCCGAACTCGGCCACCAGCCAGTTCTTCATCAACGTGGCCGACAATGCGTTCCTCGACCCGGGCCGTGACGCCGGTTACGCAGTGTTCGCCAAAGTGGTCAAGGGCATGGACGTGGTGGACATCATCGTCAACTCCCAGACCACCACCAAACAAGGCATGCAAAACGTGCCGATCGATCCTGTGATCATCAAGTCGGCCAAGCGCATCGACTAAACAGCACAGGGCAAGCCTGAGCGGCGGCGGCGATCCCGCGCCGCTCACAGGAAAAAAGGAGAGCCCGGCCCGGGCTATGTACCCATGGTTTATCGCCGTTTCGAAACACTGATCGACATTTTCCGCGACGCCCCTACCTCGGCACCACCGAACCGCGTCCTGCCCTTCTACACCTATTATCTGAAACAAGTCTGGCCCAGCTTCGCCGTGCTGCTGGTGGTGGGCCTGATCGGCGCACTGATCGAGGTGGCGCTATTCAGCTACCTGAGCCGCATCATCGACCTGACCCAGGGCACGCCGAACGTGGACTTCTTCAAGCTCCACGGCCTGGAGCTGGCGTGGATGGCGGTGGTGGCGCTGGTTTTCCGGCCGATCTTCGTGGCCTTGCATGACCTGCTGGTGCACCAGACCTTGAGCCCCGGCATGACCAGCCTGATCCGCTGGCAAAACCATAGCTACGTGCTCAAGCAGAGCCTGAACTTTTTCCAGAACGACTTCGCCGGACGCATCGCCCAGCGCATCATGCAGACCGGCAACTCCTTGCGCGACTCAGCGGTGCAGGCCGTGGACGCGCTGTGGCACGTGCTGATCTACGCCATCAGCTCACTGGTGCTGTTTGCCGAAGCCGACTGGCGCCTGATGATCCCGCTGCTGATCTGGATCGCCGCCTACATCGGTGCACTCTGCTACTTCGTGCCGCGGGTCAAGGAGCGCTCCGTCGTATCGTCCGATGCCCGCTCCAAACTCATGGGCCGGATCGTCGACGGCTACACCAACATCACCACGCTGAAGCTGTTCGCCCACACCAACTTCGAACAGCAATACGCCCGCGAAGCCATCCAGGAGCAGACCGAGAAAGCCCAATTGGCCGGCCGCGTGGTCACCAGCATGGACGTGGTCATCACCAGCATGAACGGGCTGCTGATTGTCGGCACCACGGCGCTGGCCCTGTGGCTCTGGACCCAGTCGCTGATCAGCGTGGGCGCGATTGCCCTGGCGACCGGGTTGGTGATCCGTATCGTCAACATGTCCGGCTGGATCATGTGGGTGGTCAACGGCATCTTCGAAAACATCGGCATGGTCCAGGACGGTTTGCAGACCATCGCCCAGCCCGTCAGCGTTACCGACCGCGATCAGGCCAAGCCTTTGGCGGTGGCCCGTGGCGAAGTGCGCTTCGAGCATGTGGATTTCCACTATGGCAAGAAAAGCGGGGTGATCGGCGACTTGAACCTGGTGATCAAGCCGGGGGAAAAGATCGGCCTGATCGGCCCGTCCGGTGCGGGCAAATCCACGCTGGTCAACCTGCTGCTGCGTCTGTATGACGTGCAAGGCGGGCGCATTCTGATCGATGGGCAGGACATCGCAGAAGTGGGCCAGGAAAGCCTGCGCGAGCGCATCGGCATGATCACCCAGGACACGTCGCTGCTGCACCGTTCCATTCGCGACAACCTGCTCTACGGCAAACCCGACGCCACCGATGCGCAACTCTGGGCGGCGGTGCACAAGGCCCGCGCCGATGAGTTCATCCCACTGCTGTCGGACGCTGAAGGCCGCAGCGGTTTTGATGCCCATGTGGGTGAACGCGGAGTGAAGCTGTCCGGCGGCCAGCGTCAGCGTATTGCCATCGCACGGGTGCTGCTCAAGGATGCGCCGATCCTGATTATGGACGAAGCGACGTCAGCACTGGACTCGGAAGTCGAAGCGGCGATCCAGGAAAGCCTCGAGACCCTGATGCAAGGCAAGACCGTGATCGCCATCGCCCACCGCCTCTCCACCATCGCGCGAATGGACCGACTGGTGGTGCTGGAAAACGGCCGCATCGCCGAGACCGGCAGCCATGCCGAACTGCTGGCCCATGGCGGGTTGTATGCGCGGCTGTGGCAGCATCAGACGGGTGGGTTTGTGGGCATCGACTGAACCGGGTTGGCTTCTACAGACAGGAGGCGTGGGAGTCGTGTGGGAGCAAGGCTTGCCCGCGATGAAGATGACGCGGTCTCCCGGATGGCCCGAGGCGCCTGCCTCGCGAGCAAGCTTTGCTCCCACAGCCCAGCGCCCGAGCGCCATTCTGAAAAATTCTGTCCAGGATCCATTTAGCCCACACCGCAACCGCATACTCCCCACCGTCCAAGGCCGAAACCGCCACAGTCCATGACTCTGGCGGTTTTTTAATGCCGCTGGATTTGTCGCAACGTTCTGCTGTACTCAGCCCAGGTTCTGGAGATGAACCTGTCGTAACTCTGCTGGATGCATAACCGATTATCACGACTGTTCTATCAAGGATGCTTATGTCTTTACTCAAACGATCAACGACTGAGTTGTTGGGTACGTTCTGGCTGGTGTTGGGCGGCTGTGGCAGCGCTGTATTGGCCGCTTCCGGGATTGGCGTGCTGGGGGTTGCCCTGGCATTCGGCCTGACGGTGTTGACCATGGCGTTCGCCATCGGCCATATCTCAGGTTGCCACCTGAACCCGGCCGTGTCGGTGGGCTTGTACGTAGGCGGGCGGTTTCCGGCCAAGGAACTGCCTGCCTACATCATTGCCCAGCTCATTGGAGGGGTGCTCGCCGCCGCGTTGATCTACTTCATCGCCAGCGGCAAGGAAGGCTTCGACCTGGCCGCTTCCGGCCTGGCAGCGAACGGTTACGGCGAACATTCGCCCGGTCAGTACTCCATGGTGGCCGGCTTTGTGACTGAGCTGGTCATGACGGCAATGTTCATCCTGATCATCCTCGGCGCCACCGACAAACGTGCGCCAGCCGGCCTGGCACCGATTGCCATCGGCCTGGCCCTGACGCTCATTCACCTGATCTCGATCCCGGTCACCAACACCTCCGTCAACCCGGCCCGCAGTACCGGTCCGGCACTGATCGTCGGCGGCTGGGCCATCGAGCAATTGTGGCTGTTCTGGGTGGCACCGTTGCTCGGCGCCATCGTTGGCGGTGTTGCTTACCGCTGGCTGGGCAAGGAAAACAGCTGAGTCACGCCGGCGAAGATCAGCATTGCCGATAAGGCAGTGCGGTCTTCGCCTCTTCGGCATACGCCAACACGCCCTCCTGCTCCCGGACCAGAAAGTCTGCAACCGCCGCCTTCAGGCCAGGATGGCGCAAGTAGTGCCAGGAACGGGTGATCACCGGCTCGAAACCACGAATCAGTTTGTGCTCGCCCTGGGCACCGGCATCGAAACGCTGCAAGCCGTGGGCAATGGCGTAATCCATGCCCTGATAAAAACAGGTCTCGAAGTGCAAACGGTCGAATTCCGCCAGGCAACCCCAGTAACGCCCATAAAAACTGTCACCGCCCACCAGGCTGAACGCCATCGCCACCGGCCGTGAACCTTGCTTGGCCAACACCACGCGAATGGCCTCGGGCATGCGCTCGGCCAGCAGACTGAAAAACGTCCGGGTCAGGTACGGCGCTTGCCGACGCACCGCGTAAGTATTGGCGTAACAGGCGTAGACAAAATCCCACTGGGCCTGGTCCAGTTGATGACCTTCCAGCCATTGGAACTCGATGCCCTGCCCCGCCACTTGCTCACGTTCCTTGCGCATCTGCTTGCGTTTGCGGGAACTGAGCGCGTCGAGAAAATCCTGGAAGTCCCGATAACCGCGATTGCGCCAGTGGTACTGGCAACCAATCCGCTGCAGCCAGCCCTCCTGCCCGGCCAGCGCTGCGTCGGTAAAGGCATCGGTGAAGTTGATGTGGGCACTGGAGAGCGATTCGATTTCCAGATAACCCGGCAGGCTGGCAAGCAACTCCAACCCGTCTTCCCCACTCGCCGCCAGCAGCCGCGGGCCACTGACCGGGCTGAACGGCACCGCCGTCAACAGCTTGGGGTAATAGTCGATCCCGGCCCGGGCGCAGGCGTCGGCCCAGGCATGGTCGAACACGTACTCGCCGTAGGAATGCCACTTGCGATAACTGGGCAGAGCCGCCAGCACACGCCCGTCTTCAATATGCAGCAGATGCTCGGCCTGCCAGCCTGATTGCGGGCCCAGGCTGCCACTGTCTTGCAGGGCCGTGAGGAAAGCGTGGCGCAGGAAAGGTTGATTGACGGGCACCAGTGCGTCCCACTCTTGCGGCGCGATGGCGGACAGGCTGTCCAGAACGTGTAGCGGCATGCGGCTCCCCGATATCCAGAATGCGGATGGGGCGAGTATCGCCGATCCTGAGCGGACGGACGTAAAAAAAAACCCCGCCAGAGGCGGGGTTCAAAGGAGCTATAACGGATGAAACATGAAGCGTTGAATCAAATCAGCACGACTTAGAACACGTACTGGGCGCGCATGACAAAACCGTCACCATCGTCGTCGCCGTTGGCATTGGTCACGTTGTCGGCCTTGGCCTTGACGTAGGCAGCGGAGATTTTCACCGCTTCGTTGGCGTACCAGTTCACACCCAGGTTGTGCACCTTGGCTTCGGCATCGCCCACGTCACGGGTCGCGGAGGCAGTGGTGATGTTGTCGTCTTCGACGGTCATGCTGTCGTAGCGATAGAACACTTCCCAGGCGCCGATGGATTTGTTCTGGGGTTTGATCGCGTCAAACTTGCCGACTTTATAGCCACGGGACTCACCAGTGATGGTATAGGCACCCTGGACGTAGAAGCCGTGGCCTTTGATGTCTTCGAAGGCATCGCTGTCAGCCTTGGTTTTACGCGAAATGTATTCACCTTGGATCGACGCAGGCCCCATGGCGAAAGCGGCTTCCAGGCCGAACGCCGTGTCGGTGTCGTACGAACCGGCCGGCGAGTTGTTCGCGCCACCCAGCAACGGACGGTTGCCGTTAGGGCCGGCATCGTTGCCACCCAGCGTTTCGACGCCACGCATGCCCAGGCGGGAACGGTAACGTGCATCGAATACGGTGTCGGAGACGTCACGGGAGGCGACGTTCACACCGAAGTGCAGGACGTTGCCGGAGTCATGCATCGGCGCGAATACGAAGCGACCGTTGACCTGCTTGACGCTGTCGCCGTCGGTGTCGTTGTTGTCCTTGGCGAATACGCCAGCGGAGGCATAGAACGAATCGGCGAAGGTGCTGGACGCTTGCAGACCCAGACCGTTCTGGTGGCCGTTGGCCCAGTCGATCAGATCGTAAGCGGCGTTACGCTCCGGCGCGGTCACCCACTTGGAACTGGTGGCTTTTTCCAGGCCGAAATCCGGGTCGAAACGACCGAATTTGATCGAGACCGGCTTGAAGCCATTGTAGGCCATGGACGCTTCGTCAAAGTAACCGTCGTCTGAACTGCCGGCGTTATGCGAGAAGTCGTAGCTGATGGTGTAGGCCCAATCCGTGTACAGCACGCCGGACAGTTCCAGGAAAGCGCGACGAAAGTAAGCGGCATCAGCCGATTTACCATTATCGGTGTAGAGACCGTCGAACTGGCTGTAGTCAGCCTGCAAACGACCGCCAAGCTTGAAGCTGAACTCTTTGTCGGTGGTAGCGACCTCAAGGCCGCCCTTGGTTTTGACCACGATATCGGCGCCATCGGTGGTGACGGTGCCGGCGAAAGCCTGGGCGGTTACTGCCATTGCCAGTGCGCTGGCGGCAACACCTGCGAAGTGCTTACGGATCATCGAAGAATTCCCCTGTTGGTAGTCTATGCCGTTAGAAAACACGCGGAACTGAGCCCGCTGGTGTTGGAGGGGATCTTGGCGATGGGTTGTGTCAGCGCAGTTGCTGTCAGATAAAGATTTTATGACAGGGGAACTTTTTACTTCGAAAGGGAATAACCGATGCACCAATACCAGTGGGAGCGAGCCTGCTCGAGATAGCGGTCAATCAGCCGGCATTGATGTCGAATGAAACAATGCCATCGCGAGCAGGCTCGCTCCCACAGGGGCGTAGGGGTGTCTGGGACTCAGCGAATATTTTTACGGCGCTCGGCCGCGAGTTTTTCAGCCAACTGATCCAGATTGGGAACCGGCGATTCAGGCAGCTTTCTGAGCGTGGCCTGCATCAGGCGCATCTGGCGAATGAAACGCCGGCACGTGGCACAGAACATCAGGTGATGGCGCACCATAAGGCGCTCACGAAAACTCAGTTGGCCGTCGAGAAAATCGCTGGAGCGCGCCACTTGTTCCTTACAGGTCAGCATTCGCCGGTTTCCTCGAAATGTTCTACGGTCGCAAAGACCTTCAGCCGTGCCCGATGCAACAGCACACGTACGTTGGAGAGCGAGATGTCCAGAAGATTACAGATGTCTTCCAGTTCCAGGCCCTGACGTTCGCGCAGGGTCAAGACACTGCTTTGCAGTTGCGACAGACTGAGCAGCGTGTGCTCGAGGCATTCGCGCAGCTCACTCATCGTGAGCAGCGCCTCCGGTGTGTCCTGATGCCAGGCGAACGGTGCTAGCAGCCAATGGCCATCCGCGGCGAAACGATCATCGCCCAGGGTGCCGTGGGGCGACGGCAGATCATCGAGCAACACCTCCCGACGGTTCTGCTTGTAGCGGCCCTTGGCGGCGTTGGCGGTGATGGTCAGCAGCCAGGTCTTGAGACTGGAGCGGCCCTGGAAGCCATTGAGGTTGCGCACCACTGACAACCAGGCGTCCTGCACCACTTCATCGGCATGCCGACTGCCCACGATGGCGTAGGCCACGGCGCGCATCGGGCTCTGGTAGGTGCTGACCAGCTCTTTGAAGGCCTGCTGCTCACCGGCCAGGAGGCGTTGGAGCAGTTGTGTGTCGTCGGTGACGGTCATTCAACGCCCATTGCTGAATAGATCGCGGTTGTGGCGAGGGGGCTGATGTGGGAGCAAGGCTTGCCCGCGATGCGGGCGACGCGGTCCTTCATAAACCGCGCTGCCTGTTTCTTGAGCAAGCTTTGCTCCCACATGACCTTGCTCCCACAAAAAATTCGTCGCCGCCAGAGGATCAATGCTTACGCAGAATCACGCTGCCAATCGAATAGCCGGCGCCGAACGAGCTGAGTACGGCGACCGAACCGCTGGGCAAATCATCCTGGTAGGAGTGAAACGCAATCACCGAACCCGCCGAACTGGTGTTGGCGTAGCGGTCGAGGATCACCGGCGCTTCTTCTTCGGTGGCTTCGCGACCCAGCAGCTTGCGCACGATCAGGTGGTTCATGCTCAGGTTGGCCTGGTGCAGCCAGAAACGCTTCACTTCACCGACGCTCAGCTGATTTTCTTCCAGGTGCACGCCAATCAGTTCGGCCACCATCGGGCAGACATCGCGGAAGACTTTACGACCTTCCTGGACAAACAACTTGTCACGGCTGCCGATCCCCTCTTCCCCGGCGCGGTTGAGGAAGCCGAAGTTGTTGCGGATGTTGTTGGAGAATTTGGTGAGCAGCTTGGTGCTGACCACGTCGAACTGATACGGCGAGGTCGCCAGGTCCGCCCGTTCGATGATCACCGCGGTGGCCGCGTCGCCGAAGATGAAGTGGCTGTCGCGGTCGCGGAAATTCAGGTGGCCGGTGCACACTTCAGGGTTGACCATCAGGATCGCCCGGGCCTGGCCCAGTTGTACGCTGTTGGCCGCGGCCTGGATGCCGAACGTCGCCGAGGAACAGGCCACGTTGATGTCGTAACCAAAACCTTCGATGCCCAGCGCTTCCTGGACTTCAATGGCGATGGCCGGGTACGGACGCTGCAGGTTGGAACAGGCGACGATCACACCATCGATGTCGGCGGCGGTGCGGCCGGCGCGTTCCAGGGCCTGTTTCGCGGCACCGACGGCCATTTCACACAGCACCGACCACTCGTCGTTGGAGCGCTCGGGCAGGCGCGGGGTCATGCGTTGCGGGTCGAGGATGCCATCCTTGTCCATGACAAAGCGGCTCTTGATGCCAGAAGCTTTTTCGATGAACGCCGCGCTGGATTCGGTCAACGCCTCGACTTCTCCCCGCTCGATGGCTTGGGCATTGTCGGCGTTGAATTGCGCGACGTAGGTATTGAAAGACTGCACCAGCTCTTCATTGGAGATGCTGTTGGCCGGGGTGTACAGGCCGGTGCCGCTGATGACGACGTTATGCATGGTCGTGTCTCTGATCTGTTCAGGCAGAAAGCGTTGGCACCGACGTACCAACACACAAGGGGTCTTTTCCCATCCAGGGGAAGCAGACCTGGCAGCGCTTTATTCCGATCCGCCCGTGATCATCGACGCTAAAAACCACGGGACCGGCATTTATAGGCGCGAAGTTTGCCATAAACGCTGGCGTTTGGCCCATTCTCAGTGAATTACAAAACCAAACCCTGTGGGAGCGAGCCTGCTCGCGATAGCGCTGGATCAGCCAGCATCAATGTTGACTGACCCACCGCTATCGCGAGCAGGCTCGCTCCCACAGGTCTTGCGCCGGGGTCAGGGCTCCACCTGCCCCCACTGCTTGCTCAAGCGCTTATCCGAAATCGGCACCTTGGTGCCCAGTTGCTGGGCAAACAGCGACACCCGGTATTCCTCCAGCCACCAGCGGTACAGCTCCAGTTGCGGGTCGCGCTTGCCTTCCTGGGCGTGTTTGCTGGCGCGGGTCTGGTACTGGGCCCAGAGGTTCGACAGTTCACCGCTCCAGACCCGGTCCTTCTGCACCTGGCTGCCGAGTTTCTCCAAGCGCTGCTCGATGGCCTTGAGGTAGCGTGGCAGCTCCTTGAGCCACTGATGCGGGGTTTCGCGCACAAATCCCGGGTACACCAGATGGCTGAGTTGCTGCTTGATGTCGTTCAGCGCCACGGCCTGGGCCAGGTCGATCTTGCCCTTGAAGCGTTTTTGCAGGCCGTGCCAGAGTTTGAGGATCTCCAGGGTCAGCTTCGCCAGGCGTTCGGCGTGTTCGGTCCAGCCGCCGCGTTTGCGCTCGGCCAGGGATGCTAGTGCGGCGCCATCACGGGGCAGGCTCGCCTCGCCTTCCAGCACGCAGCTGTCGAGACTGACCAGCAGGATGTCTTCCACCAGGCTGTCGATGCGTCCCAGTTCGCGGTACAGCAGGCCAAGTTCCGTCAACCCGGGCAGTTTGCCGCGCAGGAACTTGGCCGATTCTGCCAATTGCTGCATCAGCAACCGCTGCAAGGCGCGACGGTGCTGGAACTCGGCTTCAGCCGGGGTCGGGAAACGGCCTTCCTTGACCACACCGCCCTCTTCCACCAGCGCCGGGTACACCGTCATCGACAGCCCGGCAATCTTCTGTTGGGTTTTCTCGGCCACCGGGGCGAAGATTTTCGCTTCCACCGGCGCCTGGCTTTTCGCCGTCTGCGGCACGGCCAAGGCGGCCTGGCTGGCTTCGGCAAAGCGCGCCGTCAACTCGGCCAGGTCACGGCCTTCGCCGAGAAACTTGCCCTGGCCGTCGACGATTTCCAGATTCATGCGCAGATGGCTTTCCACCTGCTGCGCAGCTTCCGCCCAGGCTTCGTCGCTGACCCGCGCGCCGGTCATGCGCAGCAGTTCGCGGCCCAGGGATTGCGGCAACGAACCCTCAGCAAAGGTGATGCGTTGCAGCGCGGCCTTGACGAAATCCGGCACGGGCACGAAGTTTTTGCGCAGGGCCTTGGGCAGGTTGCGCACCAGGGCGATGCACTTGGCTTCGATCATCCCGGGCACCAGCCATTCCAGACGCTCCGGCGGCAACATGGGCAGCAGCGGTGCCGGCACGCGCAAGGTCACGCCGTCGCGGGGATGGTTGGGTTCAAAATGGTAGCTCAGCGGCAAGGTCAGCTCACCGACGCGCAACGTGTCGGGGTAGTACGCGGCAGTGACTTCACTGGCCTCGCGGGCCAGCACGTCTTCTTCGCGCATGATCAGCAGTTGCGGGTCTTTCTGGCTGTTGATCCGGTACCAGCTGTCGAAGGTCGCGGTCTGGTGGATCTCGGCCGGCAAGCGCGCATCGTAGAAGGCGAACAGGGTTTCCTCGTCCGCCAGGATGTCGCGACGGCGGGCCTTGGCTTCCAGTTCGTCGAGTTGCTCCAGCAGTTGGGTATTGGCACTCAGGCACTTGGCCCGGGACTGGATCTCGCCGCGCACCAGCGCCTCGCGGATGAACAGTTCCCGCGACACCACCGGGTCCACCGGCCCGTAATGCACCGGCCGGCGACCGACCACGATCAGCCCGAACAGGGTGATCTGCTCATACGCCACCACCTGCCCGCGCTTTTTCTCCCAATGGGGTTCGAAGTGGTTTTTCTTGATCAGGTGGCCGGCCAGCGGTTCGATCCAGTCCGGTTCGATCTTGGCCACCATGCGCGCGTACAGCTTGGTGGTTTCCACCAGTTCGGCGGTCATCAGCCATTGCGGACGCTTCTTGCCCAAGCCTGACGAGGGGTGAACCCAGAACCGTCGTTGACGGGCACCGAGGTAGTCGCCGTCTTCGGTTTTCTGACCGATCTGGCTCAGCAGGCCGGAAAGCACCGCCTTGTGCAGTTTCGGGAAATCAGCCGGCTCTTTATTGAGGCTCAACTGCATGTCGCGGCAGATCAAGCTCAACTGGCGATGGGAATCGCGCCACTCGCGCAGGCGCAGGTAGTTGAGGAAATTCTTGCGGCACCAGTTGCGCAGCGGGCTGGCGGTCAGGGCCTGGCGCTGCTCTTCGAAACCGCGCCACAGATTGACCAGCCCGGCGAAGTCCGAGTCGGGGTCTTTCCACTGGGCGTGGGCCTGGTCAGCCGCCTGCTGACGCTCCGGTGGACGCTCGCGCGGGTCCTGGATCGACATGGCGCTGGCGACGATCAGCACTTCCTGCAAGCTGCCCAGTTTCGCCGCTTCCAGCAGCATACGGCCCATGCGCGGGTCCACCGGCAAGCGCGCCAACTGGCGGCCCAGCGGGGTCAACTGACTGTTGCGGTCCACCGCCGACAGCTCTTGCAGCAAGTTGAAGCCGTCGCTGATGGCCTTGCCGTCCGGCGGTTCGATGAACGGGAAATCGGTAATCTCCCCCAGGCGCAGGTGCAACATCTGCAGGATGACCGCCGCCAGGTTGGTGCGCAGGATCTCGGGGTCGGTGAATTCCGGCCGGCCGAGGAAATCCTCCTCGCTGTACAACCGCACGCAGATCCCCGGCTCGACCCGCCCGCAGCGGCCCTTGCGCTGATTGGCGCTGGCCTGGGAAATGGCTTCGATGGGCAGGCGCTGGACCTTGGCGCGATAGCTGTAGCGACTGATGCGCGCGGTGCCGCTGTCAATCACGTAGCGGATGCCCGGCACGGTCAGCGACGTTTCAGCGACGTTGGTCGCCAGCACCACGCGACGGCCAGGGTGGGACTGGAAGATCCGCTGCTGTTCGGCTGGCGACAGCCGCGCATACAACGGCAGGATTTCGGTGTGTTTGAGCTGGGCCTTGCGCAGCATTTCCGCCGCGTCGCGAATCTCCCGCTCGCCCGGCAGGAACACCAGCACATCACCGGGGCTGCGGCGTTCGCTACGCTCATAGGCGGCGATTTCATCGAGGGTGGCGAGGATCGCCTGGTCGACGGTCAAGTCATCCTCGACGCGGTTGCCCTCCTCGTCCTGCTCCAGGGTC
Organism: Pseudomonas sp. PICF6; assembly: GCF_009831705.1. Classification (NCBI taxonomy): domain Bacteria; kingdom Pseudomonadati; phylum Pseudomonadota; class Gammaproteobacteria; order Pseudomonadales; family Pseudomonadaceae; genus Pseudomonas; species Pseudomonas sp. PICF6. The sequence continues at coordinate 180,512 of NZ_WUUD01000013.1, read as the reverse complement.
AACGGGCGATACCAGGTGTCCACCGGGAAGGTGCGACCCGAGACTTCCACGATCGGCGCGTCATCGAAGTGCTTGGAAAAACGCTCCAGGTCGATGGTCGCCGAGGTGATGATGACTTTAAGGTCCGGGCGACGCGGCAGCAGGGTCTTGAGGTAGCCGAGCAAAAAATCGATGTTCAGGCTGCGCTCGTGGGCTTCGTCGACGATGATCGTGTCGTAGCGTTCCAGGTAACGGTCGTTCTGGGTCTCGGCCAGCAGGATGCCGTCGGTCATCAACTTGATCAGAGTGTTGGCGTCGCTCTGGTCTTCGAACCGCACCTGGTAACCGACCAGCGCCCCCAGCGGCGTGGCCAGCTCTTCGGCGACCCGGCTCGCCACGCTACGCGCGGCGATCCGCCGCGGCTGGGTATGGCCGATCAAACCGTGCTGGCCGCGACCGATTTCCAGGCAGATTTTCGGCAGTTGCGTGGTTTTGCCCGAGCCGGTTTCGCCAGCGATGATCAGCACCTGGTGCTTGAGCAGCGCGTCCTTGATTTCGTCGCGCTTGGCGGCGATCGGCAAGCTGTCGTCGTAACGGATGACCGGCAGGCTGGCCTTGCGCGCCAACACCTGATCACACGACGCCTGCATGCGCGTCACCCACTGGGCCAGCTTGGCCTCGTCGGGTTTCTTGCGCAGCTCGAGCAACTGACGCCGCAACCGGTGACGGTCGGCGAGCATGGCGTGGTCGAGGTTTTTCAGCAGCTTGTCGATAGCGGGGGCTTGGTCAGTCATCAGGTACGCAAGGGTCGTCGGTTTGTGCAGGGGGCCGATTGTCGCAGATTTGCGCAGGCTGCGCCGACCCATGGCAGCCTGCCCGCTGTTCCCTTGTGGGAGCGAGCCTGCTCGCGATAGCGGTGGGTCAGTCGACATTAATGCTGGCTGATCCACCGCTATCGCGAGCAGGCTCGCTCCCACAGAGGTTTTGCGCTGACTTCGGGGTTATTCGCTGTCCAGATCTTTACGCCGATAGGGGAACACGTCGATCACCTTGCCCGCCCGAATCGCCTCTTGCAGGCCCTTCCAGTAATCGGCGTTGTACAACTCGCCGTGCAGTTGATCGAACAGTTTGCGTTGCCCCGCGTCGGCGAACAGGAAAGGTGGGAACTCTTCGGGAAAAACGTCCAGCGGCCCGATGGAATACCACGGCTCGGAGGCCATTTCGTCTTCCGGGGTCCGCGGCTGGGGAATGTGACGGAAGTTGGCTTCGGTGAGAAAGCAGATTTCGTCGTAGTCGTAGAACACCACGCGGCCGTGGCGGGTCACGCCGAAGTTCTTGAGCAGCATGTCGCCAGGGAAGATGTTGGCCGCCGCCAGTTGTTTGATCGCCAGGCCGTAGTCTTCCAGCGCCTCGCGCACCTGGTCCTGGTTGGCGTTTTCCAGGTAGAGGTTCAGTGGCGTCATGCGCCGTTCGGTCCAGCAGTGACGAATCAATACCGTGTCGCCTTCCACCGACACCGTGGACGGCGCCACGTCCAGCAGTTCCTCCAGGCATGCCGGTTCGAACTTGCTCAGGGGAAAGCGGAAATCGGCGAATTCCTGGGTATCGGCCATGCGCCCGACCCGGTCGACGCTTTTCACCAGCCGGTACTTTTCGATCACGGTCGCGCGGTCGACGTTCTTCGACGGCGAGAAACGATCCTTGATGATCTTGAATACGGTGTTGAAGCCCGGCAGGGTGAATACGCTCATGACCATGCCACGTACACCAGGGGCCATGATGAACTGGTCGTCGGTATTCGCCAGATGGTTGATCAGCGCCCGGTAGAACTCGGATTTGCCGTGTTTGTAGAAACCGATGGAGGTGTACAGCTCGGCGATGTGCTTGCCCGGCAGGATGCGCTTGAGAAAGCCGATGAATTCCGCCGGGACCGGCACGTCCACCATGAAGTAAGAACGGGTGAACGAGAAAATGATCGACACCTGCGCCTCGTCGGTAATCAGCGCATCGATCTGGATGCCCCGGCCTTCGCGGTGCAGCAGCGGGATCACCAACGGCCATTGGTCGTCCTGCGTATAGATCCGGCCCACCAGGTAGGCGCCCTTGTTGCGATAGAGCACCGACGAAAACAATTCCACCGTCAGTTGCGGGTCCTTGCAGACCCAGTCGGGCAGGTTCTCCCGCAATTGGGCTTCAAGGCGCTGCAAATCGCCCGGCAAGTCGGCGTAATCCTCGCTGAAACGGTAATCGGCGAAAATCGCCGCCAGCATCCGGTCCAGCTGGCCCTCAGGTTTGTAGGTACGGGTCTGGGCGGCTCGGGCGCGGCGCAGGCTGGGCCGGGTGGTATGGATGAACATGGTGCCGTCGCTGATCAGGTCATGGCTGAACAGCCCGCAGAAGATCGAGTTGTACCAGGTCTCGGACAGCTCATCGTCGAAACGCAGGTCGATCAGGCTGATGTAGGCGCTTTTGACCAGCGGCCAGCAACTGACGTCCATCAGCGCCTCGGCTGCGAAAGCCTTGCGCAAGCGGGCGACGGTTTCGAAGACCTTTTCTTCATACAAGTTGATCCGCGCCGCAGACGCCTCTTGTGCCTCCTGCCAACGGGCCTGCTCGAACCGGGCGCGGGCGCCATCGGTGATCTGCCGGAAATGCTCACGGTAATCGTCAAAGCCTTCGAGGATCGAACGGGCGATATCGGCGGCGGGCCATGGCTGCGGCATAGGGTAAACCTCGGCGGGTCATGCTTGTTATTGGCGACTGAGCTTAGAGGCCAATCGCGCGGCAACGCAACCATTGCCATCGGTCTTGAGCGAGGCGACACTTGCGACCCGATCAAGGAAGGAATGCGCTGTGAACCCCGTTGATATCCTGCGTTTGCTGTCATTGGCCGCCATCTGGGGAGCCAGTTTCCTGTTCATGCGCATTATCGCCCCTGTCATTGGCACAATCCCCACTGCATTTTTTCGCGTGTCCATCGCTTTTGTCGGCTTGCTGGTGATCCTGGCGTTGATGCGTATCGACTGGAATTTTCGCGGCAAGCTGAAAATCGTGATGGTGCTGGGCCTGATCAACTCGGGCATTCCGGCGACGTTTTATTCGCTGGCGGCCCAGGTGCTGCCGGCCGGTTACTCGGCAATCTTCAACGCCACCACACCCTTGATGGGGGTGTTGATCGGCGCGCTGTTCTTCAGCGAAAAACTCACCATGACCAAGGTCAGCGGTGTGTTCCTGGGATTGTTCGGCGTCGGCATCCTGACCGGCGCGGGGCCGGTGGCCTTCGATCTGCAATTGCTGATGGGCGCCCTCTCCTGTCTGCTCGCCACCACCTGCTACGGTTTCGCCGGGTTCCTTGCCCGCCGCTGGCTTGATCATCAAGGCGGGCTGGACAGCCGTCTCGCGGCCCTGGGCAGCATGTTCGGCGCCACGGTGTTGCTGTTGCCATTGTTTGGCTACAGCGTCATCAGTCACCCTCCGGCCAGTTGGGGTGGCTGGAGCGTCTGGCTGTCGCTGCTGGGGTTGGGCCTGGTGTGTACAGCGCTGGCGTACATTCTTTATTTCCGCCTGCTCAGTTCCATTGGCCCGGTCAAATCCATGACCGTGACCTTCCTGATCCCGCCGTTCGGCGTGTTATGGGGGGCATTGCTACTGGACGAACCGTTGGGGATGGCGCACCTGTATGGCGGGGTGCTGATTGCGGCGGCGCTGTGGCTGGTATTGAAACCAGCGGCGAGCGCGACCAAAGAGCCGCTCCCAGGCCAGCGCAACTGAACATCCCCCCACCCTTGTGGCGAGGGGATTTATCCCCGCTGGGTTGCGAAGCGCCCCCATAACTGACACCTCGAGGTGACTGAGCTGTTCTGGGGACTACTGCGCAGTCCAACGGGGATAAATCCCCTCGCCACAATAACCTTCGCTCACCAGTCGCTGGGGGGCACGATTACTGCTGAGTCTCCTGCTCAGTGAACAGATCACTGAACAACATGCTCGACAGGTAGCGCTCACCCGAATCCGGCAGGATCACGACAATGGTCTTGCCTTGCATTTCCGGCTTTTCCGCCAGGCGCACGGCTACAGCCATCGCCGCGCCACAGGAAATGCCGCACAGGATTCCCTCCTCCTGCATCAGGCGCAGGGCCATGGTCTTGGACTCCTCATCCGTAACCCGCTCGACCTGATCGACGATCGACAGATCGAGGTTTTTCGGCACGAACCCGGCACCGATCCCCTGGATCTTGTGGGGGCTGGGCTTGATCTCGTCCCCCGCCATCGCCTGGGTGATCACCGGCGAAACCACAGGCTCCACCGCCACCGACAGAATCGGTTTGCCGCAGGTGTTCTTGATGTATCGCGAAACCCCGGTAATGGTCCCGCCGGTGCCGACGCCCGCCACCAGCACATCCACAGCGCCGTCGGTGTCGTTCCAGATTTCCGGGCCGGTGGTTTTTTCATGAATGGCCGGGTTGGCCGGGTTATCGAACTGCTGCGGCATGAAGTATTTGGCAGGGTCGCTGGCGAGGATTTCGGCCGCTTTCTCGATGGCACCCTTCATGCCCTTGGCCGGATCGGTGAGCACCAGCTCCGCGCCCAAGGCCTTGAGTACCTTGCGCCGCTCGATGCTCATGGAGGCCGGCATGGTCAACATCAGCTTATAGCCGCGGGCGGCGGCTACGAACGCCAGACCGATCCCGGTGTTGCCGGAAGTCGGCTCGACGATGGTCATGCCGGACTTGAGCTTGCCCGAGCTTTCGGCGTCCCAGATCATGCTGGCGCCGATCCGGCACTTGACCGAGTAACCTGGGTTGCGCCCTTCGATCTTGGCCAGGATGGTCACGCCACGCGGGGCAATGCGATTGATCTGCACCAGTGGCGTATTGCCGATGGAATGGGCGTTGTCAGCAAATATGCGGCTCATGACTGGGTCCTTAATGCAGCGGGGATTTAGCGCTTAAAGGTATGCCTGTTGCCCATGGGCGTCCAGTTGCACCGAACGTTCCAGTTGTTACAACAGTCAATGTTTTAACAACGCGGGAGACTGACTGAAATGAAGCGTCGATACAGCTGGCCACTGTGGACTTTCGCCGCCATCGTTGCGGTGCTGGTGGCCCTGCATTTCACCTTGCCGTTCCTGGTGCGCGACTACCTGAACGACAAACTGGCCGACATGGGTGACTACCGCGGCCAGGTGACCGATGTGGACCTGGCGCTCTGGCGCGGGGCCTACCGGATCAACGGCCTGGAGATCGTCAAGGTCGACGGCAAGGTTCCCGTGCCATTTGTGGAGGCGCCACTGATAGACCTGTCGGTCAGCTGGCATTCGCTGTGGTACGACCATGCGGTGGTGGCCGAGGCGGAGTTCGTCCGTCCCGAAGTGAATTTCGTCGACGGCGGAGCCGACCGGCAGAACTCCCAGACCGGTCGGGGCACCAACTGGCGCGAGCAACTGAGCAAGCTGCTGCCCATTACCTTCAACGAAGTGCGGATCCGGGATGGCAAGGTGACGTTCCGCAACTTCAACTCCAAGCCGCCCGTTAACCTGCGGGCTACCGACGTCAATGCCAGCTTCTATAACCTGACCAACGTGGTCGACACCGAAGGCAAGCGCGACGCTCGTTTCGAGGGCAAGGCCCTGGTGGCCGAACATGCGCCGCTGGAGGTGCAGGCGACCTTCGACCCGTTGAGCGACTTCGAGGATTTCGACTTCCGCTTGCGCGCCAGGGACATCGAACTCAAGCGCCTCAACGATTTCGCCGCGGCCTATGGCAAATTCGATTTCAATGCCGGCCATGGCGATCTGGTGGTGGAGGCAGAAGCCGAGAACGCCCAGCTCAGCGGCTACATCAAACCGCTATTGCGCGACGTTGACGTGTTCGACTGGCAGCAGGATGTGGAAAACGAAAAAAAGAACATCTTCCGTTCGGTCTGGGAGGCCTTGGTGGGCGCGGGAGAAACGGCCCTGAAAAACCAGCGCAAGAACCAGTTTGCCACCCGGGTGGAGCTCAGCGGCAATGTCCATCAGCAGGACATCAGCGCCTTCGAAGCCTTCCTGCAGATCCTGCGCAACGGTTTCGTCCAGGCCTTCAATGCCCGGTATGAGCAGCCGCCGCCGTCGGCCGACTGAGTCAACATGTGACGCTCCATTCAGAGACTGAATACAGCGTCTGCGTTCACAGTCGGCGGGGCACCGCGTTATAGTCGGGCACGACATTTATTTCGCGCGCCCCGCCTCGTCAGGCCGGCGTCACGTTCGAGGAAATTACAGATGAAGTTCGAAGGCACCAGCGCCTACGTGGCCACCGATGACCTGAAGCTGGCCGTCAACGCCGCCATCACCCTGGAACGTCCCTTGCTGGTCAAGGGCGAACCGGGCACCGGCAAGACCATGCTGGCCGAACAACTGGCTGAATCCTTCGGCGCGCGCCTGATCACCTGGCACATCAAGTCCACCACCAAGGCCCATCAAGGCCTCTACGAGTACGATGCGGTCAGCCGCCTGCGGGACTCGCAGTTGGGCGTGGACAAGGTGCACGACGTGCGCAACTACCTGAAAAAAGGCAAGCTCTGGGAAGCGTTCGAGTCCGAAGAGCGGGTGATTCTGCTGATCGACGAGATCGACAAGGCCGACATTGAATTCCCCAACGACCTGCTGCAAGAACTCGACAAGATGGAGTTCTACGTCTACGAGACCGATGAAACCATCAAGGCCAAACAGCGGCCGATCATCATCATTACCTCCAACAACGAAAAGGAACTGCCGGACGCCTTCCTGCGCCGCTGCTTCTTCCACTACATCGCCTTCCCCGACCGCGTCACCCTGCAGAAAATCGTCGACGTGCATTACCCGGATATCAAGAAAGACCTGGTCAGCGAAGCGCTCGACGTGTTCTTCGACGTGCGCAAGGTGCCGGGCCTGAAGAAAAAACCTTCCACCTCCGAACTGGTGGACTGGCTCAAGCTGCTGATGGCCGACAACATCGGCGAAGCGGTGCTGCGCGAGCGCGACCCAACCAAGGCCATTCCGCCTCTGGCCGGTGCCCTGGTCAAGAACGAACAGGACGTGCAACTGCTCGAGCGCCTGGCGTTCATGAGCCGCCGTGGCACCCGCTGAACCCTCTTCGTTTCAACAAGAGCGAGGGCGATTGCCATGCTGCTTAACCTGTTCAATGAAATGCGCGCCGCCAAGGTGCCGGTGTCGGTGCGTGAACTGCTGGACCTGATCAACGCCCTGAAACAGCGGGTGATCTTCGCCGACATGGACGAGTTCTATTACCTGTCCCGGGCGATCCTGGTGAAGGATGAACGGCATTTCGATAAGTTCGACCGGGCCTTTGCCGCCTACTTCAATGGCCTGGAGAAACTCGATGATCATCTCCAGGCGCTGATTCCCGAAGACTGGCTGCGCAAGGAGTTCGAGCGCTCGCTGACCGACGAAGAGCGGGCGCAGATCCAGTCCCTGGGCGGCCTGGACAAGCTGATCGAGGAATTCAAGAAACGCCTGGAAGAACAGAAGGAACGCCATGCCGGCGGCAACAAATGGATCGGCACCGGCGGCACCAGCCCGTTCGGCTCCGGCGGTTTCAACCCCGAAGGCATCCGCGTTGGTGACGCCGGCAAGCGCCAGGGCAAAGCCGTAAAGGTCTGGGACCAGCGCGAGTACAAGAATCTGGACGACCAGGTGGAACTGGGCACCCGTAATATCAAGGTCGCCCTGCGCCGCCTGCGCAAGTTTGCCCGCCAGGGGGCCGCCGAAGAACTGGACATCGATGGCACTATCGACCACACCGCCCGGGACGCCGGCCTTCTGAATATCCAGATGCGCCCGGAGCGACGCAACACCGTCAA
>NZ_WUUD01000013.1:170778-172681 GCF_009831705.1 Pseudomonas sp. PICF6 | reverse complement strand
GCAAGACCGAGTTCAAGCACCTGGAGTATTTCTACTTCCACAACTTCGTCTATGAATCAGTGTGGAAAAACAACCTGCGCCGCACTTCCGAACGCACCTCGACCCAAGACTTGCTGCACAAGTATGGCGCCGATTACAAAGTGATCTTCATCGGCGACGCCGCCATGGCCCCGTATGAAATCACCCAGGCCGGCGGCAGCGTCGAGCACTGGAACGAAGAACCGGGGTATGTCTGGATGCAGCGCTTCATGGAGAAGTACAAGAAACTCATCTGGATCAATCCATACCCGAAGGACACCTGGGGCTACACCGCGTCGACCAACATCGTGCGCGAACTGGTGGAGGACCGCATGTTCCCGCTGACCTTGCGAGGGCTGGAAGAAGGGATGCGGTTTCTTTCCAAGTAAGATTTTTTCTGCCCTTGAGGGCCTCATCGCGAGCAGGCTCGCTCCCACAGGGTCTCGAGTCCAATGTGGGAGCGAGCCTGCTCGCGATGCTTTCAGCCTCCGAGCGATGTTACAGCCCGCGCAAATCGCGCTCTTCAATCGGTCGGCTCTGGCGCAGACGCCTGCCGCCCAGCACCACCCAGTCGATCAGGCGGAACAGGCACTCCAGGCCAAACGACAGCAACATGGCGCCACTGAGGCCCCAGATCATCGCTTCGGGGGTCAGGAGAATCTGGTAGCTGTAGCCGTTCCAGGTTTCCTTGCGAATTTCCGGGTCAGCGGCCAGTGCCACTTGCAGCAAACGGATGTACCACGGCCCCTGCATTGCCTGGAATTGCTTGTCCAACGCCTGCTGACGGACGAGCAAGGTGTTCAGGCTGTCAGCATCACTGCGAAAGATCGGGTCTTCGCTGGCACGGTAGTGAGCCACCAGCGCTTGCATGTCGCCCTTGAAAAACTGGTTGGCGGTGCCCTGGAAGCCTTTCAGTCCGGTCTGCGCTTCGATCAGGTGCGCCTCGACCCGCTTGGCGTAATCGCTGATGAAACCGGGCACCTGCACCCCCACCAACAGGCCTACCGCGAACAACACCAGCCGTAGATAACTGAGCAACATAATCGTGAAGTCCTTATTCGGTCTGGCCATGGCTGACGCATTCGCCGCGCCGCCACAGGCTCCATTGGCCCGGTTCGTAGCGGGTCCAGGTTTCGTTTTCAGTCAAGGGTTCGGTGGCAATTACCGTGACCACGTCATTGGGCGTGGTTTCGGCGTGGAAATCCACGATCACGTCCACATCCTTGAGCCGCGCCGGGCCGAACGGCGCGCGACGGGTGATCTGGACCAGTTTGGTCGAGCAAAAGCAGAACAGCCAGTCACCATCGCTGAGCATGCAATTGAACACGCCCTTGCTGCGGTATTCGGTGCAGGCCTGGATCAACGACGGCAACAGTTGCTCCACCTCCACCGGTTCCGGGAACGCCTGGCGCACGCGATTGAGCAAATCGCAGAACGCCGCCTCGCTGTCGGTATCGCCCACCGGACGATAGAAGCTTGCGCCCGGCTGGAAATCGGCGAGTTGGCCATTGTGAGCGAAGCACCAGTTGCGGCCCCACAACTCACGTACGAACGGGTGGGTGTTGGACAGGCAGACCTTGCCGACATTGGCCTGGCGAATGTGCCCGATCACCACTTCGCTCTTGATGGGATAGCGCTGCACCAGGTTCGCCACTTCCGACTCGCTGCTGGCGGCCGGGTCCTGGAACAGGCGCAGGCCACGACCTTCATAGAAGGCAATGCCCCAGCCGTCCCGGTGCGGTCCGGTCTTGCCGCCACGCTGCATCAGCCCGGTGAAGCTGAACACGATATCGGTCGGCACGTTGGCGCTCATGCCCAGTAACTCACACATGCTCGGACCCTCGCTTCAATGGGACAAGCCTGGCTACAGCCGCGGTTCGATGCG
>NZ_WUUD01000013.1:159521-170768 GCF_009831705.1 Pseudomonas sp. PICF6 | reverse complement strand
GGCGACCGTAACGGTCATCACCCGCCACGCCGAACGGCTGCTCATCCTGTAGTTCATCGGCAGCGGCGGCGGCTTTGGCGGCAGCGGCTTTTTCCTTGCGAGCGCTGGCTGCACGCTCGATGGGGAAGCGGATCAGCACGAAGATCAAATAAAGACCAAAGACGATCATGCCGTACATGAACAGATCGGATACCGCACGCCAGGCGTTGTTGCCGACCTTGAACAGCACGTCCAGGGCAACGATGGCCAGGGCCGGAGCAACCTGTTCCTTCACGGGGTCGACGATAGTGGGGCTGAACAGCAACACCGCCATCAACAGGCGCAGGGGCTCGCGCAACCAGCGCCAGATCCAGCGGGTCATGCGCATCCATACCAGCAGGCAGCCCAGGGCGGCGAAGGCATAGAGGCCCCAGGCGATCAGATAGTCGTTCTCGGTCATGGTGTCCATGGCAAGGCAGGCAAATAGGCGCTTATAGTAACGGCTTTTCGCTCGTCAGGCTGCCCCGGCGTCTGTCGAGTGGTCTGTGCCGCAGTATCTGTCGGTTAATTTCTGCCGCCGCAGGTGGCTGACCGAACTAACCACACCGGCCATCAGTCCCTATTTCGTACAACGTTCGAGAGCCTTTCATGCCCCTATCTGCCCACGTTTGCAACGCCCCGATTGCCCGCAGGGACCCCGGTGTTGATCCCTACGCCTGGCTGCAGGAGCGCGACACCGACGCCGTGCTCGACTACCTCAAGGCTGAAAACAGCTATCAGGACGCGCAACTGGCTGACCAGGCCGAACTGCGCGAAACCCTGTTCCAGGAAATCAAGGGCCGGATCCTGGAGACGGATCTGTCCCTGCCTTCGCCTTGGGGTCCGTACCTGTATTACACCCGCACCACGGCCGGGGACGAATACCCACGTCACTACCGCTGCCCGCGTCCGGTGGACGACAGCCTGACGGTGGATGAAAGCCGCGAGCAATTGTTGCTGGACCCTAACGTGCTGGCTGGCGGCGGTTTCTTTTCCCTGGGTGCCTTCAGCATCAGCCCCGACCACCAGCGTCTGGCTTACAGCCTGGACACCACTGGCGACGAGATTTACACCCTGTTCGTCAAAGAGCTGGCCAATGACAAAGTCAGTGAGCTGTCCTTTGAGGATTGCGACGGCAGCATGACCTGGGCCAATGACAGCCTGACGCTGTTCTTTGGTGAGCTGGATGACACCCATCGCCCGCACAAACTTTGGCGCTATCGCCTGGACGGAACGGCGGCCGAAGAAGTGTTTCATGAGCCGGACGGACGTTTTTTCCTGCATTGCTACCGTTCGAGTTCGGAAAAACAGTTGATCCTGTCCCTGGGCAGCAAAACCACCAGTGAAGTCTGGGTCCTGGACGCCACACAGCCAGACCAGCCTTTCACCTGCCTGGCGCCCCGGGTGGAAGACCATGAATACGACGTCGACCATGGTTTGCTCGACGGTCAGTGGAGCTGGTTGATCCGCAGTAACCGCGACGGGATCAACTTCGCGCTGTACCAGGCTGCCGACACGGGCCTGGCGCCGACCGAGGCCGACTGGCAGAACCTGATCCCCCACAGCGACACGGTGATGATCGACGGCCTGAGCCTGAACGCCAGCGCCATGACCCTGAGCCTGCGTGAAGGCGGCCTGCCCATCATCGAAGTTCACCCACAGGGTTTGCCGGCGTATCGGGTGCAACTGCCGGACGCGGCCTACAGCCTGCATGTGCAGAACAGCCTGGAGTTCGTCAGCCCCCGCATTCGCTTGCGCTACGAGGCGCTGAACCGTCCGGCACAGATTCGCCAGCTGGACCTGGCCAGCGGCGAACAGGTCGTACTCAAGCAAACCCCGGTCCTGGGTCCATTCGATGCCGATGACTACGTGAGCCAGCGGCTGTGGGCGACCGCACCGGACGGCACGCAGGTGCCCATCAGCCTGGTGGTCAAGCGCCAGGCCCTCGGCCAGCCGGTGCCGCTGTACCTGTATGGCTACGGCGCCTATGGCGAGAGCCTCGATCCGTGGTTTTCCCATGGGCGGCTGAGCCTGCTCGATCGCGGCGTGGCGTTTGCCATTGCCCATGTGCGTGGTGGCGGTGAGCTGGGGGAAGCCTGGTATCGCGCCGGCAAGCAGGAGCACAAACACAACACCTTCAGCGACTTCATCGCCTGCGCCGAGCATTTGATCGCCAATGGCGTCACCCGCGCCGATCAACTGGCGATCAGCGGCGGCAGTGCCGGTGGCTTGCTGATCGGTGCGGTGCTCAATCAACGCCCGGATCTGTTCAAGGTCGCGATTGCCGAAGTGCCGTTCGTCGATGTGCTTAACACCATGCTCGACCCGGACTTGCCGCTGACCGTCACCGAATACGACGAGTGGGGTAATCCCGAGGAGCCCGCCGTCTATGATCGGATCAGGGCCTATGCCCCGTACGAAAACGTCAGCGCCCAGGCGTACCCGGCGCTGCTGGTGATCGCCGGTTACAACGACAGCCGCGTGCAGTATTGGGAAGCAGCCAAATGGGTGGCGAAATTGCGCGCCACCAAGACCGATGACAATCCCTTGCTGCTCAAGACCGAACTGGGCGCCGGCCACGGCGGAATGAGCGGGCGCTACCAGGGGTTACGTGACGTAGCCCTCGAATATGCATTTGTTTTGAAGGTTTTGGGGTTGGTCTGAGGAACTCCGTCGGATGGCCGGGTCTTAGCTCCATGCGCAGGGCTCTGATACCACCACCCAATGTGGGAGCAAGCCTTGCTCCCACAAAGGAATCGCCTTACATCCAAACCCTTGCAACCGCCCCAGACACAAGAAAAAGACCGTGACGACATGTCAGAACCAACCTTACTGAACAACGAAATCCGCGACTGGCTGATGGACTGCGGCCTGTTCGACCAGTTGCAGCCTGTCGACTTCGCCGCGGCGTCGGGCTACTTCAGCATCAGCGCCATTGCCCAAGGGGAAGCGATTTTCCGCGAGGGCGATGCCGGCAGCTTCATGTGCATCATCCATTCAGGGCAAGTGGCCGTGCAGAAAACCGGCCCCGACGGTCAACCCGTCACCATCGCCACGCTGCGCAGCGGCCGGGCATTCGGGGAAATGGCGGTGCTGGACGGAGAACGGCGCTCGGCCAGTTGCATCGCCGCCAGTGATTGCCAATTGCTGAACCTGGGCAAGGATTCCCTGGAAAAAATGCTCAACGATGCACCGAAGATCGCCGCCAAGATCATCCGCGCCCTCGCCGTTTCCCTGTCCAAGCGCCTGCGCATGGCCGATGGGCAGTTGTTGTCGCAGCAGGTTTAGCTCTCCTCTGTCAGTTGAAATGCAGAACCTGTGGGAGCGAGCCTGCTCGCGATAGCGTCGGATCAGCCAACATCAATGTTGACCGGTTTATCGCTATCGCGAGCAGGCTCGCTCCCACAAGTTTTTGCCATTCAGTGATCTCATTAACAAGCATTGGGCCTACCCCCCCGGCGACTTGGCCTTCGGTGGTTTTGGCTCCATCCCTGGTATCGGCTGGTCCTTGGGCGGCTTGGGCATTTCGATTGGCGGCAGCAACGGCGGTCCGCTTCCGGGGCTGGGCGTGGGTACGCCGCTGGGCGTGACCGGCGGGTATGGCATCGGTGTGGGGGTGCCGGGCGAACCGGGAATGCTCGGTGGGCTCACCGGAATCGTGGGCTGCTGGGCCTGCACCCAACTTATCGAGAGCGCTGCCAGGGCAATGGCCGTTAGAATGGTGCGCTTCATCAATGGCTCCGTGGCGATTGTCTGTCTTCAGGCTAGTCCTTACCGCGCCGCTTTGCCCTTCCTTTGCATGAGACATCCATGAAACGTTTCGTTCTACTGGACACCACCCCCATCCCTGACAACGGCGGTGCCCTGTGCCTGTTCGAGTACGGCGACGACTTCGTCATCAAGATCCAGGGCGGTGACGGTGGGCAGTTGATGAATACGCGCATGCATGGCTCCGAAGACGCCCTGGCAGAGATCCCTTGCCGCAAGGTGGCCGGGCGTCCCGGCTCGCGCGTACTGATCGGTGGCCTCGGCATGGGTTTCACGCTGGCCTCGGCCCTCAAGCACCTGGGCAAAAATGCCGAAGTGGTGGTGGCCGAACTGGTGCCCGGCGTGGTGGAGTGGAACCGTGGCCCTTTGGGCGAAAAGGCCGGTCGCCCACTGTCGGACCCGCGTACCGTAATCCGCATGGAAGATGTGGCCAAGGTGCTGCAAGCCGAACCCCAGGGCTTCGACGCCATCATGCTGGACGTCGACAACGGCCCCGAAGGCCTGACGCAGAAAGCCAACAGCTGGCTGTATTCAGCCGGCGGCCTGGCCGCCTGCGCCAAGGCCCTGCGGTCCAAGGGTGTGCTGGCAGTATGGTCAGCCAGCGCCGACCGGCAGTTTTCCGACAAGCTGAAAAAGGCCGGCTTCAAGGCCGAAGAGGTGCAAGTCTTCGCCCACGGCAACAAAGGCACCCGCCACACCATCTGGATTGCCGAGAAGCTCAAGGGCTGAGCTAAACTCTGTTCAACCGTCATCAGTCTTTTTTACAAAGGTGAACCCATGAGTTCGTCAACGCCACCGTCCAACACCGCCAAGCTGGATCGCATCCTCGCCGATGCCCAGCGTGACCGGGAAATGGGTTACCGCGACAAAGCCCTGAAAATGTACCCCCACGTCTGTGGCCGCTGCGCCCGTGAGTTTTCCGGCAAGCGCCTGAGTGAACTGACCGTTCACCACCGCGACCACAACCACGACAACAACCCGCAGGACGGTTCCAACTGGGAACTGCTGTGCCTGTACTGCCACGACAACGAACACTCGCGTTACACCGACCAGCAATATTTCGGCGACGGCTCCCTGAGCACCCCGAAAATCGCCAAGGCGACCCACAACCCGTTCGCCGCACTGGCCGGGTTGATGAAAAAGGACGAGTAGCCAGCCATTTGTGGCGAGAGGATTTATGTGGGAGCAAGGCTTGCCCGCGATGAAGCCGATGCGGTCTTTCAGAAACCGAGGCGGCTGTTTCGCGAGCAAGCTTTGCTCCCACAGGATTTTGCGAACAACACGAATCCACTGTGGGAGCGAGCCTGCTCGCGATGGCAATCAAACGATCACCATCAATCTACAAGCTGCCCCCCCTCTTCCAATCCCCGTATAATCGCGCCTTTTCCCCAAAGGCACCCCGCCCGTGGCCAACAAACGCTACAGCTGCATCGGTCTGTTCAACCCCAAGTCTCCGGAAAACGTCGGTTCGGTCATGCGCGCCGCCGGCTGCTACGGCGTGGCATCGGTGTTCTACACCGGCAAACGCTATGAGCGCGCCGCGGACTTCGTCACTGACACCAAGAAAGTCCACTACGACATCCCGTTGATCGGCATCGATGACCTGAAAAAAATCCTGCCCCTGGGCTGTGTGCCAGTGGCCGTGGAACTGGTCGACGGTGCTCGTCCCTTGCCCGAATACACTCACCCGGACCGGGCGCTGTATATCTTCGGCCCGGAAGATGGCTCGCTGGATAAAGACATCCGTGACTGGTGCGAAGACGTGGTGTACATCCCCACCACCGGTTGCATGAACCTGGCGGCCACGGTCAATGTCGTGTTGTACGACCGCATGGCCAAAGGCAATAACACCCGTTCGGGGCCGCAATTCCGCTGATCGGTGCGCAATTGGATTGAACAAGGGAATCGCTCGGGCAGTCAGTTTTATACCAACCCCACACCGGAGACAGATCATGAGCGATAACAACCCGTTCGAGCCGATTGAGACCACCCCTTTCCAATCTCATCCGCCGCAAAACGTGCATGGCTGGGAACGCATTGGCTCATTGGCCGGCGGAGTCCTGATGATGGGCAAGGGCTTGCGCCGTGGCGGCGTGATCGGTTTGGCCCAACTGGCGATCGGCGGCATGGCCCTGGCGCGCGGCATCACCGGGCACTGCTCGGCCAAGACGTTGCTGGAAAAGAATCGTCAGAACCTGCACCACGCCCGTGCCCGCATCGAGCAGGCCGGTGATGAGCTGAGCCGCATGAAAGCCAGCGCCGAGGCCGCGACCAGCACGGCTACAGTGACGGGGAATGATTCGTTGAGTTCGCCGAAGGTTGGGCTTTGATTTTACTGGCTGATGGCCCCATCGCGGGCAAGCCTTGCTCCCACATTTTGAGTGTAACGCTGGTCAATGTGGGAGCGAGCCTGCTCGCGATAGCGGTATTACTGAAGTAACCGCGTATCCAGCACAGTAGAACTCTCCCCCAGAACGCTCTCGCTGAGCTGGACAAACTCCTGGGTATCAACCGTCTCCAGACGCATGGCGGCGTGCAGCACGTCATCGAGCGAGCGCTTGTTGCGGGTTTTCAAACGAATCTCGCGGTCCAGCTCCTGCAACAGCAACACCGCCTTGGCCACCGTCGCCGGGCGGACCTGCTCGCCACGCAAGGTGCTGACGCCTTTGCTGTCCCGAGCCAACCGGTCGTTCAGGCTCTGGTAGCGCTCATCACTCATGCCGCCAGCCCGGCGCAGCAATTCGATGGCGTAATACTCGGCCAACCCTTCGCTGATCCAGTCACTGCGCTCACGATCGTTGACGCGCGCCAGCATCTGCACCAACTCCCGCAACAACGGGCTATTGCCGCGTTCGCTGACTAGCGGCGGACGAGTGTGCAGATAAATCGATTCATGCCCGGCCTGGGCGCCACGCCACATCGGGTCTGACGCGCCGATGATCAGCAGCTTGCCGGGATGACGCGGCACCAGAGCCTGCACCTGCGGCCAGACGAACGTCAGCAGCGTCAGCACATCCATCCGGCGCATGCCCTGGCCTTGGGGCGAAGCCACCGTCACCTCGGTCTCTCCCAGGCGTGTGCGCCGGCTGCCGAGTTTGCCAGCGAGCATCCAGCCGGTGGGACGATCGAACAGCCGCGCGGGGTTGTCGATGCGAAAGCGTTGCTTGCCGATGCGCGGCCAGGCCGTTTCGATGCTTTTCCAGCCGTCGGGCAGTTCAAATTGCAAACGTGACACCAGCTCAGTGCCATCCTGCTGATCCAACTTGGCCGGCGGCACAAGATCGTCGCCACGCAGAAGCCCCCATCCCGGGGTCATACGGGTTTCAAACGTACCGTTCTTGCGAGTATTACTGATGCGCACGCGATAGCTCAGGCTCGCCTTGTCGGCACTGGGACGCCAAACGCCGCGTGTGTCCCTGCCCGGGATGAGCTGCCATTGACCGTCGGCCTTGAAGTGGCTGTAGCGGCTGCCATCGCCGAGGTCGAAGTCCAGGCTGCGCACTGCCGAACCCCGCGCCAAGGTCAGGCGCACTTCGGCCTGATCGCTTTGCGGCAACAGATGCACGTGATAATCCAGATCGACTTTCTGCGCCGCCCACAGCGGCCCGCACACCGCCCACAGCCCGGCTGCGAGCATCCTTTTCAATCCTGCTGCCATGGGTTCTCCCTGATGGTGCGATGCCCGGCATTCAGCCGGCGCGAAAAATCAGATGATCTTCCCAATCGTCCTCGGGCACGCTGCCTTCGGCCAGCATGCGCCCGGATTGGGAAATGCGTTCGTGGTGCACGGCATCGCGATCGCCACAGACCAGGTGGTGCCATAACGGCAGATCCTTGCCCTCACTGACCAGACGATAACCGCAGGTCGGTGGCAACCATTTGAACTCATCGGCCTTGCCCGGTGTGAGCTGGATGCAATCGGGAACAAAGTCGCGGCGCCGGGAATAGTCGGTGCACTGGCAGGTTTTCAAGTCCAGCAATTTGCAGGCGATGCGCGTGTAGTAGACGCTGTTGTCGTCTTCGTCTTCGAGTTTTTGCAGGCAGCACAGGCCACAGCCGTCACACAGCGATTCCCATTCCTGCGCATCAAGCTGATCGAGGGTTTTACGTATCCAGAACGGTTCGACTTTGGCGGCCATGGCTCAAGCAATCAGCATCAGATGGTGAAAAGGCCGTCAGTCTAGTGCCGGGGCCTCTTCAGGCCAAGCATGGGCGACTGTCGGTAGGACGTTGTGTTGGCGAAGTCCGTAAATGGATTGGCCGAGAACACCGATGGGGTGACCGCTGAAGATCACTGTGGGAGCGAGCCTGCTCGCGATAGCGCCGGATCAGCCAGCATTGATGCCGACTGGCAAACCGCTATCGCGAGCAGGCTCGCTCCCACAAGTTGATTGGGTCGGTCTAATATCCCCGATCGAAATCCACTTCCCCGCGCAAGGTTTCGCCGGCCTGGTAGGCCCGCAGGTTTTCCAGGAACAACTGCACCATCATCGCCGGCGACGTCGGTGCCGAGCTATGGCCGGTCAGCAGCAGGCCCCAGGCCGTCCAGAAAGGATGCCGCTGTGGCAACGGCTCCTGGCGGCAAACGTCAATGACCGCGCCGGCCAGGTGCCCTTCCTTCAAGGCTTGCACCAGATCGGCATCGACCACGGCCACGCCGCGTCCGACATTGATGAACAGCCCGGTGGGTTTGAATTGCCTGAACAGCGTCGCGTCGTATATATCGTGGGTGTCCGGCGTGTTGGGCAGCAGGTTGATCACATAATCCACCTCCCCCACCATGCGCGGCAGATCCTTCAGCGCCCCGACCTCAATGAACGGCGCCAGCTCCCGGGCTTCGCTGGCAATGCCATACAGCTGCACACCAAACGGCAGCAGGAACTGCGCTACCCGCTGGCCGATATCGCCGGTCCCAACGATCAGTGCCTTGCGCCCGGCCAGACTCTGGCCCTGACGGTTGTCCCACTTGCGCTCGACCTGGCTGACCAGCCGCGCCAGCACCTCGCGCTCATGACCGAGCATATAGGTAAGGACGTACTCGGCCATCACCTGGCCGAAAATGCCCACCGCACGGGTCAGGCGATAATCACGCGTCAAGCCCTCGGCCAGCAGCGGCGTGATGCCCGCCCAGGTCGATTGCAGCCACTGGGGCTGATGGCCTTGACGCAACAGGGTGGCCAGCAGATCGGGCTGGCCCAGCCAGACCGGGCAGTCGGCGGCCAGTCGCGACAGTTCGGCGGAGTCGCCACTGGTCAGGACTTGGATATCGGGTGCAGCCTGTCGCAGAAGCTGGGCGTACACCGCGTGATCGTGTTCGGCAATCAGAACGCGCATGGATCAAACCTTTCAAAAACTATGCAGACGACCGCCGACAGAGTGTCGCTCCATCCTTGCGGCCATCGCCAATAAACCATTCCAGTGTTTCAAGAGGCCCGGGAAAGGTGCCTCGGGGTACCGTCAGACCGGGTCGTTGCGTCGCAGCAACTCTTCCGGCAGATGCTCGATGTATTCGTCTTCAGCCGGTGGCATCTGCAAGTGATAACCCTGGGTATCGAGGTTTTCCAGCACCAGGTTGATGTCCTCCCGGGACAGCTTGCGCTCGGGGCTCAGCACCAGGTCAAAGGCATGGATCGCCTTCCCAAAGGCAGCCATCAGGGGCTCGGGCACACGCTCCAGGGCATCGCTTTTGAGCACATACAGGTACATCTCGTTTTTCTTCGAGCTTCGGTAGATCGAGCAGATACGTTTCAAGGCTGTTCTCCGGCGGTGGCCAGGCTATCGAGCAGCGCCTGGCCCATCAATTCGCGGCGCCAGCCACGCAGCGAATCGGGCAATTGGTAAGGGCCCTCGGGAAAGCCGCTCTTGATCAGCGCCTCGAGGGTTTTCTTGCGCAGCATCAGTTCAGGGGCGATTCCCAGGCGCTCGGCCTCAACCTGCCCCAGTGCCCGCAGACGCTTGACCAGCGCCGAAGCCTCGATGGGCAAGGGCTCGGCCACGGCTGGCGGCCATTGTTCGGGCGGCACGCTGGCGGCGCGTTTGATCAGCTCCAGCAGGAACTCGCCGTCCTGGCGCACGGTACGCGGGTGCATGTCTTCGATTTTCGCCAGCGCACCGAGGTTATCCGGCTGAGTGCGGGCCAGGGGCCACAGCGAATGCTCGCGAATGACCCGGTTACGCGGCAGGTCACGAGCCCGCGCTTCCCGCTCGCGCCAGGCGCATAGCTCGCGCAGCACGGCCAGTTGGGCACGGGAAAGTTTCCAGGCCAGCTTGGCCTCGCGATAAACCTCATAGGGGTCGACTTCGCGACGCAGGTTGGCCACCAGCTCGGCGCCATCCTCCAGGACCCAGGCGTATTTTTCGTCAGAAAGCTTCGGGCGTAGCTGTACGAAAACTTCCGCCAGATGCACTGCATCTTCAGCGGCGTAGCTGATCTGCGTTTCCGACAGGGGTCTTTGCAACCAATCAGAGCGGGTTTCGCCCTTGGGCAAGTCGATGCCCAACACGTCCTGTACCAGCCGGGAATACCCCATGGAAAAACCCAGGTTCAGGTAGGCGGCGGCCAATTGAGTGTCGAACAGCGGCGCAGGCAGGCTGCCGGTCAAGCGCAGCAGCACTTCAAGGTCTTCGCTGCAGGCGTGCAACACCTTGAGCACTGCCGGGTTTTCCAGCAACGCGGCCAGGGGCTTCCAGTTGTCGATGGTCAAGGGGTCGATCAGATAGGCACGCTCGCCGTCGCCGATCTGCAACAAACCGGCAATGGGATAAAACGTGTCGACCCGCATGAATTCAGTGTCGAGGGCGACGAATGGCAACTGCTGCCATTCGTCGCAAAACTGACCGAGGCTATCGTTGTCGCGAATCCAGTGAATATCGATGGCCACACGGCTCTCCCTTGAAGAATGGCGCGCAGTATATATCGCCGTCAGCGATTGCGAGCATCCATAGAGCGGGAGCCTGAGAGAAATCGCCTGCGCGAAGGCAAGAATAGTCCTACATCGGGAATTAACCGGCCTTGCACAACGCATAAACCCGCGTCAGCGCAAACCCAGGCAGAAAATCCTGATACCACAGCAGGGTGAAACCGGCCTGGCGGAACTCGGCTTCAACTTCAGCCTTGTCCGCCAGGCTGCGGTGCGGCGCAGGTCCGATGTTGAGGCGACCTTCAATTTGCACCGACACAATCACCGTGTCACGGCTGACCCGATGAAATTCGCGCAACAGCGCCAGCCGATGCTCACTGGCCTTGACGTGCCGAAACAGTTGCAGACACAAAATACAGTCCACAGCGTTAGCCGACAGGCCGAGGGTGAATGCCGAACTGGGAAAGGTCGTGACCCGCTCCAGCAACGCGCCGCCATGGTGGGTGCGGGCGTGATCGAGCATGTCTGGCGAGGGGTCCGCCGCCAGGATCACCCGGTTGGCATGTTCGGCCAGCACCGGCCAGAACCGGCCCGCGCCACA
>NZ_WUUD01000013.1:157277-159511 GCF_009831705.1 Pseudomonas sp. PICF6 | reverse complement strand
CGGTTCACCGGCGGCTTTCAAGGCATTGCGGACCAATTGCTCGTCACGCCAGAACGCCAGGCGCAGTCGCCTGGGCGCCGCTTGACGGCAAATGCGCGCGTGTTCCCGGTCATGATGCCTGGCGAACTCGATCTCTACGGGGGATGGGGGTTGCCCAGACATACCAACCGCTCTTGGGAAAGATGAATAGGAACAGGCTAACCACCCGTACGTGAAAAAAAAGTCGAGGCGCTCACTGCCGGGCCAATACCCCGTCAATGACCGCGCCACGGCAACCGGCAAACAGGTCCAGGTCCCGGTTGTAGACCTTGCTGTTGACTTCCAGCAGCCCGAGCATCGAATGAAACAGATTGTCCTGGCTCAAGGGCTTGTCCCGGCTCAGTTGCAGGCAATGGGTGTCGACGGAGAAGGACTTCTGATAGCTGTCGGAAAACCAGGCCAGCATCGCCACGTGTTTCTGTTGTTCCGGGGCGAGCATGTAGGGCGTGCCATGGAGAAACAGGTTGTACTCGCCCAGGGACTCGCCGTGGTCGGACAGGTACAGCATCGCGGTGTCGACCTTGTCCTGATTGGCCCGCAGCAGGTCGATCAGGGTCGATAACACATGGTCGGTGTACACCAGCGTGTTGTCGTAGCCGTTGACGATGCTCTGGCGGCTGCAATTGTTCAGCGCATTGCTTTGGCACACTGGGGTGAAATGTTCGTATTGCTTGGGATAGCGCTTGAAATACTCCGGCCCGTGACTGCCCATTTGGTGGAGCACCAGCACGGTGTCCTTGTCGAGGGTGTCGATGAAATGCTGCAGGCCCTGGAGCAGAATTTCGTCGCGACACTCACTGTTGGCGCACAGGGCCGGGTCTTTAAGATTGCTGACATCCTGCACAGTGACCCGGTCGCAAGTGCCTTTGCAGCCCGACTGATTGTCACGCCAGATCACCTCCAGCCCGGCGCGCTTGAGCACATCGAGCAGGCCTTCTTCGTTCCTGGCCTTGCTGGCGTCGTAGTTCTTGCGGCCCATGTTGGAAAACATACACGGCACCGATACCGCGGTTTCCGTACCGCAGGAGTGCACATCAGTGAAGGCGATCAGGCCAGCTTCTTGATTGAGTTGCGGCGTGGTATCGCGGTTATAGCCCAGAATGCCGAAGTTCTCGGCACGGGCGCTCTCCCCCACCACCAGTACGGTCAGGGACTTGCGGGCATGGGTTTGCCAGACCGGATTACGACTCGCATCCTCACCCAAGGTGATAAAGGGCTGTTTGGCCGACGCGACCTGTTCACGCAAGTACCCGATCGACGCACCGATGTAGTTGCTCGGTACCACCATCAAATGCAATTCATGATGATTGCGAAACAATGAAGACAACCCTTGGTAATTGGCCAGGGCGACCATGCCGATCACCCCCGCCGACACCCCGCTCACCACTAACTTGCTTAACAATTCTTTGGGCCAGCGGCGATAGCTGATCGGCGTTTTAAATAACAACCAGGACGGCAACACGCCTAACAAACCGAGGTAGGCAAACAACTTTAACGACAGTAAATCACGCACCTCTGTGGCATTGGTTTCAGCAAAGTTACGAAACATGCCGGCATCGATCAGCACGCCATACTGAGCCATGAAATACGCCACACCGGCGCTGATCAGAAAAAGCAATATCAGCACAGGCTTGAGCAGCCCACGGAACGCTACCATTGTCAGCATCAGGTTGAAGGCGAACAACACCAGCACCGCAAACGCCACGCCGATCAGCACGCCCCCGCCGTCACCTGCCGTAATGGTATGCAGGTGCTGCCAGAGCACAACGTTGAAGCCCACTAATAAAAAGACACTGGCGACCAGCGTCACCCACTCGGGGCGCACGGGTTTAATGGTCAGCATGAGGTTTTAAAGTTTCCTGGAAGTTGCGCTATGGAAAGCAAATACCGCAGGAAAGTTTGAAAAACTACTGTGCTACGGCAACACAAACTTTAGGCAGGTCACTATCAATTTTTCGTGAAAAAGTTGCCATTAAATAATTTTTCAAGTAGCAAGCCGCACGTCCGATCCGACGTGCAGCTTGTCGCTCAGTTCAAGCCTGATGGATGTACCAACGCCAGTCCTGCTCTCCGACCTCGCCCATGAACTGACGGTATTCGGCGCGTTTGACCGCCAGGTACACCCTGAGGAACTCATCGCCGAAGGCTTGCCTGGCCCAGGTCGAGGCTTCAAGCGTGCGCAAGGTGGTGAGCCA
>NZ_WUUD01000013.1:136608-157267 GCF_009831705.1 Pseudomonas sp. PICF6 | reverse complement strand
CAGTATCGCTGCGGCGGCCAGGTACGGGTTGGCGTCGGCACCACAAATACGATGTTCGATATGCCGCGAAAATGCTGGCCCGCCCGGTACCCTCAGGCTCACGGTGCGATTGTCCACGCCCCAGGTTGCCGCCAGCGGCGCGTAGCTGTTGCTCTGGAAGCGTCGGTAGGAATTGGCATTCGGGCAGAACATCAGCAGTGAGTCGAGCAACGTGTCGAGCATCCCGCCCACCGCATGACGCAGCAGCGGCGTGCCATCGGCGGCTTCGCTGGCAAACAGGTTATGGCCCTCGCTATCCGCCAGGCTGACGTGCATGTGCATGCCCGAACCTGCCAGTTCCGCGAAAGGCTTGGCCATGAAACACGCCTGCATGCCGTGTTTATGCGCCACGCCTTTGACCAGACGTTTGTAGCGCACCGCCTCATCCATGGCCTGCAAGGCATCGGTGCGGTGTTCGAGGGTGATTTCCACCTGGCCCGGCGCGTATTCGGAAATGGCCGTTCGGGCCGGGATCCCCTGCGACTTGCAGGCGGAATAGAGGTCCGCCAGGAACGGTTCGATCTGTTCCAGCTCGCGCAAGCCATAGACCTGCGTGGCACCGGGTCGGCCGCCATCAGCGTCCCGCGCCGGTTGCGGCCGGCCCTGGCTGTCGCGCTGCGCGTCCAACAGATAAAACTCCAGCTCCGCCGCCATCACCGGGTAATAGCCATCGGCCTGCAAAGCGTCGATCACTTGGCTGAGCAGGTAACGCGGATCGGCGATGGTCGCGGGCATGCCTTCCTGAGGATGCATGCTGACCTGCACTGCCGCAGTGGGGATCAGCCGCCAGGGCATTCGCTGCAAGCTGTCGCTGATGGGATAAGCCCGGCAATCGATGTCGCCAACATCCCACACCAGCCCGGAGTTTTCCACGTCGTCGCCATTGATGGTCAACCCGAGAATGGTACTGGGCAAGGGCCGCCCACTTTCGTAAAGCGCCAGCAACTCATCCCGGTGCAGCAGTTTGCCCCGAGGCACACCGTTGCTGTCGAGAATAAACAGCTCGAACAGCTCAATATCCGGATTTTGCTCCAGGAACGCCTGGGCTTGATGCAGGGGGGCAAAAGAGAGGTGGGCAGAACTCATGAGAACGCTCGTATTTTCATGTCGGACGGGCGACAAAGCACCGTCAGCCTGTGCTCGCGATCAACGAACACTGTTTAGGATCAACAGGAAATACAAGTATCTGGAGGACGGGCGTGGCGACAATGCCAGAGTGCCCAAAAAGCCAGTTCAGAGGGCAGCGCACACAGCGTGGGAGAGACCCCGGACATAAACCTGCCCACCGGCCCCATTGCGGCGAATGAAGGGTATTGGATTGCTGCGGGCCAACCGTCCATAAAAGACATCACAGGAAACACACTTTGGCAGAGTCCCACGTCACCAAAGCCGGTTAAACCTTGATTTGATGGAGCTTGGATCGCAATGAGCTAAACAATCGGCCAGAGAATCGAATGCTGAACGATCCGTCGTGTTCATTACATTATCTGTCCCACTCGCGACCGTGAAACCGCTCGCCTGGCATTCTCCTGGGACGATCGTTCCGTTAGGATCAAGGGTCTGGTTTGCGCAAGATCCGCGCAAGGAGCACAGAGAGAGACAGAACGGATGCTGAACAGTAACTCCCTCAGAAAACTCGATATGCAAGACCTCATGGTGTTTAACGCTGTGTACGAGCAAAGCAGCGTCACCGGTGTATCCGAGGCGTTGTGTGTCAGCCAGTCAACGGTCAGCTACTGCCTCAAGAAACTGCGGACCTGTTTCGACGACGAGTTGTTCATCAACACCCGCACTGGCATGCGCCCCACTTATAAAGCCGAGGGCATGTACAAGCATGTGCGCGCCATCTTGCAGAGTATCAACCTGTGCCATGCCGGTGCGGCCACGGTTGATCCCACCCGGCAAACCATCAAGCGCCTGAAGGCTTGTCGGGATTCACCTTGAAACGCCGTGCAGCCAGGCCGCTGATAGCACCTGGCTGCGCGAGCGGATCGTCAAGACGCGAAGCACCTGACCCTCAGGCGCCGACGACAGCCTTGGCATAGGGGCCTCGGTCGATGTCGAGGATTTCCACGCACAGTTGCACGGAAACGTCAGCCGGCCATTCGCCCACCTCCTGGATCACCTCCAACAGTTTTTCGGCCAGCTGCTTCTTGACCTCTGGCGAACGGCCGCTCAACAAGGCCAGCTTCACGTGCACGAAACCGCGCTTTTCGAAAAGGGTGCCCACCAGGAAATTCTCGATTTTCACAGCCCGGCTTTTGATGTCCGACTCGGCAGCGAACTGACCGGAGGCCACCAGCGTATTATTCAGACGCAACAGTACGACACCCTCGTCAAACTTGGGCAGGTTGGCGGTGTACTCCATGTGCAGGTGAGGCATGTGTTCGACTCCTGTTCGAAAATATGACGATGTGGTTTCAGCCGTCGCAACCATACCTCGACTTTACTTGGCTGACGCAGGTTTTTGTTTCGCGCAGCAGAATTTGCACCGCGCCGGCGCGCTCACGCATGAACGCTTCCAGCCGTATCAGCGTTTCGAAAAACAGCCTCAAATTGTGCATTCAGCGCTGCGCAAAAAACCTTGAAGCACACGATAAAGACGTCCGGCTTAATTCACCGTCAGAGACTTCAGCCCCAACGCCATGACTCGCTCGTCGCTCCCCAACCCCAGCGCCTTGGGACTGACCGCGTCGGGTAGATGAAACTGCACACGCACCTGCCCATCTGCGGCAATCGCTTCGCGGATGGCCGGGCTCAATGACAGCTCCAGGGTGTTCTCCTGCATGCGGGTCAGTTGCGTCGACAGGGCCGCAACGCCATTGATCGAGACCTCGATTCTCTGCCTGGTATGCAGGGGCTGTACGAACGCCGCAGCTTCGATCGAGAGGGCGCGGGCCTCAGGGGGTACACGCAATACAAGCTCTGCCTGAGCACCTTCCGACCAGGTACCCCAATCTTCGACGCGCCCCCAGCCGCTGACCAACATCGCGTTTATTCGGTTGAACACCTGGCGCTCACCTGGCTTGACCTGCACGTCCAGCGTCTCCTGCGCTATCGCTGGGCATTGGGTACAGGTCTTCCATCCCGGCGCCAGCACCACGAGGCCATCAAGACGGGTCAGCAGATCGGTCTGGCGATTAACGGTTTTGATCGCTTCGAGCGCGGTGCGGCTGTCGAGAATGTAGAGGGAATCCGCTTCATACTGACCGGTGGCGAGCATTTGGCCTGCGTGCCGTTGAGCGTGTTCGATCTCCCGAGTGCCCATCCGCCCCAAGTACACGCTATCGGTTTCCAGACCATGGTTCTGGGCGTATTGGCTGATCAACAGCCAGTTTTCCGGCTGATTCTGCGGCAACAACGACCGGACCTTGGCGTAGTGATTTGCCGCGCTGGCCCAAAACGGGTCGGCCAGGGGCGTCGGCCAGCTCGCGGCGGTCGGCATCATCCGGCTCTTGCGCAGGCCTGCCCACCCGCTGCGGGTATCCAGAACCTGCACCACCAGGGCCACGGCCAGCAGACACACCGCAGCTCGTGGCTTATTGCCTCGGACCACCAAAAAGATCAGCGTAAACACGAGAATGTAGAACACCGGCCAGAACATCCTACCGGCCGCGCGAAAGACGTTCGCCAACTGCTCGATGGTTTTCGGCAACCAGTAATGCACATCCAGCATGCCAATACCGAGCTTGTTGGTCAGTGAAAAAAGCGTCAGCCCGATCAGCGCCAACAGCAATAGAGGTCTGCGACGCACGGCCTCCGCCAGGCCGGTGTTGCCTTGCAGCAGTGCCACGCCGGCGCAGATCGCCAGCATCAGCACCCCCAAACCCAGGTAATTGAAACCCTCGTAGTCCCCGGGTCCTTGGGGCATGTCGCGCAATACGTATGACCAGCCACTGGGGTTCACCACCGACAAGAGATTCAGACGATACAAGCCAAAACCACCCGCCACGGTCCCGCCGCCCACACTGAAATAACCCGCTTGCCAGCAGCAGAATGCGACCAGCAGAAACAGCCCGGCCAGCTCGATCAAGGCATTGCGCCGGGGTAACCGACCCTTGATGGCTTTGCTGGCCAGATCGGCCAGCCAGATCAATGCCACCATCGCCAACAGATAGGCATGCACCAGCGCCGTCGCGGCCAAGAGCACGCCCCAGGCCAGGCGTCGCTTTTGCAGACCGGGCCGCAACGCCAGGTACAGCGCCGCCAGGATCAGGAAATGCCCGGACAAGGAAAGATGCCCTCCCATGCGCAGAAACATCGGGGGCGAAAACACGAACAACCCGGCCCCCAACAACCTGATCCAGACCGAAGGCGTCAGCAGCCCCACCAGCTTCCAGGCAAACCAGGCCTGCAGGACAAAACACGCCAGCAGCCACAGCCCGAAATACTGGAACGTCTCGGGAAGCCAAGCATTGAAGGGCTTGAATATGAACGCCAGCAGCGGGTTGGAATCGGAAAAAATGATCCCGTTGGCCAACTCCAAGCCATAGGAAGGGTTCATGCCCAACGGAAAGGTCCAGGGCGAATCACGGAAAAACGCCCATCCCAGATAATGAGTCGCCGCATCGCCCTCCCCCAGCCAGGCGATATTCGTCGGGTTCAACACCCGAGGGCCGATGACCATCAGAAACGCCAGCACGCCCAGCAATACGGGCAACAGGGAAACCAGATAACGCTCGCCACGAACAGTCATCGATACGTCCAGAAATTATGCAAGATGAAGGTAAACACCGGGATGATCAGCGCCACGGCAGCAATGCCCGCCAGGTAACTCAGGCCCGCGCTCTGCGCCACCCAGGCCACCAGCATCGCCAGCCAGAATCCGCCGATCGACACCACCACGAAACGGCCGAGCGTGCGGCCATGCAATCGGCTGGAGAAACTCCAGAGCGTGTTGATCAGGTAAGACACCACGGTTGCCACCACAAACGCAAAACCGTTGGCCAACGGCGGGCTGGCCAGGATCAGGTGCACAAACAACACGGCAGCCAACACATGCACAGCTGTCACGAACAAGCCCGTCATGGCGAACCGCAGCCCACGTCGCAGCAACGGCGACCGCGTCCAGATCATGGTTTTTGTGCCAGACAGAACACCGTCAGGCCGGCCACGCGATTGGCGCCCATAAACGCAAGCTCCAGGCTGCACAGCGACTTCAACACGCCATTGACCAGCGGATGATGCCGAGTGAGCGAGCTGGCCGGCGCGCCGGACGTGTTGCGTTGCAACAGGCGCACGGCAGCGGCGATCGGAAACACCAGGCCGAAATAGTAAGCGCTTTTGTGCACCTGCAAACCCGCCTGGGCCACGACCCCCTCCAGTTGCCCGAGGGTGTAACGGCGTTTGTGTTCCAGAAACACATCATGCCCGCTCCAGAGAAACTGGAACGCCGGCACGGTGATCAGGAAGCGGGTGCCAGAGGGCACCTTGTCGACATAAGCCTTGAGCAGGCCCATGTCATCGTCCACGTGTTCCAACACATCCATCAACAACACCAGATCCGCGTCCAGCGCGTCGATGGCGCGCCGGTAGTGGACGGGTTTGCCGGCGGTGCTGGCATCAGAGTCGGCCGGGTAACTGATGTCCACGCACCAGGCCCGGGCCGTCTCGGTATGGGACAACAAGTGATGGGAAAAAAAGCCCGATCCGGCCCCCACATCCAGCAGTGTTTTGGCCGATGTGCCTTTGAGCATGTGGAGCATGGCGCGCGCCTTGGAACGATAGTACCAATGCTGCCCGATATCAGGCCCCAGGATGTCGGTTTCCTTGAGATCCATTGTCAGTCCTTGGCGTCATAGATGCGCCGTACCAGAAAAACCGGTCGGCGTTTGGATTCGATATAGGTCCGGCCCAGGTATTCACCCAGTACGCCGATGCCGATCAGTTGCAACCCGCCCAGGAACGTGACTGCCACCATCAGGGAGGCATAGCCTGGCAGATCGACCCCGGAAATCAGCGTCCGTAGCACGATGAACACGGCAAACGAAAAGGACACCAGCGAGACGCTAAGCCCCAGGTAGGTCCAGATACGCAGCGGTTCGGTGCTGAAACTGGTGATGCCCTCCAGGGCAAAGTTCCACAGGCGCCAGCCGTTGAATTTGCTTTCACCGGCCGCACGCTCGGGCCTGACGTAATCCACGACGGTGGTTCGAAATCCTACCCAGGCAAACAAGCCCTTCATGAAGCGTCGGGACTCGGGCAGGCTCTGCAGCGCATCGACCACACAACGATCCATCAGCCGAAAATCACCGACATTTTCCGGTAGCTTGTGGTCGGCGATTTTATTGTGCAGCCGATAGAACCCGTTGGCGGAAACCTGTTTGGCCCAAGAGTCGGAGTCACGGTTTATGCGATGGCCCAGTACCACCTCGGCACCGTTGCGCCAGTGGGCGATCATTTGCAGGATCACCTCGGGCGGGTCCTGCAGGTCGACGTCGATCGGCACCACCGCCTGGCCACGAGCCGCTTGCAGACCGGCACTCAGCGCCGCTTCCTTGCCGAAATTGCGGCTCAGGTCGACGATCCGGATGCGCGGGTCGGCTCGCTGTTTTTCCAGCAACAGCATCAATGTTTCGTCGACACTGCCGTCATTGACGAACACCAGTTCCAGGGTCACCAGCGGCTCGTTCGCAAAAACCCGATCGACTCTGGCGATAAACAAATCTATGGACTGGACTTCGTTGAAAACTGGAATGACAAGCGAAAGCGCTAGACATCCTTGCAGATCCGCTCCTGGATATTCAGTCACTTGATGGCTCTTTTTCTTATAGGTTTTTCCAGTCCCATCGGGCTCCCAGCCCCCGGGTTCCCCGGACCGGACGTCAATGACAAACGTCTGAATCGGAATGTATTAAGCAGGACCGCACAAGGCAACGCAAGAACGAAACCGGAACTTTATCCAGCCCCGCGCCCCCAAGATGACCTGTTTCCTGAAAAGGGTCGCCGGAGCAAATCCGAATCCACATCGGCAATATTTGATAACGAATGGAAACGAATTTCCCATAGCCAAAACTATCAGCTTGGCTAGGCTTGGAGCGACATGTGCAAAGCATGTCTTGAATGAATTAATCGCAGGGAGCGAACCGATGTATTTTGAGATCTACAGGCAGACCCGAGGCACCCAGAGCACTGGAAAAGGCCAATGGCGGTGGCGCTTGAGAGCCGGCAACCACGAAACGATCGCCAGCGGCGAATCCTATGTGAACAAGGCTGACTGCCTTCACGTCATCGGGCTGATCAAGAGTGCCCAGGGTGAGACACCCGTGAAAGAAATCTGAAACAGCGACGCACTGTACGACCAGTAAGCCGCCCTGCGTAACGAGCAGCTTTCTGCGTTCCGAAGAATCCGGATCTCGCTTTTTCCTGCGCCTAGGCATATCAGACAGGTATCGTGTGCAGATAAAAGCGAGAGGCCGGCCTAAATGACTCAATCAAATCGTGATCGCGACTGGCTGGTACGGGCTCCTGAATCGCGGAAAATGGAACGCATCGAAGCCTATTTCAGTGGCCATGGCTACACCACCCACCGGCATGACACCTACGCCATCGGCGTCACGCTTTGCGGTGTTCAGAGCTTCAACTACCGCCATAGCAAACGCCATAGCCAGCCCGGCGGAACCATCGTCCTGCACCCGGACGAAGTTCACGATGGCGAAGCAGGCACGAGCGACGGCTTTCGCTACCGGATGTTCTATGTAGAGCCCTCCGTGATCCAGCAAGTGCTGGGCGGCAAACCCTTGCCTTTCATCGAAGGAGGGCTGTCGAACGATCCTCACCTCAATGTGGCTACGCGCAGATTATTGCGCTGCATGGATCATCCACTCGATCCGCTGGAAGAGGAGGACGGCATCTACGATGTGGCCCAGGCACTGGACAGCGCAGCGGGTAACCGGCGTGGGCGGCGATTGATCGACTACTCGGCGGCAGAGCGCGCACGACTGTTCATTCATGATGCCCTTGACCAGCCCATCAGTCTGGATGATCTGGTCCAAGCCAGTGGCCGGGATCGATGGAGCCTGTCCCGGGACTTTCGCGCTCTGTACGGCACCAGTCCCTATCGGTATATCAACCAGCGACGCCTGAATAAAGCCCGTCGTCTGGTTATCCAGGGCATGCCATTAAGTGAAGCGGCCCTGGCGTGCGGCTTTTTCGATCAGAGCCACATGACCCGGTTACATAGCCAGGCTTTCGGCATTTCACCAGCACGCTGGCTGAAGATGCTGCGCTGACTTCGGGTGCCGGGCCCCACAAAAGCTGCACAATCATCCAATACCTGCTCAGGCTCAGGCAGTAAGGTCGCGCTCACCCCCTTCACAAGACGAGCATTCCTCATGAGCACTCACTACTCCCCCATCAACTTCGCTCAGAAATACACACTCTTCCAGGAACAGTGGGCCCCGAAAGTCGTGGCCGAAATGAACGACTACCAGTTCAAGATCGTCCGGCTCGAAGGTGACTTCGTCTGGCATACCCACGCCGATACCGATGAAACCTTCATCGTGCTGGAAGGCGAGCTTCGCATTGATTTTCGCGACGGCGCGGTGACGATTGGCCCAGGCGAGATGTACGTGGTGAAAAAAGGTGTCGAGCACAAGCCAAGCGCCGCACTGGAAGTGAAATTGCTGTTGATCGAACCTCGCGGTGTCATTAACACGGGCGACGAAACCAATGAGCGAACAGCGGTGAATGATGTCTGGATCTGACGTAGCGCCGTGACGTAACCGATGCCAGGAGGTCAATCGTACTCAGCCTCCTGGTGATCGCCCAACAGGCGCCGTTGGCGAGGTGTCGCGGCGGCCAGCACAGCAGGGTTGAATTGCCAGTACAGATAAGGCGAGAACTTCTGCGCGATCATCCGCCGGCCATAGTGAACCTGCAGCATATAACGTGAACGATCGACGCTGCGGTTCTCGCTGCCGGCATGCCACAACTCGCTACGCAGCACCAGCACATCACCCGCTCGACACAACACCGATTGCGCGACGCGCCCTTGCCATTGCGTTTCGCCCGCCACGGGCGCCCGCCCCGCCCGATGACTGCCGGGAATGACGCGGGTCGGGCTCAGGTCGGCATTGATGTCGTCGAGGTAAAACTGTGCGGTGAAAATCTGCATCGGCAACTCGAAAGCTGGATCGGCCAGAAGCTGTGGTGGCAATGCCATCGCCAGGTAATCCAGGTGCAACGGGGCGCCGACAAAACCGGGGTGGCAACGCCAGGCTGTCTGCCCAATGATGTGGCAATCATCCCCCAGAGCCGCCTCGGCCAGCTCGATCACCCCTTCCATATCGAGAAACGGCAACCAGAACGGATCACGATTGAACACGCACTTGTAGTGATCGATCACGCCGCTGTAGTCCCAGTGCTGAGGCTTGAGGCGATCGATTGCAAGGCGCAGATCGGTGATTTGCGCGGTGCTCAACACCGCGGGCATCAGGACGAAACCGTCCTGATGCAGGGCTCGCAAGCGCTCGCTGGTGAGCGCCGCCAAGGCTGGGAGAGTGCTCACCATCGCACCTGGGCTCAGGTGCGGAAACGGCCGGTCAACTCCGCCAATGTCCTCGACAACCCGGAAAGCTGCTGGCTGGCATGCATGCTCTGGGCAGAGTTCTGCGCCGCTTCGTTGGACAGGTCGCGGATGTCGGAGATGTTGCGGGCGATTTCCTCAGTGACGCTGCTCTGCTCTTCACAAGCGTTGGCGATCTGCGCGGCCATATCGTTGATCCGCTGTATGGAACCGCCCGTGCCGCTGAGCACCTGATCGACACTCGCCGCCCGCTCGACGCTGTCACGGGCCTTGGTGCTACCAACGTGCATTGCTTGCACGGCCTTGGCGACACCCGACTGCAAGCGCTCGATACGAACCTGGATATCCTTGGTCGAGTCCTGGGTCCGCGCCGCCAGCGCCCTGACTTCGTCAGCCACGACGGCAAAACCGCGGCCTTGCTCACCGGCCCGTGCAGCCTCAATGGCGGCGTTCAGTGCAAGCAGGTTGGTCTGTTCAGCGATGCCACGGATCACCTCGAGGACCGCGCCGATACTGGAGGTTTCCTGGGCCAAGGCTTCGATAGTTCCCGACGCGCTTTCCACTTCCTGGGCCAGTTGGCGGATCGATTCGATGGTGCTGCTGACAACGTCGGCACCATCACGGGACTGACTGGTAGCCTGTTGTGCAGCATCCGAGGCATTCAGCGCGTTGTGGGCGACTTCATGCACGGCGGCGCTCATCTGGGTCGCGGCGGTGCTGACCTGATCGAGTGCCGCATGCTCGCTGCTGATCAGTTGGTCATTGGTCGCGGCCATACTGGCCATGGCGCGTGCCGCAGCATCGACCTCCCCGGTCACCCGGCCCACCTCGGCAATCAGCGGCTGCAGTTTGTCGAGGAAGCGGTTGAATGCGTTGCCGAGCTGGCCCAGCTCGTCAGCCGAACGGACCTCAAGACGCGCCTTCAAATCGCCGCCACCCTCTGCAATCTGCTCGACGCGGCTGAGCAAGCGACGCATAGGACGCAGCACGACCAGTGGCAGGGCAACAACGACCAGAATGCAGCCAAGCAGACCGATCAACAGAATGCCGCCCTGATGCACCCCCACTTCCTCGCCATTTTCTATCGCCGCGTCTCCCTCGCGGTGGGACGCCTGGTCTTCCAGCTCGCCAAGTTTGTCGATGGGATCACGCATGGCCTCGAACAGGCGTTCGCCGTCACCAAAACTCAGTTTGCTGGCCGCCTCCATATCCCCCACGGACAGCTCCATTACGCGCCTCGAAACCTGCTTCCACTTTACAAAAGCGTCATTGAACTGACTGACCAACGCCAGCGCCTCGGCACCGGGCTGCATCGCGGCATATTGCTGCACGCGATCATAAGCCTGCTTCGCATTCTCCTCATGACTGGCGCTCAGCGCTGTCAGATGCTCGTCCGCATGACCATCGAGCAGACTACGCTCGGCAACAAAAGCCTGGTAAAGATCGCGATCGGCATTGAGCAGCAAACTGATGGCCGGCAAGTAACGCTTGGTCAGCTGTGTGCTGGACGCCGTCACCTGGTCGATGCCTCGCATGCCCGACCACCCCATCAACACCAACAACAGCGCCAGAAAAGCAATCGGCAGGGTAATTTTCCAGCGAAAGCCCAGGTCGGCAAAGAACCGCATCATGGGGGGCACTCCTTCTATGGGGGTTAGCTTTCTTATCGGCAGGCATGCCTTGAGCTATAGACCATTAGTCTGATTGACACAAAGCTTTCGGCCTGGAAGACACTGTGGTTATGCAGGTCGTGGAGGGGGTTGGCTGGGATAGAAAAAGGTGGGGAGACGCAATTGCTGCGGGGATTTTTCTGACATTTCCCGGCCACATAATTCAGGGAATCTTCTTACGCATCATCTGATTGATGATTTCTACAGAAGGGCCCTATAGTCCAAGCGTCGTTCGTAGGAGCGGCTTGGGTTTGGCGACCCATGACAAATATGCAGGAACCTCTCGCGGATTGCGGAACGCTACCGTGCGCAATATGCTGCTTTTCGGTAGCTGTGCGTGGGAGATCTTTGGATCTGCCGGTTTTTCTATTTGTCCGGTTCGCCAACCCGCGTACAGCTACCACCTTATTCGTTTGGCGACGATTAAGAAGGTCCTCAATCAAATGGAACTTAAAAAATGAATAGATACATGGCTCTTACCAGTAATGCCGACGATCAACCCCTCTTCGTCGATACCTCCGCGCCTTTGCACATACTGCTTGACACGGCGGGCTATAGAATTCGCGCAGTTACCCAGCTTTTAGAGAACCTCGCAATGCGCGGGGACATTCCCAGCGACTCGGTAATCCTTCAGGACTTTGCACAGCTGTGCTGTATCCCCTTGAGAGATGGCTGTGACGTGCTCGATGTCATAGCCCGACGATTGGATGCAGAGCCGGCCTAGTTCAAAGGGCCCCTGACGGGGCCCATTTCGTCGAAACGAGCATGGTTCGATGACACTGAAACCCTCCGGTTTGCCCGGACTCGATTAATCACATAAGCTGATCAGCATGAATACACACACCTCGGAGGCTCCGATGGCTACCACAAAAAAAGTCGAGAAAGCGCGCAGAAAAGTCACTCACGAAGAGCTGACATTTCTTGACGTTCGACAAGCTGCACGTGATGGTCAGAAAGTGTTCGATAATTTTGTAATCACTGGCAAGCTTCCTATTACAAAGTAGGCGTGGATGCCAGCCGTTAAAATTTCCGCACTTTTTGAACAAACACAGAACTGGAAAAATATTGCCGCACACTTTTATAACTACAAGGTGTGCGGCGAGCTTCCGGCTATCTTTGGCAGAGATGAACAGCTCGATCTGAGCGATATGTGTCACATCCATTTGGCGAGCACTGCAGAAACACAAGCTCGTTGGACACAAATCGGCCGCCAGTACTACCGCACAGCCCTAACAGAAGACCCTGACAACGACTTCTGGCTTATCTATGCCTATGATGATTTCAAAGATGCGTACCTAATGCTGACGATCATTGGACCAGATGCTCACAATCGGAAGGAATGGGGATCGTTTTTACGTACGGTTCATAGCGACATTGTGGAACCTTGGATCGTAGGAAAAATCATTTTTCCCGACCTAGATGAGTGACGCCGCATAGCTCTAATCAAAAATGGCTCACCATGAGTATTTGACCAGCCCTCGGACCTTTAGCATCGGACGACATCATAGCGAGCCTTTTGGCCCTAAAAATGCCCTACCCCCAGAAACGAAAAAGCCCCTGAAATGTTCAACCATTTCAGGGGCTTAGTCGTATTCAATAATGGCGGAGAGATAGGGATTTGAACCCTAGGTACTGTCGCCAGTACAACGGATTTCGAATCCGTCCCGTTCGGCCACTCCGGCATCTCTCCAGTGGCGCGCATCATACCAGCACATTCGCCGGAAGCGAACCCCCGGGCGAAATTTTTTCCGTGCTATCAGATGCTTGCGTCGATTACAGCGGTACGCCCAGACGCTGGGCAACTTCTTCGTAGGCTTCGATGACATCACCCAGACCCTGGCGGAAGCGGTCCTTGTCCATCTTTTTCTTGGTGTCCTTGTCCCAGAGGCGGCAGCCGTCCGGGCTGAATTCGTCACCCAGGACGATGGAGCCATCGCTGAATACGCCGAATTCAAGCTTGAAGTCCACCAGCAGCAGGCCGGCGTCGTCGAACAGCTTGGTCAAAACCTCGTTGACCTTGAGGGACAACTCCTTCATGCGCGCCAGTTGCTCGGCGGTGCCCCAACCGAACGCCACAACGTGGGATTCGTTGATGAACGGGTCGCCCTTGGCGTCGTCCTTCAGGAACAGCTCGAAGGTGTATGGGTTGAGCTTCATGCCCTCTTCCACGCCCAGGCGCTTGACCAGGCTGCCGGCGGCGTAGTTACGCACGACGCATTCGACCGGGATCATGTCCAGCTTCTTGACCAGGCATTCGTTGTCGCCCAGCAACTTGTCGAACTGGGTCGGCACGCCAGCAGCTTCGAGCTTCTGCATGATGAAGGCGTTGAACTTGTTGTTCACCATGCCCTTGCGGTCCAGTTGTTCGATGCGCTTGCCGTCGAACGCCGAGGTGTCGTTGCGAAACAGCAGGATCAAGCGGTCTGCGTCGTCGGTCTTGTAAACCGATTTGGCTTTGCCGCGGTAGAGTTCTTCACGTTTTTCCATGATGGGCTCCGCTTGCTAAGTAGATGGGCTAGGCGATATGTCGCCAGTCGAGCCCTGAATCTTGATCGGCCAGTTGCAGCCAGTCCGGGTCGCACCCTAGGGTGTCGACAAAACATTGCCGGGCTAGCTGCGGCAGGTTGTTCTTGCTGCTCAGATGGGCCAGGACCAGGTGTTGCAGGCCTTGCCAGCCCAACTCGGCCACCAGGAACGCCGCCTGGTGGTTGTTCAAATGTCCGTGTTCCCCGCCTACCCGCTGCTTGAGAAAGTACGGGTAGTACCCGCGCGCCAGCATGTCACGGCAATGGTTGGACTCGATCATCAATGCATCGAGATCCCGGTAGCTGTCCATCACCCTGTCGCAATACGAACCCAGGTCGGTCAGCAACCCAAAGCGCCGCTCACCGTCGCTGAACACATACTGCGTTGGCTCCCGGGCGTCGTGCGCCACGCTGACCACACTGACTTCCAGAGCACCAATGCGCAGTTGCTCGCCACCGGCGACGAAGCCAGCAGGTTCGATGGGCTTACGCAGCCCCTCCAGTGTTCCACGGCTCAGGTACACCGGCAGATTGTAGCGCCGAGACAGTAAACCCACGCCATGCACGTGGTCGGCATGTTCGTGGGTTACGAGTATCGCGCTCAATTGCGCCGGGTGCACACCCAGGCGCAACAGGCGTTTCTCGGTTTCTCGCAAAGAGAAACCACAATCGACCAGCACATACGTGCCGGCGCTGGCTATCAGCGTGCCGTTCCCTTGGCTACCGCTGCCGAGAACGGCAAAACGCATCGGATCAGCCCAGGTTGTCCTGAATCACGCTCAATACCTTGCGGGCCACATCGGCCGGCGCCACGGTGTTGATGTTTTTCTCGACGGTCACCTGAACGTTGTCACCCACCTTGCTCAGGCGAACCTGATAACGCTCGGCACGGGCTTCAATTTCTTCCTTGTCCGGCGCGCTGCCGAACAGACCGCTGAAGAAGCCAGGCTTCTCATCTTTCTTCTCGGCCTTTTCGGCGAGGTTGATGTAGTACAGGCCCAAGCTGCGGTTGATGTCTTCAACCCGCCACTCACCTTGTTCCAGCGCACGACCTACGCTCGACCAGGCGCGATCCAGGTCGGAGCCGACGTTGAGCACCGGGTTGCCGCTGCCGTCTTCGCTCAGGCTGACGCGGCTCGGGACGTCGAAGTCCCGGGATGCAAGCATCGAAACCGAACCGCCCTGTTCTGCGGTACGGCTCATGCTGGCGAGCATGTCGTCCACCAGCGCAGCGTCCAGGCCGGTGTTGACCGAACGGTTGGTGAAGGCCACATCAGCGGTGCTGCCGGCAGGGCGTTCAGCGCTGACCACGTAGATTTCACTGGTGTTGCGCTGCACGCCCGGCTCGATGCGAACCCGCACGCGGCTTTCGCTGTCGGCACCGACACCGGCGGCGCTCAGGCGCTTGGCCATGGCGGCGGACAGCTCATCGGCACGTTGCCAGGTCGTGGTGAATTCGCCCGTTTGCGGGCGCTGCTCGTCCAGGCGGAAACCGTTGTCCTGGAAGAACTGGATCGCCACGGGCCAGACTTCGGCCGGTGGATGCTGGGCCATGACCCAGCTTGAATCGCCACTCTTCTGCAGGGTGTAGTCGCTGGCATCGGCCATGGCCGACAGCGGCTGCGGACGGGGGACGATGTATTCACCCTTGACGCTGTCGTCGGCCACATTACGCGGGATCGGCAACAGCGGATCCAGACGTTTGGCGACATTGACATCGGGAGGCAGTTGCATCGGTGCAGTCTGTTGCGCTTCCAGGTAATCGCTACCACGGTCGCGGAAGTAACCTTCCGGGCCCCAGACCCATCCGCAGCCACTGGTGCTGGAGATAATCAAGGCAAGTGCGGAAAGTCCGGCCATTCGCTTCATGCGTTGTACTTCCTCAATTAAACCAGGACGCCCGACTGGCGCATGGCCTGCCGAAGCGGTTCGTGACAGGCTTCGCTCAGCCAGGTGAGCGGCAGGCGGATGCCTTGATGCATCAGGCCCATTTCAACCAAAGCCCACTTCACCGGAATCGGGTTGGCTTCGATGAACAGATCCTTGTGCAACGGCATCAGTTTTTCGTTGATTGCCCGCGCGGTCTCGGCGTCGCCCTTGAGCGCAGCCTCGCACAGGTCGGCCATTTCGCGCGGAGCGACGTTGGCGGTGACGGAGATATTGCCCTTGCCACCCAGCAGGATCAGCTCGACCGCGGTCGGATCATCGCCGGACAGCACGATGAAGTCATCACTCACGCCAGCGAGGATGGCCTTGGCGCGGTCCAGGTCGCCGGTGGCTTCCTTGATACCGATGATGTTCGGCACGGTGGAGAGGCGAATCACGGTCTCGGCCTGCATGTCGCAGGAGGTGCGGCCGGGAACGTTGTAGAGGATCTGCGGGATGTCGACCGCTTCGGCAATGTGCTTGAAGTGCTGGTACAAGCCTTCCTGGGTTGGCTTGTTGTAGTACGGCACGACCAGCAGGCACGCGTCGGCACCGGCTTCCTTGGCGTTGCGGGTCAGCTCGACGGCTTCGCGGGTCGAATTGGCGCCAGTACCGGCGATCACCGGAATCTTCCCGGCTACCTGCTTGACCACGGCACGGATGACTTCGATGTGCTCGTTGACATCGAGGGTTGCCGATTCGCCAGTGGTACCGACGGCGACAATGGCATGGGTGCCGTTTTCAAGGTGGAAGTCCACGAGTTTGCTGAGGCTGGCCCAGTCAAGACGCCCTTGTGCATCCATGGGTGTGACCAGTGCCACCATACTGCCCGCAATCATGAAACCGCTCCTGCCGGAAAAAGAGAGCGGTAATGGTACTGGCGCCAAGATGCTTGTACAAGCGAACTACCATTCCCCTTGGCGATGGTTTTCGCTACCCTTCAGGCTTTGATCGGTACCGATAAGCTCATACGCCGGTTCCCAGCCTCCGTTATTCGTCGCCACAAGCCCCATTCCTGCGTTTGTCCTGCCGCATTCCCGCCGTCCCGGAATGCAGCGCAACCCCAGGCACAGGGCTTGAGTCGTTCGTTTATCCCGGTCTGTCGCCGTGCCGAGCTGCAAAAGTGCCGACCGCTCATCGCTTTAGGAATGCTGCATGTCCACCCCCACAGTCCGCGAACAATTCCTTGTTATCAGTGCCCTTGGCGCCAACCCCATGGAGCTGACTAACGTCCTGTGCCGCGCCAGCCATGAAAATCGCTGCGCCGTCGTAACTTCACGCCTGACCCGTCATGGCGAATGCAGTGCGCTCGTGCTTGAGATTTCCGGCAGTTGGGACGCCCTGGCCCGCCTGGAAGCGAGCCTGCCGGTGCTGGCCAAGAAACACGCCTTCACCGTCAACGTGGTGCGCAGCGCCGCCCTGGAGAACCGCCTCCAGGCCCTGCCCTACGTGGCGTATGTGAGTTCGGCCTATCGCCCGGACATCATCAACGAGCTGTGCCAGTTCTTCATGGACCACCATGTCGAGCTGGAAAACCTGACCTGCGACACCTACCAGGCCCCGCAGACAGGCGGCACCATGCTCAATGCCACGTTCACCGTGACACTGCCGGCCGGCACCCAGATCAGTTGGCTGCGCGATCAGTTCCTGGATTTCGCCGACGCGATGAACCTCGATGCCCTGATCGAACCGTGGCGCCCCCAAAACCCAATGTAAGGAAGCGTTCATGGCCGTTGCCATCGATCAACCGGTTACCGATTTCCAGGCGCCCGCCACCAGCGGGCACACCGTCAGCCTCGCGGCCCTTAAAGGCAAGCAGGTGGTGATTTACTTCTATCCCAAGGACAGCACCCCGGGGTGTACCACCGAAGGCCAGGGTTTTCGTGACCAGTACGCCCAGTTCCAGGCTGCCAACACCGAAGTGTTCGGCGTATCGCGCGATAGCCTCAAGTCCCACGAGAACTTCAAGTGCAAGCAGGAGTTTCCGTTCGAGCTGATCAGCGACAAGGACGAAGCCGTCTGCCAGCTGTTCGACGTGATCAAGTTGAAAAAACTCTACGGCAAGGAATACCTGGGCGTTGATCGCAGCACGTTCCTGATCGACAAAGATGGCGTGCTACGCCAGGAATGGCGCGGCGTGAAGGTGCCGGGGCATGTGGATGCGGTGTTGGCGGCGGCGCAGGCTCTGAACAAGGCCTGAAGTTTTTTGTTGCCTGTTCTGGCGCTATCGCGAGCAGGCTCGCTCCCACAGGGGATTTGTTAACGCCGAAAATCCAGTGTGGGAGCGAGCCTGCTCGCGATGAGGCCACCCGCCTCACCGGATAAGTAGCGGCTGCTACAGCAACGGCGCCACCACCGGCTCACGGCTCGGCCACGCATCCAGCACAGCCTTGAACAGTGTTGCCAGGGGAATGGCAAAGAACACCCCCCAAAACCCCCACAGCCCGCCAAACAGCAATACCGCGTAATTGAGCCCCAGGGCCACGAAGCCGATGTAGGTCACGCCGCCGCAGATGAAAATCTCGATGACTTTTCCGCGAATGTAGTTGGCGATCTGGCGATTCATTTCCTGGGCCACCCGGGTGATCAGCGCCCGCTCGCGAGGCAGATAGCCACGGACCCAGCGCCCGATCATTTCCCGATCCTTGAGAAAGAAAAACACCAGGATCGGCACCAGCACCAGGTAGATCATGATGTTCACCAGAAGCGGCAGGCTGGACAAAGAAAACGTCAGCGCCCACTGGCCGAACTTGCCGATCTGGCCGCGCACCACCTCTATGGCCTGCAGTACCTGTTCATCGGACACCAGATGCGGATAGCGCTCCGGCAACAGCAACAACAGCGACTGCCATTTGACAAGCATCCCGGGCAATTCATTGAACAAGGTCACCAACTGATGCCAGAGCAGCGGCATGATCACGACGACGAACACCACCAACACCCCCATGAACAGGGCGAACACCAGCCCTACCGCCATGGCGCCAGGCAGCCGCATCCGTTCCAGTGTCGTGACCAGCCCCTGCATCAGGTACGCCAGCACCATCCCTGCCAGCACCGGCGCGAGCATGCCGCCCAGCGTGAGGACTGCCGTGAAGGCCAGGAACAGCAACACTGCCAGCACCACCGCCTCTTCGTCGGAGAAGTAGCGCTGGATCCAGTCGCGTAACACTTTGAACATTAAAAATCCTTAAGGGCCGCTGTTGATTTTTAGGCTTTCTTCAGCCAATAACGGTAGACGCCGTTGTCGTCTTCTTCACGCAGCAGCGTATGACCGGCCAGTCGGGCAAAGGTGCGGAAATCGCGCTGGGAGCCCGCATCCGTTGCGGTCACCTTGAGCACGGCGCCGCTGGCCAGGCGATTGAGTTCCAGCTTGGCCTTGAGCAGTGGTAACGGACAATTCAGGCCGCTGGCGTCCAGTTCGGCATCGGGGGCTACAGCATCGGTCATCGGTTCACTCCGCAGCAGGTCGTTGAGCGACTTAGAATATCTGGTCCCGGGCCTGGTGTCCGGCTACAGTAGGGTCTTTGTCGACTAAGGCTTCGTGCATGACATTTCTGCGCCCCACCCTGCTGACGCTCGCTTGCCTGCTTGCCTCACCGGGCTTCGCCGACGACCTGCCGTCACTTGGCGACGCCAGTTCTGCCATCGTCTCGCCGCAACAGGAGCACCAGTTGGGTCGCGCCTGGCTGGCCTTGCTGCGCAGTCAGGTCTCACAGCTCAACGATCCACAGCTCAAGGACTACGTCGAGTCCAGCGTTTACAAACTGGTGGAGACCAGCCAGGTCAACGACCGACGCCTGGAATTCATCCTGATCAACAGCCCGCAGCTCAACGCTTTCGCCGCACCCGGCGGAATCGTCGGGGTCAACGGTGGACTGTTCCTCAATGCGCAGACCGAAGGTGAATACGCCTCGGTCATGGCCCACGAACTGGCGCACTTGTCGCAACGCCACTTTGCCCGGGGCGTCGAAGCTCAACAACGCATGCAGGTGCCGATGATGGCAGCGCTGCTGGCCGGCATTGTGATCGCCGCCGCCGGTGGGGGTGACGCCGGGATCGCGGCCATTGCCGGCACCCAGGCGGCAGCCATCCAGGAACAACGGCGTTTCTCTCGCCAGAACGAACAGGAAGCCGACCGCATCGGCATCCAGAACCTGGAAAAGGCCGGCTATGATCCGCGGTCCATGCCGACCATGTTCGAACGGCTGATGCGCCAGTACCGTTTCGACGCCAGGCCCCCTGAATTCCTGCTGACTCACCCGGTGACCGAGTCCCGAATCGCCGACACCCGCAACCGTGCCGAACAGGCAAGGCCAGGTGGCATCGAAGACAGCATGCGTTATCAATTGATTCGCGCACGGGTCAAGTTGATCTACGAAGAAACTCCGGGGCTGGGCGCCAAGCGCTTCCGGGCGCAGCTGGATGAAAATCCGAAGAACGACGTGGCCCGCTATGGCTTGGCGATCGCGCAGATCAAGGGCGGCCAGTTGAATGAGGCCCGGGAAAACCTCAAGCAACTCCTAGCCAAATCGCCCAACGAGATCATCTATAACCTGGCCCAGGTCGATCTGGATATCACCAGCAACAAGCTGCCAGACGCTCAGGCTCGCGTCGACCGGATGCTGACCCAGTACCCGGGCAACTATCCGCTGAATCAGGTGCGCGTCGACTTGCTGCTCAAGCAGAACCGCCCCGCCGACGCCGAGAAGGCTCTGGAGAACCTGCTCAAGACTCGTCCGGACGATCCGGATGTCTGGTACATGGTGGCAGAGACCCGCGGACTGTCGGGCAACATCATCGGCCTGCACCAGGCCCGCGCCGAATACTTCGCCCTGGTGGGCGACTACCGGCAGGCCATCCAGCAACTGGACTTCGCCAAACGGCGCGCCGGCAGCAATTTCCCGCTGTCGTCACGCATCGACGCCAGGCAGCGCGAGCTCATGGAGCAGGAGCGCATGGTCAAGGACATGATG
>NZ_WUUD01000013.1:115877-136598 GCF_009831705.1 Pseudomonas sp. PICF6 | reverse complement strand
AAAAAAAAACCGCCTCTTTCGAGGCGGTTTTTTTTGGGGGACAGCTAAGCGATCACTCGGCCAGCTTGAAGGTAATGAAACTCGCACGGCCCTGACGCAGAACCCGCATCGAGACTGAACGATTCTTCGGCAACGCCTTGGCGATGTCGGTGAACTCCTTGGCCGAACCGATTGCCTGGTTGTTCAGGTGAGTGATGATGTCGCCTGGTTGCAGGCCGATCATGGCCGCAGGACCCTCCTGCACCTCCTTGATCACTACACCACCTTGCAGCTCCAGGGTCCGTTTTTGCTCTGGCGTAAGCTCCGCCACAGCCACGCCCAGACGATTGCTGCTACGTTCCACGCCTGACTTGGCCAGCGAGTCCAGCTCCTTGCCTTCCTCAGGGATGGCGCCGACGGTCAATTCGACGTTTGTGCGCTTGCCTTCGCGAATCACTTCCAGATTAGCCTTGGAACCGGCCTTGAGGGCACCTACCAGATGGGGCAAGTCAGCGGACATGACGATCGGCTGGCCATTCATGCTCAGGATCACGTCGCCCACTTGCAGGCCACCCTTGGCAGCCGGCCCCCCCTCCTGAATCTGCGCCACCAGCGCACCGGCTGGTTTCTCCAGGCCGAACGACTCGGCCAGGTCCTTGTTCACTTCCTGAATGACCACGCCCAACCAGCCGCGGCTGACCTTGCCTTCGGTTTTCAGCTGATTGGACACGTCCATGGCAACGTCGATCGGAATCGCGAAGGACACGCCCATGAAACCGCCCGAACGGGTATATATCTGGGAGTTGATCCCCACGACTTCACCGTCGAGGTTGAACAACGGCCCACCGGAGTTGCCTGGGTTGATCGGCACGTCGGTCTGGATGAACGGCACGTAGTTTTCGTT
The DNA here is from genome assembly GCF_009831705.1 of Pseudomonas sp. PICF6. NCBI lineage: Bacteria > Pseudomonadati > Pseudomonadota > Gammaproteobacteria > Pseudomonadales > Pseudomonadaceae > Pseudomonas > Pseudomonas sp. PICF6. Next base: position 135,715 of record NZ_WUUD01000013.1, on the reverse strand, counting down.
TGGCAGGCTGCGACCGATGGCGCTGACGATGCCCTGGGTTACGGTATGGTCGAAGCCAAACGGCGAACCGATGGCCACGACCCACTGGCCGGCTTTCAGGTTCTGGGATTTGCCCAGCTTGAGCACGGGCAGATCTTTCCCTTCGATCTTCAGCAACGCCACGTCAGAACGCGGGTCAGTGCCGATCAGCTTGGCCTTGAGCTCACTGCGGTCTGCCAGGCGCACCAGGATCTCGTCGGCATCGGCAATCACGTGGTTATTGGTCAGGATGTAACCGTCGGGCGAAATAATGAAACCTGAGCCCAGGGACTGCGCTTCACGCTGACGGCCACCGCCGGGCGAACGCGGTTGCGGCATCCCGCGTTCGAAGAACTCGCGCAACATCGGTGGCAAACCTTCCAGGTCCGGCATCTGCTGATCCATCACCCTGCGTTCCGGCAGTTTCTGGGTGGTACTGATGTTCACCACCGCAGGCGAGGCTTGCTCGACCAGCTCAGTGAAGTCAGGCAATTCGACCGCCATAGCGGGAACGGCCTGACCGAGCACAAGCACAGTGGCAAAGATGGAAAGATAGGTTTTCAAGCGTGGTATCGACATACGGCTCCCGTTACGACGAGCGTGGTTAAGCGATATGGAGCAAGAAATACCAGGGGAAGATACGCCGGTATTTTTGTTCCGCAAACAGGCAAGGCCAGAGCCGAGCGGCTCTGACCTATAGAAAAAAAATTGAAGTTTTGCAAATGAAAATGCTGACAGAAAGTTTCGGCATTTCGATCAAGTCCCGGCGCTGTAAGCCTCTTGCCCAATCGAACCACCCTGGCAGCTATTGAGTCGCCGTGGCATCGGAACGCATGGAGAGCGCGATCCGTTCCGCTGTGCCGATGGGAATTTCGCCGACCACCGTGACCATCATTTCGCCCTGGGGCGTCGTGAGTCGACGCGAAACAGCTGCTGTCGGGCCGAGCTGCGTACGCGTGTCGGTGACAGTCGCGCCGTTCAACGGTTCCAGAAACACCGAGAAACGAGCCAAGCCATCATCGTACATCAGGCTATTGACCTGAACGTTGGTTTCCGGATCCTTTCTCAGCGCACTGCTGGTCAGTTCGAAGCCCGGTGGAAGCCAGTCCGAACGCCATGCAGTTTTCGCCATGGCACTTTTAGCTGGGGTCTGCGCTACTACCTTGCATTCGGCAGTGGTTTGCAGATCAGCGTCGGACGGTGCCGTGATATTCAAGCGTGTGAACTGAAAACGCTCCAGCAACTGGCCCTTGTCATTGAGCAACAGAGACTTGAGCGGCAGGCCGGTCTCTCGGTCCAGATGCAGTTCGAAACCATAACGATGCTGGTCCTTGGGTGTCAGCGCCACAATCACTGCCGGGCGCCCGGCCACGCGCGACTTGCCAATGACGGCAAGATCATACCAATTCTTGAGTTTTTGCGGATCGAGCGCACGTGCCGTGCCTTCAGGCGTATTCCCCACCCCAGCAATCAAGGAGCCGCTTACGCATTGAGTACGTCCATCAATGCGCAGGACTTCCTGTGCCGACCCATCGAGCTGGAGTAGGCGCTCGCGGACTTTGCCATCCTGGACACGATGCCAGATGCTATGGGTAGAAAAACTACCATTACGCTCGTAAACGAAAGTGCCCTGGAAGCTTTGCTGTTGCTCGGCTTGACTCAAACGATTAAGCCAGTCCTGAGCCTCACCGGCATAAGCTGGGATAACGCACCAGCCACCCAGCAGAAGCGAAAAAAGAGGTATGGCGCGCATGGTCCTCCTTAGCGGTTTTCCAGACTGGCTGCACGGGCGTAAGGCAGTGCGCTTTCAGTACCTTTCAGGGCTGCTTCCTGGGCATGCTGACGCAGGTAGTTGGGCAGACGCTGATCATGCCAGCCTGGCTGGCCTTGCAGCACACCATTGGCCATTGGACCGGCGACTTCCGAGCTTTCGCTATAACCGGCCAACACTGCCGGGCCCTTGACCTGTGGAGCGGCCAAGCCAGGCTGATTGGACTGCTGGGCCATTTGCACACCAGCGATCTCATCCTGGTTGTAGAGGCGAACCCCGGCCAGCACGGCCACCGTAACCGAAGCGGCAACCGCAAGACGACCCAGGCTACGCCAAGGGCTGCGGGAGGCTTTGGCCGGAACAGCTTCATCAGCCAGAGCAGCAGACACAGCCGCAGCGATGTCCAGACGCGGAAGCAGCAGGTCCTTGTGCATGACAGCCCGGGCAATCTGGTAACGAGCCCAGGTCTCACGGGTTTCAACATCGTCGAAGGCATTGAGTACCCGACGCAATTCCAATTCGTCCGCTTCGTTATCCATCACTGCGGACAGCGATTCCTGCAGGGCTTCACGACTCATGGCGTTCCTCTCTTGGCTGTCGCCGCTGTCTCAGTTTTCCTGCAACAAAGGTTGCAGGGCTTTATCGATGGCCTCCCGAGCGCGGAAAATCCGGGAGCGCACGGTACCCACCGGACACTGCATGACGCTGGCAATGTCCTCGTAACTCAGACCGTCGAATTCACGTAAAGTTAGAGCCGTACGCAAATCTTCGGGCAGTTGCTGGATGGTCCGATGGACAGTGCCTTCGATCTCATCCCGCAGCAACGCTCGTTCCGGTGATTCAAGATCCTTGAGGCCGTGATCGCCATCATAGAACTCTGCATCTTCAGAACTCACATCGCTATCCGGCGGCCGGCGGCCGCGTGAAACCAGATAGTTTTTCGCCGTGTTAATGGCGATGCGGTAAAGCCACGTGTAAAACGCGCTGTCTCCGCGGAAATTACCAAGCGCACGGTAAGCCTTGATGAAGGCTTCCTGAGCAACATCCTGGGCTTCATGGGTGTCGTGCACAAAACGCACGATCAACCCGAGAATTTTGTGCTGGTATTTCAGCACTAGCAGATCGAAAGCTCGCTTGTCGCCGCGTTGAACGCGCTCGACCAGTTGCTGATCCTCTTCCTGGGTTAGCATGAACACTCCTCGATAAGCTCGAAGGAGGCTTGCATTACTAATCGACCGGGCTTGCAACCATAGACTCGGGCTTTTCGCAAAAGTTCTCCCCTCCAAGCAAGTTTCCGGCGCGCTCTGATCCGGCACGCACGAAAAACGCAGCACGAGATTCCCCGGCTGCGCGAATAATCTGTCGCCGGGCCTGTCGGCAAAGATTCAAATCCTAATCTTGCACCAACCCGACGCTGTTCCCTTTTGCAGACAACCGTCTATTGAACCCAGTCGCTCGGCAAAAGTTCCAACTATTTATAGCCTTGTGTGTGGAACATCGAGCAACCCTGACGAGATAAACAGCCTTTCATCCTCGAAACGGTCGCCTTGTCGCCCATCCACCAAAATCGTGATCCGACGAAGCGTCACGGTTGTGTCATTCTGGTTTCACATTGCCATGAATACGCCGCTATTGTGCCGATCCCCCTCTCTATATACTAGTGGGCTGCATGGCTGCCTGACCCCATTGAAACGGATGTCTTGCGCCAACCCCGACCCGGGTCGTTTTGAGCGGAAACCTTTCGAATGAGCCAACAGTTCCAACACGATGTTCTGGTAATCGGCAGCGGCGCCGCCGGATTGAGCCTGGCGTTGACACTGCCTGAGCATCTGCGCATCGCAGTCCTGAGCAAAGGCGACCTGGCCAACGGTTCGACATTCTGGGCCCAGGGTGGCGTCGCGGCCGTGCTGGATGACACCGACACTATTGAATCGCATGTCGATGACACCCTCAATGCCGGGGGTGGCCTGTGCAATCCAGAAGCCGTGCGTTTCACCGTCGAACACAGCAGGGAAGCCATACAGTGGCTGATCGACCAGGGCGTCCCCTTCACGCGTGACGAGCAATCCGGTACCGAAGACGGTAGTTTCGAGTTTCACCTGACCCGCGAGGGCGGTCACAGCCATCGGCGCATCATTCACGCTGCCGACGCCACCGGTGCGGCGATTTTCAAGACGTTGCTGGCCCAAGCCCGCCAGCGGCCCAATATCGAGCTTCTGGAGCAACGCGTCGCGGTCGATCTGATTACCGAAAAACGCTTGGGCCTAGACGGTGATCGGTGCCTGGGTGCCTACGTGCTCAACCGTGGCACCGGGGAGGTCGACACCTACGGCGCCCGCTTCGTGATCCTGGCCTCCGGCGGTGCCGCGAAAGTCTACCTTTACACCAGCAACCCCGACGGCGCATGCGGGGACGGCATTGCCATGGCCTGGCGTTCAGGCTGCCGGGTGGCGAACCTGGAGTTCAATCAGTTCCACCCCACATGCCTCTACCATCCGTTGGCCAAGAGCTTCCTGATCACCGAGGCCCTGCGCGGCGAAGGTGCTCACCTGAAACTTCCTAACGGCGAGCGCTTCATGCAGCGCTTCGATTCCCGTGCCGAACTGGCGCCCCGGGATATCGTCGCCCGGGCCATCGACCACGAAATGAAGCGCCTGGGCATCGACTGCGTCTACCTGGACATCAGCCACAAGCCCGAAGCATTCATCAAGAGCCATTTCCCCACGGTGTACGAGCGTTGCCTGGAGTTTTCCATCGACATCACCAAGCAACCGATTCCGGTGGTGCCAGCGGCGCATTACACCTGCGGAGGGGTGATGGTCGACCAACAGGGGCGCACTGACGTACCGGGCCTGTATGCCATTGGCGAAACCAGCTTCACCGGCCTGCACGGCGCCAACCGCATGGCCAGCAACTCGTTGCTGGAATGTTTCGTCTACGCCCGCTCGGCGGCAGCGGACATTCTTGAGCAATTGCCGCAGATCGCCGCCCCATCCGCCCTGCCCTCGTGGGACGCCAGCCAAGTCACCGACTCAGACGAAGATGTGATCATCGCTCACAACTGGGACGAACTGCGGCGCTTCATGTGGGACTACGTTGGCATCGTGCGCACCAACAAACGCCTGCAGAGGGCGCAGCATCGGGTGCGGCTGTTGCTGGATGAAATCGATGAGTTCTACAGCAACTACAAGGTCAGCCGCGACCTGATCGAGTTGCGCAACCTGGCCCAGGTCGCTGAACTGATGATTCGTTCAGCCATGGAACGCAAGGAAAGCCGCGGGCTGCACTACACGCTCGACTACCCGGGCCTGCTGCCCGAAGCGTTGGACACTATCCTGGTGCCGCCCACCTACGCCGGCTGAACTTGAGCCGAACCCGCAGGCGCCGATGCAGATCCGGCGCCAGCGCATCGCGGGGCACACACAGCGAGCGGACCCGCCACTCCCCCCGCAGGCGAAAACGCAGCACGATAATCATCGGCAACGCCAGGCTGTCAGGGCGCAATTGCACCGCCTGCCAGCCAGATGCCCTGTTCCACAGCTGCCAGCCATCGGCGTCACGACGCAACCGGCAAAAAGCCTGATGGTGGGTCAACAATAGATGCCGCGGTAGCGTCCAGGCACCATGGGCCAGGCACAGCAGCACGCCGAGGCTGATTAACCAGAACGGGACGGACAACAGCAACAACGAACCCAAGGCAAAGGCCTGGGCCAGGAGATAGGCCGCCAGCAGTTGCCCGGAAGCCTGCCAGCGGCATTCAAAGCGATTACTTGGGCTGGACACGGTCCAGAATCATCCGAACCATGCGCTGCAGCTCCGGGTCTTCGGATTCGCTGCGTTCCATGAACCAGCCGAACATGTCCTGATCCTCGCACTCGAGCAGACGCACGTAGCACGCACGGTCGACGTCGTTAAGGTGGGGATAAACTTCTTTCACGAACGGCACCAGCAACACGTCAAGCTCAAGCATGCCGCGGCGGCTGTGCCAGTAAAGGCGATTCAGTTCAACATCTTCGACCATGGAGCGCTCCTCAAATAGAGCGCAAGTATACAGGCCCCGCCGCGATGGAACAGACGGCTCGGGTCGGGCGCCACCGATCCTTTGTGAACTACCCATTTCAAGGGCGCCCCCTTATGATGTCCACCAGACTTTTTACCCTGCGATGACCCATGGCTGATTCCGCTTTTTTCTGCACCCTGTCCCACGAAGGCGTTCTCGCGGTCCGCGGCGTGGACGCTGGCAAATTCCTGCAAGGCCAATTGACCTGCAACCTCAACTACCTGAGCGACAGCCGGGCCAGCCTCGGTGCCCGCTGCACCCAGAAGGGCCGGATGCAATCGAGTTTCCGCATCCTGCTCGAAGGCGATGGTGTACTGATGGCAATGGCCAGCGAATTGCTCGAACCGCAACTGGCGGACCTGAAAAAGTATGCCGTGTTCTCCAAATCCAGACTGACCGATGAAAGCACCGCCTGGGCTCGCTTCGGCCTGGAGAACGCCGACACGGCGCTCGCAGCCTTGGGCCTTGAGCTGCCGGCCGAGACCGACAGCGTCGTTCGTCATGATTGCCTGATTGCCATTCGCGTCTCTCCGAACCGCGCCGAACTTTGGGCGCCCGCCGAACAGGCCGACCCGCTGTCAGCCCGGCTGCGCGAACAGTTGACCGAGGGCGAGCTGAACCAGTGGCTGCTGGGTCAGATCCGCGCCGGGATCGGCCAGGTCATGCCGGCTACCCGCGAACTGTTCATTCCGCAGATGCTCAATCTGCAAGCCGTTGGCGGCGTGAGCTTCAAGAAAGGTTGCTACACCGGCCAGGAAATCGTCGCCCGCATGCAGTACCTGGGCAAACTCAAGCGGCGCCTGTATCGGCTGCAAATGGATGCCGGTGAACTGCCCGAGCCTGGCACCCCCTTATTTTCACCCACGCACGGCAGTTCTATCGGTGAAGTGGTGATGGCCGCTCACGCCGAACGAAACATTGAACTGCTGGCGGTGGTACAGGCCGAAGCTGCAGAAGATGACAATTTGCACCTCGGCGCGCTGGAAGGCCCGGGCCTGCAATTGCTCGACCTGCCTTACGAACTGGACCGCGACCGCGAAATCCAGCGCTGATCGCAGCATTTTGTCGTAATACCCTAGAGAAACGAAATGAGCGATTTGGCGGATAAGGTCCAACGGGATTTGGTGGAGGCCATCGATAACGATGACCTGGTTCTGCCAACATTACCGGAAGTGGCCCTGCAGATTCGCCGGGCCGCCGAAGACCCGGAAATCAGCGTCAGCAACCTGAGCAAGGTGATTGGTCGTGACACGGCGCTTTCGGCGCGCCTGATAAAAGTGGTCAACAGCCCACTGCTGCGTGCGACCCAGGAAGTCACTGATCTGCACACAGCCATCACCCGGCTGGGGGTCAACTACAGCAGCAACCTGGCCATCGGCCTGGTCATGGAGCAGATTTTCCATGCCCGTTCCGAAGTGGTGGAACAGAAGATGCGCGAAGTCTGGCGTAAAAGCCTGGAAATCGCCGGTGTCTGCTATGCGTTGTGCCGGATCTATACGCAACTCAAACCCGATCAAGCCGCGCTGGGTGGGCTGGTGCATCAGATCGGCGTACTGCCGATTCTCACCTACGCCGAAGACAACAATGAATTGCTGTCTGACCCGGTCAGTCTCAATCACGTCATCGAGACGATTCACCCGGTGCTGGGAGACAAGTTGCTCAGTGTTTGGGAGTTTCCAGAAAGACTGGTGAAGCTGCCGGGGCTGTATCTGGACTTCACCCGAGATTCGAAACAACTCGATTACGTCGACCTGGTGCAGGTAGCTGCGTTGTATTGCTACAAGGACTCCGACCACCCCCTGGGCAGGATCGATGCCTTCGGGGTACCGGCCTTCAATAAGCTGGGCATCGACCCGGAAAACAAAGCCCGGTGCGCGGAGATCGAAGAAGCGCGGTCGATGTTTTATTAAGCAACCAGGCTCAAGCCCCCGAACTTGAGCTCAGGCACTGAACCTGTGGCGAGGGGATTTATCCCCGCTGAGGCGCGAAGCGGCCCCTGGCGTTCTGTCTGATACACCTAAATCGCCAGTTTGGGGCTGCTTCGCAGCCCAGCGGGGATAAATCCCCTCGCTACAATAGAGCTCGGCTCGGGATCAATCTGAACCGGGGATAAAGCTCACCCTAACTTTCAAACCACCCTCCTGCCCATCATGCAGCGTGATTTGCGCCAGGTGCGCACGGCAGATTTCACCGACGATCGCCAACCCCAGACCCGAACCGGCCACTTGCTGATTGCGTCGATAGAAGCGCTCGAACACGCGGTCTCGCTCATGCGGCGGGATGCCCGGCCCGTCGTCCTCGACCTCAAGCACCGCAGGCGCTGTGACCCGCAGAATCACATTGCCGCCCGATGGGGTATGGGCCAGGGCGTTGTCCACCAGGTTGCTCAACAACTCGTTCAACAAGGTCGGCTCACCTCGCAGCCATACCGGTTCGTCGGCTTCCAAAGCCAACGCCACGCCACGGGCATGGGCCAACGGGGCCATGGCCATACCCAGCTCCCGTGCCAATTGGCTGAGATCAAGCAACTGCGCGCCGCCCTCGGCGATGGCCCGGGCACCATTTTCGACACGCGCCAGGGACAGCAACTGATTCGCCAGATGGGTCAACCGATCCGTGCCTTGGGCCGCGGTTTCCAGGGTTTCACGCCAGATTGCCGGCTCGCTGGCGCGCAGCCCCAGCTCAAGCCGGGCCTTCAGCGCAGCCAAAGGCGTGCGCAGTTCATGGGCGGCGTCGGCGATGAATTGCGCCTGACGTTCGAATTGCCCACGAAGACGCTCGGTGAAATGGTTGAGGGCCCGCACCAGTGGCCAGAGTTCATGCTGGACCTCCACCAGGGGCAATGGCCGCAAATCATCCGGCTGACGCTCCTCCACCGCCGTGCGCAAGCGCTCCAGGGGGCGCAAGGCGGCACTGACGGCGAACCACACCATCAGCAGCGCGCCCACCGCCAGCATACCCAGGCGCAACAGTGTGTCGGCCATCAAGCCGCGGGCCATGCTGATCCGCGCCTCTTCGGTTTCCGCCACGCGAATCTCCGCCATGCCGTTCATGTTCGGTTCACTCACCGCCTTGAGCAGGCTCACCACCCGCACATCCTGCCCCTGATAGCTGGCGTTATAAAAGCGCGCCAGGGCCGGGTAATCGTCGGTACGCGGCGTACCGGGCGGTGGACCTGGGAGGTTTTCGTAGCCGGAAATCAGCTTCTGGTGGATGTCATTGACCTGGTAGTAAATACGCCCGGCGCTGTCGTAGGCAAAGGTATCCAGGGCCACGTAAGGCACATCCGCGCTGAGGCTGCCGTCGCGTTGCGACAGGCCGGCGGCGATGGTCCGGGCGGAGGCCAGCAGCGTGCGGTCGTAGGCCGTGTCCGCGGCTTCGCGACCGTTCCAGTAAGCACTCAGGCCGCTGGCGAGCATCAGTACCACCAACAGCAGTGCCAGGTTCCAGAGCAGTCGCCAACGCAAACTGTCGGGCTTATGCATCGCGGGTTTCCAGCAGGTAGCCGAGGCCACGGAATGTCACGATCGCCACGGCATGGCCGTCGAGTTTCTTGCGCAGGCGGTGGACGTAGATTTCGATGGCATCGGGGCTGGCCTCTTCGTCCAGGCCGAACACCTGGGCCGCAAGCTGCTCCTTGCTCATCACCCGCCCTGGCCGGGCGATCAACGCCTCCAGCACGGCCTGCTCGCGGGAAGTCAGGGTCAGCAATTCGTCGTCGAGGGTGAAGCGGCGGGTGTCCAGGTCATAAATCAACCCACCACAGCGCTGCTGGCGTTCGCCCCCCAATACGCTACGGCGCAACAGTGCCTTGACCCGAGCCTCCAGCTCCGTGAGCTCGAACGGCTTGGCCAGGTAATCGTCAGCACCCAGGTTCAGGCCATGAACCCGGTCCTTGACGTCGCTACGGGCAGTCAGCATCAACACCGGTAAGGTCTTGCCGCGGGCCCGCAGCCGGGCCAGCACCTCGAAACCGTCCATGCGTGGCAGCCCCACATCGAGAATCGCGACCGCGTACTCCTCGCTGCTCAAAGCCAGGTCAGCCGCCACCCCGTCGTGCAGCACATCCACGGTCAAACCGGTGCTCTTGAGCGCCTGGGCTACACTTTCGGCCAGCTGGAGATGGTCTTCGACGAGCAGGACACGCATTGGATTTCACCTCGATTCAGGGATGGTCGGCACCATTCTGTGGCGCGGAGTTTACAGCCGCATCCACCTCTGTGAAGCCAAAAACATCGTGAAAGCTTTTGAAAGGTTAGCGAAAGGTTGGCCGGTTACAGTCCTCCAACGGCAAGTTTCGACTGCCGGTCGCGAGGCACCTCGCGAACGAAAAACGCCCCGAAGCGTTTTCGCCAAATAAGAACAATAGAGCGGAGTATTCACCATGCTGTCCATACAGCCCCAGGCCCCGACGCCTGCTCGCCCTTCCCGCCTCAACCAGATCGCCTTCACTTGCGCCGCCGCTTTCGCCGGTCTTGCACCGTCGTCTCTGTGCGTCTACGCCACGTGACCTATCGCTCCTGATGGCCCGCTGTCGATTCCCGAAGGGTCCGACAACGGCAAATGTGCAACACACAACAACAACTCCTGTGGAGACAAAAATGAACCTATCACTGCGTAAAGTAGCCCTGGCCGCTGGTTGCCTGATGTTCGCCGGGCAGTTGCTCGCCGAACCCAAGCGTCCGGAATGCATCGCCCCGGCCGCGCCTGGCGGCGGTTTTGACCTGACGTGCAAATTGGCCCAAAGCGCCCTGGTGAACGAAAAACTGCTGACCAAACCGATGCGTGTGACCTACATGCCCGGCGGCGTCGGTGCAGTGGCCTACAACGCAGTGGTCGCGCAGCGCCCGGCCGACGCCGGCACGCTGGTGGCCTGGTCCAGTGGCTCGCTGCTGAACCTGGCCCAAGGCAAATTCGGGCGTTTCGACGAAAACGCCGTTCGCTGGTTGGCAGCCGTTGGCACCAGCTATGGCGCCATCGCGGTCAAGAGCGATTCGCCCTACAAGAACCTCGATGATCTGGTACAGGCACTGAAGAAAGATCCAGGTTCCGTGGTCATCGGTTCCGGCGGCACCGTGGGCAGCCAGGACTGGATGCAAACCGCGCTGATCGCCAAGGCCGCCGGTATCGACCCGCGCAAACTGCGCTACGTGGCGCTCGAAGGCGGTGGCGAGATCGCAACGGCACTGCTGGGCGGCCATATTCAGGTAGGCAGTACGGACATCTCCGACTCCATGCCACACATCCAGAGTGGCGACATGCGCCTGCTGGCGGTGTTCGCCGAGAAGCGCCTGGATGAGCCGGAAATGAAAGACATCCCGACCGCCCGTGAACAAGGCTACGAGATCGTCTGGCCAGTGGTTCGTGGCTTCTACCTCGGGCCGAAGGTCAGCGATGAAGACTACGCCTGGTGGAAAAATGCATTCGACAAGCTGCTGGCGTCCGAAGACTTCGCCAAGCTGCGTGACCAGCGCGAACTGTTCCCGTTCGCCATGACCGGTCCGGAACTGGACACCTACGTGAAGAAGCAAGTGGCCGACTACAAGATGCTGGCCAAAGAGTTTGGCCTGGTCCAGTAATCGCCTCTGTTCTCGCGGCGGCGCCTGCATCACTGCGGCGCCGCCCAGGAGTTAGTCATGCTCATCCAACGTATTTTCGCTTCAGTGCTGCTGCTGGTTTGCGTCGGCCTCGCGCTGATGGCCTGGCCCTACCAGGCAGCCTTTTCCTATGAACCGGTCGGGCCGCGCGCCTTCCCCTTGCTGATGATCGGGCTGCTGAGCCTGGCCCTGCTTTATATGGTGTTTCGTCCGACGCCCATCGTGCACAGCGACGAAGATCCGCAACTGGATCGCGAGACCCTGCAGAAAATCGGCATCTGCGTAGTGCTGCTGCTGATATTCGCCGGGACCTTCGAACCCCTGGGTTTCATCCTCGCCAGCATTTTGGTCGGGGTTCCGATGGCGCGCCTGTATGGCGGTCGTTGGGTGCCGAGCGTGGTGATCATCAGCCTGATGGCCATCGGTCTCTATCTGTTGTTCGACAAGCTGATGGACGTGCCGCTGCCCCTGGGCCTGCTCGACGTCCTGGAGAATTGATATGGATACCCTGAATTATCTCGGCCAGGGTTTTGGCGTTGCACTGACCCCCTACAACCTCGTTACCGCCCTGAGCGGCACCCTGATCGGCACCGTGGTCGGCCTGCTGCCGGGCCTGGGCCCGATCAATGGCGTGGCGTTGCTGATCCCGATTGCATTCGCCCTCGGTCTGCCACCGGAGTCGGCCCTGATCCTGCTGGCGGCCGTATACCTGGGTTGCGAATACGGCGGACGAATCAGCTCGATCCTGCTCAACATCCCGGGTGAAGCCTCCACCGTCATGACCACCCTGGACGGTTACCCGATGGCCCGCAAAGGCATGGCCGGCGTCGCCCTTTCGCTGTCGGCGTGGAGTTCGTTCCTCGGTGCATTCATTGCCACTTGCGGGATGGTGCTGTTCGCCCCGCTGCTGGCCAAATGGGCGATTGCCTTCGGACCGGCGGAATATTTCGTGCTGATGGTGTTCGCCATTGTCTGTCTCGGCGGCATGGCCGGAGACCGCCCGCTCAAGACCTTCATCGCGGCGCTGATCGGGCTGTTCCTGTCCTGCGTCGGGATTGACGCCAACAGCGGCGTCTACCGTTTCACCGGGGACAATATCCATTTGACCGACGGCATCCAGTTCGTCGTGCTGGTGCTGGGCCTGTTCTCCATCAGTGAAATTCTGTTACTGCTGGAAAAGACCCATCGCGGCCAGGAAGCGGTGAAAGCCACCGGGCGGATGATGTTCAACGTCAAGGAAGCGGCGTCGGTGTTCTGGGTGAACATGCGATGCGGCGTGCTTGGCTTCATCATGGGCGTGTTGCCAGGTGCCGGTGCGACGCTGGCCAGTGCCGTGGCGTACATGACGGAAAAACGCATCGCCGGTGCAAGCGGTACGTTCGGCCAAGGTGACAAGCGTGGCCTCGCCGCCCCGGAAACCGCCATCGGCGGCGCCGCCTGCGGTGCGTTGGTGCCGATGCTGACCCTGGGTGTTCCGGGTTCCGGCACCACGGCGGTGATGATCGGCGCGCTGTCGCTGTACAACATCACTCCAGGTCCACTGCTGTTCCAGCAACAACCTGACATCGTCTGGGGCCTGATCGCTTCGTTGTTCGTCGCCAACATCATGCTGGTGATCCTCAACATCCCGATGATCCGCGTCTTCACCCGTATCCTGGCCGTGCCGAACTGGGCATTGGTACCGGTCATCGCGATCATCACCGGGATCGGCGTCTACGCGGTGCACGCCACCACGTTCGACCTGTTCCTGATGATCGGTATCGGCATCTTCGGTTACATCCTGCGCAAGCTGGACTTCCCGTTGTCGCCGGTCCTGTTGGGCTTCATCCTCGGTGGCCTGATGGAACAGAACCTGCGTCGTGCGCTGTCGATTTCCAACGGGGCGCTGGAAATCCTCTGGTCGAGCCCGATCACCCTGGGTTGCTGGGTATTGACCGTCATCATGCTGCTGATGCCATTGCTGCGGATCTGGCGCCGTCGCTCGGCTCAACGTCGCGCCCTGGCCAATGTCTAAAGCAACACTCAGACAATGGTGGGGAACACCGCTGGTCGGTCTGGCCGGCGGTTATCTGGCCAGCCTGATCGGCTGGCCTTTGCCCTGGATGGTTGGCTCGTTACTGGCGATCATCCTGGTGCGCTGCCTCACACCGTGGCAACTGATGGAAATCCCTGGCGGCCGTAAATGCGGCCAGTGGGTGGTCGGCATCGGTATCGGCCTGCACTTCACCCCGGTGGTGATGGAGCAGGTGCTGAGCCATTTTGTCCTGATCTTCTTCGGCGCGCTGATCACCAGCGTGTCCAGCGTGGTGAGTGTGTGGCTGATGCGCCGCACTGGCGAAGACCGCGCCACCGCTTTCTTCTCCAGCATGCCGGGCGGTTCCGGCGAGATGGTCAACCTCGGTGCCCGCAATGGCGCCGACCTGAGCCGCGTCGCTGCCGGCCAGAGCCTGCGGGTACTGGTGGTGGTGCTGTGCGTACCGGCCGCTTTCAAATACTTGCTCGGCGAAGGCGCCCCGGTGCAGCACGCTGCCACGGTGGATTGGCTGTGGCTGGCGCTGCTGTTCCCGGCAGGCGCCCTGCTCGCCTGGGGCTGGGAGCGTTTGCGCCAACCCAACCCGTGGCTGTTCGGACCGTTGCTGGTGAGTGCGGCGGTGAGCATCGGCTGGGATCTGCACATCGGCCTGCCCGACGGCGGCAGCCAGATCGGCCAGTGGCTGATCGGCAGCGGATTGGGTTGTCATTTCAACCGGCAGTTCTTCCGCCGCGCGCCGTCGTTCATGGGACGTACGCTGATCGGCACGGTGTTGACGATGCTGATCGCAACCCTCGCGGCCCTGGGCCTGAGCACGCTGACCCACCTGGACTTGCGGTCACTGACCTTGGGCATGATGCCCGGCGGTATTGCGGAAATGAGCCTGACGGCGGAGACGCTGCAACTGTCGGTACCGCTGGTGACGGCGTTGCAGGTGATGCGGCTGCTGTTTGTGCTGTTTCTGGCGGAGCCGTTGTTCAGGTATTGGATTCGCAAGCCGGGTTCGGTCTGATCGTCCGCGGCGCCTTCATCGCGAGCAGGCTCGCTCCCACAGAATATTGCGGCGTACACAAATCAGTGTGGGAGCGAGCCTGCTCGCGATGGGGCACGTCAGCTGGGCGCATTAAACCGGCGGCAACCGCCAATCAATCGGCGCTTCGCCCTGTTGCTCAAGAAACTTGTTGGCCCGACTGAAATGCCCGCACCCCAGGAAACCGCGGTAAGCCGACAACGGCGACGGGTGGACGGACGTCAGCACCAAGTGTTTGGTGGCATCGATCAGCTTCTGCTTGCCTTGGGCATGAGCGCCCCACAGTAGAAAGACCAAATGCGGCTGGTGCTCACTGACCACTTCAATGACCCGATCAGTAAAGTGCTGCCATCCCTTGCCTGCGTGGGAGTTGGCATTGGCACGCTCCACGGTCATGGTGGTGTTGAGCAGCAACACCCCCTGGTCGGCCCAACTTTGCAGGTAGCCGTGATTCGGGATGTCGATATTCAGATCGCGTTTCAATTCCTTGTAGATGTTCACCAGCGAGGGCGGCGCCGGCACGCCCGGCTGCACTGAAAAGCACAAGCCATGAGCCTGGCCTGGGCCGTGATAAGGGTCCTGGCCGAGGATCACGACCTTGACCTTGTCCAGCGGCGTGGAGTTGAGGGCATTGAAAATCAACGATGCCGGTGGGTAAATTTCCTTGCCGGCGGCGTACTCCCGACGCAGAAATTCACGCAACTCTGCCATATAGGGCTGGTCGAACTCGGCACGCAGGGCTTGCTTCCAGCTCGGTTCGAGTTTGATACGGTCGTCAGCAGTCATGGTTGCACCCGGTAAAAACAATGGGCGCACCCTAGGAAAGCCTACATGGCTTGTCAATTGATCTGACGCAGAACCGGCACTTTCCTACGCAGCGGTCATACTGATCATTCAAATTTCTGATCGAGGTCACGATGAATCTGCACTTCGAAGAACTCACTGGCATCAATGGCGCCCGTATCGGCATCGCCACCCTGGATGCTGAAAAATCCTTGAATGCCCTCTCCTTGCCGATGATCAACGCCCTGCGCGATCGTCTCGACGCCTGGGCCAGAGAACCGCAAATCGTCTGTGTATTGTTGCGCGGCAACGGCGCCAAGGCGTTTTGCGCCGGCGGCGAAGTGCGCAGCCTGGTAGAGGCCTGCCGCGCTCAACCAGGTGAAGTACCGCCCTTGGCGGCGCAATTTTTTGCCGCGGAGTACCGACTGGACTTCAACCTGCACACTTTTCCCAAACCCTTGGTGTGCTGGGGCCATGGCTACGTGCTTGGCGGCGGCATGGGGCTGTTGCAAGGCGCGAATATTCGGATCGTCACACCGAGCACGCGCCTGGCGATGCCGGAAATCAGCATCGGCCTGTACCCGGATGTCGGCGCCAGTTGGTTCCTGTCGCGGCTGCCCGGCAAGCTTGGCCTGTTCCTGGGCCTGACGGGCGCCCATATGAATGCCCGGGACGCCATTGACCTGGGTCTGGCCGACCGTTTCCTGTTGGATGAACAACAGGACGATCTGATCGAAGGCCTGCTGCAACTCAATTGGCAGGAACAGACGCCCATGCAGCTCAACAGCTTGCTCAAGGCCTTGCAACAGGAAGCCGTCGCCCAATTACCCGAGGCGCAATGGCTACCGCGCCGGCAGAAAATCGACGAATGGCTGGATGTCAGCGATGTACGTTGCGCCTGGAAAACCCTCAGCCTGCTGGTGGACCATTCAGACCCATTGATCGCGCGGGCGGCCAAGACCATGACCGAAGGCTGCCCGCTGACTGCTCATCTGGTCTGGGAACAGATCGCCCGAGCCCGGCATTTGTCATTGGCAAGTGTGTTGCGCATGGAATACACCTTGAGCCTCAACTGCTGCCGACACCCTGAATTCAGCGAGGGCGTGCGGGCGCGGCTGATCGACAAAGACCACAAGCCCCGCTGGCACTGGCCGGGCATCAACCATGTCCCCGCAGCAGCGGTCGAGGCGCATTTTCACAAGGCCTGGGAAGGGCGGCATCCGCTGGCGGATTTGTCTAACGAGTAAAGAACCTGGGTGACATTCTGTGAGAGCGACATCTGTGGGAGCAAAGCTTGCTCGCGATAGCGGTATGCCAGTCACCGGGAAGCTGACTGATCCCCTGTCATCGCGAGCAAGCTTTGCTCCCACAAGCGTTATCCCATCGGGTTTGTTACAGGCACAAAAAAGCGGCGCTCAATGCGCCGCTTTTTGCTGCCGATGAATCAGCGGTGGTTACGCCGTCCATCATGATCACCGCGTCCCCGATGATCACGTCCGCCTCGGCCACGACGGTCGTCATTCCAGCCGCCCCGGTTATGGCCGTCCCAGCCGCCCCGGTGTGGATGAGACCGGTATGCCGTGCGCGGTGGCGAGTAATAGCGTGGACCGTGTTGGTAGTAGCGCGGCGCCGAGTAATAGCGTGGTGCCGGTTGGTAATAACGCGGTGCCGAGTAATACCGCGGTGCGTAATAGCCGCGCGGTGCCGAGTAGTAGCTCCCGCCACCGTAATAGACCGGCGCCGGTGAGGTGTAGACCTCGGAACGGTAGTAGCTTGAGCCTCCGTCGTAAGGAACACATGCCGAAAGTGTCAAACCCAGAAACGCAATGAGCAGAAGTCGTCGATACATGGCGGCCTCCTGGACCGCTAATGAGCCACATCAGCGACGCTGGCGGGCGGCAGTCATCTATTGGGTGACTGACGATTAATCTGACAGCGAAATCCGAATCTGGTGCGCCCCGGCAATAAGTTGAAACATGTGCTCCGCGCCTCATCCCGGTGCAGCAAAGCACCACAACCATGCACAAACCCACTGGCGACGCCGCGCTGATCTCTCCCCACCCGCTTTGGACCGGGCCTTTACGCTACTTGGCACGGCTCTCGCTTTAACAAACTCCGTGCAGGAGTCATCACAGGTTCGCGGCACCACAATTTGCAATGGCTGACTAGGGTTCCGGCTCGCTTCTGGCGAGTGGCTGGTCCGAGAGTTGGCGACCTCCAGTTGAGGTTACACGGCGGGACAAAAGCCCGGGAGACAAGCCACCGTTCGCGGTGCCGCGTTGCTCCTGTCCGCCCTTGATCAACTGGAGAACCACCATGCTCAAGCTTCGTCTTTGCGCCCTGCTCCTCGCTACGTTCTCGGCCCTCGTAAGCCCCTCGTCCCCTGCCGCGCAAAAAGACCATTTCAGCGTCTGCTGGACCATTTATGCCGGATGGATGCCCTGGGAGTACGCCGGCAGCCAAGGCATTGTCGATAAATGGGCGAAAAAATACGGCATCACCATCGATGTCGTGCAGCTCAACGACTACGTCGAATCCATCAACCAATACACCGCCGGTCAGTTCGACGGCTGCACCATGACCAACATGGACGCCTTGACCATTCCCGCCGCCGGCGGCGTGGACAGCACCGCGCTGATCGTCAGCGATTTTTCCAACGGCAATGACGGCATCGTGCTCAAGGGTGACGGCAAGAAAGTCGCCGACCTCAAGGGCATGGACGTCAACCTGGTGGAGCTGTCGGTCTCCCATTACCTGCTGGCCCGCGCCCTGGACTCGGTCGGTCTGACCGAGAAAGACCTGAAAGTCGTCAACACCTCCGATGCCGATATCTCCGCGGCCTTCAATACCGACCAGGTCAAGGCCGTCACCACCTGGAACCCGATGCTCTCGGACATCAAGGCCCAGCCCGGCGTGAGCGAGGTGTTCAATTCCAGCCAGATCCCGGGAGAGATCATGGACATGATGGTGGTCAACACCCAGACCCTGCAGGACAACCCGGCCCTGGGCAAAGCGTTGACCGGTGCCTGGTTTGAAGTGGTGGCGCTGATGGATGCAAAAAACGCCGCCAGCAAGACCGCACTCGAACACATGGCCAAAGCCTCGGGCACCGATCTGGCCGGATTCCAGTCGCAGCTGGACACCACCAAGCTGTTCGCCACGCCCAAGGAGGCCCTGAGCTTCGCCACCAGCGAGCAACTGCCCGCCACCATGCGCAAGGTCGCCGAGTTTTCGTTCCAGCACGGTTTGCTCGGCGAAGGCGCCAAGGACACCGACGCGGTCGGCATGACGTTTGCCAATGGCGTGACCAGCGGCGACAAGGCCAACCTCAAGCTGCGCTTTGACCCGACCTACGTGCAGCTGGCCGCCGACGCCAAGCTGTAAACCGGAGGAGCTGGCATGCGCCTGATCAACCGCTATCCGGATCGCCCCAGCCGCCTGTTGTTGGTGATCCTGCCCTTCGCGCTGGTGCTGTTCGCCTACTTTATGGGCTCGGCCGAACGGTTGACGGACAACCCCAACGACAAGCTGCTGCCCAGCGCGGTGCAGATGGCCGATGCGGTCAAACGCCTGGCCTTCACCGCTGACGTGCGCAGTGGCGATTACCTGCTCTGGCAAGATACCGCATCGAGCCTGCGCAGACTGGCAATCGGCCTGGGCATCAGCGCCTTGGCCGGCCTGTGCCTGGGCATCGCCGCCGGCACGCTGCCGCTGTTCGGCGCGCCGCTCTCGCCGTTGCTCACCGTGCTGTCGATGGTGCCTCCCTTGGCGATCCTGCCCATTCTGTTCATCGTCTTCGGTCTGGGAGAATTGTCGAAAGTGATGCTGATCGTCATTGGCATCACCCCGTGCCTGGCCCGGGACCTGGAACAGCGCGCCCGGGAAATTCCGCCCGAGCTGCTGATCAAGGCCCAGACCCTCGGCGCTTCGACCTGGACCCTGATGCTGCGGGTGGTGCTGCCGCAATTGCTGCCACGCCTGTTGATTTCCCTGCGGCTGATGCTCGGTTCGGCCTGGCTGTTTCTGATCGCCGCCGAAGCCATCGCCTCCACCGATGGGCTGGGCTATCGGATTTTCCTGGTGCGCCGGTACCTGGCGATGGATGTGATCTTGCCGTACGTGGTGTGGATCACCTTGCTCGCCTGGCTGATGGACTGGGGTCTCAAGCACCTGACCCGGCGAGCGTTCCCCTGGTATGAGGGGGCGAAGGCATGAGTTTCATCAAGGTCAATAACGTCTGGCAGCAGTACGCCGATCAGGTGGTGCTCGAACGCTTGAACCTGAGCGTCGCCGAAGGCGAGTTCTGCACGCTGGTGGGGGCGTCGGGTTGTGGCAAATCAACCTTTCTGCGGCTGCTCTTGGGCCAGGAGCGCGCCAGTCGCGGGCAGATTCTGCTGGACGGTGAGCCTCTGGCTGGTGAGCCGGATGCCAGCCGTGGCGTGGTGTTCCAGCGTTACTCAGTGTTCCCGCACCTGACGGTGCTGAACAACGTTGCCCTGGGCCTGGAACTGCCGCGCTCGCCGCTGCTGGGACGCCTGTTCGGCAGC
>NZ_WUUD01000013.1:94945-115867 GCF_009831705.1 Pseudomonas sp. PICF6 | reverse complement strand
AACGCCAGGCCCGTGAAGAGGCCGCGCATCTGCTGAACAAGGTCGGCCTCGGCCATGCACTGGATAAATACCCGGCGCAGTTGTCCGGGGGCATGCAACAGCGGCTGGCCATCGCCCAGGCGCTGATCATGAAACCCCGTGTCTTGCTGCTGGACGAACCCTTCGGCGCACTCGATCCCGGCATTCGCAAAGACATGCACGCCCTGTTGCTGGAGCTGTGGCGCGAAACCCGCTTGACGGTGTTCATGGTCACCCATGACCTGTCCGAAGGATTCAGCCTCGGCACCCGCCTGCTGGTGTTCGACAAGGTTCGCGTCGATCCCCATGCCCCCGGCGCCTATGGCGCGCGCATCACCTACGACATTCCACTGAACAGCGACCGCCGCACCGCCCGTGCCGCCGTCGACGCCCTGCCCGCCGAACTGGCCGGCGCATTGCGTATCGCTTGAAAGGAGTTTCCCATGACCGATTCAACCCAATTGTTTCCTCCCTTCGCCGAAGAACTGCTGCCTGGTGGCGGCCACCGTTCCTTCGTGCTCAAGCGCGGTCAACTGCTGCGCCTGACCGATCTGCGCGGCGGAGCCAACGTGAGCCTGACGCTGCTCAATGCCAATGAGAAAACCGAGCGCCTGAACCTGCCCGACAGCCTCAAATGCCAACACACCGCCAAACTCACCACCGGCCATTGCCTGTACTCGGACATGGGCCGGGTGCTGGCGGCGATCACCGCCGACACGTGCGGCTGGAGCGATAGCCTAGGCGGTGTGCTCTGCGCCGAGGAAGTGGCTGAAAAATACGGCCAGGGCCGCTATCAGGAACTGCGTAACGGGTTCTTCCGCAACGGCACCGACAACCTGTTGGTGGAGCTGGGCAAATGGGGGTTGGGCCTGTCCGACCTGCTGATGACCCTCAACCTGTTCAGCCGGGTCGATGTCGACGAGGCCGGCAACTTTCATTTCGTTGAAGGCCATTCCAAGGCCGGCGATTACATCGAGCTCTACGCACCGATGGACACCCTGGTGGTACTGACTGCGCTGCAACACCCGATGGACCCGAACCCGCAATACGCCCCGCAACCGCTCAAGCTCAGCTGGATGAACGCCGAGCCCAGCGTGGCCGAGCACTGCCGCAACTCGCGCCCGGAAAACCAGCGCGGCTTCATCAACACCGACCGCCTGTTCGCCTGAGGATCGTTGCCATGTCACTTGCCATCGCCACCCTGCAAAAGCAGCCCGACGCCGCCATCTACCGCGCCACCATCCCCGCCGGGGAACCCTGGCTGGTGGAGGTCAAGGCCGGCCAGACCCTGCGCATCCTCGACCTGGAAGGCAACCAGGCGATCGATACGCTGTTCTACAGCCTGGCCAATCCCAAGGAACGCTACGACGTGCAGCGCACCCTGCGCCGGCAGAACAGCGTGTACCTGAGCACCGGCAGCGTGCTGTATTCCAACCTCGGCCAGCCCATGCTGACCATCGTTGAAGACACCTGCGGGCGCCACGACACCCTCGGTGGCGCCTGCGCCCAGGAAAGCAACACCGTGCGCTACGCCCTGGAAAAACGCTACATGCACAGCTGCCGCGACAACTACCTGCGGGCCTGCGCCCACGACGGTCGTCTGGGCAAGGGCGACATCGGACCGAACATCAACTTCTTCATGAACGTGCCGGTCACCGCCGACGGCGGCCTGACGTTCGAGGATGGGATTTCGGCGCCCGGCAAATACGTCGACCTGCGGGCCGAGATGGACGTGATCGTCCTGATCTCCAACTGCCCGCAACTGAACAACCCGTGCAACGCCTACAACCCCACGCCAGCGGAGCTTTTGATATGGAACTGAAACTCACCCGCCTGCGCCGCTGGCTGTTTGCGTTGTGCCAGAGCCGGTCGGGGCAGTGCATCAAATAAACACTGATTTCATGAACACCCTCAAACCCTTGTGGGAGCGAGCCTGCTCGCGATGGCAGCAGCACATCCAACACTGATGTAACTGACAGACCGCTATCGCGAGCAGGCTCGCTCCCACAGGGGAGTCGGGTGTTTGGAGGTTTCGCTCACGGGGACGACCCCGTCGGCCATCGAAAACTGCGGGACGGCCCGCATCCCAGTTCAGGCAGCACGCATGCCTGAGGGGGCAATGCCATGTTCGAAAAAATCCTCATCGCCAACCGTGGCGCCATCGCCTGCCGGATCCTGCGCACCCTGCGTGAGCTGAAGGTCGAAGGCGTCGCGGTGTATTCCCAGGCCGATGCGGCCAGCTTGCATATCCTGCAGGCCGACGAAGCCCACTGCCTGGGCGAAGGTGCGGCAGCGGGTACGTATCTGGCGGTGGACAAGCTGCTGGCAATCGCCAAAAGCAGCGGCGCGACGGCGATCCATCCCGGCTACGGCTTTCTCTCGGAAAACGCCGCCTTCGCGCAGGCCTGCGAGGCCGCCGGCATCGCTTTCATCGGCCCGACGCCAGAGCAACTGCGTGTATTCGGCCTCAAGCACACCGCCCGCGACCTGGCTCGCCGGCACGGCGTGCCACTGCTCGAAGGCAGCGAACTGCTCGACAGCCTCGACGCCGCGCTACTGGCCGCCAACCAGGTCGGCTATCCAGTGATGCTCAAAAGCACCGCCGGAGGCGGTGGCATCGGCATGCGCGTCTGTCGCAATGCCGCCGAGTTGAGCGAGTCATTCGAAGCGGTCAAGCGCTTGGGCCAGAATAACTTCAGCGATGCCGGCGTGTTCATCGAAAAGTACATCGAGCGGGCTCGACATCTTGAGGTTCAGGTATTCGGCGACGGCCAGGGCCAGGTGATCGCACTGGGCGTGCGCGACTGCTCGGTGCAGCGGCGCAACCAGAAAGTCATCGAAGAAACCCCTGCGCCCAACCTGCCCGAAGGTATGGCCGAGGAGCTCTGCGCAGCAGCGATTCAACTGGCCCAGGCGGTCAACTACCGCAGCGCCGGCACCGTGGAGTTCGTGTTCGACAGTGACGCCGGGCGCTTTTACTTTCTGGAAGTGAACACCCGCCTGCAAGTGGAGCACGGCGTCACCGAACAAGTGTGGAACGTCGACCTGGTGCGCTGGATGGTGCAACTGGCCGCCGGGGACCTGCCGCCCCTGAGCGAGTTGAGCCAGGGGTTGCGAGCCCAGGGTCATGCGATTCAGGCGCGCGTGTATGCCGAGGATCCAGGCCGGGACTTCCAGCCGAGCCCGGGGCTGCTGACCGCTGTGCAATGGCCGCCAGCCGACGGCAAACAACTGCGCATCGACACCTGGGTCGAGGCCGGCTGCCAGATTCCACCCTACTTCGACCCGATGATCGCCAAAGTCATTCGTTGGGCGCCGACCCGTGAGCAGGCACGCCTGGGCTTGCATCAAGCGCTGAATGAAAGCCTGTTGTACGGCGTGGAAACCAACCGCGACTACCTGCAACAGATTCTCCTCGATGCACCCTTTGCCAGCGGCCAGCCCTGGACTCGCTGCCTTGAGGCGCTGGTCTATCGCGCCCACACTTTTGAAGTGCTCAGCCCCGGCACCCAGACCAGCATTCAGGACTACCCCGGCCGACTCGGCTATTGGGCGGTGGGTGTTCCGCCATCGGGACCGATGGACAGCCGCTCGCTGCGCCTGGGCAATCGCCTGCTGGGCAACGAAGAAGGCGCCGCGGCGCTGGAAATCACCATGAGCGGGCCGTTGCTGCGTTTCAACTGCGCTGCCAGGGTGGCCGTGACCGGCGCGGTCATTGCGCTGACCCTCGATGGCGAAGCTGTGCCGATGAACACTGCGCTGTCGATTCCTGCCGGTTCCACGTTGGCGATCGGCACCATCGCCGGCGCCGGGGCGCGCAGTTACTTGTGCCTGCAAGGCGGCGTGCAAGTGCCGGATTACCTGGGCAGTAAAAGCACCTTCACTCTCGGCCAGTTCGGCGGCCATGGGGGGCGGGCCTTGTGTACCGGCGACGTGTTGCACCTGGCGCCCCTGGATGAGCGCGCGACCGTGGCGCACACGAGCGAGCCCACTCTGGAGCTGCCCGACGTGCGGCAGATCCGCGTGATTTACGGCCCCCATGGCGCGCCGGAATACTTCACCGAGCGCTACATCCATACCTTCTTCGACACGGCCTGGGAAGTGCATTTCAACTCCAGCCGAACCGGCGTGCGCCTGATCGGGCCGAAACCCGAATGGGTACGCGCCGACGGCGGCGAGGCCGGACTGCACCCCTCCAACATCCATGACAACCCGTATGCCATCGGCGCCGTGGACTTCACCGGCGACATGCCCGTCATCCTCGGTCCCGACGGCCCGAGCCTGGGTGGTTTCGTCTGCCCGGTGACGGTGATCGAGGCGGATCTTTGGCAACTGGGGCAACTGAAGGCCGGGGACAGGGTGCGGTTTGTGCCGGTGGACCTGAAGACCGCCCGCTCTCTGACCTTGGAATGGAATCAATGTGGGAGCGAGCCTGCTCGCGATGAAGTGGATGCGGAGTCTGATCTGGCCCCATCGCGAGCAGGCTCGCTCCCACAGGGGTTTGGGTCGCCTGTGGTGTTGGATATCGGTCAGGACGATACCCGTCTGGTGGCGAGATTGGCCGGCGACACGCACCTGCTGCTGGAGATAGGCGCTCCCGAACTGGATCTGGTGCTGCGTTTTCGCGCCCATGCCTTGATGCAGGCGCTGGAGCACAAACAGTTGCCCGGCGTAATCGACCTCACGCCGGGTATTCGTTCGTTGCAAGTGCATTACCAACCCGAACAACTGCCGCTGGCCGAACTACTGCAGATCCTCAGCGGTGAATGGGACGCGGTGTGCGCCGCGCAGGATCTGCAGGTGCCGTCACGCATCGTGCATCTGCCGCTGTCCTGGGACGATCCGGCCTGCCAGCTGGCCATCGAAAAATACATGACCACTGTGCGCAAGGACGCGCCCTGGTGCCCGAGCAACCTGGAGTTCATCCGCCGTATCAACGACCTGCCCAACCTCGACGCAGTGCAACGCACGGTGTTCGACGCCAGCTACCTGGTGATGGGCCTTGGGGATGTCTACCTCGGCGCGCCGGTCGCCACGCCACTGGACCCTCGGCATCGGCTGGTGACCACCAAATACAATCCGGCCCGCACCTGGACTGCGGAAAACTCGGTGGGCATCGGCGGTGCGTACATGTGTGTGTACGGCATGGAAGGCCCAGGTGGATATCAGTTCGTCGGGCGCACGTTGCAGATGTGGAATCGTTATCGCGAGGTCGCCGCATTCGACGGCAAACCCTGGCTGTTGCGGTTCTTCGACCAGATCCGCTTCTACCCGGTCAGCGCCGATGAACTGCTGCGCATCCGCCGGGACTTCCCGCTGGGCCGTTTCGACCTGAACATCGAACACGGTCAGCTCAACCTTGCTGATTACCAGCGCTTCCTGGCGCAGGAGGCGGACAGCATCGCCGCGTTCCGGGCGCAGCAACAAGGCGCCTTCAATGCCGAGCGCGAGCGTTGGATCGCCAGTGGCCAGGCACACTTCGACAGCGAAGAACCGGCACCCGCGCCTAGCGAAGATTCACTGCTGAGCGAAGATCAACTCAGTGTCGATAGCCACATCGCTGGCAATCTCTGGCAGGTCCAGGTGCAGGTGGATACTCGGGTCAGCGCGGGTGACGTACTGGTGATTCTGGAGTCGATGAAGATGGAGATCCCACTCCTCGCCCCCGTGTCCGGAGTGGTGCGCCAGATTCGTGTACAGCCCGGCTCGGCGGTGCGCGCCGGACAACGTGTGGTGGTGCTGGAACGTGACTGAACTCAATCAAAGGATTAATGCCATGACCCCGTCTTTACGCCTGGACGATCTGCGCGACGCCTACCGCAGCGGTGAACTTACACCCCGCAATTTACTGTTGAGCCTGCGGGAAAAAGCCGCGGCGCTGAACCCGGACTACCACCTGTTCATCCACCTGCTGACGCCCGAGGAGCTGGAACCTTACCTCGTCGCGCTGGAGGGCCAGGCTCTGGAAAACCTGCCGCTGTATGGCGTGCCGTTCGCGATCAAGGACAACATCGACCTGGCAGGTATTCCCACCACGGCCGCCTGCCCGGCGTTCAGCTACGTGCCGCAACGTTCGGCCACCCTTGTCGAGCAGCTACTGGCCTTGGGCGCGATTCCTCTGGGCAAGACCAATCTCGACCAGTTCGCCACCGGGCTCAACGGCACCCGCTCGCCTTACGGTGCCTGTCGCAATAGCGTGCTGCCCGACTATCCGGCCGGCGGTTCAAGCGCCGGCTCATCACTGGCGGTGGCCCTGGGTGTGACAAGCTTTGCCCTGGGCACCGACACCGCAGGCTCGGGTCGGGTGCCGGCGGCGCTGAACAATCTGCTGGGGCTGAAGGCCACCAAGGGATTGATTTCCACGGCGGGTGTGGTGCCGGCCTGTCGCACGCTGGACTGCGTCACGACCTTCACCGCTACAGCCCGGGAAGCCAGCCAGTTACTCGCGCTGACAGCCCGTCTCGACCCACGCGATGAGTACAGCCGCCGCAACCCGCAGTGGAACGACGGCACAGCGTTCGGCGCGCCACGCAGCTTTCGCTTCGGCGTGCCTCGTCGGCAAGACCTGGCTTTTTTCGGCTGCCATGAAGGTCCACAACTGTTTCAAGCGGCCATCGAGCGCCTCAAGGGCCTGGGCGGCGAAGCGGTGGAACTGGACCTGTCCCCGTTTCTGGAAGCCGCCCGGCTCCTTTATGAAGGGCCTTGGGTGGCTGAGCGCTACAGCGTTGCCGGGGAATTGATGGAGCGCGAGCCCGACGCCGTACTGCCAGTTATCCGCGCCGTATTGGCGAAAGCGCCTACCGTGGATGGCGTACAAACCTTCCGTGCCCAGTACCGTTTGCAAGCGCTCAAAGCCCAATGCGATCGCGTCATGGAAACGCTCGATTGCGTCCTCACCCCGACCATCGGTCGCCCGGTGACCCTCGCCGAACTGGCCGCCGAACCGGTGCTGCGCAACTCGGAGCTGGGTTATTACACCAACTTCATGAACCTGCTGGATTACGCAGCCGTCGCTGTTCCCAGCGCATTCATGGCTAACGGCTTGCCTTGGGGCGTGACGCTGTTCGGTCGGGCCTTCACCGATCAATACCTGTTAAGCGTCGCCGATGCCTTGCAACGCCAGCAAGAGCCAGCCGTGCCAGCGCCGGCCAACCCGGCTCGCCATGACCGGGCGCGGCTGGTGGTATGCGGGGCGCATCTGGACGGTTTGGCGCTGAACTGGCAGCTCCAGCAACGCGGAGCCCGTCTGATCGAGGCCACCCACAGCTCAGCCGATTACCGTCTCTACGCACTGGCCGGCGGCCCGCCTCTGCGCCCCGGCATGCTGCGGGTCAGTGAAGACGGCGTGGCCATCGAGGTGGAGGTTTGGGAATTGCCGAGCAGCGAACTCGGTTCGTTCCTGACCGGCATCCCCGCGCCGCTTGGGCTGGGGAAGGTACAACTGGCCGACGGCCGCTGGGAAAGCGGATTCATTTGTGAGCCGTATGGTTTGACGGGCGCGCAGGACATCAGCCATTTGGGGGGATGGCGGGCCTATTTAGATAGTCTGAAACAGTTGTGATTGTGTGGCGAGGGAGCTTGCTCCCGCTCGGCTGCGAAGCAGACGCTTTTGCGGCCGCTGCACTTCGGTAAATCCCTCGCCACCCTTTACAAACCTGCAAATCCGAGCACCTTTTCCTACAAGGCCACTAAACTGATTTCATTGGGTCTGCGCCAAGGAAATCGCCATGTCGCTCCGTTCGCCGTTGTATTCCCAGCGCAAGCCGCTCCTGCTCGTGGCGGGGCTGCTAGGTGCAGGCTTTCTGATCATTTCATTGTTGGGCTACCACGCTGCCAACACTTCGGTACGGGACCACACGCTCAGGATGCTGTACCTGAACCTGCTGATCGGCCTGCTCGTGACGCTGGCGGTGTTGGCAATCCTTTATCAATTGATCAGCAGCTACCAACGCCGCATCGACGCCCAGGCGACCCTCGACAGCCTGACTGAACTTCCCAACCGCCGTGGCTTCGACCTGTTGGCGGTACAAGCCCTGCACGAAGCCCAACGTGAACCCCAACCCCTGGCGGCGCTGCTGCTGGAACTGGACGAGTTCAAGCGACTGGACTCCACCCATGGTCACATCGCCAGCGACCAGTTGTTGACCGGGTTCGCTCGCGACTTGACCGACAGCCTGCGGCATTCGGACATCGTGTGCCGCTGGAGTGGCGAGACGTTTATTGTGCTGCTCAAGGACACCGACGGGCAGAACGGTCTGAAGATCGCTGAGAAAATTCGTCAACGGATCGAACAACAACGTTATTTCTGCAGTGGCAAAGAGCTGCGGGTCACCGTCAGCATCGGCCTCACCACCCTGCAGGACGAAGACACCTTGCACAGCCTACTGTCGCGGACCGATCATGCGCTGCAACGCGCCCGGCAAACCGGGAACAACCGAACCTGTGTACAGATGCCTCACTCCAGCTATGAATAAACCTGACCTGTGCCCGGCCTGTGGCGCCAGCAATGACTGCACCCTGGCCGACCCGCGAACCGCCGACCGCGCCTGCTGGTGTTACGGCGTGAGCATCGACCCGGCCGTGCTTGAAGCATTGCCGGCCGAGCTGCGCGATCAATCCTGCCTGTGCCCGCGTTGCGCCCAGGTCGAAACCCAGTTGCGGGCCAAGCCGCAGCCGATCGCGTAAGATGCCCGCCCTTCGCTCTCTTGCCTGACCTGCCCCATGCGCCTTGACCGCTTCCTCAGTAATCTGCCGCGTTTCAATCGCCAACAAGTCCGGTTGTTGTTGGTGGAACGCCGGGTGCGGATCGACGGGCAGATCATCAGCGACCCTCACGCACAGGTGCGCGAATTCAGCCGGGTCGAAGTCGATGAACAGGTGCTGCAGGCCGGTCGTCCACCCCGGTATTTCATGCTGCACAAACCGCCCGGTTGCGTCAGCGCCACCCGCGACCCGCAGCATCCCACCGTGCTGGACCTGCTGGATGAGCCCGACAAGGACGACCTGCACATCGCCGGGCGGCTGGACTTCAACACCACCGGGCTGATGCTGATCACCAATGACGGCAGTTGGTCACGGCGCCTGACCCAACCGCAGACCAAACTGCCCAAGGTCTATTACGTCGAGACCGAGCAACTCATCACCGCCGAATACGCCGTCACCTTCGCACGCGGGCTGTACTTCGCTTTCGAAAACCTCACCACCCAGCCTGCGGAACTGCTAGTGCTGGGGCCAAGATCGGCGCGACTGAGCATCGTTGAAGGCCGCTATCACCAGGTCAAACGCATGTTCGGCCACTTCGACAACAAGGTGTTGCGCCTGCACCGTGAACGCATGGGACCGCTGCTGCTGGACGCCGAGCTTGAGCCAGGCCAATACCGTGCCCTGAGCCCTGAAGAGATCCAGCTGATCTGATCGTATGACCGCTCGGCAGAAGTGTCGGACAATTGTCAAACAACACTTGCGCGACGGCCGGTCCACTGCTTGAATCAAACCGTCGGCCGAAATGTGACCGATGAGTCACCACATACTTCCAAGAAACTTTTTGCCGGCCGGAGCCTCCTCGGGTTCCTTCTTAACTCCGGCAAACTGCCCGCCATAACAATACCCGTCGACCGGCTTTCGTGGATCGACATGGGCCTTATCTTTCAGGCGTATGCCTACCTGTCACATTGCTCGTGCAATCTCATTGCGCGCATACCCGCTTGCCAGGAGTCTTATGACATGAGGCCAGAAATCGCTGTGCTGGATATACAGGGTCAGTATCGGGTTTACACGGAGTTCTATCGCGCAGACGCCGCGCAAAAGACCATCATCCTGGTCAACGGCTCGATGGCCACCACCGCGTCGTTTGCACAGACCGCCAAAAACCTCTACCCGCAATTCAACGTCGTGCTGTACGACCAACCCTATGCGGGCAAGTCCAAGCCCCACAACCGCCATGAAAAAATGCTGACCAAAGAGATCGAAGGCCAGATCCTCCTGGAGTTGATCGATCACTTTGCCGCAGAGAATGTGCTGTCTTTTTCCTGGGGCGGCGCCGCCACCCTCACCGCCTTGGCCCAGCGTCCACGGCGCATCGAAAAAGCGGTGATCAGCTCGTTCTCCCCAGTGCTCAATGCACCGATGCGCGACTACCTGGAACGCGGCGTGGATTACCTGGGCAGCCTGGACGGCGACCGCGTGGGACACCTGGTCAACAGCACCATCGGCAAACACTTGCCGCCGCTGTTCAAGCGCTTCAACTATCGCCACGTCAGCAGCCTGGCCGAGCACGAATATGGGCAGATGCATTTCCACATCAACGACGTGCTCCACAGCGACCGGTTGTGCTACGTCAACGCGGCGAAAAAAATCAACGTGCCGGTGCTGTTCCTGAACGGCGAATGGGACGAATACACCTCAGCCAGCGATGCCAAGGTTTTCGCCGACCACGTGCAACACAGCACCTTTAGCACGCTGCAAGCCACGGGGCATTTCCTGGACATGGAACACAAAGCCGCCTGCCGCGACAGCCGTGATGCCCTGCTGGGTTTCCTCAAGCAGCCCCACCAAGAAAGCCGACCGCGCTACAACTACGTGCAGGACTACCATGCCCTGGCTATGTGAAACCGAGTCCTCGCGAGCAAGCCCCGCTCTGCCCCAACAGACACGGGGCTTGCCCGCGAACGACCGCTCTGGTTTGAGGTTTGCGTAGACGCGTCACCGCTGCGCCCGTAAAGAAAAACTTCAAATCCGCGCCCACATCTGGTACAAAGTCAGCCGCTCTGAGCGGGTGTCGTATAATGGCATTACTCCAGCTTCCCAAGCTGATAACGAGGGTTCTTATAGGATTACCCGTTTTGTGAACAAAGAAACACGCTTAAAGCGGGTATAGTTTAGTGGCAAAACGAAAGCTTCCCAAGCTTTAGTTGAGGGTTCGATTCCCTCTACCCGCTCCACTCCAAGCCCCGTATCTCGCGGGCTCCAGCATTCCCCCACCACCAAATTTGCCCCCAGTCACAACCGATCCCGACTTGTGAACAAGAAGCCCTTTTTCCTCTTTCCTAGCCGTAAAACCACGCAGGTTTGTGATTAAGAGTGCCCCCCCGTAAATCCATAGCCACAACTCATTTCCGCTCACCAATCCCTCAATCAGCCCCTCCTAAGGGATGCCACTACACTTGCGCCTCCCGTGCTCCGACGCCTCATTCAGTGCATAGCTCAAGACTATGAGTTGCTTTCGAGCTTCTTGGGCTCAATCGTGAGATTGCAGCAGCTAATGGATCGTCTCAGGAATCCTGCGCCGCTTTCCGCAGCCCACGCAGATCGATAAACTGGCGTGATGCATCGTACAAACCTGGTTCGCCCAGGCCTCTTAAAGATGATCACGGATGACAGCAGATGCCTTCTTTGCGCCCCTCACAATACGCCATGCAACAGCGCACCGACGGTGGCCCATTTCTTCGTTTCGACTTAGAAGACGCCATGATTCTGACCGAGGAGGAGCTTGAGGCCATTGAATCAGACAGCGAGTATGAATCGATAAGTGAAGAGGTCTATGGGATCTCTCGGGTCTATTACAGCGACGTAGCCTTACCTGACGATGCGCCTGGATGGCACCTAATCCTAAAGATCGCTGCAGATTACCTAACTCTTTATCCCATCATCACTCGGTCGGGACATCCTGAGTACGCTCAGCCCAAATACGACACCATCACGTCAATCATAATCACTAGGCCCGTTTACCAGCCTTATGTTCATCCGTCCGACCAATACGCTGTCGACGAACTACTTAACGGCCTGCCTGCTGGCCTGTCGAAGGATTGGCGCTACGGTCTCGGGTTTCACTACGAATACCGGTACATACTTCAAGCACTGGGCGGATTGGAAGGTGTAGACACCCTTATCCTTCACGGCGGAAGTGGTCACAACGACGCAAAGATCAAAGGCAACGAGTTTTACCTGGGAATTAATCGGCTTGAGCAGTTGAAGAAAAGCTTGGATCGTCTGACCCAACGTCACCAACGGGAGACTGCAGCAGACAAAAAGCTCGTTTGCTACACAAGCTTGCTTCACCAATCGGCACCAGAGTTGTACCCACCCCGCGCCCGGAAATTAGCGCCGGATATGCTGGCCGACCTCGTTTCACTTGGTTCGGCGTCCCCTAAGCTTTCTCCGAAAGATCAGCAACAAATAACAAAGCTTGCGCAACAGAGTGTCCCATCTTTGGCGAAATCCGAGCCTCGCACCCTGTACAGCCTCAAGGCAGAAATCGAGCTCGTCACACTTGGCGAGCTCATCGAGGTTTATCGGAAGATGATGGATAACAATGCCAGTGAATCCAAATGGCAGACCTTCCTCAGCGAAAATCCATTTGTGCTAGACATGGCGTTTGGGTATCCCGTAAAGAAAATCGCAGATC
Source organism: Pseudomonas sp. PICF6 (assembly GCF_009831705.1). Classification (NCBI taxonomy): domain Bacteria; kingdom Pseudomonadati; phylum Pseudomonadota; class Gammaproteobacteria; order Pseudomonadales; family Pseudomonadaceae; genus Pseudomonas; species Pseudomonas sp. PICF6. The sequence continues at coordinate 103,446 of NZ_WUUD01000013.1, read as the reverse complement.
AGCCCTATGTAGGTGGAAAGAGCTTCCATGGTCAAGGCGGCCAATATTCTGACTTCCTCATGGCAGCGAAGGCCACTGGGAATCTCGCCCTGATAGAAATCAAGCATCCCCAGCATGACCTGCTCGGAAAACCCTACCGAAAGACCTTTCCCCCGTCCTACGAGCTTAGCGGTTCAGTCGCCCAGATCATCAGCCAGCGCAGCCATGTGCAGCGAGAGATTTACGGCTTGGCGTATGACCTCGAAGAGCGCGTTCACGCCCATGCGGTTGCAGCCATCGTGATTATTGGGCGCACCCCAAACGAAGAAAATAAACAGCGCGCCTTTGAGCAATATCGGAACGGTCTGAAGGACGTTTTGGTGGTGACGTTCGATGAACTGCAGGTTCGACTCGAAAGCATTCATCAAGCCCTGATGCCGAAACCCCAAGATGCCCCTGAGCCAACTGAGGACGAAGACTTACCCTTCTGAATTTGCTCGATATTGGCCTTACATCGAATCGCCTATCATCCGTAACGCCGAAAATGATCGTGAATATCTGGACGAACCTTCAGAGCCAAGGTCATCACAGCCATTGATTGACTAAGAAGTGCATCGTCCCTTTCAGAGCCTTCGACGAAATTGGCATGGCCGGCACCGCCATCTTGATACTTAGCGCCATGAACGAGATTGTTCCTCACTCGGCGGATAGCGAGAAATAAATCCAACGTGCGTTCCACAGCATTTGTATCTTTCCACCCAAGCATCCCATCATCGAGCTTCACTTGTTTTTTGGGAGGATTGGCAACTAGGACAGGAGCAATTTCTAGGGCGATGACATCAACCAGAAATCCCTGGCCAAGATCTCGGGCAAATTTATCCCAATCAGGGCTCACTCCATTATCGTCGCCAATTGCATAGGTACCAGATCGCTTAAGTGCGCATTCGAATCTTGAGAAAACGACGAAAAAGTCTACTGCCAGCTTCGGCAGCTCTGCCCTGAGAGCCTCTTCAACCAAGTCCATATTTACTCCAGAAAATCCGTTAATCCTGCGCAGGCATCGAGTGTTGCATCAATCTGCACCCACATTGGCCGCAGGTAGGAAAACGTGATGTGTAATACCTGCAAATTCAGACTCAGCACGCTCCTAGCCTAGAGGAAGCTCTCCCCGCCAGCGGGCTACCAAGCGCTTTTAGGTACTTGCCCAAATCCTGGAAGCCCGCCTCGTGCAATACTCGAGCGACCTTCGCCGAGCGCTTCTCAGATTTAGGCAAGAAGATCGCACATTGCTCGGTGTAAGGGCGTGGTAGAGCTTTCCAATAGTAGGTGGCCTCAAAGTTTTGCATGGCCTTGTGGAAACCTAATTGGTGGTCGGTTTTCCAGGACATCACAAAAATCTCGAAGTCGCGGCGAAGGCTTGCCACGGCTACTTGGTTGATACCGTACGTTACGTATCTGCCGGACAAAGGCACTTTGATCTCAAGGCTCTTCGCTATGTACTTGGCTGCTGCGAAGTGATGAGAGCCACCACTGTTGATGAGGAAAACCCTCCCATCCCATTCCCACGTAGCGAAATGGTCAGTGGTCTTCTCTCGAGAAATGATGCGGATCTCATCCCAGCGGAGGTTTTCTTCGAGCTTCTCCTTCGTGACAGGGTTGATCATTTCCTGAGAATTTCGCTCAACCATGGCGTCCGTACTCTTGAACTTGTGCAATTCGGACTTCGACCCCGAGAAACCATCAATCTCCTGGATCTCGCATCTCAATTGCTCCTGCTCAATGACAGTGCCGAGATTCAGCAGATCCTCGCGCACGATGCTTATGCTGCCATAGTTGTGATACGCGCCTGGGCAACGCGTCCAGCCACTGAGACGCCGACGGTGAAAATGATCTTCACTCAGTAGGTTTCCAAAATCATTCCAACGAACGATCTCGAATGCACCGATACCCTTTTCATGCTCAACGAGGTGTCTGTTCAACCCGCTGTCTTCGCGCACGAGGTTGATCAGTGAGGCCGGATAACCTAAGTCCTCAAGCAGAGAATTTCGAAGAAATTTTACAGCCTTCCTTAGCATTACAAGCTCCTGTGTCGTTGCGAGTGAAGCGGCGATGGAGTCAAGAGTGCAGAAAAAGGCATCACAAAACCAGCGGATAACAATCAGCGTTCCCATCACCCTACGAGCTTTACAAATCAAAAAATACGCCAATGATGGCTAAACTCCATCATAGTGGTTGGAGCACTGAGATGGCTCAGCTAGAGTTCCGTCATCTATCAGCCTGGCGCGTAGTCGCTGAGCAGTCATCAGGGAAGAGACCATGCAAATTCAGCATCTGGAAATCGCGAACTTCCGCAAGCTCCTGTCTGTACGAATCGACCTCGCGTCTGAGACTACCCTCCTCGTTGGAGCCAACAACAGTGGCAAATCCTCTGCCATGTTGGCCTTACGCAAGTTCCTATTGTCGAAAGCATCGGTTTTCAGACTGCAGGATCTGACTCTGAGCCATCTCGCCACAATCGATTCGATTGGAGAAGCTTGGGAGGGTGCAGATAGTAGCTTTCCAATCCCCGTGGCAAACGACTGGGCTGACTGGTTGCCAACGCTGGATGTATGGCTCGAAGCATCTCAGGGTGAGCTTCACCACATCCGCGACCTCATTCCTAACTTCACGTGGAAAGGCGGCCATGTAGGCATGCGGTTCCGCTTGGAACCGGATGAAATGACAACGCTGTTTGTTGATTACCGCAAAGAGCGGGAGCGTGTGAAGCTGCTTCAGCAAGAAATTCAGAAACAGGCCGCTCAAGGTACGGAACCACCGTCGCTTCCGCTCTGGCCGCAGAGCTTGCATGACTACCTGAATCGACGAATTGGTAGAACTTTCAAGATTCGATGGTACCGCCTTGATCCAGGCCAGCTCCAAGCCCCCGATCCGGTAACTCGTAAAGCGAACCAGCAAGCGCTCGCGGCCACTGCAACGCCACTTGAGCGCAACCCCCTTACTGACCTGATTCGAATCCATGAGATCAATGCTCAACGCGGCTTCGGTGATAGCGCTGACGAGGGCGTCTTGGAAGGAGGACATGGCTCGGGCAGGAAACTCTCGGAGCAACTACGAGCGTACTACAGCAGACACCTTGATCCAGGTGATAGCCCAGATGTTTCAGATTTGGAGGCACTCAGAGCAATCGAGGCCGCTCAAACTGCCTTTGACACACGCTTGAGCACGAGCTTCGCGCCAGCGCTACAGGAAGTGGCTGGCTTGGGATATCCGAATAACTCCGATCCGTCCATCCGAGTAGCCACTCGCCTCGCCCCTACGGACGGGATGAACCATGAAGCCGCTGTGCTGTTTGAACTGGACTCCGTCGGAGGAGCTCCTGGAGCGCCGCCTCTCAGGCTTCCCGAGACGTCCAACGGACTGGGATATCAAAATCTCATCTCGATGATATTCCGATTGATGGCGTTTCGAGATGAATGGCTGAAGAAGTACAGGAGTCCTGAAGAGCAAAGCGCAACAGGTGTTGAGCCTATCCACTTAGTTCTCATCGAGGAACCGGAGGCTCACCTGCACGTCCAGGTTCAGCAAGCATTCATAAAACACGCCTACCATGTACTGTGCAGCGACCCACTGTTAGAAAAGTACTCAAATCTCAGAACACAGCTAGTAGTCAGTTCACACTCCAGCCATGTGGCTCATGAGATTGACTACGAAAACCTAAGGTACTTCCGCAGACTCCCCTCTGGCATGGCCGGGGTACCAATTCCGGTCTCTACTGTGTCGAACCTTAGTACCGTCTTCGGCAAGCCAAATCAAACAAAGGAATTTGTTACCCGTTACCTTCGCGCCCAACATGCCGACCTATTTTTTGCGGATGCGGTGATTCTGGTCGAGGGAGCTGCTGAACGCATGATGCTTCCTCATTTTTTGAGGCAGCACTTCCGCTTTCTTGACCAGTGCTACATCACCATCCTGGACATCGGGGGAAGCCACGCGCATCGTCTCCGGCCACTGATTGATGCATTAGGCATTGTCACTCTGGTGATAACCGACTTGGACGCAGGAATCCTTCAGGTAGGCAAACCTGTCGAGCGGAAAAAAGGCCAATCCACTAACAACCCAACAGTGCGTCATTGGATGCGAGCAGCAGGCCTTGGTCATGATGTGGATTCACTACTGGATCTGCCCTTCGACAGTAAAGCTCAACAAATTGACGATCTGTTTTCGATCAGGATCGCTTATCAAACGCCCATTACCATCCGCCTACCCAAAACCGGGATGGACGTCGAAGCATTACCAAACACGTTTGAAGATAGCCTCGTGCTGAGCAACACCGAGCATTTTGCAGGCAAAGCGGGACGCGGGCTGACGCGATCCTTTGCGAAGGCGCTACGCGAAGCCGAGACATCCCTCGACCTTGGCACAGGGCTGTTCACCAAACTTAAGGATGGTGATAAGGCTGAGTTTGCCCTGCACGTTCTCGGCGACTCAAATTTTACCCAACTGACCGTCCCGACCTATATCCATGAAGGCCTGACGTGGCTGCAGTCCAAGCTCGAAAGAAAAAGCAAAGAGCTCTTGGTCATTCCATCAGCGATTGTCGAGGTGACGCCATGAGCACCCAGCCAGAAGTTTCGATGGATGATGTTCCTGATGCCGACCAGGTTATTCAGGACTGTCTGAATCTCGACCATCCGAAGAGTTTTTTCCTATACGCCGGTGCTGGCTCTGGAAAAACCCATTCGTTAGTCGAGGCCGTGAAAAATCTAAAGAACAGGGAGCGGCAACGACTGACATTTGAAGGACGTCAAATCGCGATCATCACCTATACCAATGCGGCGTCCGAAGAAATTTCCCGCCGTCTTGAACACGATCCTCTAGTGATTGTGTCAACCATCCACGCTTTCTCTTGGAGGATGATTCAGGGCTTCAATGACGACATTCGCGAGTGGCTTCGAGTAAAGCTGACCAAAGACATTGGAGAACTGGATGAACGGCTTGGGAAGGCCCAACGGCAGAACAAGACATTTCTAGCAAACCAAGCCTCGAGAGATAGCAAAGCTCGACGGCTCGATTCGCTGGGTGAGATAACGACATTCACTTACAGCCCTACTGGTGAAAACCGAGGTAGGCAGGCTCTGAATCACAGTGAAGTCATCCAAATGGCGGCTGAGTTTATTCAACAGACGCCACTGCTGAACGTTATGGCAGATCTGCACCCGGTACTTTTGATCGATGAGAGCCAAGATACCTACGGGCCACTCATGGACGCTTTTCTGCGAGCACAATCCCTCATCCCTGACCGGTTCTGTCTCGGGCTTCTCGGCGATACCATGCAGCGCATCTACACCGATGGGAAGGTGCGCTTGGAAGACGCGATCCCTCGAGACTGGGCCGTGCCCGAAAAACGTGTGAACCGTCGCTGCCCCACACGAGTCGTTGATCTTATCAACGTAATACGTGCGGGCGGAGACAGACACCAGCAAACGCCAAAGCCGGGCGCTATAGAGGGCACGGTTCGAATGTTTTGCACCCAGCAGGCACCAGGTCAAGGTTTCGAATTAGAGGAAGACATAGCCCAGCGCATGGCAGCCATCACCGGCGATGCTCAGTGGGCAGCTGGTAAGGATGGAAGGAAGACCCTCATCCTTGAACACAAGATGGCTGGACGTCGAATGGGGTTCGAGGGTGTGTTTACACCGCTGTCTAGGGTGGAGCACCTACGAACGGGGCTACTGGACGGAACACTGCCGATCTTGAAACTGTTTTTCGAAAGACTGGCCCCAATTCTTCAAGCTGCCAAGACGAACGACTTCAGTCTTATGGAAGCTGTGCGGCTACAGTCTCCACTTCTCGACCCTAAATCCATGAAGGAGGCACCTGACCAGTTAGCCTTGCTTAAGAAAGCGGGAGACGCTAGTGAATCGCTTTGTGAGCTGTTCAATGACAACGATCCCCTGATAGGAGACGTCGCTCACGTGCTGCATCAAACAGGCCTTCTAGATCTCCCTGACCGACTTGTAGCCGCTCTACGGCTGGGCGCTACGACTGATGACCCTCCCGAGACATCGGATCGTGATGCATTAGAAACCCATGCGTACCAGGTTCTACTTGGGCGTCCCTTCTCGGAAATGGCTGCGTTCGCTGGCTATACCGAGGGGCTATCTCCCTTCGACACGCACCAAGGTGTGAAGGGGCTGGAGTTCCCCAGAGTCATGGTCATCCTCAATGACGAAGAAGCAGGTGGCTTCCTTTTCAGTTACGACAAGCTCTTGGGCATCAAGCCAGCTTCTGACAGCGACATAAAAAATCAACGTGAGGGCAAAGATGATTCCTTGGCTCGCACTCGTCGCCTGCTGTATGTCACTTGCAGTCGGGCCGAAGAAAGTCTCGCAATTGTGGTTTACACCGCTCAACCTGAGATAGCTAAACAACGAGTGACCGAGGCTGGTTGGCTCAAGCCTGAAGAGATCGATCTTCTGTGAGCTGCCATAGTAGTGACTTCTCGAGGCAGATTGTTAAAGAGCCAGGTGCGCCCCGGATTCTCTAGACACCTTGCAAGCTCATTGCGTAACGCTTTTCAAACTCTACCGGTGACAGTTGATTGTTGAAACCATGCCGGCGTTTTGCGTTGTAGAACATCTCGATGTAATCAAACACATCACTGCGAGCATCTTCCCGCGTGGTGTAGATTTTCCGCTTGATCCGTTCCCGCTTTAGAAGCTGGAAAAAGCTCTCGGCCACGGCGTTGTCATGACAGTTGCAATGGATCACTCACATGAATCCTACGGACGATGCACATATTGCTCACCTGTGAACATAGAGAATTTCGTATAGGCGAGACCTGCAAGGCACGTAAATCAATGGCTTGCCTGCATAAGCCACCTACACACCTACACACCTACACACCTACACACCTACACACCTACACAGATTGGTGTCGGATCTGTCCTATAAGAGTTCGATTCCCTTCACCCGCTCCAATCGAATTCTGGTCTCACGTCGCGTGGTTTTGGCGGGGGATATGAAAAAACCGGCTCTTGGTGGCCGGTTTTTTTTCGTCCGCAGTTTGTTGGGCTCCGCCCTTAAAGCACAGTGCTTGCAGTAATACCGACCCAGGATGAGCGAAGAAAACTCGACCTGTTTAATTTTCGTAAACACATCCGGCGAAGACACGTTTAAATACATTCCACGTTACGCCCTAGAGGCTACGAGACCTTGCGTCCTTACTTACGCGTGCGTCAGAATCCGCCGGCTTGTGCGCTTTACCCCCGGCCTCTATCGTTTACCTGCCACTGCCCATCAGTGGTCGGGTTTAGTAGCCCGGATGGTGTTAGTAAGGTGCATGAGCACCATTCAGTCAGGTATTTCTATTCCTGCACTTGATGGTGGTTGTGCGCAGGGCGCCCCTGGGCGCGCCGGCATTGCTAATTCCACCGGTCTACTAACCTGCGCACAGCCGCCACCCTTCTTTTAGTAGAGAACGGTTGCGGCCCCAACTCTGGAATTAGACATATGTTCAAGGTTACCCCCAACCCCCCGGATATCGATTCGGTACTCTACGGCGACTCTCTCGACCCTGAAAAGTTGAAAGAGGCGGCAGACCGCGCACTCAAGCACTACCTGAACCCGGGGGCGCCGAAAACGCAGATACGGCCCCGCAAGCCCAGGACGATCTTCACCATCGACGCAGCGGTGGATGACGAAACGTTGCTCGTTGAGGCGTGCGAATCCTTGGCATCCGCCAGCGTGATGGTCAGCGACCTCACCGACTTGACGGACGGCCCACGACGCCAAACGATGCTGGTGTTGCAACGGGTCATCATGTTGGGTGAGTTAGCGGTCAATCGAGTACTGGATAACCACAAGCCTGGCTAATCGCCAGGGATTGTTGTGGGGGCACTTGCGCCCCCCAACAGTCATTCAGTCCAACAACGAAGCCTGTTTGAGCAATTCGAAAAGCCCTTCAGGAACTAGCGCAGACGTAGCGGTGAAGCTGGAACCCAGGCACCACGTGGCTTTGAACGAATCACCATTGGTTTCATGACCGTCTAACCAAGATCGCTCATAGACGTCTACATCATCAAACCTTGCATCGTAGACCTGGACTATTTCGTGTCCTGGCTTGCCTGCGTAGGTGAAAATGCTTTCCAAAGTGCCAATCAATCGAACATCACTGATCGAAAGAGCCAGTTCTTCTTGCACTTCACGGACGATGGCATCGATACCTCGTTCGCCGAACTCAATGCCGCCGCCAATAGGGCGAAAAAGGGTTCGCTGTTCAACGGAGTCATAGAATTGGTTAACCAGTATTTTTCCGTGATGATGAAAGATACAGAGCGCGAGGGCACGAATGCGTGGTTCTGACATGAGTAAAATTCCCTTTTGACTTGATGAGCTGACGGCACTGGATTCCCCCAACATGACGCATGAAATCCAGTAGCAGTGAGATCGCGACCCACAATACTCAATGTGCGAACAGACATTCTAAGCGGAGCCTGGCTGCCAATTATGAGGAAGCAGCT
>NZ_WUUD01000013.1:55909-94935 GCF_009831705.1 Pseudomonas sp. PICF6 | reverse complement strand
GTGGCTGATCAGCGTCACAACACCCACCACCAGCCCCGCCAGCAACGCGCCACCCGCCGCAGGTTGCGCGCAGCAGGCACCTCAAAGCGTCGATAGGCTGGTGAGCGGTAGTATGACGGGCGGACGGTTTGCCGATTTCCCTCTGCTATATAGTTTGTCCTACGATGGCTGTCCGGCGCGAAAGGCCGTAATCGGCCATAGCGGACAGTCAGCAACATCAGTGTGATCAGTTCCCGACTTCTACGAGTGCTGCCAGCATGTGGACAGCCAGCTCGTTAGTCAGGACCGATTGCAATCTGGATATCTTCCCCACGTGCACACATACTCCCAGAGCAGCTTTCGCTCTAAGTGCTTGATGTAGGCGGTGGTGTAAGGTTGGCCCATGTCGACAGGACAGGCCGAAACCCAAAGGTGCTCAAGTGGCGTGGTTTCGAGAAGTGTCAACCTAAAAGTATTGCCTCCAGAATGTCCGGGGCGTTCGCTGAACGCTGACGTGTTGAATTGACGCAACCTGTCAGCCAGTGTCTGGCCTGTCGTCTCGCCAATGTAGATGATGAAATCGTTGTTTACCCGGTAGTTGTCAGGTTTCTTTTTACTGCGGGCGATGAAGTACACACCCGGCAGATTCTTTCCTTCGAGTTCTGTCCGCTCAGACCAAGGACGCCAATCACAAAACCCTACCTCGCCCACCATAATCTGGCCCTCCCCGAAAAACTGTCTTTTTTAACATCATCGGCACATCAAAGGGAGATTTGCTTTTCCGCGTAAATGGCCGCTTTTGGCCGTTTTCCGCCTTTCGCCACCGGCAGCAATGGGTCGATATCTGCCGCTTGCGTGCGCACAGTCCGCACATCAAGATCCCTAGCAACTCAGAAGCTTCGTACCCAATCAGGGAGGACTGACCGCAATGGAGATTCAACGAGTTACGCACATGCCGTCACAAATTTCTGCCCTTGAGAAAGAGGCTGTGGCAGAAGGTTTCAGGTTTATCACCCGGCTGACTTCGGAATGGCATTCAGGCACCAATTGCTTCGATGCGCCAGGCGAATGCCTAATGGCAGCGTATCTAGACCGGCAACTGGTGGGCGTTGGAGGTCTGTCTGTTGATCCGTTCACGCATACCCGCACAGGAAGGCTGCGGCGTGTTTATGTGACTCCTGCGTCACGGGGGCAACAGATTGGCAGGCGACTGGTTAGCGCCTTGCTTGCCCACGCCGCTTTGCACTTTGAAAGTGTGCGTCTTTACACCGACACTTCTGAGGGAAGCACTTTTTACCTGCGCTGCGGCTTCACACGAACTCAAGACGCTCATGCGACTCACATCGTGCAGCTAAGAAGCCTCTGACTCTGGCAGCTATCGGCCTTTTGCGGCCTGTTGCAAAAGTGGGCTACCGATCTATAGCTGCATCCTTTCGTTATCAGAACCAGGTCGAAGGCTCACACCGACAAGCTAAAGTTTTTCGTATATCACCTCGAATTCTTCACCCAATTCCTGTTGGATGGATTTCAGTAATTTAGCGGCAGCCTCGTCAAATCTTGCGTAATCGTCTGCACTCCAAGGGCCGGGATCAGGTGGATAATCCCAGTTCAGCGAGGTGTCATGCCACTGTGAAAGCTCGTTAAGCATTGCCTGGACTTCGTTACTGAGTGGTAGCCTCTCTTCAATAGGCCCTACAGAAAATTTATCCCGGGCAATATTGTTTCCACACCAAAGGCAACCGCCGCCCCATTCGAACATTAAGCGAACACGATAGCGTTCTGCCCCCATCATTGGGCTCCATTTTTTTGTGGGTACATGGTGCGCACAATAGGCTGGCAAAGATATCCACGCTAGGCCAGCAACTGGACGCAGGGTTTCTTCAATTTCCGTCAATCGACATTCCGACTTCTGCAACGCCCTCCCACACTGAAATACCTTGCAACCCTTGCCTGATTGAGAAATCCCACGCGCTTTTCTAAATTTTTTCCCACAACGCCGGGCCCCTCTGACAGCGAATCGCTGCCATGTCGGAGTTGCAGTTTGTACAACTTCGACACTGAGAGGAGGGGCTTATGACTGCCCTGGAACCGTTCTTTTTTGCCGAGTTTCTCGGCACCGCCACTTGGTTGTGGCTCGTTTTTATCAGCATCGTTATCAGCCTGTTGGTCTTCGACCTCGGGGTGCTACACCGCGAGCATCGAGAAATCGGCGTGCGTGAAAGCCTGCTGCTGTCTGCTGGCTATATCACGGCCAGCTTGCTGTTTGGGCTCTGGGTCTGGCAGGTCAAGGGCGGTGATGCCGGGATGGATTTCTACACAGGCTTTCTGATCGAGAAATCGTTGTCGATGGACAACGTATTTCTTATGGCGATGATCTTCAGCTTTCTCTCAATCCCGCGTAAGTATCAGCACGAGGTGCTGTTCTGGGGCATTCTCGGTGTGATAGTGCTGCGCGCGATCATGATTGGCCTAGGTGCGGCGCTGATCGCCGAGTTCAGCTGGATTCTCTATGTGTTCGGCATCTTCCTGCTGTTGACCGGGGCCAAGATGCTGTTCAGCAAGATCGATGACCATCCGGACCTTAGTGAAAACCTGCTGGTGAAGTTCCTGCGCAAGCACATGCGGGTGACTGATCGCTTGCATGAAGGGCGCTTCTTCGTCCGCCAGGCGGATGCCAGTGGGAAGTCCGTGCTCTGGGCGACGCCGTTGTTCCTGGCCCTGGTGCTGATTGAATGTGCCGACTTGGTGTTCGCTGTGGACAGCGTGCCGGCGATCTTTGCCATTACCCAGGATCCCTTCATCGTCTACACCTCTAACATCTTCGCCATCCTTGGCCTGCGTGCGTTGTATTTCGCTCTGGCGGCGATGATTCACCGCTTCGCCTATCTCAAGTACGCCCTGGCGCTTGTGCTGGTGTTTATCGGCGGCAAGATCTTCCTGGTCGGCATCATCGGCAAGATTGCGCCGGTGATTTCCCTGAGCGTGACCCTGGCTTTGCTGCTGGGCGGTGTGCTGCTATCGCTTTGGAAAACCCGCGACCAGGCCTCTGCTCGCTCGCAGGTTTAGATCCAAACAGGCGGCGGCCGCTACACGAAAACAATATTTTCGCCTGCCATCGGGGGCCATAGGCCGATGTCGTTGAATGGGTGAGGGGCAGCCGAAAGTGAGCCGCCCCTCGTCACTTAAACGCGATGTACTGTTGTGTAGGCGCGTTGGTGAATAGTCCGCCCCCCTTCGATGCGTTCTCGAATGCAGACGCGAATTGGTAGAGTCCGATATCGTTCATCTGCACCACCTTGCTTTCATTCGCCGATCCGTGGAGCGAGTGAAAGACAATGCCTCGAACGGGAATCCCCCCTGGGTTGATTAATGCGTTGAGGATTTTTACAGGTAAATCCGTCTTCGTTTCAGGCCCTATGTACGATGCGTTTTTGCTTGCCATATTGATAAGGCACCAGAACAACCATTTGGGTGACATTTGCTGGCCGGTGCTGGGATGACCCAGTGTCGCGTTGACGCTTCCTTTCGCTTCAACAATCAGGTACTCAATTACGTTGCCTGTGCGCATATCCCGTTTGACCCAAATCTGGTCTATTCCATTGGGGCGCATCCCGTTTGCGGACTTCCCCATTTTCATCTGGTAGTCCGTGCCATACGCGGTGATCAGGAGTTTGCTTGCTGCATATTCCCCGCGGGCCGACGTTATAGACTGCGGGGTCTTCAGATCTCCACGAAGGTTCGTGTAGTGGGTGCTCAAGCGATTTCCAGATTTGACATCGTTTCTTTTGAACCGGTCCCAGCCGAGGCTGTGATCCTCCCCCCGAAGCCAGGTGTTCACCGCTTCCCTGGTCGTGGCGTCGAGCCTGGAAACGGCGTCGTAGTGATCCCACGCTTCTTTTGCCTGCCGACGCACGATCCCTTGCTGCCGTATATCCTCGAATGCCAGCAACATCTGCGCACGATGCGTCCGAATCCACTGCACATGCTGATTAGTTGAGTCGAACAGCGGATGACTATGGGCGCTACCTTGGGTATGACGCGCATCCCGCCTCAGTGCCTGTGAGATTTCAAGTTGGCCCTGCATGTCGAGTAGAACGAGTTGGTCGGCGCTGGAATTGCTCGGAAGGACGGTGTGACGGTTCACAATCTGGCTGATCAGGCTACTCTCGGGTGGATCCAGCAACTTTCGTATGCCTATCGTTCCGAGGGCTGTGTAAGGGTATTGCTGGCTCGATAAAAGCGTCAGGTTATTCGTGGTCAGATCCAGCGTAGGTTGGTCGCCCAGATAAAGATCTACTTTCAGACCGCCAGGCCGCCCCGCTTCCAGGTTGTTCAAGATGCGTTGATTCAACTGGTCGTTGGTGTCGGTATAACTTGTCAGCTGGTTCATATCAGGCGCCGTCCGTTGACAAGGGTAAAGGCCGGATACAGAGCCGCAGTGAACGGTCGTTTACGGTCACTATCACTACGCGGGGCTTGATAGCAGCATAGAACACTGTGTCTGGAGTGTGAGTCTGAATTCAAAACCGGTGTAACGGGCGCTCAGGGGCATTCAGGGGGAATACGCGGATGCCTGCAAGAAGCCGCCTGCGCAAGCGGCATGACGCGAAATGGGCCGGCCGCACATCGCCAACATGCGCAGGGTGCTGGACCCTATTGTTTGCACGGTTCCGGTCAGTGCTGGCGGGCGAACCCGAAAATATCAACCGCCCCCCGGCAAATGCCCCAACGGCAACGCCCCCGGCGTCTTCACCGTATGAATCGCAAAATTACTCCGGATGTCACTCACCCCCGGCAACTTCAGCAGGCGGCCAGTGAGAAAACGGTCGTAGGCGCGCAAGTCCGGCACCACCACTTGCAACAGAAAGTCCGATTCGCCTGAGACCAGAAACGCTGAAATCACCTCCGGCAACGCCGTGACCGCTTGGCGAAAGGCTTCGGCCTGTTCGTCGTTGTGCCGTTCAACCTTGACGCCGACAAAGATCGTCAACCCAAGTCCTACTTCATCACGGTCGAGGATGGCTTGGTAACCGCGAATGACGCCGGCTTCTTCCAGCATCCGCACGCGGCGCAGGCATGGCGACGCGGACAGGCCGATTTCCTCCGCCAGTTGCACGTTGCTCAAGCGGCCGTCGCGTTGCAGCGCGGCGAGGATTTTGCGATCGAAGGCGTCCAGTTTCATGGATTGGTAGTTTCCGATTGAACTTCACGATTACTTAGCAGGTTATGCCAATTTCATAAGCTTTAGAAGCTGACTTCGCAACCACCTGCCCTGCCCCTCAGCCATAGACTGGCATTACCGAAATCGTCGATGCAGGGGGTGTGGTGTGGCAGAGCTCTGGTTGTTTTTGATGGCGTTAGTGGTGGTGTATCTATTGCCCGGGCCGGACATGATCCTGCTGCTACAAACCGGCGCTCGTCAGGGTAAGGGCGCGGCGCTGGCGACAGCAGTGGGCCTGGGGATCGCTCGGGGGTGTCATGTCGCGCTGGCAGCGTTGGGGCTTTCGGCGTTGTTCAAGACCGCGCCCTGGACCTTTGACGTGGTGCGCCTGGCCGGTGCCGCTTATTTGTTATGGATTGGTTTTCAATGCCTGCGGACTTCGCTGTTGCCAAGCTTTGAAGGGGCCGGCGTTGAGGCAGGAAGACGGCAGTGGCACCCGGCGATTCGACGCGGGTTGTTGACCAACCTGCTCAATCCCAAGGCGCTGCTGTTTTGCTCGGTGCTTTTGCCACAGTTCATCGACCCACAGGGCGGGCCAGTGCTTGGGCAATTTGCAACCCTCGGCGTGGTGTTGGTCAGCGTCGGCTTATTGTTTGATAGCGCCTATGCGCTGGTGGGCGTGGCGCTCGGTCGCTGGCTCCAGCGTTCTCCTTCGGCCCAGCGCCTGCAGCAGTGGCTATTTGGGAGTCTTTTGATTGGGTTTGCGGTGCGACTGAGCTTTGTGCAGCAGTCGTAGTGCTTTTGGACAGGCTGATTGGAGGAGAACGAAGCAATCGGAGTCGAAAATCCGGGGCTGCTTCACACCCAGCGGGAGTAAGCACTCTCGCCATGGTCGCACTTCGTTGTCCTTCACATTCTGAAATAACACCAACTCGCCTCCCCGCCGCCCTTCTCCACGCGACTTCTAGACTGGGTTGCAATGACTGCGCTGGCTTACCGACCAACTTTTGGTAGTTATAGTGTTGATCATCAAAACCAAGTAGGTATAGTAACCACCAAGCACACCACACGGAGGTGATGTGAATAGCCGATTTTTGATAAGCCAAATTGTTGCGGACGGTTGGTATCTGGTGCGGGTTCGGGGCAGTCATCATCACTTCAAACACCCGACCAAACCGGGGGCTGGTCACGGTCCCTCATCCGAAGAAGGACCTGCTCAAAAAAACCGCCATCAGCATTTTGCAACAGGCCCTGCTACAAACGGCCAGTTGCCCTGCCCTCCCGGAGAACGATTGACATGCTTTACCCGATTGCAATTTCCATGGGCGATGAGAAGCACGCCTGGGGTGTAGAAGTACCGGATATTCCGGGTTGTTTTTCTGCTGGCGATGACCTGGACGATGCCATGGCGATGGCCCGCGAGGCGATTGAAGGGCACTTCGAGATTCTGGCTGAGGACGGCTCGCCGATTCCATCGGCCAATACAGTCACCTTGCATGCGGCCAATGCGAAATACGCAGGTTGCACCTGGGCGCTGGTGGATATTGATGTGACCAAATATCTGGGCAAGGCGCAGAAGCTCAACATCACCTTGCCTGGCTATCTGCTGAACCGTATTGACGAATACGTGCTGCACCATCCTGAAGAAAAAAGCCGTTCCGGGTTTCTGGCCTCGGCGGCGCTGAAGGTGTTGCAGCAAGGACGTTGAAAACCAACCTGCCCCAGACCCTAACCCCTTGTGGGAGCGAGCCTGCTCGCGATGGCGCCATGTCAGCCAAGAACAATCCTGCTGATCTGCCCATCGCGAGCAGGCTCGCTCCCACATTTTTTTTGCAATAAGCCGGTTATTTTTTCTCCGAACCGGACTCCTGCATCTGCACCGACGACTTGGTGCCATCGGTGTTGTCCTTGGTCTCGTTGTCAGAGTTGTCGAAGCAGCCCTGCAGGGCGAACAGGCAACAGGTGAGGAAAAAGGTGCGCGTGAGATTCATGGTGTACTCCGATTGAGGGCTTTAAGCAGTGACCTCTGAATACGGTGAATGGTTGCGATGACCTTGCAGCTCGCTGAACTTCAGGCTGCGCGGCAAATGTAAGTAGAATTTTCATCGCTTCATTGCTGTCACACCAGACAGGTAAGTCCCAGAAGGAAACGCAGCAATGAACTTCGCAAAAATCGCACAAAAACTGGCCCTGTGGGCAGGCAGTCCCAAGACGTTTTTGGGGGCGCTGGTGTTGTTGGTGCTCTGGGCAGTCAGCGGGCCGTTTTTCCAGTTCAACGATACCTGGCAACTGATCATCAACACCTCGACCACGATCATCACATTCCTGATGGTGTTCCTGATTCAGAACACACAGAACCGCGATACCGACATCTTGCATCTGAAGGTCGACGAATTGATCAGGGCGAACAAAAATGCACACGATGCAATGCTCGGGCTGGAGTCGCTGGACCTCAAGCAGTTGGAGGCGATGAGAAGGCACTACCAGGCCATGGGTGAGAAGGAGGCCAAGAACCTCGGTGCCGAGCAAGGCCTGGAGCCAAAAAACAAGATCGATCTGAATCAGTGCTGAGACTGGCGCGCGAGCAGCCTTCGCCACTCGCGCGGCCAAGCGTGAAGTCAGGGCAGCGGATTACCGCCCGTCACGCCAAACACTTCCCCGGTGATGTAGCTCGACTCCTGTGACGCCAGCAGCACATAGAGCGGTGCACACTCGGCCGGTTGGCCTGGGCGCTTCATCGGAACTTGAGAACCAAAGGTGGGGATTTTCTCCTGGGGTTGTCCGCCGCTGGGTTGCAGCACGGTCCAGATCGGCCCCGGCGCCACGGCATTGACCCGTATGCCCTTGCTGATCACCTGCCCCGCCAGCGCCTTGGTGAATGCGACGATGGCCGCTTTGGTGGTGGCGTAGTCCAGTAGGGTGGCAGACGGATCATAGGATTGGATCGACGCGGTATTGATAACCGTCGCCCCCGCCGGCATCAACGGCACCGCGGCCTTGCAGATCCAGAACATCGCATAGATGTTGGTTTTCATGGTGTCATCGAATTGCGCGGTGGTGATATCGGCAATGTCTTTCTGTGCTTCCTGTTTACCCGCAACATTCACCAGGATATCCAGGCCACCCAGTTGCTCATGGGCGCTTTTCACCAGTTGGACGCAGAATTGCTCATCCTTCAGATCGCCCGGGATTGCAATCGCCTTGCGACCCTCGGCCTCGATCAGCTCGATGACTTGCCGTGCATCCCGCTCTTCGCTGGGCAGATAGTTGATCGCTACATCAGCGCCTTCCCGGGCGTAGGCAATGGCGGCGGCGCGACCGATGCCCGAGTCGCCACCGGTCACCAAGGCCTTACGCCCTTCGAGGCGCCCGAAACCCTGGTAACTTTTTTCACCGTGATCGGGCTTGGGCACCATGTCCTGATCGATACCCGGTGCCGACTGCGGCTGGTCGGGGAAAGGGGGACGGGGATACTGGGTCAACGGGTTCTGCATCGCGTATTGGTTGGGTTCTCGGCGGGTGGACATCGAGCTTCTCCTTTTCGGCGGGCAAGGTGAGCCGGGACGCAAGCGCCCTGGCCCTGAATGTTAAACGTGCGGCGAATCAGCGACTGGCCTGGAGCGCCCGGGCCATTTCGAGGTGGGTCTGCAACTTAGGCAGGGTTTCGTCGGCGAACGCCTTGATTTCCGGCACTTCCGTGGTCTTGGCCTGTTCCTGGATCTGCGCAATGGCTTCCTCGGTAGCCTTGACCTGGCTGGCGGCATAGGCAGCCTCGAACGACTCGCCTTCCGGCACTTGCGGCATTAGCGTCTTGGCCTTGTCTGCCACTTCTTCCCGTGGCGCGACAGGCAGGTCGAGTTTCTTCGCAATCTTGGCCAGATGCTGGTTGGCGGTGGTGCGGTCGTTGATCACCATGATGGTGTAATCCTTGACTTCCCTGGACTCGGCCTTGCCGTGGGCCATGCGGCTGGCCTCGATGTCGGCCATGCCTTTGGCCGAAGCATCGTTGATAAACTCGGCAGGCGATTGTGCCCAGGCACTATTAACCCCCAGGCCCACCAGCACGACGAGACTGGTGCTGCGTAAAAAGGTGGCCATCCGGCTCATGGTCACGCCCTCCTCTAAAAAGTTGCGGCAGATTTCTCGCCGCTGAATCAGAACCACCTGTAACGATGTGGACAAACGTCTGTTCCGAATACGGCCGATACCGGCTTCAACGGGTAACTCTCGACGACGATGAAGTGGGTGGTTCTCCCACATGTGCGACCCGATCCAGACGCCTTCGTTCGATCCAGGGCAATGTTTCCGGCGAGCGGGCCCCACCTGATATTCGAAAGGGCCGCGAACTGAAAGGTTTGAAAAATCGTTGGGCGCCACGACGAACGGTGGCCCGTGGTCAAATATCGAACGCCTTGTGATTCTGGCGTTTAGCGGCGTACATCGCCTCATCGGCGTGGCGGAACAGTGCGACATCTTCCAGGCCATGCTCGGGGAAACAAGCCACCCCGATGCTCGGCTCGATGCTCAGGCAATGCCCGTCCAGGCGCAGCGGCTGGGTCAGTGCATGACGGATCTTTTCCTGCACATGGTGGGCATCTTCCAAGGCCTGGACACTATGGAGCAGGACAACGAACTCATCGCCGCCAATGCGCGCCACCGTATCGGTGTCGCGCACACAGCCCTGGAGCCGGCTGGCCACCGCCTGCAACAACATGTCGCCCACCGCGTGGCCGTAGGTATCGTTGATCTGCTTGAAGCGATCCAGGTCGATATACAGCAGCGCCATGCGCCCAGACGCCGTCCGGGCGGTGGCCAGTGCGGCCTTGAAGCGTTCGCGCAGCAATTCGCGGTTTGGCACCTGGGTCAACTGATCGTACTGAGCCATGCGCTGCAACCGGGCGTGCAATTGCTGGCGCTCGATGGCGATGGTGAGCTGCGCACAGACGTATTGCAGCAACTCCTTGTCTTGCTCGGTGTAGCGCTGGTTGTCTTGCGTGCTCTTGACGATCAACGCACCGATCGTGCCGTTTTGCGAGATCAGCGGTACACCCAGCCAGCAGGGAGCGTTCGGTTGCGCCACAAGGTCGCAGAACCCCGATGGCAACTGACTGCAACCGGGGGTCAGCAGGATTGGCTGGCCGCTGCGAATCACTTCGGCGCACAGGCGCTTGGTGACCGAGCCCGGCCCATCGGGCTGTCGTTCCAGGTCATCGACGTGATAGGCAAAGTTCAACTGCTCGCACTGCTCGTCATACAGCGCCACCGAAAAATTCAGCGCCGGCAGCCACTCGCCAATGATCAGGTGGATGCGCTTGAACAACGCCAGCAGGTCCGCAGCCGCATGGGCGGCCTCGGAAATCGCATACAACGCCGCCTGCCGAGACTCGGCCTGCTTGCGTTCGGTGATATCCCGGGCCACGGCGATCCGCAACTGGTCCGCCGGCGACCAGCGCGCCGACCACAGGATATGCACCACCCGACCGTCCTTGTGCAGGTAGCGGTTCTCGAAATTGAGCTTGGGTTCGCCGTCCATGATCTCCCGCGCCGCATCAAGAGTCCGCTGGCGGTCGGCAGGATGCACCAGGTCGATCATCGGCTGGCCGATCAGCTCCTGCGGGGTGTAACCGAAAATGCGTTCACAAGCGGCGCTGACAAACACGAAACGCCCCTGGCCGTCGACGGCACACACGGCGTCCAGCAAAAGATCCATGTAACTGGCCAGCGGCGCACGATTGCGAGTGTCCATGGGGCTGGTGGTCTTCCGATAATGCATCGTTGAAAAAAGCCTTGCCTGCGCAGCCGGCACGTCAGCCCTGCGCCTTGCTGGCCAACAACCGATTCGCGCCAACAATACCCATGAGGATAGCGTAGGCCAACGGGCCGCCCAAAAAACTGATTGTTATCAGCAATGGCAATATCGACCCATGCAGCAGCTCGGCACGGCTGCACAGGCGAGGCGAAGAATCAGGGAGCCGTAAAAAACTCCATGGCGGCGTAAGGCGCCTGTCGACAGGCCTGCAGTCGGGACGTCAGATCTCCCACATGGATTTCGAGTTTGTGCCCGTCCGGGTCGAGAAAGTAAAACGAGTCACCTTCGCTGCGGTTGTCGCGCCACGTCACCACCTGAGCCGCATTGAGCCGCGCCACCAGCACCGGGAAGTCCTCGGCACGGATACTGAATGCGTAATGGGTGTAGTCCGCCGCAGCCTCCTTTTTGCGCAACGGGTCAACAGACAGGCACAGCCATAGTCCGGGCAGCGACAAATAGGCCCCTTTGTCCCACCTGGCCTCAAGGCGAAGCTGCAATAGCTCGCTATAAAAAACCAAACTTGGGTTCAGCTCGGTGACGGCAAGTGTCAGATGATTGAAGCCTGAGAGCATCGACAAGCAACCTTTGGAAAAGAAACGGATGGGTCAAGTGCAGCAGGCTCAAGGGTGAAAGCATCGCTTTGCCCAGCTCCGACAGCGTAAATGGATTCCCCGCCCAGCCCCTTAGGCAAGATCCTACACAGAAGTCTCCGGTAACACTCAAACACGCCGGAAACGGCCGATTCAAAGCCCTGCATAACGATCTGTAAAGTCTGGAAACACACAGATATCGAAACCACCCACGGACAGCACCACTCAACCAAGGAATGTAACCGCACCATGAACCAGACTGCACAGCCAACCCATCGCTACACCAACTACCGTAAGGTCATTTCCCTGGCGGACCAGGACTGGCAGAGCGCCGAAGTCGGAAAAATCTCAGGGCTGAATGTCGAGGTCAAGACACCCAATGTCCTGGTCGACCAGTACGGCCGAACCTTTCACCACTTCTGTACCACGTCCTATCTGGGCCTGGATCACCATCCGGCGTTGCTGGACGGGGCCATGACGGCCCTGTGGGAAACCGGGACCTTGCGCGTCGCCAACTCGAAAAACCGCTGCAAACTGGCGATCCTGGACCGATACGAAACCCAATTGTCGGAGTTGTTTGGCGCCAGTTGTCTCAGCGCCCTGTCATGCAGCGCAGCGAGCGCCGGGATCCTGCCGTTGCTGGCCAGCGGCGTGCTCACCGACAATCGGCCGCCGGTCATGGTGTTTGACAAACATGCCCATTACTCGATGAACCACGTCAAGGCTGCCTGCGCCGATGAAACCCAAGTCATCACCGGGCCCCACAACGACATGGACTTTCTCGAGGACGTGTGCAAACGACAGCGCAACGTGGCGTATGTGGCCGATGGGGCCTACAGCATGGGCGGGGTGACGGATATGGACAGCCTGCTGTACCTCAAACAGCGCTATGGCCTGTTTCTCTATCTGGATGACTCCCACGCGCTGTCCGCCGTAGGGCAATGCGGAGCGGGCCTGGTCCGGTCACGCTTGCACGCCGTGGACGAGCGCACGCTGATTGTCGCCTCGCTGGCCAAATCATTCGGGGCCAGTGGCGGCCTGGCGATGTTTGGCAGTGAACGGCAAAAAACACTGGTGCAGCGCTACGGCGGGCCGAGCAATTGGTCCCAGAGCCTGAACGCGGCGGCCATTGGCGCCGGCATTGCCTCGATCCGCCTGCATCGCAGTCGAGAATTCAGCGCCTTGCAGGAGCGTTTGCAGGCTAATATCCGCCTCTTCGACAGCCTCATCCGCACCGAGCAGCTCGGCAATGCCATGGCGATCCGCCTGGTGACATGCGGTGAAGCAACCCTGGCCAACAGCCTGGCGGTCGAACTGGCCGACCTGGGGTATTTCACTTCAGCGGTCTTTTTCCCCGTAGTGCCGCAAAACAAGGCCGCAATCCGCATCACCCTGCGCGCCGACATGGAGACGAACGTGATTCGCTCGTTCTGCGAACGGATCACCGATCTGCTGCTGGCACACGGGCGTGACATCCGTCCTTGAACGAGCGCCTTGATGAAGAACCGTACGACCCTGATCATCACCTGCACCACTGTCTTCCTGGCACAACTGGGCATGAGCATCTACTTGCCGGCCCTGCCCGACATTGCCCGGGATCTGGGGGCCGATGCGTCCCGGGTTTCCTGGGGCTTGTCGGTTTACCTGATCGGCATGGCGCTGCCAATGTTGCTGTGGGGCAGCGTGAGCCAGCGTCTGGGACGCAAACCGGTGTTGCTGGCGGCATTGGGGTTGTACGGCCTGAGTAACCTGGCCTTACCGCTGGGTACGACAGTCGAGGCGTTCCTGACGCTCAGGTTGATTCAGGGCATCGGCGCCAGTGGTATCTCGGTGATGGCCAGGGTATTGATCCGTGACAGTTTCAGCGGCGATCTGCTGGCAAAGGCCCTGTCATGGATCTCGATAGCCTTCGTGATTGCCCTTGGCATTGGCCAGTATCTGGGCTCCTTGATCCAGGTTGCCTTCGGCTGGGAAGCGATCTTCTACGGCTTGGGTGCGGTCAGTCTGGCCATGGCGGTGGCAGTGTCCCGGGTCGGTTTCCCAGTGCTGACAGAAAGCAGCCACGGGCAATCAGCGTGGCGGGTGTACGGCAGGATTCTCCGATACCGAGGTTTTTTACTGCCGGCATTGGCCGGTGGCCTGGGTTACGGCGTGATCGTCGCGTTCAACACCGCCGCGCCACTGATCCTGCAGGAAAGCTTTCATTGGTCAGCGATTGAGTACGGCCTGCTGGGCTGGCCGATCAGTGCGGCGTACCTGTTCGGCGCGCTGGCGGTAAACGCCTTTGTGCTGCGCACCGGTCAGCGACGGCTGATGAGCTGGGGCATTGCGCTGGTGCTGGGTGGCAGCGCAACCATGCTGCTGGGGAGCGTCGCGCTGAGCAGTGTTGCGCTGCTGTTCTGGTTGCCGTACTGCTTCGCGGTGTTCGGCCAATCGTTGAATTACCCCATCAGCCTGTCCCTGGCCAACGAGGGTTCACCGGTGGCCGGTGCTTATGCCATGGCGTTAAGCGGTTTCCTGCATCAACTGATGGCATCGGCGATCGGCGCCATGGCCAGCCTGTTGTTGAGTCAACAGGCCTGGCCGCTAGCGGCATTGTGCACGCTGCTGGCAGTGGCAGCGATGCTGTGCGTGCGGTTCATGCCGCCACGGGTCGCCTAAAAGGCGCTGCGGAAAATCTCCTCGATCTGCCGTTGATCCCCTGCCCGTGGATTGGTCAGGCCACAAGCATCTTTCAATGCGTTGGTGGCCAGTACCGGCACGTCGTTGAGACGTACGCCCAACTCACGCAGGCCGGCCGGAATATCCACATCCCGGGCCAGGCTGCGGATCGCCTCAATGGCCACCCGCGCGCCCTCCTCCGGGCTGAGTCCGCGCGTATCGGCGCCCATGGCATGGGCCACGTCGGTCAGCCGAGCGGCACATACCGAGGCGTTGAAACTCTGCACATGGGGCAACAGCACGGCATTACACACGCCGTGGGGCAAGTCATAAAAACCGCCCAGTTGATGGGCCATCGCATGCACAAAACCCAGCGAAGCATTATTGAACGCCATCCCCGCGAGAAACTGCGCGTAGGCCATGTTCTCCCGCGCCGTCAGATCGTTGCCGTCGCGCACGGCCTGACGCAGATTGTTGCTGATCAACGTGACCGCTTTCAGCGCGCAGGCATCGGTGATCGGATTGGCGGCAGTGGATACGTAAGCTTCGATAGCATGGGTCAACGCATCCATGCCGGTGGCGGCCGTCAGCCCCTTGGGCATCGCCACCATCAACGCCGGATCGTTCACCGACATGAGCGGCGTCACGTTGCGGTCGACAATCGCCATTTTTACGTGGCGGGTCTCGTCGGTGATGATGCAAAAACGGGTCATCTCGCTGGCAGTACCTGCCGTGGTGTTGATGGCGATCAGCGGCAACTGCGGTTTACTCGAGCGATCAACGCCCTCGTAGTCACGAATTTCCCCGCCGTTGGTGGCACACAAGGCGATGCCCTTGGCGCAATCGTGGGGCGAGCCACCACCCAGCGACACCACGAAATCGCATTGGCTCTCCTTCAGCAACCCCAGCCCGCGCTCGACATTGGCGATGCTGGGATTGGGCTTGGCACCGTCGAAAATCACCGAGTCGATGTCCTGTTGCGCCAGCAGGTCGGCCACCTTGCTGGCGACGCCGGCCTTGGCCAACCCTGTGTCAGTGACGATCAGGGCCTTGCGAAAGCCGTAGTTACGGATGGCGGTCATGGCCTCGTCGAGGCAACCCAGCCCCATGACGTTCACGGCGGGAATGAAAAAGGTGCTGCTCATGGGAGATGCTCCTGGAAGAGGCCGGGATTGGCAGGGCTACCAGAATGACCGACTGGTCACAGCGCATCTTGATCTGGCTCAAGACTGGGTCGTGATAAAGTCGCGCCCTGCCTTAACCACGTTTTGAGATAACTTTCGCAATGACCGACTTCCAGCAATACGACGCCCAGCTCGAAGACTGGGATGCCTTGCGCGCCAGCACCGCTTTCAGCGGCTTGCTGCTGGGTAACGGCGCCAGCCGCGCCGTTTGGGACGATTTCGGCTACGACTCGCTGTTCGAAAACGCTCGCACAGTCGAAGAAAAACCCTTGAGCCCGTCGGAAATGAGTGTGTTCGACGCGATGCAGACACGCAGTTTCGAACAGGTACTCGGTGCGCTGAAAACCACCAGCCGGGTCAACAAGGCCCTGGCCGTCAGTTCCGCTGCACCGCGCAACCGCTACTACGCAATCAAGGAAGCACTGATCAACACCGTGCACGCGGTGCATATCCCGTGGCGACTGGTCGCACCCTCGACCCTGGCGACGCTCAATCAGGAGCTGGGCCGCTATCGCACGGTGTTCACCACCAACTACGATCTGCTCAACTACTGGGCGATCCAGCATGCGCCCGAGACTGTCACCGACCTGTTCCTGGGCAACGATCACAGCTTTGATCTGAGCCAGGCAGACACGGACAAACCACGTCTGCTGTACCTGCACGGTGGCCTGCATCTGGTACGCAACCAGGACGGCACGGCACGCAAGCTGACCGCCACCGAAGGCACGCTGCTGGGCAGTTTCGCCATCAACAATACGATCAAGACTCTTGACGACGTGCCGCTGTTCGTCAATGAAGGCCCGAGCCAGGACAAGCTCAAGACCATTCGCAGCTCTGATTACCTATCGTTCTGCTACGACCAGTTGCTGCACCACGGCGACAACCTGTGCCTGTTCGGCCATGCCTTGGGCGAACAGGACAGTCACATCGTCCATGCCCTGCGCCAGGCCGCGCCGAAAACTGTGGCGATCTCGATCTACCCCCGCAGCCAGGCGTTCATTCAGCACCAGAAGCGCCATTACGCCAAGGTGTTCCAGGGGTTGGCGGTTGAACTGCGGTTCTTCGATGCCAAGACGCATCCGCTGGGCAACCCGAAGCTGTCGGTGCCGGTGGAGGTTTAGAGCAAGGGCAGGCACGGCCCCGTAGCTTGTGGGGAAGGGATTTATCGGTGGGAGCAAAGCTTGCTCCCACATTGGCCCTCGGCTTTTGGCGTCCTGTCAAAACGCCGCCAGCGTCTTGTCCTTGATCACCGTCGTCGGTCCGTTGGCCATGACGCTGGCAATGCCCTTGTCCCGCGCGGCGTCAGAGGAATAGCTTTCGCTGCTGCCGATCACTTCGTGATTGCCAGCCTTGAGGTTGAAGTAAGGATGGCCGTCCTTGGTGCTCTTGAGTTCATAACGTTCAGCCAGTGGGCTGTTCTTCTGCACCGAAGCGATGCCACCGTCGGCACCGCTGCGGGTCGTGTACAGCTCGCTGGTCAAAATCGTTTCGGCGTTCGCCGCCTTGAGCACAAACTTAAACTGGCCGTTGCTGCTTTTGCTGACTTCGTACCATCCGGACATGTTCTTTCTCCTGGGCGGTTGAGGCATCCCCA
Organism: Pseudomonas sp. PICF6; assembly: GCF_009831705.1. Lineage (NCBI taxonomy): Bacteria > Pseudomonadati > Pseudomonadota > Gammaproteobacteria > Pseudomonadales > Pseudomonadaceae > Pseudomonas > Pseudomonas sp. PICF6. The sequence goes on along the minus strand of NZ_WUUD01000013.1, from coordinate 77,957 downwards.
AGAGTAAAGACCCGCTGCGCTTGTTCTGCCAGTGCCTTACAAGGTGATGGCCGTGCCCAGCAGCGTCAGGAACCCCGCCAGCCAGTTCGGATGTGCCGGCCAGGCGGGCGCGGTCGCCAGATTGCCTTGAACGTGGCCTTCGGTGACCGCGCACTCGATAAAGGTCCCTCCCGCCAGACGCACCTCCGGCGCACAGGCCGGATAGGCACTGCATTCACGCCCTTCCAGGATACCCGCCGCTGCCAGCAATTGCGCACCGTGGCATACCGCTGCAATCGGCTTGCCCGCCTGGTCAAATTCACGCACCAGTTGCAGGACTTTCTCATTCAGGCGCAGATATTCCGGCGCACGTCCGCCCGGCACCAGCAACGCATCGTAATCAGCGGCCTCGACACCGACGAAATCATGATTCAGTGCGAACAGATGCCCCGGTTTTTCGCTGTAGGTCTGGTCGCCCTCGAAGTCGTGGATCGCCGTGCGCACGGTCTGCCCGGCGCTTTTGTCCGGGCACACGGCATGAACGGTGTGGCCGATCATCTGCAAGGCCTGGAATGGCACCATGACTTCATAGTCTTCGACGTAATCGCCGACCAGCATGAGGATTTTCTTTGCGGCCATGGGGTGGACTCCTTGAAAAATGCGTAGGGGGTGAACGCATTAAAGGTAGACCGGTACGTCGGTAGATGAGGGATAAGCGGCGATTACCTGACGGGCTGCACATCGCTGGATGCTGAATGCAACGTGTGGGAGCGAGCCTGCTCGCGATTCAGGCGACGCGGTTTTTCAGGTGCACCGCGTCATCGTTCAATCGCGAGCAGGCTCGCTCCCACAGGGTAATGTGTCAGTCACTCAGGCGAGGTAACCGTCAGCCCGCAGCAGGGTTTCGAGGCAGTGCTCGGTGATGTGGTAGAACGCCTTGAGTTCCTGGATCTTCGCCAGCAGCTCTGCCGGGTCCACCGGTTCGGCGCGTTTGACCGCCAGGATCATCTTGTTCTTGTTGGTGTGGTCCAGGGAAATGAACTCGAACACCTTGGTTTCGTAGCCGCATGCCTCCAGAAACAGCGCCCGCAGACTGTCAGTGACCATTTCTGCCTGCTGGCCCAGGTGCAGGCCATATTGCAGCATCGGCTTGAGCAACGCCGGACTCTGGATTTGCAAGCGGATCTGCTTGTGGCAGCACGGCGAGCACATGATGATCGAAGCGCCCGAGCGAATGCCCATGTGGATCGCGTAATCGGTGGCGATATCACAGGCATGCAAGGCAATCATCACATCCACCGCGGCCGGCGCCACGCTGCGCACATCGCCGTGCTGGAAGCTCAGGCCCGGGTGCTCCAGCCGCGCGGCAGCTTCGTTGCACAGCTTGACCATGTCCTCTCGCAGTTCGACGCCGGTCACAATCCCTTCAGCCTGCAAGGTGTTGCGCAGGTAGTCATGGATGGCGAACGTCAGATAACCCTTGCCCGAGCCAAAGTCCGACACCCGCACCGGTTGATCCAGGGCCAGCGGCGAAGATGTCAGCGCATGGCTGAAGACTTCGATGAACTTGTTGATCTGCTTCCACTTGCGCGACATCGCCGGGATCAGCTCGTGCTTATGGTTGGTCACGCCCAAATCCGCCAGGAACGGGCGGTTCAGGTCGAGGAAGCGGTTTTTCTCGCGATTGTGCTCGGCCGATGGTACTTCTCGCAGTTGCTGGGGCTTGCTCTTGAACAGCGAGCTTTTGCCCTTTTTGCTGTATTCCAGCTGCGCTTCGTCGGTGACAGCCAGCAGGTGCGCGTTCTTGAACGACACCGGCAACAACGCGGCGATGGTCGCCACGCCTTCGGCCAGCGGGAAATTCTTGGTGATGTCGCGGGTTTTGTAGCGGTAAACGAAGGACAGGCATGGCTGATCCTTGACCGTCAACTGCTTGATGATCAGCCGTTGCAGGTCCGCTTCGTCACCGACGTACTTGGCCAGCACCAGTTTGATGAAGGCGTTCTGCTCAAGGCTGCTTTGCAGCAGCTCGATGAACTGGGCGTGGTGATCCGGCGCAGGACGGGCGGGGGTAGCGGTGACAGACATGGAAAAAGCGGCCTCGGGGCGGGCGGATCGGGAATGGCGGTTATTTTAGGGGGGATGGGCAGTGAGGGCACGGAAAAGTTCGTGTGGCGAGCAGTATCCCCTGTGGGAGCAAAGCTTTGCTCCCACAGGCTTGTGCTGGCAGAAATTTTTTCAGCCCAGCACCACCAACCGATTCGGCAGCTCATTGCGCGCGTGAGTCACGGGTACATGCTCCTTGAGCAATTCGCCGCAGGCCTCGATGCAGGTGACGAAGCCCTGCAACGTCTGTCCTTGGCGGACCTGCTGGGTGAAGGTGGCGACAATGGCCTCCCAGCGCGTGTTGTCGAGACGCTTGGAAATGCCTTCGTCCACCAGGATTTCCACATACCGCTCGGCCTCGCAAACGAAAATCAACATTCCTGTGCCGCCGACGGTGTGGTGCAGGTTCTGCTCGAGAAACTGCCGGCGCGCCAGATTGGAGGCGCGCCAGTGGCGCACGGAACGGGGGATCAGGTGAGTGGTGATTGCAGGAATGCGAAACACCAGGCACAGCACGATAAACAGGACCCACTGCACCAGCAGCAGACTGTGCATGTTCAGCCAGCCCGTGAGGTAATGCACCATGCCGGGCACCACCAAGGCCAGCAGGCTGGCCCACAGCAACGGGATGTAGGCGTAGTCGTCGGCGCGGGCAGCAAGCACGGTGACCAGCTCGGCGTCGGTATCGCGCTCCACCCGGGCAATGGCCTCGGCGACCTTGCGTTGTTCGTGTTCAGTCAGTAATGCCATGGTTAAAAGTGCCTGCTCATTATTATTGTCACCAGCCGCCCGACGAACCGCCGCCCCCGAAACTGCCCCCACCACCACTGAAGCCGCCGCCACCGCCGCCGCCAAAACCGCCGCCACCGCCATAGCCGCCCCCGGAACCACCGCGTCCGGCCGGCAGGATACCGAGCATCTGGCACACGAACACCGTTACGATGAACAGCAGCACCAACAACACGAACAGCCCCGGATGGCGCCCGACGAAATCGCCCTCCTCCTGGCCGTCGGCACCGTACACCGCAGCCGGCTCATCCAGCGCATTGCCGCCCAGCACCATCAGCATCGCCGCTACGCCGTCGCTGATACCTTTGTTGAAATTGCCGGACTTGAACGCCGGAGTGATCACCTGGTTGATAATCACCGAACTCTGGGCGTCAGTCAGGCGGTCTTCCAGGCCATAGCCCACTTCGATCCGCAGTTTACGGTCATCCCGGGCCACGATCAGTAGCGCGCCGTTGTTTTTATCCTTCTGCCCGATGCCCCAGTGACGCCCCAGTTGATAACCAAAGTCTTCGATGCTGCTGCCTTGCAGGTCCGCCAGCGTGACCACGACCACCTGTTCACCGGTGGCCTGTTCATGGGCCTTGAGCTGTGCATCCAGTTGCGTGCGCACCGAGGGTTCCAGCATCTGGGCAGTGTCCACCACCCGCCCGGTCAGTGCCGGAAAACTCAACTCGGCCTGGGCCGTGATGGCAAAGACCCAGAGCAACAGCACCAGGCCAAATTTCAACACTCGCATCGTAACTCCTGTGTGGGAGCGAGCTGGTGTGGGAGCTGAGCTTGCTCGCGATGAAGGCACCTCGGTCTTTCTAATGACCGCGTTATCGTTCATCGCGAGCAAGCTTTGCTCCCGCAGGCTAGCGCCCACAGTTTTTTCAGAATTTCACTTCAGGGGCTTTTTCGGCGTTGGGGCTGGTGGCTTCGAAGGTTTCGCGGATCGGCAGATCGCTGTACAGCACGCTGTGCCACAAACGACCGGGGAAGGTGCGGATTTCGGTGTTGTATTTCTGCACCGCCAGGATGAAGTCGCGACGAGCCACGGCGATGCGGTTCTCGGTGCCTTCGAGTTGTGATTGCAAGGCCAGGAAGTTCTGGTTGGCCTTGAGGTCCGGATAACGCTCGACCACCACCATCAGCCGGCTCAACGCACCACTCAACTGGTCCTGGGCCTGTTGGAACTGCTTGAGTTTTTCCGGGTTGTCCAGGGTACCGGCATCGACCTGGATGGACGTGGCCTTGGCCCGCGCCTCGACCACCGCCGTCAGGGTTTCCTGTTCGTGCTGCGCATAGCCCTTGACGGTTTCCACCAGGTTGGGGATCAGGTCGGCTCGGCGCTGGTACTGGTTCTGCACCTGTCCCCAGGCGGCCTTGGCCTGTTCGTCCAGGGTTGGAATATTGTTGATGCCGCAACCGGCCAGCAGCGTGGTGAACAGCATCAGCGCCAGTATTGGCAGGTGGCGAAGGTGATCGAGTCGTAGATTCATCGGTTGAAACTCCCCTATACAGTCCATTGAAGAAAACACAGCCACCTATCTCACCAGCGTCTGGGGCATAATCTGCCGCCGCCACGGGATTGAATCGGGTCGATGGGCTAAAAGATGCCCGGTGCGAAACTAAGTTCATCCGCGTGCGTTCGAAAACAGTGCTGCTCTTATTCAGACAATACTCGAACAACAATAGCCGCTCCTCACATTTTGCTGACCGGCGAGTCCTGATTACCGCCCTTAGGCTTGCGAGAAACCATTCATGAAGAAGCTGTGTTTGCTGGGCCTGTTCGTCACACTGGCCAGTCAATCCGTATTAGCCGACAACCTGCCAACCCCGATAGAGAACAAGAATGCCTTCATCAGCAACCTGATGAAGCAGATGACCCTCGAGGAAAAGATCGGCCAGTTGCGCCTGATCAGCATCGGCCCCGAGATGCCTCGGGAGATGATTCGCAAGGAAATCGCCGCCGGCAACATCGGCGGTACGTTCAACTCCATCACCCGGGATGAAAACCGCCCGATGCAGGACGCGGCCATGCGCAGCCGGCTGAAGATCCCGATGTTCTTCGCCTATGACGTGATCCACGGCCATCGCACGATTTTCCCGATCCCCCTGGCCCTGGCCTCCAGCTGGGACATGGACGCCATCTACCGCTCCGGCCGCGTCGCAGCCCAGGAAGCGGCGGCCGACAGCCTGGACATCACCTTCGCGCCGATGGTGGATATTTCCCGCGACCCCCGCTGGGGCCGGACCTCCGAGGGCTTTGGCGAGGACACTTACCTGGTGTCGCGCATCGCCGGGGTGATGGTCAAAGCGTTCCAGGGCAGTGGCGCCAACGCGGCCGACAGCATCATGGCCAGCGTCAAGCACTTCGCCCTGTACGGCGCGGTGGAAGGTGGCCGGGACTACAACATCGTGGACATGAGCCCGGTGAAAATGTACCAGGACTACCTGCCACCCTACCGCGCCGCCATCGATGCGGGTGCCGGCGGGGTGATGGTCGCGCTGAACTCCATCAACGGCGTGCCCGCCACCGCCAACACCTGGCTGATGCACGATCTGTTGCGCAAGGAATGGGGGTTCAAGGGCCTGGCGGTGAGTGACCACGGCGCCATCTTCGAACTGATCAAGCATGGCGTGGCCCGGGACGGTCGCGAAGCGGCGAAGCTGGCGATCAAGGCCGGCATCGACATGAGCATGAACGACTCGCTGTACGGCAAGGAGCTGCCTGGACTGCTCAAGGCCGGTGAAATCGAGCAGAGCGACATCGACAATGCGGTGCGCGAAGTCCTCGCCGCCAAATACGACATGGGCCTGTTCAAGGATCCGTACCTGCGCATCGGCAAGGCCGAGGACGACCCGGCCGACACCTACGCCGAAAGCCGCCTGCACCGCGACGATGCCCGTGACGTGGCCCGCCGCAGCCTGGTCCTGCTGGAAAACCGCAACCAGACCCTGCCCCTGAACAAAAACGCAAAAATCGCCCTGGTCGGACCGCTCGCCAAGGCTCCGATCGACATGATGGGCAGTTGGGCCGCTGCCGGGCGCCCTGCGCAATCGGTGACCTTGTTCGACGGCATGACCCGCGCACTGGGCGCAGAATCGAAACTGATCTACGCCCGTGGCGCCAACATCACCGGCGACAAGAAGGTGCTCGACTACCTGAACTTCCTCAACTTCGACGCCCCGGAAGTGGTGGATGACCCGCGCCCGGCCCAGGTGTTGATCGACGAAGCGGTAAAAGCCGCCAAGGATGCCGATGTGGTGGTGGCCGCCGTGGGTGAGTCGCGCGGCATGTCCCACGAATCCTCGAGCCGCACGGAACTGAGCATCCCCGCCAGCCAGCGCGAGTTGATCAAGGCCCTGAAGGCTACCGGCAAACCACTGGTGCTGGTGCTGATGAACGGCCGCCCGCTGGCGCTGGTGGATGAAAAGCAACAGGCCGATGCGATCCTGGAAACCTGGTTCAGCGGCACCGAAGGCGGCAACGCCATCGCCGACGTGTTGTTCGGCGACTACAACCCGTCGGGCAAACTGCCGATCTCCTTCCCGCGCTCGGTAGGACAGATTCCGACCTACTACAACCATCTGAGCATTGGTCGACCGTTCACGCCGGGCAAGCCGGGCAACTACACCTCGCAATACTTCGATGACACCACTGGCCCGCTCTACCCGTTCGGCTACGGCCTGAGCTACACCGAATTCAGCCTGACGGACATGGCCCTGTCGTCCACCACGCTGAACAAGACCGGCAAGCTCGATGCCAGCGTGACCCTGGAAAACACCGGCGAGCGTGACGGCGAAACCGTGGTGCAGCTCTACATCCAGGACGTGACCGGCTCGATCATCCGCCCAGTGAAGGAGCTGAAGAACTTCCGCAAGGTGATGCTCAAGGCTGGCGAGAAGAAAGTCATTCACTTCACCATCACCGAAGACGACTTGAAGTTCTACAACGCCCAGCTCAAATACGCCGCTGAACCGGGCAAGTTCAACGTCCAGATCGGCCTGGATTCCCAGGATGTGAAACAACAGAGTTTCGAGTTGCTCTGATTCATCAACAGCGCAAATAACCGTGGGAGCGAGCCTGCTCGCGATGAGGGCCTACCAGTCACCGCATCATTGACTGTCAGGCCGCCATCGCGAGCAGGCTCGCCCCCACATTGTTTTTGCTGAACCTTAACCCCGCCGCCCCAGCACATTCACCACCAACCGATCCACCAATCCCCACACCCGTTGCTTGACCCGTTTCCACAGTGGCCGGCGCTTCCAGGCGTCGAGACTGACCTCCAGGCTCTGGGCGAAGTCACGCTCGAAACTCGCCGCCACTGCCGTGCTGAGTGCGGAGTCGAGGGCTTCGAGGTTGGCTTCCAGATTGAAGCGCAGGTTCCAGTGATCGAAATTACAGGAGCCGATGCTGACCCAGTCGTCCACCAGCACCATCTTCAGGTGCAGGAAACACGGCTGGTATTCGAAGATTTTCACCCCAGCCTTGAGCAGACGCGGGTAATAACGGTGCCCGGCGTAGCGCACGGACGGGTGATCGGTGCGCGGGCCGGTGAGCAGCAGGCGCACATCGATGCCCCGGGCGGCAGCCTTGCGCAAGGAGCGACGCACGTTCCAGGTCGGCAAAAAATACGGGGTCGCCATCCAGATCCGCTTCTGGCCGCTGTTCAGGGCCCGGGACAACGATTGCAGGATGTCGCGATTCTGGCGGGCATCGGCATAAGCCACCCGCCCCATGCCCTCACCCATCGGCGGAACCCGGGGCAAGCGCGGCAAACCGAAGTTGGAAGCCGGTTTCCAGGCACGGCGATGGCGGTTGGCGAGCCATTGGCGGTCAAACAGCAACTGCCAGTCGAGCACCAAGGGGCCGACGATTTCCACCATGACCTCGTGCCACTCGCAGCGGTCATCCAGCGGGCTCCAGAACTCATCGGTGACCCCGGTGCCGCCAACCACCGCCAGGCGCTGGTCCACCAACAGCAGCTTGCGGTGGTCCCGATATAAATTCCGTACCCAGCGGCGCCAACTCAGGCGATTGTAAAAACGCAGCTCCACGCCCGCCTCGATCAGGCGGTGGCGCAGGTCCTGGGTAAACGCCAGGCTGCCGTAGTCATCGAACAGGCAACGCACGCGAACACCGCGCTCGGCAGCCTGGACGAGTGCCTGGACCATCGCCTCGGCGCAAGTTCCCGCCTCCACCAGGTACAGCTCCAGCTCGACCTGTTCCTGGGCGCGGGCAATTTCCACCAGCATGCGCGGGAAAAACTGCGGGCCATCGATCAACAGCTCGAAGCGATTGCCCTCGCGCCACGGAAATACCGGGCCTCCCATGTCAGCGCGCCGTGAAAATCAGCACCGCATTCACCGGCACTGCGAGGCTGATGGCCGACAGCCCGGCCTGTTTGCGCAACTTCTCCAATCCCGGCGCCAAGTCGAAATCCGCGGCATTGAGCACCACCGGCTCCAGGGTCACGACCTGGAACCGTCGTTCATCCAGGCGCGTTGCCAGCAGTTCGGCCTGATACACATGTTGCTTGCCGTGCAGGTCAACGGTCAGCGGCAAGCGCAGTTCCAGTTGAGCGCCGTTGGCCAGGTCCTGGATCGGTAACAGGTCGAGCTGCGCGGTAATGGCGGCGTCGGCAAATTGCTTGATCTCGAACAACTCGGCGCGCATGCGCTCGTCACGTAGGGGAATACCACTGTTGACCGACTCCAGCTCCACTTCCAGCCGGACCATCCCCTTGGGCTGGACCTGACCATGAAGCACCAGGAAACGCTGGACCTCGGAAACGTTGCCATTTTTGCTGCTGATAAACGACAGCCGCGACGATTCGCCGTCCAGATACCAATTGGCCTGGACCGGCAGCGCGGCGCAGGCCAGCAGCAAGGTCGCGACAGCGTGAGAAAAAGACCGCTTGAACATACACACTCGGAGGGCAGATAAACCTGTGGCGAACCTTAACCGGGCCGAGGGCACTTGCAAACCTTCTGTTTCAATCCTCTGCGGGAATACACAGGTCCGGTCACGGCTCCAACCGACAGCCCTGCCGCTCCCCCAGCCATCGTGCGCTATTGCTTCGTCCCAACCCGGCGACGGTGATGCGTTTCGCTTCAGGCGTTTCGAGAAAATCGCTGATGGGCACCGACTGCTTTACATAGCCACGGCAATAGTCAGCCGGTTGCTCCATCACGTAGCGACACGAGCAATACTCCTTGGCGGTGTAGGCGCTGATGATGTCGGGGAAGGCCCGCAGCGCCACCCGCTCGAGCCAGATCCAGCCGAGCAGCGCCACAACAAGCACCGACATCAGCGTGAGCAGCGGTCTGCGTCTCATGGCTGCACCGTCCCGGCGAACGCCGCCATGGCTCGCTTGAGCAGTTCGTTGTGGCGGTAGCTGCCGTCGCGGTCATCAGCGTAGCGCACGATCACCAACCGGGCGCTGGGGATCACGTACAGCGCCTGCCCCCAATGGCCCAGCGCGGCAAACGTATCCGGCGGTGCATCGGGCCACGGGTGGATGGCCGGGTCGGCCGCGCGGTTGAGCCACCAATGCCCACCGGGCACCGCTTCATCCTGGCCGGCCCGGAAGCGGGCGAAGGGTTCGCGATTGAACGCCACCCAGGCTTGCGGGATCAGTTGCCGCTCGCCCCAGCGTCCCTCGCGTTGCATCAACAGCCCCACACGCGCCAGGTCCCGCGCCGTAAGGTAGGCGTAGGAGGACCCGACAAACGTGCCGGCGGCGTCGGTTTCCCAGGTGGCGTGGCGGATACCCAGCGGCTCGAACAGGGCCGTCCAGGGATAATCGGCATACCGCGCCGGGCCAACGATATTTTTCAATGCCGCGGCCAGCAGGTTGCTGTCACCGCTGGAGTAACGAAACACCTGCCCCGGCGGACTGTCGCGTTCATGCTGCGCAGTGAACGCCGCCATGTCATGACGCCCACGGGTATAAAGCATCGCCACCACCGAGGACTTGAGCGGTGCGTATTCGTAATCTTCCTGCCAATCCAACCCCGAGGCCCAATGGAACAGATCGGCCAAGGTCATGTCCGGATGCTTGCTCAACGCCGGGTAATACCTGGCGCCAGGATCCTGCAAACTGAACAGCTTTTGCCCATAGGCCACGCCAAACACCGTCGCCATCAGGCTTTTGCTGATCGACCAGGTCAGGTGCGCAGTGTCGGCACGGGTGGACCCGGCATAACGCTCGTAAACCAGCCGCCCGTCCAGGATCACCAGCAGCGCATCGGTACGGATGCCCTGGCGAGAGGCATCGTCGCGGGGTGGGAAGGCGTATTGCTCCAGGGCTTCGATGGCCAGCCCGGTGGGGGTCGGGCCACTTGGCCATTGCTCACCGGGCCAGTCTTCAGCCTGGGCGTACAGGTTGAGCAATAGCAACGGGATCAGGAACCAGCCTTTGGACATGCTCGGGGCTCGCAGGATTGAACCTTCGGAGCCTATTCAGACTTGATGACAATTTGGGTATGGGTGGCATTTCCCTGTGGGAGCGAGCCTGCTCGCGATAGCGCTGGCTCAGCAGCATTGATGTCAACTGACACTCCGCTATCGCGAGCAGGCTCGCTCCCACAAAGGGTTATCCCAACGCCTTGGCCAACCGCTTGGCCCGCGCACCCGCCGCCATGTCCATCACGGCTTTATCTCGCGTCCACATCTCGCGCCACAACGCCGGGCCGGCGGCCAGGGCGTCGTTCAGTTCTTCATCAAGCCCGCTGAACTGAGCGAACAACCCACCCAGCAGCACATGCCCGGCCGCGCTGGACGGGTTGTGACGACTCACTTCAGCGCAACCGGCCAGCAATCCCAGCAGACGCAGCTGCAGGGCTTGGGGCCAAGCGCACTCCTGCCCCACGCCATACAGCCAGGCGGCCATGGCACTGAGCACATAAAGGTCTTCCAAGGTGCGGAACGGTTTGACGTAGGCGTCCCAACCGTCCCCGGCCAACAACTCGCACAGCGCGCCGTCCAACAGCACCCGGCCATGGCTGATGTCTGGCATCAGGGCGATAGCCGGGAGTTTTTCCAGGGTCACGCCCGGCTCTCCGGGATAAACCACCGCAAGATTCAACCGCGGCGGCTCGCCGGCTGCTTCGCTGCGGGCGGCGATCAGCAGCCACTCGGCGGCATCGCCCGCGGTAACGAAATCCTTGCGCCCGTTCAATCGCAGGTCGGTGATGCGAGTCTGCATGTCCGCCGGGCGCAGGCTGCGCTGCTCCGTGGCGCACAAGGCGCCCAGGCTCTGGGGCGCGCTCGGCCAAAGCACCCGCAGCGCCGCCTGATACCCCACCAGAAAAGCCAACCCCGGCGTTGCCATCAATCGCGCCCCCATGACGGCCAGTTCGAACGGCGTAACCGGCCCCAGGCGTTGCAGCAAGGCCGCATAACCCTCAGCCAGGTCCGGATGGGCGGGCAACCGTTCGCCGCGTTCGATCAGGTTTTGCCAGGGCATGGGAGGCTCCTCAATGGGCTGTCATATAAGCATCACCAAAGCTTCATGGCGATGACACCGGGGCTACATAGCCTGACTTTGCACAACATGGCTGCATAAAGAAAGTCGATCGGCTGCAACTGAACAGCCCGCACGGAGATTCGCTATGACTCAGATCGCCCGCATCAGCGACACTGGCAATGAACGCCGCCTGCAAGCCGAACGCCTGATTGGCGCCAAGGCCTTGCAAGAAGCCCAGGCCCTGCGCTTCAACGTCTTCAGCGGCGAATTCAACGCCAAGCTCAAAGGCGCGGAAATGGGTCTGGACATGGATGACTATGATGTTCACTGCGCCCACATCGGCGTACGCGACCTGAATACCGGCCGACTCGTGGCGACGACACGCCTGCTCGATCACCACGCTGCCAGCAGCCTGGGCCGGTTCTACAGCGAAGAAGAATTCAACCTTCACGGCCTGGTCCATCTCAAGGGCCCGATCCTGGAAATCGGCCGCACCTGCGTCGACCCGGCCTACCGCAACGGTGGCACCATCGCTGTATTGTGGGGCGAACTGGCCGAGGTGCTGAACGAGGGCGGCTACAGCTACCTGATGGGATGCGCGAGCATTCCAATGCAGGACGGCGGCGTCCAGGCCCAAGCGATCATGCAGCGTCTGCGCGAACGTTATCTGTGCACCGAACACCTGCGGGCGGTGCCGAAAAAACCGTTGCCCGCCCTGGACGTACCGTCCAACGTCATCGCCGAAATGCCGCCTCTGCTCAAGGCTTACATGCGCCTGGGCGCGAAGATTTGCGGTGAGCCGTGCTGGGATGAGGATTTCCAGGTGGCCGACGTGTTCATCCTGCTCAAGCGTGACGAACTCTGCCCACGCTACGCCCGCCACTTCAAGGCAGCGGTGTGATGAGTCGGTTGCGGGTGTACGCGCGAATCGCGCGAGTGTTGCTGGTGGTGACGCTGGGCCTGAGCATGGCCAGCGTATTCGGGCTGTTCGAACGGTTGGGTGTGGCCAACTCCATGGTGCGCCGCCAGCGCTGGTCGCGTTTTTTCATGGCGCGCCTGAGCAATGCCCTGCCCTTCTGCGTGACGGTGCACGGGCAAATGCCGCAACAGCCCATGCTGTGGGTCAGCAACCATGTGTCCTGGACCGATATCCCACTGCTGGGCATGCTCACGCCCATGTCCTTCCTGTCCAAAGCCGAAGTACGCACCTGGCCAGTGGCCGGATGGTTGGCGGCCAAGGCTGGCAGCCTGTTTATCCGACGCGGCTCGGGCGACAGCCAGTTGATCCGCAAGCAAATGAGCCGACACCTGGAACAGGCCCATCCGCTGCTGATGTTTCCCGAAGGCACCACCACCGATGGCCGCTCCCTGCGCACTTTCCACGGTCGTTTATTGTCGGCGGCCATCGATGCGGACGTGGCGCTGCAACCGGTGGCGATCCGTTACCTGCGCAACGGTGAACCGGACTCGCTGGCGCCGTTCGTTGGCGATGATGATTTGCTGTCGCACCTGATGCGCCTGTTCGCCAATGACCGGGGCGAGGTGCACATCCATCTGCTGGAACCGATTGCCTGCCACGGCCAGGAGCGAGCTGCCCTGGCCTTTCAGGCGCAACAGGCGGTGCACAAGGCATTGTTTGGCGAAATCCCACAGAAGCAGCAAGTGCCGATGCGGCCTGCGATCGCGGCCTGATCCGGCGGCCCTATGCAGAGCCCTTGTGGGAGCGAGCCTGCTCGCGATAGCGGTCAGTCAGTTGGTTCTTGACTGCCAGGCCTTCATCGCGAGCAGGCTCGCTCACACATTTGAACTTCAGTGACGGCAAGAACCGGCTCCAACATCACCCCTGCCGTGTTGTCTGGCTCAACGCAAAATCCTGCAACTGCGGGTAGAACAGCTGAAAGTCTTCGCTCAACGGTTCATAGAGCCTGATCAATTCTTCCATGGCCCCGGCCAGTTCCTCCGGCCGGGACAGGCGTCGGGAAATCCCCCGCAATACTTGCCCAAGCACATCGAATTCTCGATAAGACCCCAGCCAGTCATCCGCCGCCATGTAAGGCGCGATTTGCGCCAGACGCCCAGGCAACTGCGGCTCGGCGGCGAGCACTCGGTAGACCTGGGAGGTGAAATCCATCAACGGCCCTTCGCCATACAGCGCCCAGTCCCGGGCCAGGCAATGATCAAAAAACACGTCGAGCACAATTCCGGCATAGCGCCGCCGTACGGTGGAAAAGCGCGACAAAGCGATATCCACCACGGGGTGGCGATCGGTGTACATGTCGATGCGTCGATGCAGGGCAATCGCCGCTTCGATCTGCGGATCGTACAGCCCTTGCAACGGCCCTTTGACGAAGTCGCCGTAGAGGCTGCCGAGCAGTCGTTCCCGGCCGGGGCCGCCGAGGTGCAGGTGTGCGAGATAGTTCATGGCGCGAAGCTTAGCACCGCCGCGCCAATATCGTTATAACCCGATATAGCGATTTATTCGGTTTTCAGATCAAATCCATATTGGTGTATCGCGAAATAACGATTTAAAGTTCGCCCCATCGCGATATAGCGTTTTACTCATTCCGAGCAGCCAACCATGCCCCTCGACCTCGACGAAATAATAAAAGCCCTGGCACACCCAGTACGGCGAGACATCCTCAACTGGCTCAAAGACCCCAAGGTCCAGTTCCCCGAACAGTTGCACAACCACGAATTCGGCATTTGCGCCGGGCAGATCGACCAGCGTTGCGGCCTGTCGCAGTCCACGGTGTCCGCCCATCTGGCGGTGTTGCAACGGGCGGGGCTGATCACCAGCCAGAAGGTCGGTCAATGGCATTTCTTCAAACGCAACGAGGACGTGATCCAGCAGTTCCTCAAGCAAATGAGCCAAGAGCTCTGACCCGACAAGGATCCACCATGCCCCTCTCACTTCTCATCCTGGCCCTGAGCGCCTTCGCCATCGGCACCACCGAGTTCGTCATCATGGGCCTGTTGCCTGAGGTGGCGGCCGACCTGGGTGTATCGATTCCCGGCGCCGGCTGGCTGGTGACCGGCTACGCCCTGGGCGTGGCCATCGGGGCACCGTTCATGGCCCTGGCCACCGCACGGTTGCCGCGCAAGGCCGCCCTGGTCGCGCTGATGGGGATCTTCATCGTCGGCAACCTGCTCTGCGCCATCGCCAGTGATTACAACGTGCTGATGTTCGCCAGGGTCGTCACCGCCCTGTGCCATGGCGCGTTCTTCGGCATCGGTTCGGTGGTGGCCGCCGGTCTGGTGGCACCCAACAAGCGCGCCTCGGCCGTGGCCCTGATGTTCACCGGCCTGACCCTGGCCAACGTACTCGGCGTACCGCTGGGCACCGCGCTGGGTCAGGAAGCCGGCTGGCGCTCGACCTTCTGGGCCGTGACCGTCATCGGCGTGATTGCACTGATCGGCCTGATCCGCTTTCTGCCGGCCAAGCGCGATGAAGAAAAACTCGACATGCGCTCGGAACTCGTCGCCCTCAAGGGAGCAGGCCTGTGGCTGTCCCTGAGCATGACCGCGCTGTTCTCCGCCTCGGTGTTCACCCTGTTCACTTACGTCGCCCCGCTGCTGGGAGAAGTCACTGGCGTATCGCCCCGCGGCGTGACCTGGACCCTGGTGCTGATCGGCCTGGGCCTGACCCTGGGCAACATCATCGGCGGCAAGCTGGCGGACAAGAGCCTGGCGAACACGCTGATGGGGGTTTTCACCACCATGGCTGTGGTGTCCACCGTATTGAGCTGGACCAGCGTCGCGCTGATCCCCACTGAAATCACCCTGTTCCTCTGGGCCACCGCCTGCTTCGCCGCCGTGCCGGCCCTGCAAGTCAACGTGGTGACCTTCGGCAAAGACGCGCCAAACCTGGTTTCCACCCTGAACATCGGCGCCTTCAACATCGGCAACGCCTTGGGCGCCTGGGTCGGCGGCAGTGTCATCGACCACGGCCTGGGCCTGACCAGCGTGCCCCTGGCCGCCGGTGCGCTGGCCGTGCTGGCGCTGCTGGTCACCCTGATCACTTTCCGCCAGGGCGGCAATGCCGACCTGGCCCCTGCCACTCACTGACTTTTAACCCTTAACTTTCGAGGCTGTAATTGATGACGACTATTTTCGATCCAATCAAACTCGGCGACATCGAGCTGAAGAACCGCATCATCATGGCGCCGCTCACCCGCTGCCGTGCCGACGCCGGCCGTGTGCCCAACGCGCTGATGGCCGAGTACTACGTGCAGCGTGCCTCCGCTGGCCTGATCCTCAGCGAAGCCACCTCTGTCACGCCCATGGGCGTGGGCTACCCCGATACCCCCGGCATCTGGTCCAACGACCAGGTGCGCGGCTGGAGCAACGTGACCAAGGCTATCCACGGCGCCGGCGGCAAGATTTTCCTGCAACTGTGGCACGTGGGCCGGATCTCCCATCCGTCTTACCTGAACGGCGAATTGCCGGTGGCGCCCAGCGCCATCCAGCCCAAGGGCCATGTAAGTCTGGTGCGTCCGCTGGCCGACTACCCGACGCCACGCGCGCTGGAAACCGAGGAAATCGCCGATATCATTGAGGCTTACCGCGTAGGCGCCGAGAACGCCAAGGCCGCCGGTTTCGACGGCGTGGAAATCCATGGCGCCAACGGCTACCTGCTCGACCAGTTCCTGCAAAGCAGCACCAACCAGCGCACCGACAACTATGGCGGCTCCCTGGAAAACCGTGCCCGCCTGCTGCTGGAAGTGACCGACGCTGCCATTGAAGTCTGGGGCGCCGGCCGGGTTGGCGTGCACCTGGCACCACGCGCCGACTCCCATGACATGGGCGACGAGAACCGCCTGGAAACCTTCAGCTATGTGGCCCGCGAGTTGGGCAAGCGTGGCATCGCCTTTATCTGCTCCCGTGAAAAGGAAGGCGAAGACAGCATCGGCCCGCAGCTCAAGCAAGCTTTCGGTGGCCCGTACATTGCCAACGAACGTTTCACCAAGGACAGCGCCAACGCCTGGCTGGCCGAGGGCAAAGCGGATGCCGTTGCCTTTGGTGTGCCGTTCATTGCCAACCCGGACCTACCGGCGCGCTTGAAAGCTGACGCACCGCTGAACGAGCCGCATCCGGAAACGTTCTATGGGAAAGGCCCGGTGGGTTACATCGATTACCCCGTGATGTAAATAAAAAACCGGCCTTACCAAAAGCCCCGACTCGCAAGAGCCGGGGCTTTTTTACATCTGTTGACGGCTGACGCAATCAAACTCCGCAGAAATCGAAACATCAAATAACAACACCACACTTACTCACTATGGATTAACACACCGGACAGCGTTAATAATAAGCCCGAACAACAACCCACTCAACCAATGGATTTAACCGACATCTATCAAACTTAATAAGCAACTTAAATTCTTGTAAAAAATAACACTAAACCGAGTAACTTCAATTACGCGTCATTATCTTACGCAGGCTTTAGCGCGCCTCGTAATACATGAGAAACACATTACAATGAACATGATGAAAAACTTAATCCTCGCTCTGCTACTGGGACCGGCTGCCGTCGCCACCAGCCTGGCCAACACCGGCATCACCGTGGAGCTGGTAAACAAAACTTCTCACGCCTTGGAAATGACCAACATTTTAAGTGAGCAACCCACGCCCCCGGACATGTCCTTGAGCGCTTATGATGTCCCCGCCAAAACAACCCGCGAATTCTATTTCGCCCATAACAGGAAATTCACTTATCCCGCTGCTGGCTGGCAACCGACGCTGAGAAAAATCAAACCGATTGAATTAGTTCTCTCCTATCAAATGAGCACCTTCAACTTCGGCTGCCAAATGCAAACCCGCTTTGAAGCCCCCATCGGTTTTGGCGTCCTGGAATCCAGTTACAGGCCAAACAGGAAAAGCAAAACTGCGTATACCGGCAATGGTGAATACACCTGCCGCTCGGAAATCTTCCAGAAGATGCTCGAACCCCCTTTCAACTATTCCGTGCGCCTCATTGTTGAATAAACCAGAGGGTCGATAACAGGCCGGCACGACAAGTACAGGCGCCTCAATGGCGCCGGTACATCAACACGCCATAATCCTCCTGCACAATAGCGACTCGCGAGCGATCAACGTGTCTGCAGTTCGTCTATAAATGACTCTGCCGGGATCAAGGCCCGGCGGGGTCCTCGCCGTTCAGCTATTGACACAAACCGATGAAATTGAGCATTTTGTTTTATTTGCGCAGGTTGGGGCTCAGGTGCAGCATATCCAGCCCGATCTCCACCCAGCGCTCGGCCTCACCCGCCAGTGCGAAGCTGTCGGGGGCCAGTAGCCACTGGTACAAAATGCCGTCGATGTAGGCATGAATGGCGACTGCTGCCCTTTCGGGATCCAGATCGTCCGGCAACTGGCCACGCTTCATCGCATTGCGCAACGACAACGCGATACGCACGTTGCAATCGAGACTGACCTGGCGCCGCTGCTGGCGCAAATCGCACATTTCATCGGTGAATTCGCACTTATGAAACAAAATCTCATTAATGCGTCGGGTTTTCGGGTCCAGGGCCACCTGTTGGAACAACCGCACCAGCAGCTTGCGAACACAACCCAGGGGGTCAAGCTCCTCTTCACTTTCACTGGCGCGGGCCAGATCGTCGAGCGGCTCGTGCAACGTATCGAGCATGGCCTGGAGCAGGTCCGCCTTATTGCTGAAATGCCAGTAGATGGCACCGCGCGTTACACCGGCCAGCGTCGCGATGTCAGCCAGTGTCGTGCGGGCCACACCGCGCTCGAAAAAGGCTTTTTCGGCCGCTTCGAGTATCTGGCTGCGAGTCTCCAGAGCTTCCTCTTTGGTACGACGGACCATGGCAGTAAACACCTCAATCAGGATGCGTAAGCAATGCGTAAGGATCAACTGAACAAAATGTGAGGCGGCGTTCTTCACAACGCTTCTGCGACCTGCGCAGGCCTTTTGTCAGGCTTTTGTAAATACCGATGGTACGCAATTTGGGTGTTTACAAACAACCGTGTACGTAAGTATATTTCTTAGCATCCTACTAATTGTTTATCTCGCTCTTTTTCACCTTCCACTTTCTTGTGCGCCTCTTACGCGCCTGGACCCGAGGATTTCCATGCAATTCAAGCCAGCTGTTACCGCTCTGGTTACCGCCATCGCCCTGGCATCGCTGCTCAGCGGATGTAAAAAGGAAGAGGCGGCACCTGCCGCACCGGCTCCTCAGGTCGGCGTCGTAACCCTCAAGACCCAGCCGTTCACCCTGACGTCGGAGCTTCCCGGTCGCACCAGCGCGTTCCGCATCGCGGAAGTTCGTCCGCAAGTCAACGGCATCATCCTCAAGCGTCTGTTCAAGGAAGGTGCCGACGTCAAGGCTGGCCAGCAGCTGTATCAGATTGACCCGGCCATGTACGAAGCGACCCTCAAAAGTGCAGAAGCAAACCTGCGCTCAACCAAGTCCATTTCCGATCGCTATAAACAATTGGTGGACGAACAGGCCGTCAGCCGCCAGGAATACGACACCGCCTTGGCCAACCGCCTGGAGTCGGAAGCCAATCTGCAGACCGCCCAGATCAATGTGCGCTACACCAAGGTCTACGCACCGATCTCCGGTCGCATTGGTCGCTCCTCGGTAACCGAAGGTGCGTTGGTGAGCAACGGCCAGGCCGATGCCCTGGCAACCATTCAGCAACTGGACCCGATTTACGTCGACGTGACGCAGAGTTCCGTGGAACTGCTGCAACTGCGCCGTGAACTGGAAAGCGGCCGCCTGCAGAAGGCTGGCGACAACGCCGCCATGGTCAAACTGACCCTGGAAGACGGCAGCCAATATGCCCATGAGGGCAAGCTGGAGTTCTCCGAAGTGTCGGTCGACCAGACCACCGGTTCGGTAACCCTGCGCGCGGTGTTCCCTAACCCTGACCACACCCTGCTGCCGGGCATGTTCGTCCACGCGCAATTGCAGGCCGGGGTCAACAGCGCGGCGATTCTTGCGCCGCAGCAAGGCGTGACCCGCGACCTCAAAGGCATGCCGACCGCCCTGGTGGTGGGCCCGGACAACAAGGTCGAGCTGCGCCAGCTCAAGGCCAGCCGTACCGTCGGTAGCCAATGGCTGATCGAAGACGGGCTCAAAGCTGGCGATCGTTTGATCACCGAAGGGTTGCAGTACGTACGGCCAGGGGTGGAAGTCAAAGCCACTGAGGCCACCAACGTTAGCGCAAAGAACCCGGCCCCCGCACAGGCAGCTGACAAAGCCGCCGGCGGCAAAGGGGAGTAAACCATGTCGAAATTTTTTATCGACCGTCCGATTTTCGCCTGGGTTATCGCCCTGGTGATCATGTTGGTCGGGGCCCTGTCGATCCTCAAATTGCCGATCAACCAATACCCCAGCATCGCGCCGCCGGCCATTGCGATCCAGGTCACCTACCCGGGCGCATCCGCGCAGACCGTGCAGGACACCGTGGTGCAGGTCATCGAGCAACAGCTCAACGGCATCGATAACCTGCGTTATGTCTCCTCGGAAAGTAACTCCGACGGCAGCATGACCATCACGGCGACCTTCGAACAAGGCACCAACTCCGATACCGCCCAGGTCCAGGTCCAGAACAAGTTGAACCTGGCCACCCCGCTGCTGCCGCAAGAAGTGCAGCAACAGGGCATCCGCGTGACCAAGTCAGTGAGAAACTTCCTGATGGTGATCGGCGTGGTGTCGCGCGACGGCAGCATGACCCGGGAAGACCTGTCCAACTACATCGTGTCCAACATGCAGGACCCGATCTCGCGCACAGCCGGTGTCGGTGACTTCCAGGTCTTCGGTGCCCAGTACGCAATGCGAATCTGGCTCGACCCGGCCAAGCTGAATAACTACAGCCTGACCCCGGTAGATGTGACCAACGCCATTTCCGCGCAGAACGTCCAGATCGCGTCCGGCCAACTCGGCGGCTTGCCTGCCCTGCCCGGTCAGCAACTGAACGCCACCATTATTGGCAAGACCCGCCTGCAGACCGCCGAACAGTTCAAGGCCATCTTGCTCAAGGTCAATCCGGATGGCTCGCAAGTGCGCGTCGGCGACGTGGCAGATGTCGCCCTGGGCGGCGAGAGCTACAGCATCAATGCCCAGTTCAACGGTGCCCCGGCCTCCGGTCTGGCAGTGAGACTGGCCACCGGTGCCAACGCCCTCGACACGGCCAAGGCCCTGCGCCAGACCGTCGAAGATCTCAAGCCGTTCTTCCCGCAAGGCCTGGAAGTGGTGTTCCCCTACGACACCACACCGGTGGTGAGCGAGTCGATCAAGGGTGTGGTTGAAACCCTGATCGAAGCGGTTGCCCTGGTGTTCCTGGTGATGTTCCTGTTCCTGCAGAACTTCCGCGCCACCATCATCACCACGATGACGGTGCCGGTGGTATTGCTCGGCACTTTCGGGATCCTCGCGGCATTCGGCTTCAGCATCAACACCCTGACCATGTTCGGCATGGTGCTGGCCATCGGTTTGCTGGTGGACGATGCCATCGTCGTGGTGGAGAACGTCGAACGGGTCATGAGTGAAGAAGGCCTGTCACCCAAGGAAGCCACCAAGAAATCCATGGGCCAGATCCAGGGCGCCCTGGTGGGTATCGCTCTGGTGCTCTCGGCGGTACTGCTGCCGATGGCGTTTTTTGGCGGCTCCACCGGCGTGATCTACAAGCAGTTCTCCATCACCATCGTCTCGGCCATGGCCCTGTCGGTACTGGTGGCCCTGATTTTCACTCCGGCCCTGTGCGCCACCATGCTCAAGCCCATTCCCAAGGGTGAGCACGGCACGCCGAAACGCGGCTTCTTCGGCTGGTTCAACCGCACCTTCGACCGCGGCGTCAGAAGCTACGAGCGCGGCGTGGGCAACATGCTCAAGCACAAGGCGCCGTACCTGCTGGCCTATGTGATCATCGTGGTTGGCATGGTCTGGCTGTTCACCCGCATCCCGACGGCGTTCCTGCCGGAAGAAGACCAGGGCGTGCTGTTTGCCCAGGTACAGACCCCGGCCGGTTCCAGCGCCGAACGGACCCAGGTGGTGGTGGACAACATGCGCGAGTTCCTGCTGCGTCCAAGCAAGGATGGCGGTGAAGGCGATGGCGTGGCCTCGGTGTTCACCGTGACCGGCTTCAACTTCGCTGGTCGTGGCCAGAGCTCCGGCCTGGCGTTCATCATGCTCAAGCCGTGGGAAGAGCGTGACGCAGAGAACAGTGTGTTCAAAATCGCTGGCCGCGCCCAGCAACACTTCTTCACCTTCCGCGACGCAATGGTGTTTGCCTTCGCTCCGCCGGCGGTGATGGAACTGGGTAACGCCACCGGTTTCGACGTGTTCCTGCAGGACCGCGCCGGCATCGGCCATGAGAAGCTGATGGAAGCCCGTAACCAGTTCCTGGGCATGGCTTCCCAGAGCAAGATTCTGTCCCAGGTGCGTCCGAACGGCCTGAATGACGAGCCGCAGTACCAGTTGGAAATCGATGACGAGAAGGCCAGCGCCTTGGGCATCACCCTCTCGGACATCAACAACACCCTGTCGGTTGCCCTGGGCAGTAGCTACGTGAACGACTTCATCGACCGTGGTCGGGTGAAGCGGGTGTACGTCCAAGGTCAGCCGAATGCACGCATGAGCCCCGAAGACCTGCAGAAGTGGTATGTGCGCAACAGCGCCGGGACTATGGTGCCGTTCAGCGCATTCGCCAAGGGCGAGTGGGTCTACGGCTCGCCGAAACTGGCCCGTTAC